>LPNG01000050.1 GCA_001543395.1 Candidatus Alcium sp. F082 | reverse complement strand
AAGGAATCATGCAAATAGAATTCGTTTTACTGATTCTGTCAATCCTATTCTTTGCCAGCATCTTGGCAGGCAAGGCGGGCAGCCGTTTCGGCGTGCCTGCCTTGCATCTTCATGTGGGCGACCGACTTATGCTTCTCAGCGACAATCAGGCCGAACTTGAGTGTGCCCTTGAGTCACTTGGCATTTGAACCTGCATTGCAGATTTTTTTCATCCTCAAGGAACACCATTTTTGCGATTTTCCGTACTTTTGCAACCCGAAAATGGAGTTTTTGGCGTATAATGAACGCGTTTTGCCTTTAGGCATGTAAATCCTGTTACCAGCTGAAATCCAAAATTTTAGTTGTTTAATCTTTTGGTAAAAAACAGGACAAAAATCCATGCAATAACCTTTATTTATCGTTTTATGAGAATCAGACATTACGCAGTGATGTTTCTGTCGCTTGTGTTGTGTGTTTCGGCGCAGGCACAGAAACGAAGCATGACGCTTGAAGAGTTGTTTCGTCTTGCCGACGAGAACAACAAGGCATTGAAAACCAGTAGCATCGGCATCCAAGTCGCACAAGAAGGCCTGCTTTCGGCGCAAAGCGGTCGCCTGCCCGACGTCAAGACCTCGCTTTCGGCCTCCTACATCGGCAACGGCTACCTTTGGGACCGAGACTTCAGCAACGGGATGCCCATCGACATGCCGCATTTTGGCAACAACTTCAGCCTTCAGGTGGCGCAGGTCATCTATGCCGGAGGTGCCCTCAACAGCGGCATCGCATTAGCCGACTTGGGTGTCCAGATGGCCCAATTGCAGCACGAACAGAAACGACAGGAGACGCACTTCCTGCTGGTAGGCTATTATTTGGACATCTACAAACTCAACAACCAACTGCGTGTCTTTGAACAAAATATAGCCCTCGTGGAAAAGGTGCTCGAAGACCTCCAAAATCGCCATGAGCAGGGCATGGCACTGAAAAACGATCTAACGCGCTATGAGTTGCAACTCGAAAACCTCAAGATGCAACGCACCCGTCTCAACAATGCAAAAGACATTCTTAATTATCAACTAACACAAGCCATCGGGTTGGAAACATCTACCGAAATCGAACCCGATACCACTTTGATAGCAAACACTTTACCCATGCTTTCGGAAAGCGATTGGCATAATAACGCCATTGCATCCTCGCCAACCCTTCAGCAACTCGACCTCGTTATTCGCATGAACGAAGAGAAAGCATCACTCGCGAAGTCGGCCCGACGGCCCAAACTTGCCCTCGTCGCAGAAGACCACTTGGACGGCCCAATCCTCATCGAAGTGCCTGTGCTCAACAACAACTTCAACTATTGGTTTGTCGGTTTGGGCCTGCAATACGACCTCTCGGCACTTTACAAAAGCACCCACAACATCCGAAAGGCCAACTTGGAGACGCGACGAAGCCAAGAAGAGAAATCCGTGGTGGCCGAGGGCATCGACAACGGCATCCATGCAGTGTTCATGAAATATCAGGAGGCAATCAAAGACTTGGAAATCTGTGAGAAAACCTTGGTTTTGGCCAATGAAAACTACCGCATGACGAGCAACCGCTACGACAACGACTTGGCTCGCCTCACCGACATGCTCGATGCCTCCAACAGCAAACTCTCCGCCGAGTTGGAATGGGTCAACGCGAAAATCAGCATCATTTATTATTACCTCAACCTCAATTATTTAACCGGAAAACTCTAAGCCATGAAGAAACAAACCAAAAAAATCGTTGCCAACATCATCGTTGTCGCACTACTCATTGCAGGCATCGTGTGGGTCTGCGCCCAGTTTTGGCATGTCACGAAGACCACATATACCAACAATGCCCAGGTGTATCAGCACATTGCGCCCGTCAGCAGCAAGGTGCCTGGCTTCATCAAGGAAATCCGCTTCGACGAGTTCCAGCACGTCAAGAAAGGCGATACCTTAGTCCTGATTGAAGACGCAGAGTTTCGCCTGCAATTGGCGCAGGCACGGGCCAACTACAAAAACGCCACTGTCGGCAAGGCTGCCATGAACACCAGCATCCGCACCACCCAAAACAATATCGCTGTCAGCGATGCAAATCTGCGCGAGATGGAAATCCGCCTGCAAAAGGCCGAAGCCGACTACCTTCGCTACAAGAATCTTTACGAAAGCGAGACCGTCACCAAGGCCGAATTCGAAGGTGTGAAAACGCAATACGAGGCCATGAAAGCCAGCTACGAGACCATGAAGCAACAGCAGCAAAGCACCCGCCTCGTCAAGAGCGAACAGACCCAACGCCTCGACCAAAACGATGCGGGCATCGCCATCGCCGAGGCCGCGCTCAACCTCGCTGAACTCAACCTTTCCTATACCGTCATCACCGCGCCTTGCGACGGCTACACTTCGCCAAAGACCATCCATGAGGGCGAACTCATTCAACCTGGGATGAATCTCGTCAGCATCGTCAGCGACGAAGACTGCTGGGTCATCGCCAACTACCGCGAGAAACAACTGCGTCACCTCAACATCGGCTCAAAAATGAAAATCACTGTCGATGCCCTTCCTGACCAGACGTTCCACGGCACCGTGACAGCCATCTCCAATGCCACTGGCGCCCGTTATTCCATTGTGCCGCAAGACAATTCAACGGGCAACTTCGTCAAGACCGAGCAGCGCGTTCCCGTCAAGATCGCATTCGATGCCGACAACGATGCCGAGGCTATGAAACAACTGCGTGCCGGACTCAATGTTGAATGTGAAATAGAGAACTAAATGGCTGGACAACAACAGGGCTTCTCCATGCCCATGTACAAGGACTTTGTCCCCGAAAAACTCCGTTTCTGGATTACGCTGTTCTTTCCGCTTGTCTTCCAGATGTCGGACGCGCTCTTCATGGGCCTTTCGGGACCAATTTCAGCCACCACTTCGCTTACGCCCAACGATGTGCTATTCTGCGGTTTCTGCGGCATGATTGGCGTCACCGTGACTTTTCCAGTGCTTTTTCGGTTCAAGTTCCGCTTCACCACCAAGCAGATTTTGCTCATCGTATCGTTAGGCATGGTGTTGTGCAACATCATCTGCCTGAACACCACCTTCATGCCGATTCTGGCGGTCACTAACTTTATTTTCGGCTTCCTGAAACTTTGGGGATCTTTCGAGTGCTTCTCCTCGGTGATGATGAAGGTGTCGCCGCGCTATAATTTCGCGCCTTTTTTGGCCATCGTGTTCACCGTTGTTTTTGGTGGCATCGAACTATCGGGCATCGTGGCCAACCATGTCGTCTATGGCCTGCCTTGGCAATACATGAACTACCTGATGATGGGCTTGCAACTCCTTGTGGCCCTGATGGTTTTCGTGCTGATGAAAGACATCCGCCTCATGCCGCTCAATCGGCTCTATGGCATCAGTTGGATCGGCATGTTCCTTTGGGGCATCGTTTTGGGCGCATTCACCTTCATTTTCGTTTACGGCGACCAAATCCAATGGTTCCGCTCGCCCTACACCCATATCGCTATTGGCGTGATGCTCGTTGCGCTCTCAGTGCTGGTTTACAGAATGTTTCACTATCGGCATCCCTATTTGGAATATCCCGCTTTCCGTTACCGCAACCTATGGAACATCTTGTTGCTTTTCTTTGTCGCCGCCTTGCTGATGAGTACCGAAAGCGTGTTGCACCACATCTTCACCGAGGAAGTGCTGCATTATGGCACATTGAGCATCGCCAACCTGAAATGGTGGGTTTTGGCGGGCATCCTTTTCGGCGGTTTCTTCTCCGTGCAATCCATCGACCGCTGGCATTTCAATTACAAACTATTGACTTTCATTAGTATAGGTTGCATCACGCTTTATGTCTTGCTGATGACTTTTGCCATATCGCCGCAAACGCCAATTCGATTGTTTTACATCCCAATGTTCCTTTACGGGGTTGGCCATGTGATGATTTTCATCGTGCTGACCACCTACGTGGAAGGCGTGGTGCCCTTGCAGCATCGTTTCCAGGTGCTGACCATCCTTGGCTTTGTGCGTATTGGTCCAGGCTCGGCGGTGGGCAGTGCCTTGTGCGGACATCTTTTCAAAATGGAAATGGTGAAAAACCTCAATGGTTTAGGCTCACAAGTGAACCCCATCTCGTTCCGAAGCCATGACTACGGCAGCATCGCCAACGAAGTGGCCGAAAATGCTATGATGCTGAGTCTTCGTAACCTTTACGGCTTGGCAGCGTTAATCGGCATCATCACCCTCATCCTTTTGATGGCCAGCCGTTATCAGCCCCAAATCAAGAACACATTGCCTACCTTGCATCGGGCTTATAAGGTGTTTTCGAGGAAATAATTATGACTTTTTCTTGTTTTGAGAGGACATCCTTTCCTCGATTTTCCGTACTTTTGCACCCGAATTCGGCGAGCGTGTCGGTAGCCGAATCATAGGGTGAATCTGTAAGAACTATGCCAGTTGGACACATGTTTAATTGAATAGATTCTTACGAATGAAAAGAGATTCATCCAATCCAAAGATTCTTGTTGCGACCATCCTTTCGATGTCGCTGCTGACTGTGATGGCGGGAGCCGCCGTCGCACCTGCCTTGAACGCCATCAGCGCCCATTTCGCTGACGCCAATCCGCTGCTCATCCAGTTTGTGGTGAGCATGCCCGCACTGTTCATCATCCTCACTAACTTCTGTTTCCCGATGCTGTGCCGCGTGATTCGCACCCGCACCATCGCCCTTTGCGGTCTGCTGCTTTATGTGGTGGCAGGAAGCGGTGCCTTTTTCGCCGACAACATCGTTGTGCTGTTGGTACTCAGGGCCTTGTTGGGTGTGAGTGTGGGCATGATCATGCCGCTTTCCACGGGCCTTTTGGCCTACTATTTCCCTCCCGAGGAGCAAGCCCGCCTGATGGGTCTTGCCGCTGCCATGAACCAGATGGGCGGCGTGGTGGCCACTTTCCTCGCGGGAATGTTGGCCGCAGTCAGTTGGAACTACGCCTTCTTGGTGTATCTGCTCGGCCTCATCGCCGTAGTGCTCGTTATGCTTTTCCTGCCCAACGAAAGCCTGATGAAAAAAGACCCGACAACTCTAAACTCTAAACCCTCAACTCTAAACTTACTAAAGAAATTCCACCCTTCGGTCGTGGGCATGTTCTTAGTGATGATCCTTTTCTTCATCTATCCCACCAACTTCGCGCTGACAGCCTCAGGGATGCTTTCGGTGACGGGAATCACCTTGGTGATGATGGGTTTGGATGTGGTGGCTTTCCTGGTAGGCTTGGTTTTTGGCGCAATGATGAAACGCTTTGCCGCACAGATGAAATACGCCGCCCCCATCGGCTTCATGGCGGGGTATTTATGCCTTGCCGGAGGAAGTTCTTTGTCACTTCTTTTGCTTGGCTCGGCACTCATCGGCATTGCCAACGGCATCGGCGTTCCCTATCTGAACACCATCGGAAGCGTGAAAGCGGGCAAGGAAGCGGCCACCACCGTGATGCCTCTGCTTTCCACGGCGCTCTATTTGGGACAGTTCCTCTCCCCACTGATTGTTTCGCCTATCGCATTGGCCGCTCATTTGTCACCATACATGGTAGGCGCAATCATCGCGGTCGTTTATCTGCTTCAGGCCATCGTTACTAGGAAGGGGCAGATGTTGCCGCAGTAATCAAAAAAGCATAATCTTTTTATCTAACAAACTCGTTTTCAAATCTTTGAAAAGAGCAACAATTGTTTTATTAACCCAAAAAGTAATATTATGTCAGTAACAGTCAATACCGCAATCCAGGCATGGGCTTAGATTGCGGTATTTTTCATTCAAAAGGAACAGCGAGTAGATTTCGCCCGTTTAAGGATTGTTTTTTTATTAACTTTGCAGCCGAATTGCGAAACAGATAAATCGGAATTTATGGAGATAAAAAGCAGACCCAACTCCAATGAGGCTTTTCCGAATCCGAAGATTCCAAGCCTCTGCTTCATCAAGAACGTGGTGAAGAACCCGCGTATCATCATCGGCGACTATACCTACTACGATGATGTGGATGGTGCTGACCAGTTCGAGAAGCATGTCACTCATTTCTACGACTTCATAGGTGACCGGCTGATTATTGGCAAATTCTGCGCTATTGCCAAGGGTGTGGAGTTTGTCATGAATGGTGCCAATCACAGGATGGACGGTGTGACAACCTATCCGTTTTATGTCATTGGTGGCGACTGGGGAAGTGCCATTGCTCCAGTGAAAGATGAATTGCCTCTGAAGGGTGATACCGTTGTGGGCAATGATGTCTGGATTGGCCAGCATGTTACCATCATG
>LPNG01000049.1 GCA_001543395.1 Candidatus Alcium sp. F082 | reverse complement strand
GGGAGAACCACCTTCGGTAGGCGTCTCAATGGTGCGTATTTGCGGGTAAGGTCGCCAAGCACCATCAGGACAGCTGTCGTTCTTGTGGCTGGTGTCGAAGAAGAGGTAGGCGCGATAATCATAGATGCCGCTACCATCCAAGTCGTTGGTCGAGGAGAGGCAGCTCCATACGGTCTCGCCCATGCGCAGGTGCTTGTGCTCGCGGAACGACCAATTGATGTCCCAGCTGGTACCCAACACACTGGGCCACAAGCAAATGCCTCCTCCGGTAACTCCACCGCCCGATGTACTCATTTTGGAGTACATATAGTTGTAGGCTTCTACCAACAAAGGCGTGGCAAAGTCAGGATCCTTGTCGTACATGCGCAGGCCATGTCGCAAAATGAGCGAGTTGGCAAACTCGGCCCAAAGCGTATAGTCGTTGTTGAGCAGCACATCGTAGGGCAACTTGTAATATTCGTTGCCATTGGCTGTGGTGACAGAGTCGGCATGCAAGAGGTCGCGCGACCATACCAGCTCTTCCAACAGCGATTTGTAGATGCTCTCTTGGGTGTCCCATTCAGGCTTCATCGTGGCTTGCGACGCGGGGTCCTCCCAGATGCGAGCCGCCTGTGAGTAAGGCATATCGCCGAAGACGTCGGTCACCTTGAACGTCTGGTAAGCCTTCATAATGTTAAGTTGGGCACGAACTTTGTCGCATACGGCATTATCGGCCTGTTCCTCAACATAAGCGTCGAAACGTTTTTCAAGCTCACGGATGTTGGACAACATGAGGTAATAGTTCGTCCAAAGCTCTGAGGTTCCTATCTGCGAGTTACCCCATGACTCCGACGTCAAGGCGCCAAGTTCCGTCTCGGGATACCAAATCTCGTTTTGCAGATAGAACTGTTCGTTCATGCTTTGTTGCAACGAACCCACCACGCCGTTAAACAAACCCTCGATGGTCGTTCCCGGAGGCGAGAACGGGTCTACATTCATCTCTTCGAAGCCTTTGGTACATGAAGCCAAAGCTATTGTTGCTGCACAAATGATGAGAATATATCTTTTCATGATGTTTCGTATTTAGAGATTGACTTTAAGTGTAACCATAAACGAGCGTGAGCCAGGATAAGAGGCATACTCGAGGCCTTGGGCGTTGCCCGAGCCTTGGGTGCCTTCGGGATTGATGTTGTCGGGCAAGGTCTTGTAGAAATAGAACAGGTCGCGTCCCACCAAGGAGATGGAGGCCTGCTTGAAGAGGTTCTGCTTGTCGAGCCACTTGCGCGGGAAGTCATAAGTCAACGAGAGCTCACGCATCTTGACCCAAGTGTTGTTGACGATGCCCGGGGTGCTGAGGATGTTGCCCCAGCCGCCGAAGTTAGGCATGTATTTGTAGAGGTAATGCACCACGTGTTCGTTCTCGACGGCTTCGCCCGTCTCGGTGTTGATGCAATAACCGGGAAGGATGATGCCGTAATTACCCAGCAATTCGCCGTTTTCGTAATAGGGTAAGCCATTACCCTCACGTTCATAAAGCGTCTCGAGGCTCTGACCCGTCTGCATACCCACCACGTAGGAGGCACAATAGATCTG
This sequence comes from Candidatus Alcium sp. F082, assembly GCA_001543395.1. Classification (GTDB taxonomy): domain Bacteria; phylum Bacteroidota; class Bacteroidia; order Bacteroidales; family F082; genus Limimorpha. The sequence continues at coordinate 4,984 of LPNG01000049.1, read as the reverse complement.
ACCACCCAACTTGGCGTCGATCAAGGCGTAGAGCGACCAGTTCTTATAGGAAGCCCTCAAGTTGATACCGCCTGTCACCAAAGGAGCGCAGTTGCCAATCGGCACGCGGTTGTCGGTCTTCAGGTAGGTGGTACCCGTCTCGTTCAGCAGCGGCAAAGGCTTGCCGTTGGCATCGTAGAACGGTCCCACGACGGAGCCGTCGGGCATGGTGTATTCGTAGACATAGTCCCATCCGTAGATGGTGCCGTACTCCTCCCCTTCTTCCACAGCGATGGCAGGGCCGTTGGAGCCCCAGATCTCGGAGAGTAGGTACATGTTGGAGCCAGCCAAGTCAACGATCTTGTTCTTATTGCGGGCGAGGTTCAAGCCCACCTGCACGCCGTAGTCCTTACCCTGTGCGATGTCGTAGGTCAGGATGGCTTCGATACCCTTGTTGGTCACCACACCCGTGTTGATGGTCACGTTGTTGGCACCCGACGAAGGAGCCAGCGGTGAGGAAAGGATCTGGTCCCAAGAATAGATGTTGTAATAGGTGAAGTCCATATTGAAGCGGGCACCGAGGCCGAGGTCGAAACCGAGTTCATAGCTGCGTTGGCGCTGGGGCTTCAGCTCCAAGGGCGGCACAACGGTAGGCAAGGTGGACGACAGCTGATGACCGAACGAACCCGTGTTGTAGGTGTAGGTCAGCTGATAAGGCTCGGTGTCGCTGGCGGTCTGAGCCCACGATGCTCTCAGCTTCAGGAAGTTCACCGGACCCCAGTTCCAATTCTTGAAAGCGGAGGTCGGCACAAAACTCAAAGTGGCTGAAGGATAGAAGTAGCTGTTGTTGGTGATGGGCAGCGTTGACGACCAGTCGTTACGGCCAGTGATATCCAGGAACAGCCAGTCGCTATAGCTCATGTTGAAGAAGGCATAGAGCGAGTTGACTTGTTTTTCCCACTTCGACTCACCGAAGGTGCGCTCGGTGGCGTTAGAGTAGTTGTAGATGGTGTAAAGGTTGGCGTAGGCCCATCTGCCCGACGAACCATTGATACCGTCGCGGTAGCCGTAATACTGTTCGCCACCGGCCGAGAGACGTACGTTGAACTTCGAGCCGAAGATCTTGTCTTTATAGGCTGTGAGCAGGAAATCCATGTCGCGAGTCACCGAGTTCGACTTGCTCTTCGAGTAGTAGCCGCCCGCCATACCGTCGATGGTGGTGGGCTTATGCTTGGTCGTATAGTTGTCGGCTGTCCAGTCCAAGGCCACCTTAGCCGAGGCGGTCAGCCAGGGCGTGATGTCGTACAGCAAGCGGACGGAGCCGTACATCTTGTCGCGGTCGAGGGTGGTATTGTTGTTATAGAACGTCCAGAAGGTACTGTTGTAGATGTATTGATAAGGATAGCCATCAAACTGGTTCATCGTGCCGTCAGGGTTCTCGTAGGAGGTCACTTCGAGGCCTTTCCAGCTACGTGGCCAGCTATAAAGCAGACCTTTGTTGAAGTTGCTGTTCGACTCACCGATTTCAGGCGAGTTGAGGCGGTAGTAGTCCAAATAGTTGAACGACACATCCACTTTGATCTTCTCCGACACATTGATTAAGGTACCCACATTGACGGTGGTCTGACGCAGGTTACAGTTGTCGATGATGGCATCGGTACGCGAGTCGGTGAACGAGACGCGGACGCTACCGAAGTCGCCGGCATTTTGGAAGGCGACGTTGTGGTTCATCGTGTGGCCGTTCTTGAAGAGCATCTTCAGGTTATCGGGCTGGGGGTCGTATTTCCTCACCACGCCGTCCCACCAAAGGACGCTCTCGCCGTTCATCGCGGGACCCCAGCTCTGGGCGCCGCCGTAGTAGCCGAAGGTGGTGTTGGTGGGTTCGCCCGCCGGACCGTTGTCGACGCTATAGATGCCTGGGTATTCATACACTTGGTTGCCATTCTCATCCGTCATGCCGTCGATGGGCGTCAGGGTCGGCGTATGGAAGGTGATGGGGCCACCGGCGCCGTATTTGTTTTGCACGGTGCGGTAGAGATAAGGTGTCGTGATCTTGAAACCAGCCGAGTAGCTGATGCCGAGGCCGCGTTGTTTCGATCCTTTCTTGGTGGTGATGAGCACCACGCCGTTGCCGCCACGCGAGCCATAAAGGGCAGCCGCCGTGGGACCTTTCAGGATATCGAGGCTCTCGATGTCCTCTTGGTTGATGTTGTTCAGGGCCGTACCCCAGTCGCGGCCACCGCTCCAGTCGGTGACACCGCCTTCGTTCGACATCGGCACGCCGTCGACGACGATAAGGGGCTGGTTGTCGCCGAAGATGCTGTTGTTACCACGGATGGTGATACGCGACGAGCCACCGTCGACGCCGTTAGGGTTGATGATCTGCACACCCGCCGAGCGGCCGCTCAAGGCGCTGATGACGCTGCCCGAGCCCGATTTGGCGATCATCTCGCCGCCGATCTCTTCGGTGGCATAACCCAGCTCACGTTTCTGACGCTTGATGCCGAGAGCCGTCACCACCACATCGTCGAGCATCTGGGCATCGGTGTCAAGGGTGACGTTGATGGTATTCTTGCCTTTGATGGCAATCTCTTTGGCCTTAAAACCCACATAGCTGAAAATCAGCACATCCTGGCTGTCGGCTTTCACAGAGTAGTTACCATCGAGGTCGGTAGTCGTCCCCGAGGTGGTGCCTTTCACCTGAATGGTGACGCCAGGGAGACCGTAGCCGTCGTCGCTCGAAACGACTTTACCGCTCACCGTCAAGCTTTGGGCAAGCGAGGCCAACGGACTCAATAATGCAAGGAAAAAAAGGAAAAGTAGCGTTTTCTTTTTCATAAACATGATATTTAGTAACTTTGGGGACAAAAATAGAAAAAAATCCATTTCGCCACACATATTTAAATTAGGGCATAAAGAAAAACGATAAAAGGCCTTACTTTTTCCAAAGAAGAGCACTTTTGGCTTGACTGATTGTTTTATTTCTTATCTTTGACCCCGAAATCGAAAGATTTTACAAGTAAAACTGACTCATTTTATGACCGAAACAAACAGCAAATGGTTGGTGGTGGTCAACCCGATGGCCTCGGTGGGGAAATCGGGAAAGGACTGGCCTGAGATCAAACAGATACTGATTGACCAAGGCATTGACTTCGACGACATACTGACCGAATATCCCCGTCATGCCATTGAAATCGTACGCAACGCCATCGTGGAGAAAGGCTATCGCAAATTCATCGCGGTGGGTGGCGACGGCACCAACAACGAAGTGATCAACGGCATCTTCACCCAGGATGTCGTACCCACCAATGAAATCACCATGGCCGCCCTTCCTATTGGGACGGGCAACGACTGGCGCCGCACTTTCGACATCCCTTTGGAATATGACGAAGTGGTCAAGATCATCAAGGCGGGCCACACTTTCGCGCACGACATCGGCAAACTGACCTACTATAACGATGGCGACCCGAAGATACGTTTCTTCCTCAACGCCGCCGGAACGGGTTTGGATGAGATGGTGTGTAGCTCCACCAACCTGATGAAGAAACAAGGCAAGGGGGGCACCATACGTTATCTCATCAGCGTGGTGAAATGCCTGTTCAAATACAAGATCACCCATGTCCAACTCTCTGTTGACGACGAGCTGGTCTTCGACGACGACATCCTGAGCCTCTCGGTAGGCAACTGCCGTTTTAACGGTGGTGGCATGATGATGATGCCCAATGCCGTCCCCGACGACGGCCTTCTTGATGTCACCGTCATCCGAAAGGTGTCCATCTTCAAGTTTGCCGCCAACGTGAAGAACATCTATGACGGCACTTTCATCCACAAAATCAAGGAGGTGCAGACCTTCCGCGGCAAGAAGATCCACATCGTCTCCATCCCACCCCACTCGCTGATGGTGGAAACAGAGGGCGAGAACCTCAACAATTCGCCTTTCGACTTCGAAATCCTGCCCAAGGCCATCAACATGGTCATCCCCAAAGAGCCTGGCCAAAAGAAGAAAAAGAAAAGCCGCTTCAAGAAAAAAGCCAAGAAATAATCATCTCATAAAAACATAATACCATGGTAAACATCGATCAAATCAATTTCGAAGACAAACACGTGGTTATCCGCGTCGATTTCAACGTCCCGTTGGACGACAACTTCAACATCACCGACGACACCCGTATGCGCGCCGCCCTGCCAACCATTAATAAGGTCTTGAACGACAAAGGCATGGTCGTGCTGATGTCGCACCTCGGCCGTCCGAAAAAAAACCCCGACCCGAAGTTCTCCATCAAGCCGATTATCAAACACTTGGAAGAGCTACTGGGCCGTCCTGTGCAATTTGCCACCGACTGCATGAAAGCCGCCGACCAAGTGGCTGCCCTGAAGCCCGGTGAGGTGCTCGTGCTCGAAAACCTCCGTTTCTATGCTGAGGAAGAAGGCAAGCCGCGTGGCATCGAGAAGGGTGAAGAAGGCTATGATGAAGCCAAGAAGGCCGTCAAGGCATCACAGAAGGAATTCACCAAGACCCTTGCCGGCTATGGCGAATACTACATCAACGACGCCTTCGGCACCGCCCACCGCGCCCATGCTTCGACCGCTTTGATTGCCGACTACTTCGATGCCGACCACAAGATGTTCGGTTACCTGATGGGCAAGGAAGTGGCAGCCGTCAACAAGGTGATGAACGAAATCCAGCATCCCTTCACCGCCATCATGGGTGGCTCGAAGGTCTCCACCAAGATCGAGATCATTGAGAACCTGCTCACCAAGGTCGACAACCTCATCCTTTGCGGTGGTATGACCTACACCTTCAAGAAAGCCTTAGGCGGCAAGATCGGCAACTCCATCTGCGAAGAGGACAAGCTCGACCTCGCTCTCGACATCCTTGCCAAGGCTAAGGAAAAGGGCGTCAACCTCTACCTCTCGTTCGACGTGGTGGCTGGCGACAAGTTCTCGAACGACGCCAACACCATGGTCGTCGACCCGATGAACGTGCCCGACGGCTGGGAAGGCA
>LPNG01000048.1 GCA_001543395.1 Candidatus Alcium sp. F082 | reverse complement strand
TCCGTGTAAAACCAGGACTCAAAATGGGTTGTTCCGCCCAATACCGTCACACCTGATTGCAAGGTCGGTGTGGTGCCACCTGAAACCACCAAAGGCGTGCCACCGCTGGACGGTGTCATAAACGCATAGGTCTCTGCACCAACGGTCAAAGCATGCCAGGTGCTTGTTGAATATGAAGAGGCCGAATAGCAGCTCTGTGTAAGTGAGGAACCACTTTCCAAGCCTCCAATGGCCACCAAAGTGCCGCCTGTGAGGTAGAGTTGGTAGCCGCCTTCCGAGTTGGCGTCAATGGCGACCTCTGGTGAGCGGGCGCCGATGGCATAGACCACACCGCCTTTGATGTAGAAATTGCCGTTGGCGTCAAGCCCGTCGTTGCCGGAACTGTAGCCACAGACATAACCACCACTGATGGTGAAGTCGCCACCCGAGTTGATGGCGTCGTCGGCACTGGAAGTGCTATAGACTTCCCCGTCCGAGATGGTCAATGCCCCTTTGGCTTCAATGCCTTCGTGGTTTCTGCAGTTCACAAAGACGTGGCTGCCGGAGAAGTACAAGTCGCCGTCAAACTTCATGCCTTTGGCCGACTTGCTGTCAGAGGAATTGCCACCCCAACCGCCCGACGATCCATGGTTGCTGCCTGTGACGACCACCCCGACGCTACCACCGCTGAAGTAGCCGTTGCCATCGCTGCTGATGCCTTTGCAGCCCGTTCCCGAACTGCTGATGACGAGGCTGCCGCCTTTCATCGAGAAATAGTCGTTGGTCTTGATGCCTGCAGGGCTTTTGTATTCGTCATCCGTTTCGTCGTAATAGGCATTCGAGGACACCGAAACATTGATGCTGCCTGACTGGATGACAATGTAGTCATCGGAAGCGATGCCTGACTTTCCGGTGGCATCAACAGAAAGCGTTCCGCTGCCACTGAAAATCAGTTGTCCCTCACTGAAAAATGTGGCTTTCTCGTCCTCGCCTGAAGGTGTGTCGCTATAGGTCTCGCCATCAAAAAGGGTGTTGTCGCCATTGACCACGACAAAAGTGCGTTTGCCTTTGTTCGGTTCCAAAACCGTCCCTTGCACATTGATGGCGGCACCATTGGGATTGGTGATGTTCACGCCATTCAGCGTAATGCATTGTTTCTTGGTGCTATACAGCTTGAAGAAGCCGTCGTTGGTGGAACCAGAGAGTTCGTACATCACATATTCATCACCAGAATAAACGATAGTCACATCGTTGCCGCTAATGGTGACCGTAAAGTCCTCGTTCGCGCCTGTCACCGAAGCATTCTCGCGCAAAGAATATGTCACATAAACCGTTTGCGAGAACTCGATGTTTGTGATGTCGTCTTCTTCGGTGTTGATTGGGTCGATGAGGACGATGTTGTCCTTTTGGCAACCCGCAACAAATAACCCAAGCATGACAAATAACAAATAATTCAAGAATTGTTTCATCTTCATATTTTTATAACCTCGAATTAAGGTGTTTTATTGTTCCAAATAAAGTCAAAAAAGACATAGCCCGAGAGCTATGCCTTTACAAAAAAATGCAAATGAATTACAAAAATCTGCTCATTCAGTTTTTAGTTGTTTTTTTCCGTTTTGGATGTATACGCCTCTGAAATTGTTGGGCAGGGTGGTTCCGAGACAGCGTCCGTCTAAAGTATAGATTATTCCGTCATTAGCAGGTTTTTCTGTGGTGTTTTCACCAATACCCGTTCCGCTGTCTATAGTGCCTGAACCAGAAAGGCTGCCGTAGGTCAAGGTGAAGCCGGCGGTATGGATGGCACCGTTGTTGATCAAGTTGTCAACGTATGCATTCCCCGTCAAGGTCCAAGAGCCATCGGCGTTGACGGTCACGGTGGATGACAGGGCGTTGTTGTCGCTATCCATCACACCATTCCAAATGACGTTGCTACCCACGGTGACGGTTACGTTGCTGTAACTGTCAGCATCCACATTGCCTGTATAAACCCACGAACCTTGTGTGGTGTTAAGAATGAGGTTGCCCGTGCCGCCGTGGGTGCTCCATTGCGTGTTGTAGTCGACATACATCAGCAGCCCACTCGCGACAGAAAGCGTGACATCGGCAAGGGTCAAGGTGCCGACATTCTTCGTAGGCACTTCGCAAAGTGGTGCGCTGGCATCGGTGGTGGTGAGCGATGAAGAGGAAACGGTGATGTAAGCGTTGTTGCCTTGTGCGTCGCCTGAGCCGCTTTGCAGCATCATCAAACCGCGCTCGCTGCTGCCACTGGTCATCGTGCAGTTGTTGATGATCACGCCGTTGTCGCCTTCCACATCGGCAATCTCTCCTAATTCGGAAATGCCCGTCAAGTCGTTGGCAGTGATAGTACCAGTGGAATAAAGCACAGCCGAACGGTTGCCTTTTGCCGTGGCGGTGCCTCCCGTTACGGTGACGGTGCCTCCGCCACGGTCGGTGGCTATCGTGCTACTCGTTTCAGATTCAGTAGTAATGTCTACATTGGTGGCGTTGATGATGCCGCCGTAAGTGGCGTGAAGTCCGCGCGAAACACGCTCATAATTGTGGATGGTTACGTCGTTGACGTTGATGGTGGCACCACGCCAAGCGAAAATGGCGTTGGAACCTTTCGCGTTGGTTGTAATGGTGCCGCCGTTCATTGTGATGACGGAAGTGCCATCAAGGCCTTTGGCATAAACAGCAGAGTTGATGCCATAGAAACTGGTGGCGTCGCCATCGTTGCTGTTGGTGTCGCCCGTTTTGCTGATGGCGCAATTGTTGAGCGTGAGATTGCCATTGGTCACTTGAACCACATTGTAATCAGACTCGGTGGTGCTGAGGGTTTCGCCCGTGAGGGTCACCGTTGAGCCATTGTTGAGGATGTAGGCCGCTCCATCAGGGATGGTGTCGGTACTGCCTCCACCGCCTGGGCCTTGGGCTGTCGCAGCTGTTGCAATGGAGAGCATTGCAAAAATGATTAGGAATTTCTTATACATAATTTTATTGTTTAATGTTTATAGAACCCAAAAATATAACCCAAAACACAAACAAAAGGTAACACAAAGGGCGAAATGTTTGACAATAAGTCGGATTTGATGATTAGTTATTAAAATAATCAGTATTTTTGCCACATGAAAGATCAACAATCAGCACTTCATCCATTGTTATCCAATATTCGAAAGATTAAGGATGAGGGCATCGTGGTCCTTGACAATGTCAGGGGGTTGCCCACTGGCGACAAACCGTTTGTATCACCCGATTATGTCATCTGCATTGGCCACAGGGGACAAATACAATCAAGTACGATGACCAACCTGACTATTCAGAGAGACAAACAGTAGGTGTGATTTTCCCTAACCACAGTGTGAGCATGGTGAGCAAAACCGATGATTACCTTGCCACTTTGATAGTTGTCGATGCTTCGGTACTGAACGATCCCATGCTGCAAATCATCAACCAGATGCGTTACCGCTATGAATCGCATCCCTGTGTGAAACTCGATAGGCATGAATACAGGATGATAACGGATGTGGTGGAGGGAATGCGTGAAATCAAGCGTCTCGAACTACCGGAGAGTCGGATGTTGATGACCCGTTTGCTGGAGTTTTTACTACGATTGCTCAGCCATTACCGCAAAAGCAAATTGAACGAAACCGGTGACAACAGGCGCGTGAGCATGCAGTTTCATTCCGATTTGACCCAGCATTTCCGCAAGCACCACGATGTGGGCTTTTATGCTGAAAGAGCTTGTCTAACACCTAAGTACTTCAGTGCTGTTGTCAAGCAGGAAACAGGTCACAATGCTGCCTATTGGATTCGCGTCAAGATCATCGCTGAAGCCAAAATGTTGCTGCATGTTCGGCACGACCTCTCCTTGAAAGTTATTGCTGATATGTTAGGCTTTGGCGAACAAACCAGTTTCAGTCGCTACTTCAAGCGCGAAACAGGTGTGTCGCCTACTGAATTTCGAGAATTGGATTGATTCTATCCCATCACCACATCCAACACCATCATCAGCACAAAACCTATGGCAAAACCAATAGTGCTGAGGTTGGAATGCTCGCCCGAAGAAGCCTCGGGAATCAGTTCCTCGACGACCACATAGCACATGGCACCAGCGGCGAAGGCAAGCATGTAGGGTAGGATAGGGGTAAGCCATGCGGCAAGCAACACTACAGCTAGACCGCCCAGCGGTTCAACCACTCCACTTAGGCTGCCGATAAGGAAAGACTTAGCCTTGCTGTTGCCCTCGGCACACATAGGCATGGAGATGATGGCTCCTTCGGGGATGTTTTGGATGGCGATGCCAAGAGAAACCGCCACCGCACTGGCCAAACTAACACTTTCGGCACCTTGCGATGCGGCAGCAAATACCACGCCCACCGCCATGCCTTCGGGCAGGTTGTGGAGAGTGACAGCCAAAGCCAACATCGCTGTGCGGGAGAGTTTGGACCGCGGTCCCTCGGGCTTTGAAGAGCCAAGGTGCAGGTGTGGTGTGAGTTCGTCCAAAAGCAGCAAGAAACCGACACCCGCGAGGAAACCTATTGCAGCAGGCAATACAGCCCAATGGCCACTTCCCGACCGCATCTCAATGGCAGGGATGAGCAACGACCAAACAGAAGCGGCTATCATCACACCTGATGCGAAGCCTAACAGCGACTTCTGCAAACGCGCCGACATGTCTTTCTTCATGAAAAAGACGAAGGCCGCACCGAGCATGGTGCCCAACAAAGGAATCAATAAACCGATAGCCGTGCCCATAATGGTAGTAATAACAGTTTAGACTGCAAAGGTAGGCTTTTTTCGGTAATCCGAAAAAACAAAACCGCCGCAAAAGTCAAGAAAAACCTTGCGGCGGTTGGAATGTTAGAACTTTGTATTACGCTTCTTCAATCGCCCCCACAGGACAACCGTCTTTGGCTTCGGCGGCAGCGGCCAATGCCGCTTCTGGCACCTCGCCTTCAATGGCGACAGCAACGTCACCTTGGATGCTGAACACTTCGGGGCAGGTGGACTCGCAAAGGCCGCAGCCGATGCAACTGTCATTCACTTTGTACTTCATGATGTTCCTTTCTGTTATTGGTTTATGTGTTGGTTAATCAATCCTTTGATGCTCATTTCGGCGATGGTAGCCTTGCCCAACATGATTTTGCCAACGGGCGTGTTGAGCATCTTGAACTTCTCGTTCACTTTTGCCATTTCCGCCTTCAGCCAAGGATATTGGGCGATGAGGTCGGCTAAATGGGTGTCTTTCGTGATTTCCATATTGTCATCTTTTGCGGCTGCCACGATGTGACAGCCCTACAACTCTAAACTCTAAACTTTAACATCAGGATTTTTCTCCGTGAACTTCTCTTTCAGCACCTCGATGATTTCGGTGCGGCTGTTGCCTTTCTTCTCCATCTGTTTGATGGTCTTATAGGCTTGAAACAGCGTGGAAGGCCCGATTTCCGAACTGAAATAACCGATGCCTTGGTTCCAGGCCAGCAGTTCAAACACATCGTCCAAGGCGGCGGAATCGAGGCCGTGGATGTAGGCCTTCACTAGTTCGCGGGTGGCTTGCCGCATACGACCTGCCCCAACGGCATTAGCCAGCGAGAGCAACAGACGTGTCTCGTATGGCAGATGACGGCGGCTGTCGTTCCAGGTCAAGTCCCAGAAGTTGACAGCGGTTTGTGCCAAATCATCATCGATCAAGGCCATGTTGGTGAGAGCGTAAGGGCGCATCGGGATGTCTTTCTCGGCCTGTTTCATCTGGGTGCGGTAGAAGTAAGTGTGGTATTCGGCCTCGGCCAACTTTTCAGTATAATGCTCGAAACCAAGGTCTTCAAGAACCTCATAAAGCGGAATTGGCTCAAAACTTTGGATGATTTCCATGCCTTCGCCGACGGCCATCTTCGCAGCCTGCATTTTCAGTCCAGGGAAAAAGTTACCCTGCACACCGCGCACATCAATCTTCTTGAAACTCGCGGTTTTGTCTTTCCAATCGTTGTAACTCATAGTTGTGTCTCCTTTCATTGGTTTGATGGTACAAAAGTAGTTTCTTCCATTGCGGCAAACCGTAACAAATGTTACATCAGGCACTTTTTTCCGTATTTTTGCGCTGAAAAAATACTGTTATGGAAGAACTGAAACGTATCAAACTCTTTGCAGGATGCAATTATCCCGCTGGAAGGCGGATGCTCAACCCGGGTGACCCTTGCCGTGCGCTGATGGTACTTGTCGAAGGTCAAGCCGAGGCGCGAATGATGGGCGAGGAAGGCCGCGAGGTGCTTGTCGACCACCTGAAAGCCCCAATGTTGCTGGCTCCAGCGTTTCTGTTTGCCAACAATAATGTCGTCCCCGTGGAAGTCAACGCCCTCACTGATTGCGTAGTGTGGCATATCAACCGTGAGGCCTTCTTCGAGTTTATGCAACAGGAGCCGACCGTGTTGCGTGCCTTTCTTGAGATTCTCTCCGAACGCGGCCGTTTCCTGAGCCGAAAGATGCGCACCTTTGCCGTCAACAGTCTTCGCAACCGCGTCATCGAATACCTCGAAGCCAACGGCAGCATCATTTCCGTGGCCGCCGCTGCCGAACAACTTGGCGCAACAAGACCCTCGCTCAGCCGTGTCCTCTCGGAGATGGTGAGCGAGGGAGTGATTGTTAAAGATGGAAAAGGGTATGGGAAACGGTAGGTTGTGAAAAACCAAAAAAAGTTGTACCTTTGTCGATATTTTCAATCCCTTTATGGCTGAAAACTAGAACATAGAATACAAGGAATCGTGGCGGACGGAGTACCTGAAGTGGCTCTGCGGCTTTGCCAATGCGCAAGGCGGGACAATCTATGTCGGGGTCAACGACAAGGGCGAGGTGGTCGGTCTGCCCAATGCGAAAAAGTTGATGGAAGATATCCCGAACCAAGTGCAAGCGGGATTGGGCATTATGCCCGATGTCAGTCTTTTGGAGAAGGACGAAAAGGATTATATCGCGATAAAAGTGGAGCCGAGTGCCTTCCCCGTCAGCTATCACGGCGAGTTCCATTACCGCAGCGGTAGCACCAAGCAATTGCTGACAGGAAATGCCCTTTCGGCGTTCATTATGCGCAGGACGGGTTTCCGTTGGGAGGATGTCACCGTTGACGATGTTACCGTCGATGACCTCGATAGCGACAGTTTCAAGATATTCCGCCGCGAGGCCTTGCGGAGCAAGCGGATGACCCAAGAGGATTTGGACATTTCGAACGAAGAATTGCTGAACAAGCTCCACTTGATGGCCGACGGCAAACTGAAACGCTCGGCGGTGCTGCTTTTCCACACTGACCCGAGTCGGGTTCAAGTGGGCAGTTATGTGAAGATAGGCCGTTTCAGCGGCAACGCCGACTTGCTGTATCAGGATGTTTTGGAGGATTCGCTCATCAAGATTGCCGACAAGGTGATTGACCTGATTTACCTGAAATATCTGAAGGCGAAAATCACCTACGAGCACGACAGGCGGGTTGAGACCTATCCTTTTGCGCGCGATGCCATACGCGAGGCGGTTTACAACGCTATCGCCCACAATTGCTATATGTTTGGCACGCCTATACAAATCCGAATCGAGGACGAGGCCATCATCATCAGCAACCGCTGCATCTTGCCCGAAAACTGGACGGTGGAAACCTTGATGGAACCGCACGAATCGATTCCTTACAACGAAAACATTGCCAATGCTTTCTATTACGCCGGTTACATTGAGACTTGGGGGCGCGGCATACAGAAAATCTGCAACGCCTGTACGGAACTAGGCGCGGAAAAGCCAAGATATGAGTTGTTAGGCACGGGTTTACGTGTACATTTCGCTGCTTTGAAAAGTGCCTTGTTTGAAGAAACGCAAGAGCAGGGCGAAAACGGGTTGGGTGAAAACATCGTAGAAACGTCACCAAAAACGTCACCAAAAACGTCACCAAAAACGTCCCAGAAAATTTTGATGTTAATCCGAGAGAATAATACTATTTCAACCCGAGAAATGGCTAAATTAATTGGGATTAACAGAAGAAATATTATGAGGAATATCAGCGAGTTACAAAAGCAAGGAGTTCTCCGTCGCATCGGTTCTATCCAAAATGGCCATTGGGAAATCAACGAATTCACCGTTGAAATTTCAGACGACAGGTTGGGTGAAAAGTTGGGTGAAAAACCCGATGAATGGTTGGGTGAAAAGTTGGGTGAAAACCGAGAGACCATTTTACGCTGTCTCATCCAAAACCCGTCCATATCGACCCGCCGATTGGCGGAATTGTTAGGCATGAGCACGACCGCGATGGAGAAAAACATCAAATGGATGAAGGACAACGGAATCATCCGGCATGTTGGCCCTGCCAAAGGCGGACGGTGGGAGGTGATAAAATCATAGTTAACCATGGGAGCATCAGTATTACATATAAAGACAGAGGTAGAATGCAAAGTGTACCTTTTCGACGAAGAAAAAGGCATTGCCATACCAGGCAAATACTTCAACCTTGAGGTGCGAAAAGGCGAACAGGATTTGTTGTTTGTAAGCACAGAGGATGAATATTATCGTTACAATCTATTATATACGGTTGAAGAGTTTGATCATGATTACAATATTGTGGTTGAGAAACAATGTTTTCTCTCTACTCGTGAATTAATAACAACAAAGGCTACTAAAGAGGAAATTGCCGATGGCATCGTGGACGAGTATGGCGTAACCTATAGTCGTGATGGCTTGCATCTATTAAAATGTGGACATAGGAATATGGGATGTTATAAAGTAAGGCAAGGGTGTCAAGTAATCAGAGATTTAGCATTTGCCTTTCATACCATTTCATCAATTTCTCTGCCTACGACTTTAACACATATAGGAAAAAGTGCTTTCCTTGAGTGTAAAGGTTTAACCACCATCGGACTTCCTGCTTCTTTAGTACATATTGGAGAGCGCGCATTTATTAGAACACAGATAAAATCTGTTTTAAGTGAATCTACTTCTTTTTCATATGAAAACGGTTGTTTGATAGATGTTAAAATGAAAAAAGTACTAGCATTTTTATCATCAGAATACGATGTGACTTTACCAAGCTACATAAAAAGCATAGGTGACAGCGCTTTTTCTAATACTATATCCAGAATCAAACTGAATAATGGGTTAGAATCAATAGGTAGATTTGCTTTCTTCCATTGCATAGGTCTTAGAGAAATAACATTCCCTTCTAGTTTGAAAAACATAGGATATGGTGCTTTTTCGGAAACAAAGCTTAAAAAAGTCACCAACTTCTCTACAGACATTATCTATGATAAAGGATGTTTAATCGACAAGAATTCGAACGCATTGGTAGCGTTCTTGTCTAATGATAAAATGATTGAATTACCGCAAGGAATAACACATATAGGAAGTTGCGCTTTTGGAAAATACAATAATCCCGAAACCATTATTGTCCCAGAAGGTGTAACAACAATTGAAGACCATGCGTTTTCAAATTGTAATAATCTTACGACTATTACTTTGCCTAGTACCTTAAAACGTATTGGATCTGAAGTTTTTTGGCAGTGCTTTAATCTTGCTCAAATAAACCTTCCTATTGGATTGGAACAAATTGAACACGATGCACTTTTGTGTTGTGGCAATGCATCTTCCATCATAAGTATTCCATTTGGTTCGAAAGCACATTTTGAGTCATTGTTACCAGAGTGGGATCATGGTAAACTCAAAGAACAACCCGATATTGGGAGGCCATAATACTTTCATTGACAATAACTTACTTTACACTAACATAATTCATAACATATCTAAATTGTTTAACCGAGTCACCTTCTGAAAACACATCAAAGAAAAGTACCCTGCTACTATCAAGAGGCACACCCATAGGATGGATATTATATGCACCAATAGCACCTGCATTATTCAGTTTAGCTGCAAAACGATAAAGAGCAAGTTCAATTTGTGTTTTGGGAATAGGTTCATCTATGCGAATACATAGTATTTTAGAACAATCATAGTTTTCTGTTACTATCATCGAATCTAATTCTGATATGCCATTTACAACAAGCCGGTTTTCTTTATAATGCTCTTCAAAACCATAAGCACTTACAATAATTCTTAAACAAGATTCATTTTTAATCATAATAATTCCATTTTTAAAACTAACATATTTGGGATATCAAGCAGGAAATGCCCTCGATTTGAGGGCAATAATACACATTTTTGCGTTGTTATTGCAAAATAATCAAATGAAAAATCACCTATAGTCCAAATGAAAAAAGACGCGAAGCCAAGCCTCGCGTCCCGTTTCATATTACCAAACATCTATTAAATCCCAAACCTCTTCAAATCCTCTTCAACCGTCCCAATCCCGCCAATGCCGAAGTTTTCGACCAAGACTTTGGCCACATTTGGTGAAAGGAAAGCAGGCAAGGTCGGGCCAAGGTGGATGTTCTTCACGCCGAGGCTGAGCAGGGCTAATAGCACGATGACGGCCTTCTGTTCGTACCAAGCGATGTTGTACGCGATGGGCAGCTGGTTCACATCGTCTAGGCCGAACACTTCCTTCAGCTTCAAGGCGATGAGGGCCAAGGAATAGCTGTCGTTGCATTGTCCAGCATCCAAAACACGCGGAATGCCGTTAATGTCGCCCAAGCCAAGTTTGTTGTACTTGTACTTGGCGCAACCTGCCGTGAGGATGACGCAATCATTGGGCAAGGCCTTGGCAAATTCAGTGTAGTATTCGCGGCTCTTCATGCGACCGTCGCAGCCCGCCATCACCACAAACTTGCGGATGGCACCGCTTTTCACGGCCTCTACTACCTTGTCGGCAAGTGCAAACACCTGTTCGTGCGCAAAACCGCCCACAATCTTGCCCGTCTCAATCTCTTTAGGGGCTTGGCAGGTCTTGGCCAAAGCGATAATTTCACTGAAATCCTTTTTGCCGTTGGCATCGGCGGGGATATGCTTCCAACCCGGGAAACCCGTGCTGTTGGTGGTGAAAACGCGGTCTTTGTAGGTTGCATTAGCGGTCGGAGGCACGATGCAGTTGGTGGTAAACAAAATCGGGCCGTTGAAGGCTTCAAACTCCTCGCGCTGCTTCCACCAAGCGTTGCCGTAGTTGCCTTTCAAGTGGCTGTATTTCTTGAGTTTGGGGTAATAATGTGCAGGCAGCATCTCGCTATGTGTGTAGATGTCGATGCCAGCGTTCTTGCTTTGTTCCAAAAGTTGCTCAATGTCGTTGAGGTCGTGACCGCTGATGAGGATGCCCGGACGGTTGCCCACGCCAATATTCACCTCGGTGATTTCGGGGTTGCCGTAAGCTGTAGTATTGGCTTTGTCGAGCAGGGCCATCGCTTTCACGCCCCATTCGCCTGTTTTCAAGACAAGAGCGGTGAGTTCGTTGGCATCGTTGCAGGTCACCAATTGGCCAAGGGTTTGCAGGATGAACTCATTGATGTCGCCATCGACTTGACCAAGGCGGGCGGCGTGTTCCAAGTAGGCGGCCATGCCTTTGAGACCATACATGGTCAACTCTTTCAGCGAGCGGATGTCCTCGTTGGTTTCGGCAAGCACGCCGACGGTTTGGGCTTTCTCGTCATATTGCTCGCAGGGACAATTCCATTCCAATACATCAAGTTTCGGGAGCACGATGCCTTTCTTGTTGGTCACTCGGTCTTTGAACATTTCGCGCAATTCCAAGCCTTTATCGATACGGGCGTAGATGCTCTCCGCGTCGAAGTTAGCGTTGGTGATGGTCGAAAACAGTGCGTCGTTCACGAAGGCGTGGATACTCTTGCGGAAATCGCAATAATCGTGTCCGCACCCGTGCTGGTGATGGTTGGCGATGACGCCCAATCCTTTAAGGACATAGATCAAAAGGTCTTGTGCATGAGCTACTTGCGGAGTCTTTCCGCACACTCCTGAAATCTTACAGCCGGCGCATCCGGCAGTTTCCTGACATTGGAAACAAAACATTTTCTCATTCATAGTCTTGCGTGTTGAGTTAGTTGTGAAATTTGCCGCAAAACTACATACGAGGAACGACTTGGAGCGTAACAAATGTTACAGTAAAAAACAAAAATCCGTAAATCAGGTCTCAAACTGTAGCGAGCAATTACGCTTTGTTCTCGTTTAATCGAAACTCTTTCTTATAGATATATGTGGTATAGCCAGGAGCGTACGAGTCATAGACCTCGCTGAGAAACTGACCTACCAGTGTGAAACCATGCTTAGGGTAGTATTCGTGGGTGCAACTGGTGTCGGTCCAAAGGTAAAGATTTCTCAGGTCTCTGCGCTGGAACTCATCCATCATAGCCTGCAGCAACTGCTTTCCACAGCCTTTCTGATTACTGATGAAGAGCGATAGTTTCACCTCGCCGTCATTCATGCACTGCACCGTTTTCCTGTCAACCTCCAGCATATAGTCGGCCAAAAGACGGAAGCGTTCACGCTCATGGTCGGTCATCTGCGCTTCAATGTTCTCGCGCCATTGATAGATATCTGCCTTGTCGTCATGGAAGTTGGCAAACAGCACCCCACGAATCACGCCATCATCGCCCACGGCCTTCAAGGCCAGCGAGGGATTGCTGTAATTGTAGCGGAGAATATACTCTGCCACTGCATCGATAAACCACTGCCGTTCGTCGGCATAAAACTCTCCCCATGCACCAGCAGCCAGTGGTACTGCTTTAGCAAAGTCATCATTCGTGAATTTCTCTATTTTCATTTCTATTATTTCCTCATGCTTTATTAAAGTCATATAACACTCTGATAAATTGAAATTTACCTAAAAGAGTTATTCAAACGTTCCATTCTCGTATTCTTGCTGGAATTGTGTACACGTCTTGCCTGTGGCTTTCTTGAAGAACCGCATCAGATGT
>LPNG01000047.1 GCA_001543395.1 Candidatus Alcium sp. F082 | reverse complement strand
GTTGGAGAAGAAGATTGCAGCATTGGAGGGTGAACGCAAGTCGTTCAACAAGGCCCGTAACGAATCCGTTTGGAAACTGGAAACCAGGCAGGAGGAAATGGAGCGTAATGACGGACTCATTGCCAAGTTGCAGGAGGACTTCGACAAGCACAAGGCTCAGAGGAAACTTGACGGCGAGGGCAATCTCCTTAATCCTATCCGCATTGACAACTTCAAACCTACGGATGAAGAAAGCATAGGCAAGCAACTCCAGAAGATTGCCAAGGAGAAGGACACCAAAGGTGAATACCGACGTGTGGGCGAGATTCACGGTTTCACCATCCTGATGTGCAGTGAACCGCTTGACAAGGACGGGCTGGGCATGTTCCAAAACAAGTTCTGCGTGGAAGGAAACTTCAAATACAAGTACAACAATGGTTTCATCGCCCTGTCCGATCCTATAGCCGCTGCACGGAACTTCATCAACTCACTGGAGCGAATACCTCAGACTATCGAGCAGTACAAGGAAAAGAACACGTCTCTTGCCAAGGACATTCCGCTCTTGAAAGAGATTGCAAATAAACAGTGGAAGAAAGAAGATGAACTGAAAGGCTTGAAGTCCGAATTGGCAGCACTTGACCGAAAGATACAACTGGAGTTGGCGAAGGATAATGAACCTCAGCAACAGCAAGCCGTGGCAAATGGTGATGATGTGGTAGAAGTGTCATCACAGAAGGAAACACCAAGTAAGGGATTGAAACCATAGACAATGAGAACCGGGGCGATTGTATTGCCTCGGCTCCCTTTTATTTCACCAAGGGATTCAGTTCGTGGAACGGGTCGAAAAATAGTGGATAAATGAATCCATTCGTGCCGAGCATGAAATAAACTCGTGGCGAACGTTCACCCGTTGCCCTTGATGCCTGTTTGCTTTCACATTCATACAAGCCGAAGTGATAGACAATCATGCTTTCGTCAGCATCGGGCATGATTTGCCTGACAGCCTTACGGATATTGCCGGAGAAACTGGACCTGTAGAAATGGTAACTCTTGTCTCGCCGTGCTCGTCGCTCAAGGTCGTTGATGGTACTGGAAGAAATCTCCTTCATCATCGTGAAGTATTCCTGTGTGTCACGCAGAAGGAACTCTTGTTTGAAATGATAGTTGGTTACATTCAGGTCGATATAATCATACTTTACCACAATAGGCAAATCTTTCGACAACTGTACATCATCGTGAGTGAGACTGTTCTTGAATGAGTCGGGAGTATTGAGCCGTGCAAGTTCGTCAGGCTGAATATCTATGTCGAAAGGATTCAGTTTCATTGATTTTGTCGAGTTCTATCACGATTCGGCCATGTTTGAGCAAGCTCACATGGCTCTCACTGTTCCATCACTTTCTTCTGCTTGTTCCTTTCGTGGCGTGCCTTGTAGTAATCGTGCATCGTGTCAAGAGAAATCTCCCTTTCCGACCGCTGGTATGGTGCCAGCCCCTCACGCGCTTCCACCCAGGGCAGTTCAGCATGGGTGAGAAAGATAAGCCCATTTTGAGACTTCGAGCCGTAAAGCATCACGATGGAGTCCAGCAGTTCGGTCTCGTCAGCCGTCAATTGCAGTTTCAAGGCCAGTTCTGCCAAGGTCGCATTAACATCCTCTGTGTCGAAGTCCTTTGCAGTCAGATGGTCACACATGTTGGAAACCTTGTCACGATACTGATAATAGATTTCCGGATATACAGGGCCATTAACCCAAGCCTGCGGCACCTGGGCAAAGAGCGTGTTTTGTCGTCCGTTGAACACCATATACCACGACTGCACATAGTAGAGCAGTTTCTGCAGTTTCAACGGACTAACTGTAAGCCCTTTTGCAATGAGAGACAGACCCACATACCTTGCTATATCTTTAATGTCGCGCATATCCATAATTACTTTATCCGCTGCAAAATTACGACTTTTTTTTGAAATCAGCAATGTTTTCATTAGTTTTCTGACAAAATGGCACAAAAAAGAGGTTAAAAGTGGGTTGGGGTGCGGTTTTTAGGCAAATTTCCACTACCTTTGCATCCAAATTGTAAGCAAAGGATATGCAACATCATTTGTCGATAAATATAATTTTGTTTGTCGCTACCATCATCACCCTGATGACGGGCTGTACTGGACGTGTCGAAACAAACCAAACTCAGCAACCGCAGGACACCATCTACACCCAGAAGGCGGCGATGATGGTTTACGACTATGACCCCGTTCGGGCACTACAAATCGTCGACTCTGCGGTCATCGTGGGCAATCTGAGCGACTGGCGGGCCGACAAGAACAGGGCTCGCATCTACAGCCAGACGAGGACGGGCGAACGTTTCGACTCGTTGATGCACTGGACGGCGGGCGCACGGCTCGATAGTGCCAAAGCCATTGGCGAACGGTTGCTCAAGTACGATTCTGTCATGAATAGCCTCGAAGAGCAGCAAGATGTATTGGAAATTTTGGCTTATACAGCACGATGGCAGAATGATTCTATAGCGTGGCTCCAGCGGTCACAGCAGTTGGTGGAGGTGTGCCGAGGGCAGGGAGCCGAGACCGAGGCTCTGCGCAACGAGGCTGAGGTGGGTGCAGCACTCTGCTGTTTGGGACGGCAGACCGAGGGCATGGCCAGACTTGACAGCGTGATAGACCAATTACAGGCAAAAGCCTATCCTTACCCTCCTTTGGAGGAATTTGGTGAGGCATTTCGTTTCAACGAACTCGATGCCCTTATCATTGCCCTGAAACGGAAGATTGGCGTGATGACCGCCACCGGACAGGTTGCCGAGGTTGTGCCGCTGGCACGTCGCATCGTAACATTGCTCGACGACTACAAACAGCATCCCGAAAGGTATCACGACGGCACCTACCGCGAGCCGCCCGCCGACAGGCGTGAAGACTACATCCGCTTCTACCGCTCTCAGGCTGAGAACTTCATCGCTGCCGCCTACACTGCCTTGGGGCAGACTGATGACATGAACGCAACGTTTGAGCGATTAGAGAACATCATCATCGATGCCGAAGCCCGTGAGCACCATGCCCGCTATCGCGCTCTGGAGCATCAGTTGCAGCGACAGGTGGCAGAGAGCCGCAGCCGCCAGATGACGACGATTGCCATTGCTGCTGTCGCTCTACTGCTCTTCACGCTCTTGTTTGCCTTTTATGTCTATGCCAAGAACAGGATTATCAACATGAAGAACCGTGGCTTGGTCAAGTTGATTGACGAGGCCATTAGGTATAAGGAACGTTATGAACAGTTGCATCAGTTGGCGCAGGCCCACTCTACGGACAGCAATCAGTCAGTATCAGGGATAGTTGATTTGAAAGCCCTTTCCAGCGAAGCCCTTTTCCAGTACCTTTGTAACGACATCCGCGAAAAGCGGCTCTATCTTGATCCCTTGTTCGACCGTCAGGTCGTCTGCGACCGTTACCAACTGACCGCAGCCCGGGTGGGTAGTGCCTTTGCTCAGGGCAGCGACTACGACTCCGTGGCCGACTTTGTCCGCGACTGCCGTTTGGAACATGCCTGTGTGCTGCTCAAGACCACCGACATGAAGATAGCCGACGTGGCAGCGGCCTCCGGGTTCAGTCGTGCCACCACTTTCAACCACGACTTCAAGACCCGCTACAATCTCACGCCTTCCGAATACCGCCGGAAGTGACGGGTGCGCGGTGCTGCAAGCGGCTCGTCTGACAGATTCTCTTTCATCTCATAGTCCTGCCTTGCGGCGGGACTTTTGTTTGCTAACAGGATTGTTGATTTGTAAAAATGGGGGGAGGTTGTCCGAGAACTCTGACATAGCAATCTAACGTTTTTATTTATAATCATTTGAATATCAAAAAGTTTAATGGTTTTTAACCTGAAATATTCGTTATTCTGCGATATTTTTTGTACCTTTACATTCAAATCAAGGTATCAGAGATATGGCATATTTAAAGGGTGAAGACCGCCGACAGTACATACTTTTTCCTCCCTGTCTTGACGAATTCATAGGAGAGGATGCTCCTGTACGACTGTTTGATGCATTTGTTGACCAGATAGACATGGAAGAGTTGGGATTCCTGAGATATCAGCCTGCAGAAACAGGAACTCCCGGATATGATCCACGTGACCTGATGAAGCTGTACATATACGGCTGCTATTATGAGGTTCGCTCCTCTCGCAAGCTTGCTCGCCAGTGCTGCATTAATCTGGAGGTAAAATGGCTTATCAACAATCTTGAGCCAGATTTTCGCACTATTTCTGACTTCCGCAAAGACAACAAGAATGCCATTACTAAGACCTTCAAGGAATTCAATCGTTTTTGTCGTCAGGAGAACCTGTTCTCGAAGAACTACATCTCTGTTGACGGCAGTAAGTTCAAGGCGGTGAATGCTAAGGACAAGAACTTTACGCTGAACAAGCTGGATGACAGAATTCTCCGTCTTGACCATCAGATAGATCACTATCTTCAGGAACTTGACGAATGTGATGCTGATGAGAGCCGTAAGCTTACAAAGGAGGATATAGAGAAAAAACTCGATGAGTACAAGAACCGCAAGGAACGCTATGAAGGCTATCGTGAACAACTGGAGCAGACGGGTGAAAAGCAGATTTCTCTGACTGACCCGGATGCTAAGCTGATGAAGGCCAACGAAGGCTTCTGTGTCGGGTATAACACTCAAGTGGCTGTGGATGCAGAGAGCCATATGATAGCAGGTTTTGATGTGACTAATTGTCCTACGGATCATGGGCAGCTGACAAAACTTTCTGAAGAGGTAAAGCAAGACTATGGAGTGGATGTCCTTGAGGCGACGGCAGATAAGGGATATGTATGTCCCGAAGACCATGCAAATGCACTTGCCTCAGGCATTGTGCCTAATGTCATACAATATGACAGTGGCAATACCGAGAGTGTTTGTTTCGACTATCATGAGGCAGATATAACCGATGGGCAGAAGGCCAGTTCCAAGCCCGAAGATTTGAGGGCCTGTCTTGAGGCAGGAGTCATTCCTGATATATACAACGGCATTCTGACAGATGCCAATGTATGTGAGGTCAAGAAATACGAGGCAGATATCGCAGACTCAGAAATACTGTCAATGTCTGACGAGGAAATGAAAGCTAAAGCTGCCGAGGGTTATTTCGTTAGAGATGCGGAGCGGAATCTGGTATACTGCCCAGAAGGCCAGCTGTTACGCCAGAAGTCGATTAAGCGCAATGGTATGATACGATATTGCAACAAGCTAGCATGCCAGCACTGTAAGAACAAGTGTACCACATCAGAGCATAAAGAAGTGGACTTTAGCAAGGATAAGCTTATTATCACAGCCAAAGGATATAAACCTCAAAACTCTTCTGACGATGACCTGGACAATCCAAGGTCTTCTAAATATAGAAAGAGAAAGGTGATCATCAGGAAGGTTGTCAAATATGTACTCCATCTGGATGAGAACAAAATGAAACAGCGAATGTGTCTCTCTGAACATCCTTTCGGAACACTGAAACGATCGCTTGGACAATACTATTTCTTACTGAAAGGTTTCGCTAAAGTAACTGCAGAGATGGCTATGTTCTGTCTGTCATACAACATGCGTCGTGCCATAAACATTAAAGGCGTGCCAGCATTGGTGTCAGCCCTAAAATAAGAATAGGGAGGAGCATATACTCAAAAAAAAACGGCTCTATGAGGCTCATTTTAAGCCTGCAGGAGCTCATAATTCATTAACAAGGAAAAATCAAGTAAGAATCTGCCCCTTCGGTAGAGGTCTTTATATGGCTCCAAAATTACCCCAAATCAGGCTAAAATGCCTTTAAAATCAGGGTTTTCGGACGGCCTGGGGGGGGGGTGAGCAAAAATCATTTTGCTCTTTTGTTCAAAAAGGCTTGCTCATTTGTTTGCGCTATTGTATGGACGCAGGATTTTTAGTAATTTCGCATCCAAAATTAACGCGCAATATGGAAGAAATGACAGTCATCAACATCGTCATCGTGGCCGTTTTAGTGACGGCTGTCGCTGTTTATCTGTTTATGCGACGGCAGAAGGATGCCGTTCAGGACGAGATGAACCGCCTGACGCTACGCCTGACCGAAATGGAGTTGAAAATGGAGGCCGAGAGAACCATCAACAATATGCTACTTGCCAGCACAGGTAGCAGTGCCGTAGTTGCGGGGGTAGCCACGATGGGTGAGACCGGCAGCGCAGGAGAGCCAATCGCTGCCGGCAAGGAAAGAAAGGCTGCGGCTGTGGACTTGTCGGCCATGGACGATAAGGAACTGTTCGAGCATATCAGTCGTGTCATCCGTGACGAGGAACTGTTTCGCTGGCCCGACTTCAACCGCGCCGCCGCGATGGAGCAGTTCTCGCTCTCGGCAGCCCGCATCGGCGGCGCATTCATGCGTGGCGGAGGAATGGGAATGCCAGAGTTTGTGCGCAACTGCCGCTTAGACTACGCCTGCCGCCTGATGGTGGAGCAACCTGAGTTGTCGTTTACCGAGGTGGGCGAGGCTTCAGGCTATCAGCGCACCACTACGTTCTACCACGACTTCAAGGCTCGCTTCGGAATGCCCCCGGCTGAGTACAGGGCACAGCAGTTAAAACAGGATGATGCAACTGCCATCCAGTCGGAACAGCCGCAGGGCGGAGAACCGAAGGAACAGCCGCAGGAAATCACAGAACCAGAGAAGAATAACGATGTACGGAAACAATAGTATTCAGGACCCCTATTTCATGCTGCTCTATGGCTTGACAATGATGCTTGCCTTAGGGACGGCAGTCTATCTGCTATGGCGGCGCGGCAATGCCTTTACCAGCGACGAAGCAGAGTCTCCCGTGATATTGCGACGCTGGGCAGCCGCCTTCTTTGCTGCCGCAGCGTTAAGCCACGTCTGGTGGCTCCTTTTAAGCACCGTGTGGATGACCGGCGACAAGCCGATGCGCGACACGACCGCTGTCGCTCTCGACTACCTGACGCTGATACCCCTCATGAT
>LPNG01000046.1 GCA_001543395.1 Candidatus Alcium sp. F082 | reverse complement strand
CAACCGCATCATTGCGGGAAATATCAACCAGGTGTTGAAGGTGGACAGCGTGGTGTGCGATTTCTCCAGCTATCCCTATGGGGCAAAGACATACGCGAGGCAGATGATTATCCGCTCCAGCAACGTGACGGAGCGTACGCTCGTGACGGAGTGCCGTCTGTTGAACGCCAGCCGCTCGGATGACAATCCCAACGGCTTCACCATCGAGGGTTTCACCATTCTGGAGAACCGTGACATACAGACCGTGAAGCGATGATGAAGGTAATTACAGACATATCCGTGAAGGCACGGGTGCTGAGGGACGGATGCAGTGACAGGATAAGGACACGGCTCGACAGGCTGACACCGGACGGGCGCATCAGGCTCGTTGCCGTGATGATGGCGGTATTTGCCGTACTCTCGCTCTATACGCTGGGAAGTTCACTCTGCGACATCTACAACGGACGTACACACCGCATGGAAATGGAACATGCGCAGACTGTGGAACTGGAGAACAGTAAAAGAAGTATTGACCAATTTAATTCTATCAAGACAAATGACAGAAGAAAAGAAGACGACAGCCTCCAAAAGTGAGGCAAGACCGCTGACCGAACAGGAGCGTCAGCGCAGGAAGAAAATGATTGTTTACCCGTTGATGGTGCTGATATTCCTCGGCTCGATGTGGCTTATCTTTGCCCCGACGGGAGACAAGGAGGAAAAAGGCGGCGACGGTTTCAATACAGAAATGCCTGACGCAGCCGCTGGGGGCATCATCGGCGACAAGGCAAAAGCCTATGAGACGACGGGCAGGCAGGAAGAACGCCGACAGGAGCGTGAGATGGCTATCGGTGACCTCGGTACCTTGTTCACACGGACAGCACCGACAGAGCGTGAGACAGCATCTGACACGACAGACACGACGGGAAACGGTGACTTCAGTCTTACGGCATCTGAAGACGGCACGCCGTCAGACAGGAAAGTAAAGTCAACCAGAAAGACCATCGCATCGTCGGCGGAAGCCTACCGGGACATCAACAGGACATTGGGCAGTTTCTACCAGCCGTCGGAGGAGGCAGCCAATGAGCAGTTGAAGAGCCGTATCTCCGAGTTGGAGGACAAACTGGCCTCACAGACTCAGGCCGGGACGAATACTGTGGATGAGCAGATGGCACTCATGGAAAGGTCGTACCAGTTGGCGGCAAAGTACATGCCGACGGCACAGAACGGCGACGGGCAGGTGCAGTATGCCGGAGCCGGGGAACAGACAGTATCGGGCCAACAGGGGAAGAAACGCAAGGTGTCGCCCGTGCAGCAGGTGACGAAGACGGTGGTCTCGGCACTCGGTGGGCAGTGTATGGATGATGAGGATTCTGACGGTTTTACGTTCCAGTCCTTCAATACGGCTGTCGGCTCTGGTGGCGGTGTCACCCGGAAGAATACCATTTCGGCATCGGTCTATGGCTATCAGACAGTGACGGACGGGCAGACGGTAAGGCTGAGAATGTTGGAGCCGATGGCAGTGGACGAGCGGATTATCCCCAAAGGGGCCATCATCGTCGGCGCCACGAAGATACAGGGCGAACGGCTCTGCATCACCATCACCTCGATAGAGAATGGCAGGATGATCATTCCCGTGGAGTTGTCGGTCTATGACACCGACGGGCAGGAGGGCATCTTTATTCCAAACTCGATGGAGGTGAGCGCTGCCAAGGAGGTTGCCGCCAACATGGGCGGATCAATGGGAAGCAGCATCAACATCTCATCGGATGCGAAGGCTCAGCTGGCCTCGGACATCGGCAAGGGACTGATACAGGGAACGAGCCAGTATGTAGCCAAGAAGATGCGAACCGTGAAGGTGCATCTGAAAGCAGGGTATCAGGTGCTATTATACCAAAAGGAAAATTAAGATAACAACAATGTAATTCAAACAGCAAAAAGAAAAATGACAATGAAAGTAAAGAAAGTATTAATGATGGCCTGTGCCCTTATGGTGGGTACAGCCACGACAAACGCACAGGAGGCGCAGGAAACAAAGACTGGTGACCTGTATCAAGGTCTTACCAAGTCTATCAGCTACGACCGTATGATTCCTCCCCATGGCTTGCAGGTCACGTTTGAGAAGACGGTACACATCATCTTTCCTGCTGCCGTGCAGTATGTGGACTTAGGTTCTGCCAACATCATGGCGGGCAAGGCCGACGGGGCGGAGAACGTCATCCGTGTGAAGGCCACAAAGCGATGGTTCAGGGGCGAGACGAACATGAGCGTCATCACCGAGGACGGCAGTTTCTACACCTTCAATGTGAAGTACGCCAAGGAGCCGGACATGCTGAACATCGAGATGAAGGACTTTATTCATGACGGCTCGGCGGTGAACAGGCCGAACAACTCGATGGACATCTATCTGAAGGAACTCGGCTCGGAGAGTCCCGTGCTGGTGCGACTGGTGATGAAGAGCATCTGGAAGCAGAACGAGCGCATCGTGAAGCACATCGGCAGCAAATCCTTCGGCATCCAGTTCCTATTGAAGGGCATCTATACGCACAACGGCTTGCTGTACTTCCACACGGAGATTAAGAACTCCAGCAATGTGCCGTTTGACGTGGACTATATCATCTGGAAGATTGTGGATAAGAAGGTGGCGAAGCGCACAGCCATTCAGGAGCAGGTGATCCAGCCCCTGCGCACACAGAACTTCGTGATGAACATCGGCGGCAACAGCAACGAGCGCACGGTGTGGACGATGGATAAATTTACCATGCCCGATGACAAGTGTCTGGTGGTGGAACTGGCAGAGAAGAACGGAGGACGACACCAGCAGTTCGTGATTGAGAACTCGGACCTGGTACGTGCGAAACTGATTTCTGAACTTAAAGTGAAATAGGAGATGAAGAAACTATTGATGATTGGAGTGCTTGCCCTGACTATGGGGCAAGCCTCCGCACAGCGATGCCTCCCGAAGATGCAGGGCATTGAGTTGAATGGCAGTTTTGTAGATGGCAAGGCATTCAACAAGGCTTTCAGTGGCGGCGTGGCGCTCTCCACCTACACGAAGAACGGTAGCAAGTGGGTGTTTGGCGGCGAGTACCTGCAGCGTGACTACGGCTATGCGGACACGACCATTCCCGTTGCTCAGTTCACGGCAGAGGGCGGCTACTATCAGAAGTTGCTTACGGATGCCAGTAAGATATTCTTTGTCTATGGAGGTGCCTCGGTACTGGCAGGCTATGAGAGTGTGAACTGGGGCGAGACACTGTTGGATGACGGGGCGCGATTGACGGATAGGGATGCCTTTCTCTATGGCGGTGCGCTGACGCTGAACATCGAAGTGTATTTGTCTGACCGTATTGCCTTGCTTGGAAATGTGCGTGAACGCTGTCTTTGGGGCAATGATACGGGACACTTCCATACACAGTATGGTATGGGGCTAAAATTCATCATCAACTAACAAAGTATGACCATTGACGAAATGAGGGAGCAGCCCATCACGGATTTCCTGCATAAGCTGGGATTTAGTGCGAAAAGACGAAGGGGCAGTGAAGTGTGGTTCAGTGCGCCTTACCGTTCGGACAGCACACCGTCGTTTTGCGTGAACACGACGAAAAATCTCTGGAACGACTTCGGGCTGGGCAAGGGCGGTGACATTTTCGCACTGGCGGGCGAGATTATCCATACTAACGACTTCATGGCGCAGGCGAAATACATTGCAGATGTGAACAATTCCCCCGTTGAGCATTCGGAGCCGCCCCGGTATGAGGCGGTGCCAGCGGAGCCGCAGTTCACGGATGTAAGCGTACAGCCTTTATGCCATCCTGCCCTGCTGGGCTACCTCTGCGAACGTGGCATCCCTGCCGACACGGCAAAGACAAACTGTATGGAAGTACACTACCGACTGAAAGACAAGTCGTATTTTGCCGTCGGCTTCAAGAATGAAAGCGGTGGTTATGAAATCCGCAACAGGTTCTTCAAGGGAAGCATCCCGCCAAAAGACGTGTCGCTTGTCAGGCACGGCTCGACAACGGTGAATGTCTATGAGGGATTTATGGATTTCCTTTCGGGGCTGACGCTTGGCTATGGCAGAACGGAGGACAATCTGGTACTGAACTCCGTCGCCAACAAGGGAAAGGCATACAGACATCTGGACGGTTACGAGACCATCAAGTGCTGGCTCGACAACGACAAGGCTGGATGCCAGTGCCTCGAAACCCTGCAAAAGAGATACGGCGATAGGGTAAAAGACTTCTCCGTCGTGTTCCGTCCCTGCAAGGACGTGAACGATTATTTACAAGAACAACTAAAGAATAAACGACAAACAAAATCGAAACTGAAATTATGAAGAAACTATTGAAGAAAGTAATGATGTGCGCCACGATGATGGCAGCATTGGTTGGATTCTCCTCCTGCGAGGATGACCTGGACATTCAGACGAACTATCCCTTTGAGGTGGAGGTGATGCCTGTGCCGACAAAGGTGTTGCGCGGGCAGACGGTGGAAATACGCTGCCATCTGGCAAAGGAGGGCGACTATGCCCATACGCTCTATACCATCCGCTGGTTCCTCTACGACGGCAAGGGTTCTTTGAGGATGGAGAACGGTACGATCCTGCAGCCCAATGACCGCTACCTGCTGGAGAACGGGACTTTCCGACTCTACTACACCTCGGCCAGTGCGGATGCGCACAAGTTTATCGTGGTCGTGGAAGATAGCAACGGCAACAGCCAGACGCTGACGTTCAACTTCAACAACGAGAACAAGAAGGATGAGAATGAGGATTAGGCTGCTGGCCCTGCTCTGCCTCTGCTCAGTTGGCTATGCAAGGGCGACGCCAAGGAATCTGCCCTACACAGAGAGGCAGTTTGAAATGGCCGTCGCCTGTATCAAGCACTTCGAGGGGTGGCACACCACGAAGAACTATCCGTATGTCGGCTATGGGCACCAGATTCAGAAGGGTGAACGTTACTCGGCACGGACGATGACCAAAAAACAGGGTGACTTGCTGCTACGTCTCGACCTGATGAGAAACCTCTACCTGTTCCGTGGCTACGGCAAGGATGCGCTGCTGCTCTCGGTGCTGGCCTACAATGTCGGGCCGTATGCCATTCTCGGCAATTCAAAACGTCCGAAGAGCCGACTGCTGCGCAAGATAGAGCGGGGTGACAGGAACATCTACGCGGATTACGTCTCATTCTGTAGATGGAAGGGGCGGCAAGTGCCATCCATCAAGTTCCGAAGACAGGTGGAATATAACCTGTTCTTTATACCTTGAAAAACTATCAGGCAGGGATTGGGTTCCCTGCCTGGTTCTGTTTCTTGTAGTTGTTATACTGGCGGTTTGCTTTGCTACTTTTATTTCCCCGACATCCGCTCATGAAATGAAAGTAGCGGGCGGGAATTTCCGTCCGCCACATTCTTGGCTAATACAATTCTGCGAATAGGTCGGGTTCTATCACCATATTCCTATAGCCCTCTATCTTCGTCCTGCCTCTCAGATACTCGTACCCGAAACGGCAGCGGAGGCACTTGCGCTTGTCACAATACTCACGCTGCAACTGGATTAATGCCTGTGAGTCTCCTGCTGTCTCGGTCTTGATGCCGTACTGCTCCCAATGCTTGGTGATGGCGTTGGTCTCTGCCTTGCACTGCTCTATGAAGTCGAAGGCTCTGTCACAATAGACTTCTTTCGACTTTTCACGACCGTATGCAAAGAGCATCGGCACGACTGCGTTAATCAGTATCAGATTCAGCCGTTCGGTGCTTAAATGCTTGGCACAGGTCTTGCTCATTACTCCGAAATGGCTGTGGGTCTGCCAATAGGGTGTTGCCGACACATTCAGCAGGTTCGTCACCTCCTTGGCGGTCTCACATGCAAGCATGGACTGCAGTGAGGTCTTGCGCTGATAGTACATGTTGGCAAGGAAAGAGAAAGCAGAGTGAGGATTGCGGTTGCTGCCTTTCCCCATCGGCTTCCATTGCTTGCCGTCAAGCGGAAGAAGTGAATACGTGTGGGCAAGGTAAAGATATTCGTTGCGGAGTTTGGCGAAATAGCGCTCGTTCAGTGCATCATGTTGGAACTGCTCGGGGATGGTTTCAAGTTCCAAAAGCCCTGCCTGTCCGAGAAAGAGGGCTTCCAACTGAAAGAGGTCGTCGGCTCGTTGCTCTATTACCGACATTGGTATCGACTTCGCCCATCTCTCCATCAAGTCACCATTAACGCCCATTCCAAAGGTTCGGGCAATGGTTACGAAATAGACTGCATCCCAACTGCCAAATTCTTTTGCCCTGCGCCTAATCTCATTAGTCTGCCATTCCAAACGCTCCGTCTGAATGGCACTGAGCCATGAGCGGAGAGTCAGACGTGTGCAGTTCTCCTTTACGTTCTGATGGCATACTGCCTGTCCTTGGTCGGATGCAAGTATCAAGTATCGCTTAGCCACATTCTGCGGCACTTCTATCGGCATAACGCTGATATAATCGCCTTTGCTGTTGGTGATGTCCGTATCGGCATTGCCCACCACTGCAAGGACTACATTGTTATACGACTTGTCCTTGTCCATGCCGTACAGATACCAGTCGGATGCGTTTTCCATCACTGACACATTGCCCACCCATAGGATGCCGTTCAACTTCAACTTGGCGTTGAAGAAGTCGGGGTCTTTGCCTCTGCGGTTGTATAGTCCTGCATCAATCACTTCAACAGATTTTCCGTCCGTAGTCTGTCCGCTTGCATCCATTATCTTATGCCTCCAAACGAATTGCAGTTGCCTTGTCTTGGCTGTCAGCGTCCTGTTGATTGCCTTTATTCTTGCCATTGTCTTTCTTGTGTTTAGTGGTGGGAATGGCTATGCACTCCCACCGTGGTTTATAATTATGCGTGATAAAAATCTGCTTCTATGACCTCTGTTGCCATTCCAAATTCGGGACAACTGCAAAAATAGGGGTCGTTCTTTCCTATCCAGTCTGCCATATATCCCTTTGGGAAGTTGGCTGCAATGAAGCCGTTAATCAATTCCACATCTAAATCGGTCAGTCCCGTGATGTCTCCGTTCTCCAACATCGGCACGGCGTATGTCGGTATCTGATATGTTCCTGCGAATTTCATCATTCCTTTTCGTTTAGGATTACTAATAGGAGTCTTTCTTCCACAGGCTTCCCGTTGGACGGGTTGCGCTGTTTCAGCCAAAAGTGACGGGCACCGAAGCCCCAAATGAAGTTGCGCTCAAATTCGGGTCTGCGTGAATGGTATTTCAGTACCCTTACCAGTTCCTGCCTGCTGTTGCAAAGATTGATGAGGTTCAGCAGGTACACGAATAAGTCCGAGGTGT
>LPNG01000045.1 GCA_001543395.1 Candidatus Alcium sp. F082 | reverse complement strand
TTCCCCGTAACAACAATCGGAGAATCAGCCTTTGATGGTTGCAGCAGTCTAAAAGTGATATACTTTAATGCAAGTGGGTGTTCTGTAAAAACACCTTTTAGCAAATTGTCATCCATCGAAAGCATTTATTTTGGCGATGAGGTTATATCTATCCCCCCAAATTTAACCAAAGAATTAGAATTAACCTCAGTATCATTTGGGCATAGTCTAACTGAAATAGGTTCAAACGCTTTTGTTGGTGCAAAGATTAAAAACGTACACATTTCAGACATTTCGGCTTGGTGCAAGGTAGTATTTGAGAATAGAGAAGCATCCCCCCTTCAATATGCAGAAAATTTGTATTTGAATGGTGATTTGGTTAGCAATGTTGATATTCCAAATGGGGTTAGTTCGATTAGTGATTATGCCTTTTATGGCTTTGATGGATTATCGTCAATAACAATACCGTCAACAATAACAAGCATTGGTTTTGAAGCCTTTGCCAACTGTGAAAGTCTGAAACAACTTACATTTAATGTTATTGATTGCATATCGTTGAAAAGTAATGAGCCATTTAAGTTTTCTTCCATTGAAAAAGTTGTAATAGGGAATGATGTTCTTAGAATCCCTGATTATTTTCTTTACTATACCAAAGTAAAATCTATTGAGATTGGAGAAAAAGTTTCCCACATAGGGCAGTATGCTTTCAATGAGTGTGATTCACTAACAGAGGTAATAATGCCAAACAGTGTTGAGACGATTGGCGAGGCTTGTTTTATGAACAGTGGCATTAAGAGTATTATTTTGAGTGAGGCATTAACTACTATTCCTAAGTGGGCTTTCAAAGGTTGTAATATAGGCAGTATCATCCTGCCTAAGAATATAACATCGTTAGGTGAAGAATCATTTGTAAAGTATCAATATGGGCGTGATGAGACAATTGGACCAGGCAGCGGACATACGGGACATAATTCAGTTGGAATAGTTTATGTCAAAAATTCAGATGTCGTTTCTGCAAGCAAGGCATTTGATTATACATTTGATTGGTGGAATGACAAATACAGCATCCCATGTACGGCTTATGTGCCAAAAGGCAGTCTTGAGAAATACAAGAAAGTGTGGCCGTGGTCTGCTTTCAGTGGTTTGTATGAATGGAATGTGCCAACGGATATTGATAATGCTAAATACGATGAGGCGATAGCCAAATACAACGATGGCGTGAGCATATATGAAAGTTATGTCTACTATTACAAAGGCGATGGGCAATCATTCTACTATACGACAATTAGCAAGCAGAGAGACAATGATAAAGTGGCATCTGACATTCAAGCAGAGATAGAAAGACTTACAAAGCAAGTTTCAGAATCAAGCATGAGCGATGCTGAAAAGGCATCCTACAATAGTACGTTAGATGAGATAGACAATGCCGTTTATGCCTTGAAAAAAGAAAATGAGAGTGGATATTACATAAATTTCTACGACCGTGTTCAAAAGCATTATGAGCCATTCAGTGAGTATGAAAGTAGATTGGCAAATTATAAAGAGCGTATAGATGCAGCCTCAACGGATGAAGAATTAGATGCTATCATTGTTGAGATTGAGGCTGATGCTGCAAGCATGAAAGACTACTATCTGAATCCCATTATTGATGATTACAATGACATGGTGATAATTTCAGAGCGATATTCAGAAATCGGTGAAGAATTGAGCAAATACCAACTTCAATTAGAGAGTGTCGCAAAAGAAATTGATTCGTCTGTGTCGGGCATCGAGCAGATAACAATGTCAGATGGTGATGTAATTGTCGTTAATCTCAGAGGTGAGAGATTGACAATAAAATCAAATCAGATTAAAACATTGCCAAAGGGCATCTATATTGTCAATGGAAGAAAGTGTGTAGTGAAATAAACTAATAAGGACAGACAATGAAGAAACTATTAGCATTCGTTTTATGTGTGGCATTTTTGCCATTATGTCTATATGCTCAGAATAAGAAATGGGTAGACATGGGTGTTCGTGCCGAAAATGGCGATATTATCTATTGGTCAAGTTCTGACTTTGGATTGTATAAGAACGGTACAGCAAGTTTTGTTGAGTATGGCGAAATCGGTTCTGCCTTTGGATGGGGAGATATAACAGGACAAGCAAGCGGAAATGATTTGTCTAAATATGGCGGTTCTAACCCTCCCAACAGTATAGAGGGGAATCCTCAGTATGACATTATAACAGCAAAGTTGGGGAAGATATACAGACTACCGACTGCAAATGAATTTCAACAGTTGATAAATAACTGCGAGATTGAACGCACAACTATTGAGAGGACAAGGAATGTTGGCAAGGATGGGCTACCATCGTGGGTGCAAGGACAATGGATGTGGCATAGTGCAGCATTGGCAGGTGGCAGAACATTGAACGCCTCAATATCATTAACTATTGATGGCTATTTGGCATCGGTTTACACCTCAGACAATGACTATTGGGAAGGTTCTTACACTTACTCAAATGGTAAGTTGAATGTGTGGAAACTTGAATTGATTGTAGATGAGAACAATAAGACTATAAAAGATGATAGAGGCTACCAATATCAGAAGATTTCAAACAAGACACAGAGCGGCAAACTTACGGGCTATATCTTTAAGAGTAAGATAAACGGAAACACATTGCTGTTTGCACTGCCTCCATCTGTTTCAGCAGGAACGGCAGGTGGTGGGCAGTTCACTATTGCATGGGCTAATAAGCAAGAAGTAGAATATTGGACGGGCACACTGTTTCAGCAAGACAAAGAATGTGCAGCAGTTTTCAAGTTAGATGAAAGCGGGCAAGGTATATTGGCAGTACCAAGGATGCAGAAGCATCGAATGAGAGCAATCAAAGTTGATGTTGGCTCGGGTGCACGGTTGGCAGAAGAAAAGAGAATTGCAGAGCAGAAAGCAGCAGAAGAAAGGGCAAGGCAAGAAGAACTTGAGAGACAGAGGGCAGAACAAGAAAGATTGCTTTATGAGAGGTTGAGAACAGAAGCATTTGCTAATGACCCAATCATAAAAGGCTTATCATTGTTTGATGCTGATGCTAACACAGCAGGGTTATTCGATTACAAAATGTATATTGAAGTACCTAATACTTATGGGAAGCCTCAGAAGCGAGGTGTCCTATTGTTGTTCTATTCAAATAAGAACACAAAGGAATTATACAAAGAGTTTTGGGAACTTGTCAATAGTGGCGAGAGCAAAAAGGAGCATAAGCGTTTTGTCGAGGAAAAGTTTGGTGAGACGTTACCCAATATTGTGAATTGTCTAATGAACTTTTCGATTGTT
Organism: Candidatus Alcium sp. F082; assembly: GCA_001543395.1. Lineage (GTDB taxonomy): Bacteria > Bacteroidota > Bacteroidia > Bacteroidales > F082 > Limimorpha. Next base: position 4,223 of record LPNG01000045.1, on the reverse strand, counting down.
GATGCAGATGGGCATACTTATACATTCAAACTTGATGAGGCATTGCCAAAAGCACTTGAACAGAAAGATTGGTTAAGGTATCAAGTGGAAGGTTCGTATCGCAACGCAACTTGTATGTTGAGGCCGGTGCTTGATGGTGGAGGGGTAGGACAACTTACCATCGGAACTGTAAATCTTGGCGTGTTCCCATTCCTACAAAAGGAGCATGGGAAAGGGGAGAAGTTGTATTATTGTGATTTTGAATTACCGTTTTCTTCTTCATACTCTCTCATTGTCAATGGAAAAACCATAAAAGGTGATATTGTCGATTATTCTGTCTTCCTGCAATTAAAGAGTGGAAAGAATGAGAATGAAATCAGAGTTAGAGGCACTTCAACTTCATCAAGGAATGCTATTCAACAGCGAGCCAATGACAATGAACGCCAAAGGCAGATGAATAGAAGGAACACCTTGTATCAAGAAGAACGAAATAGAATGCAGCGAAGGAACACCAATTAAAACATTCACTATTGCACTTAGTGAACTTTGTAAAATCTCTCAAATCCCCTTTATTCATGGTCGTTTGAGAGGTTTTCCTTTGTGTGATGAAGTTGAGCGGCTTTCACTATTGGCGTGTAGGGTCTAAAGTGAACTTTTTAGTCGAATTGACAGTAATCTCAATTTTTATGTGTACCTTTGCAGCCGAAAGTCGAATAATGCCCCTTATAGAGTATGAGTACAGAAGATATTGATATCTTTCTTGAAGATGATACGGACTATTCCACAACAATAGACCGTGATGATTATTTTGAAAGGTTATCGGAAAAGATAGCTTTCGATTATAATACAGACCATATAGACTATGAGACTTTTTCAAAAGCCATATATGATGCTATTGATGAACAAGTGAAGTCATACACAAAAGACGATGGCAAAATGTATGTTGATGATTGGGAGGTGTTCGATTTCGATATGTGGTTATCGGTTATTAGAAAGTTAGGTTTAGAAGATTGAATCCCATGGTTGAGGCTCAATCTCCATTTACTTACGATATAAATTATCCTAATTGGGGCAGAAGGTTGTCAAGGTGCAAACTTTCTACTTCTTCTGCCATAGTCTCAGGTAAATACCTTGCATAAACCTTTTCTGTGATGTCGGTTGAGCCGTGACCTAACAAACGACTTACCATTGACATTGATAACGGTTCACGGTTGCCTTCATCCCCATTAAGGGCTAAAACTGCAAATGTATGTCGAGCAACGTGCATAGTCAGCGTGAATGGCAATCCCATTTGCTCACCTACAACAATTAGAGATTGGTCTACACATCTTGCAGCATTATTGCGAGCCTTATACAAGGCTTCATCGTCGTTCAAATTCAAATCGTCGGGCACTAAGTCAAAAACAAATTTCTTTCGACGTGCCTTTTGTTTCCATTGCATAAGAATGGCAGTCGCAGCAGAGGTAAGAGGGATTTTGTGTCGTTTGGTGTTCTTAATCAATATTTTACTTATGACCTTTTTGTCGAAGTCGATATTTGCCCATTGTAGGGTCATAACGTCTGTTAGCCGCAATCCGCAAGCATGGAAAGCGAACAAGAACATTTCAATAAACTCTTTACGGCGTGGCTCGGTGCATTTCTCATAAATTATTATCAGTTCCTGTAGTTGTGCTTTGCTAAGTGCCTTACCATCAAATTCTTTTTCGCTTTCATCTAAATTAGGCTTGATGGATATTCTCATTTCTTGCAGCATAGAATTCCTGACCCTATCAATAAAACCTAATTCACAAGCATAGTCGCAAGCCTGCAATATCGGAGTAAGAGCGTGATTGATAGTTTTATCATTATTGCCCTTTACTTTTCTTCTCCATTCAATGTGCTGTTGGAGTAGTTCACAAGAAATTTCACCTAAGTAGATTGCATTAGGCTTATATGTACCTAATTTGCAACTAACAAGGAACTCGCCAAACATATTCAATGCAGACACACCATTTTTGTACCGGCTATAACTGATATTCTTTCGTGTGTATTTACCTTTTAGTCGTTCCAATGCAAAATCGGCAAAATCTTTGCCCCCATCTTTCCGTGTTAAAGGTTTATCTTGCAAAAAATCCTTTATCACATCGGCTGAGATTCTATTTGGATGGTTTTCGTTATATTCTGCTAAATCAGCATCAATCCGTTCAAGGCGTTTCAGCATAAGCGCATTAAGGCGTTTGTACTCAGCACCATAGGAAGGACGAAGTTCACCCCTTCCTAAGTTTCCTTTTGGATTCCAATCGGCTACCCTACATTTCACGTCAGCAGCCCTACGAATAATGCTATCATTCCAAGTATATTCCAAGTATACAGGATAACGCTTATCTGTTTGGATTGGCGTACTTGTTCTTAATCTGTATTTGCCTTTTGGTACTTGTCTCTTTATTCTACCCATAGAAATTATATTTTTGTCAAATGAGGACGGTGCAAAGGTAGACAAAAATAGGCAAAGAAAAGAATATTTTGCCCATAAAAGTGCAGAAAATAGGCAAATTTATTTTGATTCCAAATAACACAAAATAAATGAAGGCAAATTTATTTTATCTGCCTTCATTGTTGATTTTCAGTCTGTTACGATTTTAATTTCTCAAAAATCGCCTTAATACTCATCCTCGTTGAAGAGGAAGTCTTCTTTGGATGGATAATCGGGCCATATATCCTCTATACTCTCATATACATCGCCTTCATCCTCTATCTCTTGCAGGTTCTCAAGAACCTCCAAAGGAGCGCCTGAGCGTGTTGCATAATCAATCAACTCTTCCTTGGTTGCGGGCCAGGGAGCATCCTCCAATTTTGAAGCTAATTCAAGTGTCCAATACATATTCTTAGTCTTTGGTTTCTTACTCTGTTTCAAATTTGGACGCAAAAGTAATAATTTATTTCCTATCTACAAACATTTTGCCAAATTATTTCACTCACACCTGCGTTAAAATTTATTTTTTTAGCCAAAACGAACAAGTAATCACTCAATCTGTTTATATATTGCTGTGTTTCGGGGCTAATTTGAGCAACTTCTGACAATGCTACAATCCGCCGTTCTGCACGTCGACAAACTGTTCGACAAACATGAGCCTGAGCTGCTGCCTGAGTTCCTCCAGGTAAAATAAAGCCTTGACGTTCGGGCAGGAGGTTCATAATCTTATCAACTTCTTGCTCTAAAACCTCAATTTCACCATCTGGTAGTCTGGCAGAATCATAGAGAGGTGTCTGACTCTGATCTGTTGCTAAGTTGGAGCATACATTGAACAAGTTATTCTGTATACGGATAATCAAATCCTTGTCTTCTCCATCAGGGAGCATGGAAGCCAAAAGACCGAGATGAGAGCTCAACTCATCAACTGTGCCATAGGCCTCAAGTCGTTCACAAGATTTCTTGACTCGGATTCCTCCAATGATGCTAGTTTCTCCTTTGTCACCTGTCTTTGTATAAACCTTTGTTATCTTCATATCATATCTTAGTTAGAAGTTAATAATATAGTTCATCTTATGTCTATCTTTATCAAACATAACGATACCACAATAAAAGAGATCGTAAGTAATACCCGTATGCTCATCATTTGTTACTTCACGCCAAAAAGACATATCCTGCCTGATATCTTCAATAATCATAACAGATTTTGCATCCACCTTACTATATATATTGGCAACCCGATGTTTATAGTCACCAACAAGCTTCATGTGAAACAAATCAATTTTATCCGAAAGACCATTAAACTTCGCTGTTTTGCAGCCACTTTGCAGATAGTCCTGATAACCATCGCTCACGATGGTATTAGGCTGCAACCAATTAGCTATCCTAAAATAAAGATAGCCGAGTCTTCTGGTAAGCCAATCATCATCCTGGCCGATTGTTTCATACTGATAATAAGGCCAATGCTCATTGATAATATACCGAACGAACCAATAGTCCGTCGGCGACTGTATACCAAAGCCCCTACAATGGTTCATACGGCTCAGCCACACGAGTATATGCTTTATTCTCTGCATTCAAAGTGCAAAGATAATCAATTTAGGGCATAGAACATGCAGATTAACAGAGATTAATACCAAAAAAAGTAGGAGCCACAATGTGACTCCTACTTCAAATAAAGATGGCGGCTTCCTACTCTCCCGCATTGCATTGCAGTACCATCGGCGCAGGCGGGCTTAACTTCTCTGTTCGGAATGGGAAGAGGTGGGACCCCGCTGCAATAACCACCTGATAT
>LPNG01000044.1 GCA_001543395.1 Candidatus Alcium sp. F082 | reverse complement strand
CATTGGCATCGGCAACAACCTTAACCTTACGGGAAACACAAGTTGTATGGCCATAGGCAACGGCATCATAGGGTCGGGAAACAACCCCGATGTGTTCCTAGAAAACAGCCATAATAACAGCCTGGTGATCGGCTTCCACAGCACTAAGCCCACCCTCACCGTCGGCCCGTCGCCCAACGACTATCCGCAGGGCGACACCATTGGCAAGACCGGCAAGGTCGCCATCGGCGACGTGCCCGTGCCCGACATCGCCGCCAAGCTGCACATCCGATCCGACTACGGTGAGGATGCAGGCATTATCCTTGAGCCCAAGGACAAGGAGAATAGCAGTACATATATTCAGATGAGGGACGAGGATCACATGGTAACTGTGGATGATGAAGGGGAATTAGCCATTCGGAGCATGAATGGCGAAGTTCTTAGTTCTCTCGTGCTTCAAGGTCGTGTGGGCATTAATATCACCAACGAAAGCAACACCTATGCACTTGCCGTCAACGGCGGCATCCTTACTAATGAAGTCTTTATTAAAAATGTAGAAGAATGGTTCGATGATGTGTTTGCAGATGATTACAAATTAATGCCTCTGAACGAATTGCAGCGTTTTGTTTGGCAACATGGCCGTCTTCCAGAAGTGCCTTCTGAAGAAGAAGTAATGGAAGAAGGATATGGTATGGCAGAGATGCAGGGCGTATTATTGAAGAAAATCGAGGAACTGACACTTTACACATTGAGACAGCAAGAAGAGATAGAAATGCTCAAGCAAATGATTGAAGAACTGAAAGAAAAATGAATTGCCAATGCCTATTAGAACATATAAACTGTTGTTGATTTTTTGTATGCTTTTATCTTCATTTCAGGGCTGGGCCCAAGAAATAGAAGTGCTGTTTACTTATGATGAATGCGGCAACCGAGTTCGCAGAAGCATACAAGTGAAAATGATTGAGAAAAACGGGAAAGATGTTGAGGAAAACAATGTCTTTCTGGCATCAGCAAAAGAATCCATGTTGGAGTCAGAGGTTAGTGTTTATCCAAACCCGACAAACGGTAAAATCGCAGTCTTGGTATCGGAAGGTTCCCCAACACCAATGTTGGCTATGCTGACAACCATTTCTGGAGAATGTATCGAACAACATCGATTTGACGGATTAGAGCATGTATTCGATTTGTCACCACACCCTGCGGGGGTTTATCTACTTAAAATAATCCTTGACAAGGAAACACGAACCTGGAAAGTCGTGAAATACTAAAGGAAATAAAGATGAAAAGAACCATACTGTCTGCAATTCTTACGATTGCCTTGGCATTTGTTGCCTCCGCTCAAGTGCCTGAAAGAAGTTTACATCAAGGGGAAACCTTTGAACTTAACTCGACATTACCTAATGGAGAAGTCAACACATACACGGCAAGTAACTATATCAAACTGCTTTCAGGCTTCAATGCCAAGCCAAATGATAACCTTTCAACCCTGTTAAACTTAGGTCTTGATGAATTCGAATTGTATCCTCCCGAAAACGGGATGGTCAATGAAGAAGGTAATGTTGTAGGGACCTTGGGTGGCACTGTGAATATTGGAGCAATGGGCGGGCTGAACTATTCCATTCCGATAGAGTTGCCTTCAGGCATCAATGGCATGCAACCCAGTATAGCTATTAACTACAACAATCAAGGAGGTAATGGGCTGTTGGGTTGGGGTTGGGATCTACACGCGAATTCATGTATCACCCGTGCTGGACAAACCATATACCATGATGGAAGGATGACATCCGCTGACCTTTCCGTTAACGATAGGTTCCTTCTTGATGGCCAAAGGCTTATTCTTATTAATGGCAATTATGGATTGATAGGGTCAGAGTATAAGACCGAAAACGATTGTATGTCCAGGATCAGGTTCCTACAAGACAACAATGAAAATGATAATACCAACGACCGAAGCGGAACCTATTTTAAAGTTTGGGACAGGACAGGCAACATATTGGAGTATAGAGACAAACTTCTTTCACCGGATGGAACAAAGGTAATAATGTGGATGCTCAGTAATATCACAGATCGTTATGGAAACTCCATCCAATATCATTATAACACAAACAACGAAACAGGGGAAATCCAACTGGGAGATATCGAGTATACCATAAATGAGAACCAAAACGAACAGGCCCAGTTTAGGGTCCAATTCTTTTATAAATCATATCGAGAAGATTATGAGAGGTATTTTATTGGAGGCTGTCAACTGTATCATCGAGACCTGCTCTTAAACATAAAAGTCATCAATCTTGATTCGGGGCTCCCTGTATGTATTTACCATTTCAACTATATAGAGGAATTGAGTGGAAACCAAAACCGATTGTATCATATCCTTTCGTCTATTGACAAGAAAATCTACGATGAAGACGGAAACTATGAAAAGTATAATTCCACTACTATAACATGGGACGATACGCCACCAAGCGCAGCCGAACTTTATCCTATCCTCAATTCCTCAATACTTGAAGATTTCCCTTTCACGGGCGACTTCAATGGCGACGGCTACACCGACTTGGCCATGGTGCCATACAAACGGGAAGGGCAGGACCATTACACCGATCCCGTGGACATAAAGATATTCCTCAATAATAGGAATTGTGGTTTTACACATGCCTCTTTCTTTGACATTACTTCATTGGACAAGACCTTGGACTGGGTTTATATCTTGGACATCGACGGAGACGGCCTCGATGACATTGCACCTTATTTCTACGATTCTATACAAAAGGAGAACGGAGACTCTACCGTTGTACGCGTCTATTACAACAACAGGAATTCTTTCAGTCAGGTTGGTCAAAAGTATGTGAACGGGAAAGCCATTGTCATTACGGGTGACTTTGACGGCAATAGCACACAAGACATTATCCTTTTGGAAAAAAAAGACCAAAGAATACTTGATTGGAATTGGTGGAATCTGTTTCATCCATATGACATTAGATGGATTACTTATCTTCAAAACATATATTGGATGGGTTATCAGAACACTGCATTTAATATAAGGCAACTCAACGGCAGCCCGCTGAACAAAACCTTAGGTCCGGTATACGATGCGGTTGCTTTTGACTATAACGGCGATGGCATCAGCGAAACGCTATTGGTTGGACTTGACGAAGAGGAACTTGACGATTACGGCTCAAAGCTGATCAGGTTCAATTTCGGTGACAGTAACACTGGCGTTAACATAATCGAAACATACACAAGCGGAACGTATCCGCATTATGTGCTGGACACAAGATGGTGCCATATTTTCCCTGGTGACTATAATGGTGACGGGAAAACGGACCTGTTATATAGTCTGTATGACACATGGAAAATATCTTTTTCTGAAGGGGACCGAATGGGTTATTCATCTAGCATAAGCGATGCCAACAATTCTTTTCTCGGCCTTCCGTCCATCAATCATTATCGAAGCATTTTTCCACCCTCGCTTTCGTTGATGAATAATGTGCCAAGCAGTTGCAAGATGATGTTTTCTGCAGCGGACTTCGATGGAGATGGATGCACAGACATCTGCTATTCAAGGGAAAACTACAACAACAAAATGATCATTGCGTCGAGAATTGAAACTCCCTCAAATCGCAATTTGGAATTTAGAAAGAAGAAAGCCTTGGATATCAATTTCAATTTCCGAAGCCAGTTTACACATGTCGGCAATTTTATGGGTCAAGACAATGCCTCATTCCTCGAATCCCTGCAACCCTCAGAAAACGACCGTTCTGAAAGCAGCGCCTACATCATCTCTCCAGCTTCTGTCAACCAGTATAATTCCGTGGCGACCATTACTGACGGTATGGGTAATCGAACTTCTTTCACTTATGAATGCCTAATGCCCTCCCCAACAACCGATGACGACCCATTTTATCTCTTTTCATTCAATTATCCAGACCAGTATGGGGTCAGACCAACCCCCATTGCCGCTCGCGCTTTGCGTACATGTACTAAAGAAGGGATTAACGGAAGTAGTAACATCACCAAATATAGTTACGAAAACGCCTATTGCCACAAGTATGGTCATGGCTTTATGGGCTTCGAGTATACTGTCTCTGACTTCTATAGGAACAGCATCGAGACGGGATGGAAAACTAGAGAGACAACTTGGAACGATTACACAGTAATGGGCTCATACGCCATGATGTTGCCACGAAGTGAATTATACTACACCATCGAAAACAATCAGCCACAGCGCATTTCGGAAACTGGCTTTCAATTCACAAATGTAACTTCGTCCAACAGCAATTCCAACTTGGTAGTATGCCCTGCTTTGCTTACCAAAACAACAAATGACTTCAGCATGGATGATTATCACCAGATAATCAAGACCACGACTACTAGCTACGAATACGATTACGCCTATGATTACACATATACGGACACTTATGGTTGTACTAATACTACTGAAACCGTCACGGGATACGAGAATGGACAAGGTTTTCGTGAGTTGGAAACCCAAAAGTCTTTCGAACGAACAACCTATCCTAATGCATGGATTTTAAACCGTCCAGATAGTGAGACTGTGACCTTGACCCGAAACGGTGAAACAAAGTCTGTTCATACCGAGTTCGGCTATTTGTCGAACGACAGTTACGAGCCTAACCAAGTGAAGCTTGTTCCCAATGACGGAAGCATATCCAACGATCCTCTTACTACCGTAACCCATTATGGCTTTGATTCGTTCGGAAATGCCACGGATGTGATCATTGAAGCTCCGTATGGTATCCAAAACGAGCAACAAAGGGAAGCGCATTATCGTTATGGAAACGGTTATCACCATCGACTCCTGACAAGGGAATATAAAGGGGCGGAGAATGAAGGCTATCTTATAAATTATGCATACGATTTCCAAGACAGATTGTGTTCCACTACTGACTGCAACGGCAAAACCATTCGCATGGAAAGCAGTCCTGCCGGTGTTTTGAAAAAGACATTCCCTTTTGATGGCACCGAACAGAGAACGTTGACTCTATGGGCCGACGATTCGCCATATAAGCCCGAAGGGGCATCCTATTATGTTTGGAGCAAAAAGACAGGCGGTATTACAACCATGACCTTTTACCACAAAACAGGCCTTGAACTGCGACAAGTGACTTTTGCCTTCGACGGGACGCCCATCTTTGTGGACAAGAAATACGATGAGGAAGGTCTTCTCGAAAAGGAATCGGCACCTTATAGGCAGGGTGAGCCCGAGGAAAACCTGAAATGGACATCTTACACCTATGATTCTAAGGAGAGGCCTCTAGGCATACAATATCCTGATGGCGCCGAGAAAACCATGGAATACCACGGACTGAGAACAAATATCACAGTGACCCCATATATGGGCAGCCCACAAACAACTTCAACTATTTTGAATGCCTTGGGCTGGCCAAAAGAAAACACTGATGCGGTTGAGACGGCAAATCCTACAAGTGTCCATTACGAATACTACCCAGACGGCAATCTTAAATGGACAAGGATTGGGGATGACGCTGCCACTACCATTCGTTTGCAGTACGACCATGCAGGAAATCGAATTCTACTTCACGACCCCAACTATTGTACAGAGACGGCTGATCTTACCAGCGTTTATAATGCATTCGGCGAGGAGGTGAGTACCACCACACCTAAAGGCCTCACCACAACTTACCTTTATGACCAGTTTGGGCGCATGACACAACGTTCCGAAGAAGAGCCTACCTCAGGAGGCGGCACCGAGACGAAAACCACCATTTGGGACTACTACCAAGACGCAACCGAACTTCACAAGGGGCTGTTGCACAGCATTAGCTATCCCGGGCAAATGATCACCTATACATACGACTTATTTCAAAGAGTAAAAAAGGAAGTCGTATCCTTCTCGGTAGACGAGTCATATACAACCAGTTACACCTATGATCCCGCCTCGCGAAAAAGCGGCGTACAATACCCTTCAGGTTTTAAGGTGAACTATCTGTACAATCGTATAGGCTACCTCAAAGAGATAACAGATCACAAGGGCAATAGTTTGTACTGCACCGAAAAAACGAATCCTTTTGGACAGATTGAACGCTTTAAATTGGGGAACAGTATGGTTAGCAGGAGAGAGTATCACCCTGAAAAGCATACACTTGAACGCATCCTTACCACCAAAGGAGAGAATATTTTGCAAGATTTGTCCTACGATTACGACGGATTTATTAATTTAGCAGCGCGAACCGACAACACGCGTAATTTGGAAGAGCACTTCACATATGACCACTTGAACCGTCTGACGGGAATCCGGCTTGGCAACACCGCAACAGGATGGATGGACTATGACGGATATGGACGCATGATGAGAAAAGTGGCCGACAATATTCCGATATTTGCCAGCGCAGTCTATGGCATAACATCCAAGCCCCATGCCCTCGATGCCGCCAAAACTTGGCAAGGCATTTTCCCAAATGACGACCAAATCATAACCTACACCAGTTTCGACAAGGTGAAGACCATCGCTGAAGGCAACAACACACTACAATACACGTATGGCTACGATCGACAGCGCATCTTCATGGAAGAGCATGCCAGTGGTACGGAACGTACCAAACGCTATGTGGGCGACTGCGAGTTCCAGACTCGGACGGAAAACAACGCCACCACGGAAAGGACATTAACCTGTCTTAACAGCCCCATAGGCATTTTCGCCGTGGTAGAACGGCAGGACAACGAGGAAAGCGTCCACTACATCCTGAAAGACCACCTTGGCAGCTGGACCACGATTACTGACCACCAAGGCAATATAGAGCAGGAGCTGAGTTTCGATGCCTGGGGCAACCTTCGGAGCGCTGAGACTTGGCGTGCTTGGGGCCAACTGCCCGAACCTATGTTCGACCGTGGCTTCACCGGACACGAGCACCTGTATGCTTTCGGCTTGATCAACATGAACGGCCGCATGTATGACCCGCAGATGTCGGCGTTCCTCTCGGTGGATGCCTACGTGCAGAGCCCCGAAAACTCCCAAAGCTTCAACCGCTATACCTATTGCCTGAACAACCCGCTGAAATACACCGACCCGAGCGGCTGGGTGATGCAAGGGGCGCTGATGGGCAACCCTTCACAAGGCGTGGTCGACTACACTTCAGTTTTCATGGAGCCTATCTACACTCCAAGAGATTTGGGTCTTCTCCAATTACCTGATTATGATGAACTTGCTTGGTGGAGAGAAGGCAATGAAGTGGGGAGTAGTGGTGGAGGAGGTGGTCCTACTATAATCACGAATGGTGGATGGTACAAGAACGGAAACGGACAAATACAATGGAGTTCAACAATTAGTTCTCAAAAAGAACTAAATAAACTAGGAATAAATGGAGATTTTCTTGGCCATACATATAAGGATAATCAATATTATTATAGTTTATTGGGGTATAAGATTGATCTATCGGAAAATGGCGGAATTAATGGAAGGATTGCACCTTTGATAGATGAAGCTTTAATAAATTGGGAACAATACAAAATTGATATGGATAATTGCGATCCATTCGATTATTTTGACGAAAGTGTGAAACAGAAATGGACTAACTTTAAGAATGTTGTTGCTTACGATTTTAATAGAGGTGGCAAACTACAAGAATACCCATTTAATCTCGGTCCTATTATTGGTCATTTACAAGTTGGCAATACAAGTGATTCTATGTTAGCAAGAATGGTATTTTTTGATTTGAAAAAGACAAGGCCTGACTCTAACAAGGGATTTGGCCATGTAAATTGGCCTGATGGATATTACATTACTTTTGTTTCTAAAACATCAATTAATGATTCTAATCCCCGTAATTCTTGTACCGTGATATTAATTATTCCACCAAGCCATTGGTCTAATTTCAAGAGTCGTTACAATTCTGTATTTCCAAATCATTAAAACATGAAGAACAAATTCAACCTAATACTTGCATTGTTTCTAACTTTAATGGTGTCCTGTGAAAAGAAACACCCACCAACGAAAGAAAACATCTCTGGAATAGAAACTTTCTTAGACCGATATTTCGAAAAGAATCTTGATTATCCTCCCTCGTTGGAAGATTTGCTGTCGTTTTGCCAATCAGACAACTACTTAATTCAAACAATGGGAGACAGATACAATACCACAATGCTTTTTTTGACCAAGAATAAGAAGAATATTTCGTGGGTTCTAGATGATGGTTTTGTCAATGAACAGTTATTGATTCTTAAAAAGAGAGACACTTTGGCTTACCGGATTAATGATAGAAGATTCCCTTGTGGCTACGAATACTTGACATCGTACGAGAACTGTTATTTGACTGATCCAAGAACGCCAGAGGATTTCATAAGTTTTATCGAAGACAGTTTTAGCAAAGCTGACACGCTTTGGAAACCAGACAAATGCGACAGCATAACCCTTATGAATTTTATAAAATGCAAAGAAAGAGGCATATTGAAATGGGTATGGAATAATGATGATTTTCATATTATTGTCAACGCTGACACTATCTGTTCTCGGCAACCTGCATTTACTGTATGTGGCAAAAAAGACTATTATCCGCAAAGTCGCCGACCTCGTTTTTTTGATAGAGACGGCTATTATTTAGCAGTATCCGAAGAATCTGTCACTAGTTTCTTTTCCGGAATCCAAAACATTTCAAGAGAATTTCATAGGGCTAATTATGAGGACAACGTTCATCTTATGGAATTTAACATAAAAACGGGCCTACATTGTTTCTGTGAAAATGACAGTTTTGAAAACACCTCAAAATGGTTTATCTCTTTAGAACATTATTTGAGGACTTATGCGGATGAAAACAGCATAGGAAAAATTATATTTGCGGTTCCTGAAATGGAATAATACCCGTTTTGGCGGATTGCGAATCCGCCAGCCCTGAATATCCTCATTCCCAACGCGAAAAAACAGCAAGAATTGTTTGTTTTCCCGAAAAAAGCATTATATTTGCATGTAAAACAACTCGATAACTATGCGCTTCCTTGAATATCTTTTCTTTAAGTATTACAACTGGCAAGTTAAGGTTGGCAACGGTGATATGCCGACCTTTGCATCAACTATATCTATCGCTTTTATAACATTGCTTTATATTGCTGATATTCTCATGACATATATATTCTACTTTTCATCAAGCGACATCGAATTACCAAAATATTGTCTATCATTGATATTTGTTCTTTTGTGTGTGATATTATACTTTTTCTTTTCATACAAAGGAAAGGATATTCAAATTATGGAAGCGCACAAAGGCGAGTGGACCGGGAAGAAGCACTTGGGGGCAATTCTTTTTCCAGTTATTGCTATCATTTGGTTTGCCGTGGCTATGTACATCAAAATGCTTATTAATGAGGGCAGAATCTGAAAAAAGTTTTTTTATCTGCACACCTTTGGCGGTTTCATAAAAAGCGTTATATTTGCATGTGAAACAACTCGATAACCATGAAATTCCTTGAATATCTTTTCTTCAAGTATTATTACTTCCAGGTAAGGGTGGGAGACGGAGTCGTTGCAGAGTATTCTGCGCTCCTGTTTATTTGTTTCATTATCGAGTTCATCTATTTAGATATTTTGAGTACATATTTCTTTTTTTTCCCTTCAAGCAAGAATTATTCTGGGCCCGGCATACAGAGTACATAAACATAAATATGTAAAGATATTGGAGAATAATAAAGCAAAGTGGAAAGGAAAAAAGACACTTGGAGCGGTCTTGTTCGCCGTGCTTCCTTTTGTTGTTTTCTTTTTCGAATTATATATAAAAATGCTAATGAACCAAGGAAAATTGTAAAGGCTATGAAGTTTTTAGAATATCTTTTTTTTAAATATTACAATTGGGCTGTAAAGGTTGGAGATGGAGATATTCCCTCGATCACATCCGTTTTTTGTATTGCCCTTGGCATTATGTTGTATGTAATAGATATTACGATGATGTTGCTCTTTTTTTTCCTACCGAACACCTCTTTTAAGTTGCCCAACTACTTTTTTATAATAGTTGGTGCCATAGTATTTGTTGTTTTATATATAATGCTCGTTATAAAAGGCAAGGACGAAAGAATAATAGAAAAACACAAGGAAGAATGGACAGGGAAGAAACAATTAGGGGCAATATTATTCCCAATAATTGCCTTTGTTTGGTTTAACGTCAACTGGATAATAAAAATGCTAATGAACCAAGGAAAATTGTAAAGGCTATGAGGTTTTTGGAATTAAAGGTTTACACGAACCCGTCCTGGCGGATTTGCAATCCGCCTGCCTTGAGTATCAGCATTTGTAATGCGAGAAAAAAGGCTTGTGTAATTGTATGAAAACCATTATCTTTGCCACCGAAACAAGAAAAAGCCATGAGAGCCAGTGTTAACATAGGGGATTGCAAATCCCCAACTCGAAGCCGGCGGATTGCAAATCCGCTGGAACGGGATAGTATATTAAAATATTAAAGCCGTGTTTGCATATTTCTTTTATAGATTATACCATCATTACGAAAATTTCAAAGGCTATAACGACTATGGCTTTCATGCCTCTTGTTTCCTTTCTGCCATACAAATAACGCTTCTTTTTTTTATTCTTTCAATGATAAGAATGGTATTTCATTTATCTATACCAATGGAGTGGCATAATTATACGAAAATTATTTGTATAGTTTTGGTTATTTCAATGGCTTTTTTGAATTACAAATGTTTCAATAAGAGAATCCTTGATTTAGATTATAAATATGCCAATAGTGTTGTGAACAAATGGTTTAAGGATTGGATGTTCTTTGGAATAATTCTTATCCTTGTCATTACCCCCTTTATTATTAGTCATTTTGTATATGGCAAAACTTTCGGCAAGATATAAAGTTCGATTCCAGCGGATTTGCAATCCTTGGAATTAGTTTGACATACTTTGTAATAGACTTAACTACAGACGGGTTCAACGGCTGGGGAAAAATGCCATAAAAAATAGGGGAGAATGAGCTATGCTTTTTTTAGAATATTTGTTTTTCAAGTTCTATTTTTTTTCAAGTAAAGGTAGGAGAAGATGTTGACATTGCTCCATATACAACCCTTATGTGCTTATGTCTTATTTTCCCGTCCTGGCGGATTTGCAATCCGCCAGCCTTGAATATCAGCATTTGTAATGCGAGAAAAAAGGCTTGTGCAATTGTATGAAAACCATTATCTTTGCCACCGAAACTTGAAAAAGCCATGAGAGCCAGAGTTAACATAGGGGATTGCAAATCCCCGAGTTCAGCCCCAGGGTCTTCAAGCGGAAGAAGAAAGAAGAAAAGGAAGAATAACAAAAAAGCTCCGAGCGATGCTCGGAGCTTTTCTTTTTCGTTGCCAGTGAAGGATTACTTCTTGAGTTCCTTGATCTTGGCCTTCTTGCCGCGCAAACCACGGAGGTAGTAGATGCGTGACTTGCGGACTGCACCCTGCTTGTTGAGCTCAATGTTCTCAATCATGGGGGAGGCAATCGGGAAACATCTTTCAACACCGATGTTATTCGAAATCTTACGGATGGTGAAAGTACCCACCTTACCTTGGCCGCTGCGCTTCAGGACGATGCCCTGGAACTTCTGCAGACGCTCTTTTTGTCCTTCAACAATCTTGTAGGTCACCGTGATGGTGTCGCCTGTCTTGAACTTCGGAAAATCTTTTACAACGATCTGATCTTCAACGAATTGAATTAATGCTTGTTTGCTCATTTTATATGATTTTTGTATATTTTTCTCCAAAAAGTGGGTGCAAAAATACAAATAATTTCAATACGTAGCGAAGATTATCAGCTTTTTTTGAAAATTTCGTACATTTCAGGTCGACGTTCCTTGGTGCGCGCTATGGCTTGCTCCAGTCGCCAGTCGTTGATGAGCTTGTCGTTGCCCGACAAAAGAACCTCTGGGACATCCCATCCTTTGTAACTGCGCGGACGGGTGTAGACGGGTGGCGACACCAAGCCGTCCTGGAAGGAGTCGGAGAGGGCAGAGGTCTCGTCGCCCAAGGCGCCGGGGATGAGGCGCACCAGGCTGTCGACCAAGACGGCTGCACCCAGTTCTCCTCCGGAGAGGACGTAGTTGCCAATGCTGATCTCTTTGGTAATCAGGTGCTCACGGATGCGCTCGTCGATGCCTTTGTAGTGCCCGCAGAGGATGATGATGTTCTCTTTCATGGAGAGTTGGTTGCACAAAGGCTGGTCCAAAAGCTCGCCGTCGGGGCTCATATAGATGACCTCGTCGTAGTCGCGTTGGCTCTTCAGGTGGCTTATGCAGTTGTCGACGGGCTCGATCATCATCACCATGCCGGCACCGGCAGCAAAGCTGTAGTCGTCCACCTTGTGGTGCTTGTCGGTGCTGTAGTCACGAAGGTTATGAAGCCCGATCTCCACGATGCCTTTGTTGATGGCACGCTTGATGATGGACTCCGTGAAGGGGCCTTCAAACATTTCGGGGAAGACGGCAATGATGTCGATGCGCATGGCTTGTCTTTTGGAATTTTTTGCAAAAGTAGGCATTTTGCCTGAAACTACGTTTTGTGTTGGGAAAAATCGTTATTTTTGCCCGATTTTTATCACCTAATTCTGTGTTTATTATCAAAATTCAATAGCAATGAGAAAGCTTTCATTTTTACTGTTGTTTCTAGCGGTCACGATGTTTGCGCAAGCCCAGGTCGCGACCAACATTTATTGGGTGCAGTTCACCGATAAGAACAACTCGCCCTATTCCATCGACAACCCTGAGGCCTATCTGAGCCAAAGGGCTTTGCAACGTCGTGCCAACTTGGGTATCGCCATCGATGAGTACGACATCCCTGTCAACCCGCAATACCTGCAGGCTGTGGCCGATTGCGGTGCCCAACTGCTCAACCCCTCCAAGTGGTTGAATGGTGTCTCGGTTTACGTCACCGATCCAGCCGTGATCGAGGCCGTCAATGCCCTTGAGTTTGTGCAATCCGTGCGCAACTGCCCCAACGACTTGAAAGCCCAGGAGCAGAAAGAACGTTGGCTGGCCAACGAGATGAAGCCCTCTGCCGAGCCCAATCGTGGCACGAGAGGCTTCTACGGTGGAGCCGAGGCTCAGGCGAAGCAGCTCAATGTCGACATCTTGCATGAGATGGGCTTCGACGGCACTGGCGTCATCATTGCCGTCCTCGACGGTGGCTTCGAAGGCACGCCCGACCAGAACTGTTTCGACAATATGCGCGAAGAAGGTCGTCTGCTCGGCACACGTGAGTTCGTGTACGGTTCCACGACGGTGTATTCACAGAGCACGCACGGCACTTCATGCCTGAGTACCATGGGCGCCTACGACCCCAACCAAATGGTGGGAACGGCTCCTAAGGCCTCCTATTACCTGATTCATACTGAGGATGGCAATAGCGAGAACATCATCGAGGAATACAACTGGGTGTCGGGCGCCGAGTGTGCCGACAGTCTGGGCGTGGATGTGTGTTCCACCTCATTGGGTTACATCGACTTTGACATGGAACAGTGGAACCACCCCTTCGAGCATTATGACGGCCATACCGCCCCGATGTCAATTG
>LPNG01000043.1 GCA_001543395.1 Candidatus Alcium sp. F082 | reverse complement strand
TTGGCAGTGGCGGCCTTGGTGATATGGGCTTTCAGCGGGGTCATCGAGTCGCTGTTGGGCGTGCCAGTCGCCAGCCTTATGGTGCCGCAAACCCGTTGGGTGCTTGTCGGTATCATCGCTTTTATCTTCTTGGTTTCGGCGCTTATTCCCGCGATGATGTTCGTCAGGATTCCCGTCTCGACGGCCTTCAGCGGTTACAAGGAAAGCAAGCGTCGTTGGAAACTCTCGCTGCTGATGTTGCAGATTGGCATCAATGCCATCCTGCTACCTATGGTCCTCGTGGCCGACGGACAATATGAAAGGGCGTTGAATGCCGACATGGGCTACGAATACGAGCATCTATTGTATTCCCCGTTGAGAGGCGCGGATAAGGACAAATTGATACTGATTACGGAGAAACTGCGGCAATATCCCGAGGTAGAGGCTGCTGAACTGACCTACTGCATCCCTTTGGACAAGTCATCGGGGAATAATATTATGCTGCCCGACAACCCGACAAAGTATCTAATGGGCGTGTGCGACCAATACATGGCGACGGAGGGCTTCTTCGACCTGATGGGCTTTCGTTTGATAGAGGGCAAAGCACCTTCAAAGCCGAAGGATGTGGCTGTGAGCCAAAGTTTCGTGAAGGAGATGAACCTTTATGCCGACTGGAGCGATGGTGCTGTAGGCAAGGACATCCTGATTTCGGAGCACAGCGATGGCGACGATGATGTTTACACCATTTGTGGCGTTTATGAAGATTATGTCATCGGCTCGATGTTGGGCAACGACGACCGCGCGAGTATCCGCTTTTGTTGGAACATGGATTGGAACTATGGCCCTGAAGACTGGTCGAGGGTGATGAACACCTTGGTGGTGAAGGTGCGTGAGGTGAATCCCGAAGCCATCGCCAAGGTGAAGGCGGTCATCGAGGAATGTCTGCCCGAGCGGAACAATGTCGAAGTGACGCCTTACACCGAATTGGTCAAGAAGGAGTACACCTACCTATATCAGATGCGGCGCACATTCATTATAGGTGCCTTGTTCGCTTTGGCAATTGCCTTGTTTGGTCTGATAGGTTTTGTGCGCGACGAGGCCAACCGTCGCAGCAAGGAGGTGGCCATCCGCAAGGTGAACGGTGCGGTTGCGGGCGAAATCATCCGTATGTTCGTGGCGGATGTGCTGAAACTGGCTGTGATTGCGGCTTTGATCGGTGTGGCGATAGCCTATTTCCTCGCCGACAAATGGTTGGAGTTGTTCGCCATGCGCATCGGTCTCTCGCCACTCTATTTCATCATCGGTGCGGTGACAGTCTTGCTTATCGTGACTGCCGTGGTCGTCACGAGCAGCAACCGCGTTGCCCGAATGAATCCTGTCAAGTCTTTGAAGAACAATTGATATGGAAACAATGTATATAGATTCCCTGCGGTGGCACTACAGATTGGCAACTTGTTCTTGCCGCCGCTATATAACTAAGACAAGCACTCCATTCCCGAAGGGAAACTCAACAAACAATTCAACAGTTAAACAATCAACAATTGACTTACGTCGAATCTAAAGATTTCAACAATATGGAACACTCAATGGATCGTAAAATCGAACAGAAAAAAGGCATTCGCCGCGCGTTCACCAAGAAGGCACTGCCGTTTTGGGGCGGGGCGTTGCTCCTCGTCTTCATCCTTTGGCTCATCTTCAGGGACGACTCGAAGAAACTCCGCATCGACGCGGACAACATCACCGTGAGCACCGTCACCTCGGGCGAGTTCAACGACTACATCCGCATCAGCGGACAGGTCGCGCCCATGACGACCATCCAAATCAGCCCCTTGGAAGGTGGCGTGGTGCAGCAGATTGTCACCGAGGAAGGTAGCCGCGTCAAGGCGGGTGATGTCATTCTTATCTTGAGCAACGAAAACCTCGACATGCAAATCCTTTCCTCCGAGGCCGACCTCGCCGAGAAGGAGAACATCCTGCGCAACACCATGATTCAGATGGAACAACAAAAGTTGAGCGTGGAGCAGGAGAAACTGCAACTGCAAATGGAAGTGCAGCGCAACCGCCGCACCTACGAGGCGCAGAAGTCGCTCTACAACGACGGTCTCATCGCCCGCGAGGACTACTTGAAGGCTGAGGAGGACTTCACACTCTCGAACAGCCGTTTGAAGTTGGTGGAAAACCGCGCCAAGCAGGACAGCCTTCACCGCTCGGTGGAAATCGACCGTATGCGCGAGAGCCTCGAGAACATGCGCGTCAATATGATGATGATCCGCAAGCGTAAGGAAAACCTGACCATCAAGGCACCCATCGATGGCGAGTTGGGCCTCTTGGATGTGGTGTTGGGCCAGTCGGTGGGTGCAGGCTCCAAAATCGGGCAAATCAACAACCTTGACAGTTACAAGATTGAGGCCCAGATCGATGAGCATTACATCGACCGCATCACGCCTGGTTTGGAGGCCACCTTTGAGCGGCAGAGCGAGCGGTATCAAGCGCAGATTCGAAAGGTGTATCCCGAGGTGCGCGACGGCAAGTTCAAGGCCGACTTCAAATTCATGGAGCAGCAGCCCGAAAACATCCGCAGCGGTCAGACTTATTACCTCAACCTGCAACTCGGCCAGCCCGTGGAGGCGGTGCTCATCCCGCGTGGCGCCTTCTACCAGAAGACGGGCGGCAAGTGGATCTATGTGCTCTCTTCCGACGGCAGCAAGGCCACGCGCCGCGACATCAAGATTGGGCGACAGAACCCGCAGTATTACGAGGTTGTCGAAGGCCTGGAGGCTGGCGAGAAGGTGATTACTTCTTCGTATGACAATTTTGGGGAGAGTGAAGTGCTGGTGTTTTAATTTGGGAGATTCCCCTGCGGGGAATGGAGGTCAGGAGTTGTTGTTAACTGCGGCGGCCAGTAGCGCTACAAATAGGAAACTTGTTCTTGCCGCCGCTGTGTAACTAAAACAAACACTCCATTCCCGAAGGGAATCTCAACAAACAATTCAACAGTTAAACAATTCAACAATTCAACAATATGAATAGATTCAAAGACACACTCACCAAAATCCTTTCCTTAGGCATAGGTCTCGCCATTGGCATCGTGCTGATTGCCAAGGTGTGCTTCGAGCTGTCGTACGACAGTTTCTATAAGGATGTGGACCGCATCTATTGCATCCAAATGGAGACCACGAGTTCCGAAGGCGTGAATGTGTTTCCGCGTGTCAGCGGGGCCGTGGCTCCAGGCTTCAAGGCCGAGGTGCCGGGCGTGGAGGAAGCCACTCGCATCGTGGACCAGACTTGGAACAAAACCAATTACACGAACGAGGAAGGCCAAATTCTTTTCGAAGGAGCGGCCATTATGGCCGACTCGTGCTTCTTCAAGGTGTTTTCCATCCCCATCATTGCAGGCGACATCGAAAAGGTCTTGATATCGAAGGAACACATCGCCATCTCGCGTTCTTTCGCAGAGAACCTAGGTGGTGTTGAGGCATGCCTCGGAAAGATTGTACATGTTGAGAACGACAAAGATGTTTACACCGTGGAGGCTGTGTTTGATGACCTACCTAAAAACATATCGCTTCCTTTCGATGTGGTGTATTCCATCAATTGGATGAGCAAGGGAAGCCTTGAAAACTGGATCGGCAATGAGCGTTACACCAGTTTTGTCAAATTGCAAAAAGGTATCGACCCCCATTCGCTTGAAGAGGCTATCCACAAGATGCAAGCCACGCACCAAGACTTGGAGAAAATGAAGACAGAAAAAGGCAGACAGTTGCGCTATCTTCTGGTGCCTTTCGACAAGCTCCATACTTCCGACCCCGAGGTGCACAATATGGTCATCATCCTTTCCATCGTGGCTTTCCTGTTGCTGTTCATCAGTATGATGAACTACATTCTCGTGGTGCTTTCCTCGATGGTGAAACGCTCGAAGGAAATCGGCATCCGCAAATGCTATGGCGCGGGCGGTCGCGAGATTTACGGGATGCTCATCAAGGAAGCGGCGGTGCATATCGGGCTAGCCTTGGTGCTGGCGGCTTTGCTTATCCTTGCGGGTAACAATTTGGCGAAGAACCTGTTGGGCACTTCCTTTACGACTACGCTCATCGGGCCGAGCATCCGCGTCATCGTGGCAGTCATCGCGCTGATTTTCGTGCTTTCGGTGATTGTGCCAGGCTTGCTCTACACCCGCGTTCCCGTTTGGCAGGCCATCCGTAATTTCAGTGAGAACAAACGCCGTTGGAAACTTTTCCTGTTGAGCCTGCAAGTGGCGGTGAATGTGTTCATCGTGGCGATGCTGCTCGTCGTGACGGGGCAATACGAACACATGGCGAGTGAGGAAACTGGCTACAACTACAAAAACCTTTATTATATCAAGGTGCGTGACACCAAAATCAATACGCAGACCCTGATTTTCGACAAGTTGAGGTCGCTGCCCGTGGTTAAAGGCGTGGAAGGATGCATGTTGATGCCATACCAAGGTGCCGAAGGAAACGTGGCTCTTCAAATGCCTGAGAGAACGGTTCTACTCTATCTTGCCGACTGCTTTTCGACCACCGAAGGCTACTTCGACATGCTTGATATTCCGTTCGCTATGGGTCATGCGCCGAGCGATACTGCCGAGATTGCCATTAGCGAGACCTTTATGGAAGAGATGGGCAAGATTGAGGATTGGAGCGATGGCCCGATTGGAAAACAGGTTTATGTCAGCGGCCACAACAGCAAGCAGGTTGGCGAAGATGAATGGCGCGAAGAATCCTTGACGGTGTCGGGCGTTTACCGCAACATCCGCATCGGCAGTGCCCTCGATCCGAACATGAAACCGAGTTGCTACTTCTACGGCTATAACGGCAACGGCAAACCAAAGCGGTTTTGGAATATTCTCGTGAAAGTGGACCATGCCAATCGTAATACGATGCAGCAAATCCAAGATGCCGTGAACGAGGTGGCGAAAGAAGAGGAATTGGAAGTGAAGTCGTATGCCGAAGAGGTGCGCGCCCAATATGCCGACAACCGCAAGATGCGCAACACCATCTTGGTCGGGGCTTTGTTTGCCCTGCTTATCTCGCTCATCGGCTTAATTGGTTATGTCAGCGATGAGGCCAACCGCCGCAGCAAGGAGATTGCTTTGCGCAAGGTGCATGGTGCGGTGTCGGGCGAAATCGTCGGGATGTTTGTCGGCGAGGTGCTGAAACTGTCGTTGGTGGCAGCCGTCGTCGGTGCAGTGGGTGCGTTCTTCGTGGCCCGCAAGTGGATCGAGCAATTCACGTTCCGCATCAACCTGTCGCCGTGGTATTTCATCGGCGCTGCGGTGATCGTGCTGTTCATCGTCGCCATCGTGATTGGCGTGAGCAGTTGGCGCATCGCGCGGATGAATCCGGTGAAATCTTTGAAGGATGAGTGATTAATCACAAAACACACAAAACAATGCAAAACATGGTGAAAAAGTCCAAAGAGAAGCGTGCGGCGGCACCCAACCGGGTTGCCGCCGGAAAGCGGGCCAGTTGGCCGCTTTCCCCAATCAAGAAAAACGGTTTTGTGGGTTTTGTAGGTTTTGTGACCAAACAATAAAGAATCAAACAACAAATCAACAAAATAAAAGTTTAACCATTAAACACTTAAAGCAATGATTAAAGTAGAAAATCTCAGGAAGGTCTTCCGCAGCGAGGACATTGAAATCGAAACCATCGCGTTGGATGGTGTTTCGTTCGAAATCAACGACGGCGAGTTTGTCGCCATCATGGGGCCTTCGGGCTGCGGCAAGTCCACCTTGCTCAACATCCTCGGCCTCTTGGACAACCCCACCGAGGGTCGTTACGAACTCCTCGGCCATCAGGTCGGCGACCTTAAAGAGAAGGACCGCACCCAGTTCCGCAAGGGTAACATCGGCTTCGTGTTCCAGAGCTTCAACCTCATCGACGAACTCAACGTGTTTGAGAACATCGAGCTGCCGTTGCGTTACATGAACATCCCTGCCGCCGAGCGCAAGCAGCGCGTGGAGGACATTATGACGCGCATGGCCATCAAGCACCGCGCCTCGCACTTCCCGCAGCAGCTGTCGGGCGGTCAGCAGCAAAGGGTGGCCATCGCCCGCGCCGTCGTCGCCAACCCCAAGCTCATCCTCGCAGACGAGCCTACGGGTAACCTCGACTCGAAGAACGGCAAGGAAGTGATGGACCTGCTCACCGACCTCCACAAGGAAGGCACCACCATCGTCATGGTGACCCACTCACAGCGCGACGCCGGCTACGCCGACCGCATCATCAACCTGTTCGACGGTAAGATTGTGGAAGAGGTGTTGTCGCAACTGTAACTTTCGTTCTGTTGTAAAATTGGATTGCCTTCGGCAAGAAATCTTTCAAAATCGAAATGAAAATCTATCAAAAACATAAGAAATTGATTTTGAATGATTTTTGTAATAGATTTTTGAGGGATTTCTTGCGAAGCAATCCGAACAAATCATGGTTTTTAGATTATCCGTCCCGCTTCCTCAAGCAAAAACGGAATGACACCCACATACATGATGCCGTCTTCATCGGTCCACGGCTTCGCGTTTCCGTCGAGAATGACAATCTTGCGGAAAAAATCGCCCGAGTTCTTCAACGAGAAAGTCTCTTGATTCTTTTTCACTTCCGTATCCACATTTAGCGCGGATTGGATATACACCTTCTCGCGACCTGTATTGACGACAAAGTCGATTTCATACTGTGACTGTTGCTTTTTGCCGTCCTTTACGAGGGTCATTTCCACCACACCCACATCCACGCTGTAGCCTCTGCGGATGAGCTCGACGAAGATCACGTTCTCCATCAGATGCGATTTCTCCTGCTGTCGAAAATTCAACTTGGCGTTCCGCAGTCCGATGTCCATCGAATAGTATTTCTGTGTGTTCTCGAAATACCGTTTCCCCTTCACATCGTATCGCTGTGCACCCAAAAACAGGTAGGCTTCCTCCAAATAATCCAGATAGTTCTTTATGGTATGGTCCGAGGTGTTTCGCTTCATCAGCGAGCCTGCTGCATTGGCCAGATTGTGCGGATTGGTTAGTGAACCAACAGCCGAAGACAATGCATCAATCAAGGCTTCAAGCACCTCGTCATCTTTCAGCTTGTATCGCTCTACAATATCCTTGATGTAAACCCTCTTATGGAGTCCTTTCAGGTATTTGCGCTTCTCCGTCTCGTTCTTTTCCAGCACTGCTAATGGCATACCGCCGTATGTAAGATATTCCTCCATTGCATCCACCTTCTCAAGTCCGGAAACAGGATAGAACTCCTTGAACGACAGCGGATAGACCTTTATCTCCGATCCGCGGTCTCGGAAATTAGTGACAATGTCTTTCGAAAGCATCTTGGAGTTCGAGCCAGTGACGTATATGTCCAAATTGCTTCGAGCCATCAAGTCGTTCAGGATGTCGTAGAATGTGACGTATAGCATGTCGCGGTCTTCCTCGGGCACCAAATTCTCATCTACATCTTCGCTTTTTACCTTATAGGACAGCTGGATTTCATCGATGAAAACATAGTAACGTTTTTCGGCATTTTGCGTTTTTCGAAGCACATATTCGTAGAGCTCGTTGGGATTCCTGTACTTCACGTGTGCCTTTTTGTCTAATGCCAGCTCCACGAAACAGTCCTTTGCCACACCTTCATTCAGCAGATAATTCTTATAAAGGGTGAAGAGCAAGAATGATTTGCCACAACGTCGTATTCCAGTGACAATCTTTACTTTCCCATTCCATTGTTTGCTTATTAACTCACTGATATACTGATCTCTTTGTATGACCATAGCATTTCTTTTTATGCATTTTACTGCAAAAATAGTCGCACTATTCGACCTTTTTTGCAGTACAAAGGTACGACTTTTCCATAAACTTCCAAACAATCAGAAAAAAAGATGAACAATTTCGATCCAAAAGTGGATTAGCCACTGTAAAGTTTCTTTACACCACTGTAAAGAAACTTTACACTTTTTGTAAAACGCTGTTTTTGTATTTTATTGGTTTTTAATTGTTTACAATTTTGGCACGGCGATTGCCATTCTAAAAGGCAGAAATAATTTAAAACTATAAAGCTATGGCAAAGAAATCATTTTTGACCGCACTGCTGGTTGTTATGGCGGTGCTGTGCGCTGAGGCGCAGAACAACAAGGTATGGAAGACTGATACCGTTACCGATGGGAAAGGTAACAAAACCATTACCGTGTACATGCAAAAAAGCGTTGTGGAAGGCAATGGCAACATCGTCACGCGTAACATTGATGTGGCGGCGTTCAAGGAAATCAGCATGATATTGCCCGCAACGGTAAACTACAAAGTGGCGGACAACTACTCTTGCCGCGTGACCCTCGATGAGAACCTTTTCGAGTGGGTCGACATCTATCTGAAAGGTGATTGCTTGAGGGTCGAGATGGTCAAGACCTTTCAGCAATCCGACGTGAAGCCGACGAAGTTCCTCATCGAGCTCACTGCTCCGACCATGGAGGAAATCAGTATAATGGGTAGCGGCGACTTTAATTTCGTTACGCCGTATGAAGCCAAAGAGTTGAAAATCAAATTGACGGGTTCAGGCGATGTGGTTTTCGAGAAAACAGCAAACATCCATGATTTTGATGTGGATGTTGCAGGCTCGGGAAATGTGTTGAGTAAAGAGTTCCATGCTGACTACATGGATATAAGCATCGCCGGATCGGGGAAGATGGTTTGCGAACACCTCCAAGCCAATCACCTGCGTTCAAGTGTCGCTGGTTCCGGCGATGTCATTATTAAGGATGGTAAGGTGAAAAAAGCGAACCTTTCCGTGGCGGGCTCTGGCTCCATTGAGGCACGCTGCCAGATGGAATCGATGGACTACAGCGTTGCGGGCACGGGCAGTATCGCTTACCCAGGCGATGTCAAGGCGGTAGGCACCGTAGTAGGCGGCAAGATCAATAAAATCTGGGGAACAGAAAACAACAAGAAAAAGAGTTGTGATGAAAAACCGTAATAAAACAAAAATCAACCAAACGCTTTTCGAAAAGTTGGTAAAGTTCTTCGGACTTGAAAAAGCGGAGAAAATATACAAAAGACTTGATCGTTTAAATAATAACTCAACGACTTATGGCTAGAATCTATAAAAAAGGCAAGACCTCCCTCGTGTCTTCCATCCTGAACATCTTGGGCTTGACGGCAGCCTTCGCCGCGCTCTATATCATTCTCGTGCAGGTGCGCCACGACCTCACCTACAACAAGGCCCTCAAGGACAGCGACCGCATCTATTGCATGATGGTCGGCGACCGGTTTGCCGACTATGGCGCCTCATGCTGGATTAACCGACCGATTTCTGAGGCGGTCATTGCGGCCTCGCCCGACGTGGAAGTGGGCGGCTGCGGCTATGTGGGCAAAAACTGCTCGACTGCCACCGTTTTGTTTGACGATGACCGTCAAATGAGTGTGAAAATCGGTGCCTTCAGCAATGGCGGAAAGGATGTCTTCGGCTTTGAACTCGTCGCGGGCAACTGGGACGACTGGATTAACGGCGTCACTTACGCCGTTTCGGAATCGACGGCGAGACGGCTCGGTGTGGAAGTGGGCGATGTGGCCAAACTTCGGAGGAACACCAGGCAAGGACTGCGATTGGAAGACGCCGTCATCGTCGCCATCTACAAGGACATGCCCGCCAACAGCGACTGCGCCACTTTCGACATGTTCTACAACATCGGCAATGAGGGTCTGGACAATTGGAGCGAATGGGGCTACAACTATTTCGTGAAACTTCGCGAAGGCGCTGACCCGATGGCGGTTCAAGAGGCCGCGAAACCCGCCATGAAAGACGCCTTTATGCGGCTGTACGGCATTGACCCGACCTCGTTGAGCGAGGAGGAAAATGCTCTATGTGAAGAGACGACAGGCGGAATCCATCTCCAACTGATAAAACTCACCGATACTTATTTCGCCAAAAACATCAACGCGTCAGGAAAGACGGGCAACCGCACCACCACAATGACCCTGCTCGCCATCGCCATTGCGGTCATCGTCATCGCGTTCATCAACTACATCAACTTCTTCTTCGCCATGGTGCCGCTGCGCCTGCGCAACATCAACACGCGCAAGATATTGGGCAGCAGCCGTTTCTCCTTGGTGATGTCGTTTGTCGGCGAGTCGGTGACGATGGTCGTCATCGCCTTGGCGTTGGCCGTGGCCGTGATAACGCTGTTCAGGCAGTCCACCCTGGCCTCGCTGATTGAAACGCCGTTAGACTTCGGCCAAAACTGGGGCCTTGCCGCCTTGACCGTCGGCCTCGGGCTGCTCATCTCCGTGGCCGCGAGCCTCTATCCGGCCTTGTTCGCCACCTCGTTCAATCCTGCCTTTGCGCTCAAAGGCACTCTCGGCACCACGCAAAAGGGCAAGGCCTTTCGCATCGGCTTGATTGGCTTGCAGTTTATGGTATCTATCGTGCTGATTATCTGCTCGATATTCATTCACGAGCAACGCCAGTTCATGCTCAACCACGACATGGGCTTCGACCACGAGCAACTGCTTACGGTGCCTACCACGAAAAAAATCGGCTTCGACCGTGAGACTGCCGAAAACCGCCTCAAATCCGATGCCGCCATCAAGGATGTGGCTTGGGGCGATGGCCCATTTGTCTGTGACGAGCGCATGGGCTGGGGCAGAAAATACAAGGATGCCAATGTGAATTGGCAATGCTATCCCGTTTCGTGGAACTTCTTGGATTTCATGGGAATAGAAATCGTGGAAGGCCGCAATTTCACGCCCGCCGACGAGCAATCGGAAAACGGTGTTTACATCTTGAACGAGACCGCCCAAAAAATGTATGACATCACGGTCGGCGACCAAATCCAAGGCCACACCGACGGCTTGGCCGAGGTTGCCGGCATCTGCAAGGACTTCAACTACTCGGCCTTGCGCAACGAGATTGGACCGTTTGCCTTGTATGTCTTCGGCAAAAAACCGTGGCGGCCTTGCATGCAGCTTTTTGTCCGCACCGAGGCCGGCGTTGACATCCCCGAAGTGATGAAGCGCATCCAAAACACCCTGAACGAACTTGACCCGAGCATTGCCGCCGCCGATTTCGATGTGCAACTCTTCGACGAAACGCTTCAAAACCAATACAAAAAGGAGCAAAACCTCTCGAAGTTGATTACTTTGTTCACGATTTTGGCCATCGTCATCTCGCTGATGGGTGTGTTCGGCTTGGTGATGTTCGAGACGGAGCACCGCCGCAAGGAAATCGGCATCCGTCGTGTGCATGGCGCCACGGTGCAGCAGATCCTGGCGATGTTCAACTCGCGCTTCGTGAAGATTGTGCTGGTGTGCTTCGTCATCGCCATGCCCGTGAGCATCGTCATCATGCGGCGTTATTTGGAGGGCTTCGCCTATCAGGTGCTACGGTGAATCCAGTGAAATCCTTACGTAATGAATGATCTTGTAGGAACGCATAATGCGTCCCTACAATTAAACAATTCAACAATCAACAATTCAACAACACATGGCTAGAATCTATAAAAAAGGCAAGACCTCCCTCGTGTCTTCCATCCTGAACATCCTGGGCTTGACGGCAGCCTTCGCCGCGCTCTACATCATCCTCGTGCAGGTGCACCACGACCTCACTTACAACAAGGCGCTCAAGGACAGCGATAGAATCTATGTCCTTACAAAGCAAGAGACCCGATCTACTGGTTATTCATCTTATTTGTGTCGCCCCATAGGCGAATATGTAATTAATGCTTCACCCGATATTGAAGTCGGTGGCTGCGGTCGCATTGCGGGTGTTCCCGCCAAGATTCGTGTGAGCGACGAGCAGTCGCCTGTTTCAGGGTCGCAAGTCGCCTTGAACAAAGGTGCCCGCGAGGTCTTTGGATTTGAACTGGTGGCCGGCAATTGGGACGATTTGACAGGCGCGGCCTTAGCTGTATCGGAATCGATGGCTAAGCGTCTCGGCGTCCAAGTGGGTGACGTTGTGAAAAATCTTGCCGAAACACAATGGATAGAAACGACCATCGTAGCCATCTATAAGGACATGCCGAAGCACAGCGACCTCTCATCTTTTGATATTGTTTGGAACATGCCTGATGCTCGGCTCGATGAATGGAAGGAGTTTTCGTACTTCTATTATTTGAAACTGCGTGAAGGTGCCGACCCCGAGGCAATCACAGAGGTGGCAAAGCCGGTCTGTAAGCAATTTTTCAGCGAGATGAATGGCGGCATTGAGGTTTCGGATGATGATGTCAAATTCGGGATTCGCCCCGTGTTGCTGACAGAGATGTATTTCGCCGACCCCAACTCCAACTATACAGTTGGAAAGATGGGAAACCGTACTACTACCATCACTTTACTTGTCATTGCCATCTTTGTGGTGCTTATCGCTTTCATCAATTATATCAACTTCTTCTTTGCGATGGTGCCGTTGCGCCTGAAGAGTATCAACACGCGGAAGATATTGGGAAGCAGCCGCTTCCAATTGGTGATGTCGTCGGTGGGCGAGTCGCTATTGATGGTGATTATCGCCCTTGGCTTGGCAGCGGCTGTTGTTACATTGTTTAAACAATCCACTTTGGCTTCAATGATTGATGCTTCGCTGGATTTCGGTCAAAACTGGGGTGTTGTAGCTCTGACCGTTGGTTTGGCATTGCTTATCTCGGTGGTAGCCAGTCTCTATCCAGCCTTGTTCGCCACATCGTTCAATCCCGCCTTTGCCTTGAAGGGTACCCTTGGCACCACGCAGAAGGGAAAGGCTTTCCGCATCGGCTTGATTGGCTTGCAGTTTACCGTGTCTATTGTTTTGATTATCTGTGCGATATTCGTCCATGAACAACGTCAGTACATGCTGAATCATGACATGGGTTTCAACCAGGAATGCCTATTACAGTCGCGGGTTTCGTGGAACCTTGCCACCAACCGCCAAGCCGTTGAGAACCAGTTGAAAGCCGATGCTGCTATCAAGGACATTGCTTGGGGCTCGGGATCTTTTATAAAAGATACTCGTATGAGTTGGGGACGCAAAGTGCATGGCGAGGATGCCGGGTGGCAGGTCTATCCTGTATCGTGGAACTTCCTGCGCTTTATGGGCATCGACATTGTAGAAGGCCGTGATTTCACTGAGGCCGATGAACAATCTACAGGAACATACATCTTCAATGAATTTGCACGTGACTATTACAAGATTACCCTTGATGACCAGATCGGCGGCCATGATGACCAAATCGCCGAGATTGCCGGTTTCTGCAAGGATTTCAACTTTTGTGCATTGCGCAATGGCATGGGACCGTTTGCCTTCTATGTGTATGGCAAGGATCCGTGGAATATTTGCAACATGCTCTTTATCCGCACCGAGCCAGGCGTGGATGTCCCCGCCTTAAAGGAGCGCATCTGCAAAACCCTTGTAGACCTTGATCCCGATTGGGCCGAGGGCGTTGATATTGAGGTGACGCCTTTCAGTCAAGCCCTTGAAAACCAATACAAAAAGGAGAACAATCTTTCGAAGTTAGTCACTTTGTTTACAGTGTTGGCCATCGTCATCTCGTTGATGGGCGTGTTCGGTTTGGTGATGTTCGAGACGGAGCACCGCCGCAAGGAAATCGGCATCCGTCGTGTACACGGTGCCACGGTGCAGCAGATCCTCGCGATGTTCAACTCGCGCTTCGTGAAGATTGTGTTGGTGTGCTTCGTCATCGCCGTGCCCGTGAGCATCGTCATCATGCGGCGTTATTTGGAAGGCTTTGCCTATCAGGTGCCGCTGCATATTTGGGTATTTGCCCTTGCGCTGTTGGCCGTCTTGGGCGTCACGATAGCGGTGGTCACCTTACGCAGTCTGCGGGCGGCTACGATGAATCCGGTGAAGTCGTTGCGGAGTGAGTAATATTAATCACAAAACCTGCAAAACTATGCAAAACTTCAATCATTTCAGGCGCGGCTCGGCAACCGCCTTGCCGCCGGAAAGGAGCCGGTTGGCTACTTTCCTTGCAAAAAGTGTTTTGACGGTTTTGCGGGTTTTGTGACAAAAACAACAACATGTACTTGTCTATTTTTAGGAAGCAGTACGACTTTCGTTCAGAAAAGTGGGTTATAATCCAATTATTCGTTCAGAAAAACGGGTTATGTAGTTGTTTTTTCATTTGGAAAAGTGTATTTTTGCAGCGTTAATTCGTTTGAAAAGATGCTGAAAAGAAAGATTGAAGATGCCTTACGGGAATGGAAAGACAGCCCTGACCATTTGCCGCTTGTCATTATGGGATTGCGCCAGTGTGGCAAGACCTTTATTGTGCGAAAATTCGCAGAAGAGAACTATAAATATGTGTATTACATGAACTTCACCAAGCAACCCAAGCGTATTGGTGCATTTTTGGGCTCTAAAGAAGTCGATGCGATTCTTTTGGAACTCTCCGCACAAATAAAAGGTGCCAATTTCGTCCCAGGGCAAACTTGCTTCATCTTCGACGAGATTCAAGACTGTCCCGATGCCCGTACCTCCTTGAAGTTTTTTAAAGAGGATGGACGTTTTGATGTGATTGCCACGGGCTCCCTTTTGGGCGTTCAAGGTTATGGCGAAAAGAAAAAGAAGCTGAAACGGAAACGCGAGGACGACATTCGGTTAGGAAAGAACTCTATTCCTGTTGGTTCTGAATACATTGTGCAGATGTATCCACTCGACTTCGAGGAGTTTCTTTGGGCAAATGGAATCTCGGAAGAGGTGATTGCTTTTTTGAAGGACTGCCTGGCAAATGAAAAACCGGTTCCAATGGGGATACATGTCGCCATGAAAGACCTCTTGAATCGCTATGTTGCCGTTGGTGGTTTGCCTGCGGCTGTGAACAAGTTGATAGAGACAGGCAACATAAGTAAAGTGGATGCCGTCCTTCGCAGGATTCTGAAAGAGTATAAAGATGACATGGTGAAATATGCCAGCGACGATGACAAACCCTACATACGCGGTTGTTTTGATTCTATCACCAAGCAACTATCCAAGGACTACAAAAAGTTCCAATACAATCTCATCAAGAAGGATGGCCGCGCAGAGGATTACGCCGGGTCGCTTCAATGGCTGGAAGATGCTGGAATGATTCGTCGCTGTTATAACACAGAAGCAACGGGTTTGCCCATGGAAGGTAATGCCATAGAATCCGTCTTTAAAGTGTATATCACCGACATTGGCTTGCTTGTCACCATGCTTGGCGGTTCCACTCGAAATGACATTATACAAGGGAACTTGGGCGGTTTCAAAGGGGCTATCTTTGAAAACTTGATGGCTGATACACTCCATAAAAAAGAGCAGAATCTGTACTACTACCGTAAGGAATCTGGCATGGAACTGGACTTTTTGGTTAGTTACAAGGGAGAATGTGTTCCCGTTGAGGTCAAAGCCAAGACAGCCAAAGCAAAAAGCCTTTCAACTGCACTGAAGCATCCTGAAAAGTACCATGTATACCATGCCGTAAAATTCGGCGATTTCAATATTGGTCGTGAAGGTCCATTGCTGACACTTCCGAATTATATGCAGTTTCTCTTGGATCTCGAACCCGAAGAAATCATCTTGGGACCTATTGACACCAATGGACTCAATCGCTTGGCAAAAGAATTATTGGAAAAATAGATTGTAAAGTTTCTTTACACCCGCTGTAAAGAAACTTTACACTTTTACAAAAGGGTAAAATCATATCTTGTTGATTCATATTGTTTTAAATTTCTGGCACGGATTATGCCATACGACTACCAACAATTAAACAGTTAAACAATCAACAATTAAACGGTAATGAGCAGTTACATCAAATTCCTCTCCCGAAACAAACTCTATAGCATCATCGAGGCGGTGGGCTTGGCCGTGAGCCTTGCTTTTGTGGTCATCATCTTTTGCTATGTGGCGCAGCATATCGCCGTCACGCGCGAAAACCCGCAACGGAAAAGCATCTATTGCCTGAGCTTGAATGACATAACCCTGTTCGAATACGGCATGAAAGAAACCATCGGGGAGAGCATCCCAGAGGTTGAGGCCGTCGCCGAGGTTGGCTGGCTTCATGGCACACCACTGAAAGTCGATGGCCAAATGAACAAAATGGCGCAAGTGATGGGCTGCGACCGCGATTTCTTCAACCTGTTTCCCGTCCAGTTCGCGGAAGGCCAACCTGACCGGATTGACGAGGCCCAGACGGCATTCGTTTCGGAAAGCTTGGCCCAGACCCTGTGGGAATCAGGCGATGCGATAGGGCAGACCATCCATCTGTTGAACCGAGACTTCACTGTTGCCGGAGTGTTCGCTGACATTGGATCTTCTTTGTTTTACAACAATCCTGATGTGGTTGTCAATGTGGATATTAGCGATGGAATACGGTATTATGGAGGGCTTGATGGCCCGGGGCGCCCGGCCAACAAGTTCGAAAACGTATGGGTCTTCGTCAAGGCAGCGCCACAAGCCGAAAGGGAAGTGCTACAGGAAAAGATGACAACGGCTTGCCAAGCGTTTTACCAAAGTTATTTGGGCAGCGACTTCTCCATCCAACCCGATGATCTTAAGCTGATTCGGTTGGATGAGATGCTTTACAGCGATGCCAGCACCAACTTGAAGAAAGGCGACAAAACCATGATGCGCAGCCTGCTTGCCATTGGCCTGTTGTTGCTGATTTCCGCGATGGTCAACTACATCAACCTGAATGTCGCCCTGACGAGTAAACGGGCCAAGGAGATGGCTACGAGGCGTTTGCTTGGGGCAACGAAGGGCGAAATCATCGGGAAATACCTTTGGGAATCGGTGGCGTTCACCACGGTGTGTATGGTGTTGGGCATACTTTTGGCCGAGGCGCTTTGCCCGTTGGTCAATCGGTTGCTGGGCGGCGACATTGGCGTGAAGGTTTCGCTTTCGCCATTCCATCTGCTTGCCTATCTTTCGATTGTGGTTGTGGTCGCCTTGTTGGCGGGCAGCGCTCCTGCCATAGTGGTGTCGCGGGCTAAGCCCATCGACGTGGTGAAAGGCACATTCCGCTTCCGTAACAAGATGGTGCTCTCGAAGGTGTTCATCGTCTTCCAGAACATCATCGCCATTGTACTTATAGCCTTGGTGATCACGATGGAGGTGCAGATGCGCCACATGGAGCAGAGGCCGGTCGGATGTCGTACGGAGAACCTGTTTTTTGCGGAGAGCATCCTTTCGGGCGATGAGGCCTTTGAGAACGACTTGATGGCCTTGCCTTGCGTGAAGCGGTTGGGACATTCCTACGGCTATCCTGGGGGTGCCTATATGGGCTCGAACTGGAAACGCCTCAACGCTGACGACAGTTTCGTTCAGGTGAGATACCTGATGTGCGACACGGCGGCTTTCGACATGTATGGCTTCGACATCAAGGCGATGTACGGCCAGCTTGAGGAAGGTCAGTGGCTGCCGACGCAAGGACTATTGGAAAGCCAGGTGGGGATGCCGATGGACGACTTCGACCCTGACTCGTTGGGCGTGTGGTATAAGCGCAATGTGGGTTCCGAACTGTGTGACGTGTTGGGTGATTTCGCCATCAGCGATGCGGCGCATGTGGTGGATGAGACCTTCGGTGCCGTGAAGATTGTAGGGAAAGAGCCGATGTTTAGAGGCGTGAGTCATCATCCTGTGCTGGAGATTGTGGGCGACCATGCCGAGGCTCGCAAGGCCATCAAGGCGGTGTATGACAAGCACATGGAAAAGAAAGAGGTGTATTGGGAGCCAAGCCTCATGGATTTTATCGACAATCTGCTGCTGCAACACTTGGAAGGAACCAAAAACAGGATGCGCCTTGTGGATTTGTTTATGGCGGTGGCGGTGATGCTGTCGCTGCTGGGTCTCGTGGCCATGAGTACGCATTTCGCCTCCGAGCGCGAGAAGACCATCGCCATCCGCAAGGTCTTTGGCGGCACGATGCAAAGCGAGATTCGCCGTAACCTGAAGGAATCATAGCGGTTTGGGTGTGCGGGCGCTATCTGGAGGACTTCGTCTACCGCATCGACCTGCATCCGTGGATCTTCGTGGTGACGGTAGTGCTGTCGTTTGTCATCGCCATCGGCTCGGTGCTTTGGCAAATCGTCTCGGTGGCACGGGTCAATCCAGTGATGGCCTTGAAGAAGGAGTAATCTTGGAAAAGTGTCAAAAAACGGTGAATTTTCAATGGAAAAGTGTCAAAAATGGCGAAAAATTCCTTGGAAAAGTGTCAAAAATATATGCTTTTTGTCTTGGATAATGTAAAAATTTGTATCTTTGCGCGCTGAAATACAGGATTTTAGCAAGAAAAAAAGGCAAACTCGACTTTGTCGTGCTGCCAAGAAAACATCCAAATCAAAAATCGCCTGGTTTATTCGCCCATTTATATGTTGATGTTTCTCCAGCACGAACAAAACAACGAACTTACTTATTCAAGTTTCGCACATCCCTACGGGATGCAAAAGGTTGATGTTGTTTGTTTTACCGATAGTTAATCCCTACGGGATTAGTCGGACGCAGCAAAATGGCATCCCATCGGGATGCGCGATCGGTAAAATCGAAAACACCAGAAAACAGCATCCCATCGGGATGCACCGCAACTTGCGAAACTTGAATTACTTATCAATTCGACCTTACTGGATTGAAATAAGAACTGTAAAGTT
>LPNG01000042.1 GCA_001543395.1 Candidatus Alcium sp. F082 | reverse complement strand
ACCTTATAGATTTTGTTGTCGCGCCAGTATTGCTGCCACTTCTTCTCGATTTCGGTAAAATTGTAATCCATATAATAGTGATGTTATTTGCTGTTTCTGAAAGAAACTGCAAAAATAGGGATTTTTCAATATATGTTGGCTGTTATTCGAACAAATTCAATTCACCTGTGGGTTTGAACCGCGTCTTGCCCAGGTGCTTATAAGCCAAATCGGTGCATTCGCGGCCACGGGGCGTGCGCATGATGAAGCCTTCCTGGATGAGGAACGGTTCACAGACCTCCTCAATGGTGCCGGGGTCCTCGCCCACTGCGGTAGCAATGGTATTGACACCTACAGGACCTCCCTTAAACTTGTCGATGATAGTGGTGAGAATCCTGTTGTCCATGTCGTCGAGACCATGCTCATCCACGTTAAGGGCCTTTAAGCCGATTTTCGCGATGTCTAAGGTGATGGTGCCGTCGCCTTGGATTTGGGCGAAGTCGCGCACGCGGCGCAGCAACATGTTGGCGATACGCGGTGTGCCACGGCTGCGACGGGCAATCTCGAAGGCCGCCGTGTCGTCGATAGGCACACGAAGGATGCCTGCCGAGCGCTTCACGATCTTCGACAAGGTCTTAGCGTCATAATACTCCAAACGTTGCTTGATACCGAAACGCTCACGCAGAGGTGCCGTCAGCATGCCGCTGCGAGTGGTGGCACCGATCAAAGTGAAGGGATTCAGTGTGATTTGGACGCTACGGGCGCTGGGGCCAGTCTCCAACATGATATCGATGCGGAAGTCCTCCATGGCGGAATAGAGATACTCCTCCACCACAGGACTCAGGCGGTGAATCTCGTCGATGAACAGCACGTCGTTAGGCTCAAGGCTTGTGAGCAGACCCGCAAGGTTGCCCGGTTTGTCAAGCACAGGGCCTGAGGTCATCTTCATGCCAACGCCCAACTCGTGGGCGATGATGTACGACAAAGTGGTCTTGCCCAGACCTGGAGGGCCATACAGCAATGTATGGTCGAGGGCTTCGCCACGCTGGGCGGCGGCCTTCACGAAAACGCGTAGGTTGTCAACCACGTTTTGCTGCCCCGCAAAACTTTCAAACATATCGGGGCGCAAGGCGTTTTCGAGGTCTCTCTCGGCCTTGGAGAGATGGGAAGCGTTGGCGTCGAGGTTGCTGTTCATAGGTTTGTTTTAGGTCGCAAAGATACAACTTTCGACGGAAATTTGCATATCATTAAAAAAATGTATCTTTGCAGCCTAAACCGATCGTTTATGAGACGTATCCTTTGTCTATTCGTTTTCATCACGCTGGCCACCTTCGCCATGGCGCAAAAACACGGCTCCGTGACGGTACATCAGGACAGCCGCATCGAAAGCCTCATCGCAAAGCAGCGGGCACTGTATAGGGCTGACAGCACATTCAATGGCTACCGCATCCACATATTCATGGAAATCGGCAACGAAGCCTTGCAACATGCCGAAGCAGTAAAAAGAAGATTTGAGAACGCCTTCCCCGACATCCCAATCTACTTGACTTATGCCGAGCCTTATTTCCGTCTCCGTGCCGGCAATTTCCGCAACCGTGTGGAAGCCGAGAAATGCCTGCGCCGCATCAAGCCGAAGTTCAAAGAGGCCTTTGTCACCTCGGACATGATCTACCGGCCCAAGGTTAAGTTAGGAGGCAGTAATTACAGCTTTGACGAAGAATAAAAACAAAAGAGGCGCTCGCAGCGCCTCTTTTTTGTTTAGCAGTAGTGTTCCTCGATATTTCGGACAACAATGCCCAACCGCAGGATGAAAGCCTCTTCGGTGGCAAAGCCGATGTGGGGCAACATGATGAGATTGGGGGCGCCGAACAAAGGATTTTCAGGCTTCAATGGCGGCTCGGTGCCATAGACGTCGGTAGCTGCTCCGGCAATCTTTCCCTGTTTCAACGCGTTGGCCAAAGCCATTTCGTTCACCACGGGTCCGCGGGCGGTATTCACCAGAATGACACTCGGCTTCATCAGTGCGAAGTCTTTCTCCGTGATGAAGTCGCGGGTTTCAGCGTTCAAGGCGATGTGTAAAGTGACGATGTCGGATTCCTTCAGCAAGGTTTCCTTATCCACAAATGATACACCCTCGACATGTTTTGGGGTGCGGTTCCAAGCCAGCACCTTGCAGCCGAAGGCGTTGGCCAACTTGGCCACACGCTGGCCGATGTTACCCATACCTATGATGCCGATGGTCTTGCCTCCGATCTCGCGACCAGGCATGATGCCCTTACGGTTGCATTGGCGGGTAATCGCATCGTTTTCTAGCACTTTACGATACACATCAACCATCATGGCGATAGCCAATTCGGCCACGGCCTCGGTGCTGTAGCCCGCCGCGTTTTTCACGACAATGCCACGACGCTGGCATTCCTCCATGTCGATATGGTCCAAACCCGTGAAGGCGATGGAGAGCATCTTCAAGTTGGGACAGGCATCGAGGAAATCCTTGCGCAGCGGTATGTTGCTCTCGACGATAACTTCGGCGTCTGAGGCGCGACGTTTCAACTCATCGGGATTCTCATTGCGGTCGGGATAAATGACGACCTCATGGCCGGCCTTCTTCAAGCCTGCACATGCGGCCTCAATCTGCTGGACTTTCAAGCCCAACGGCTCCAAAAAGACGATTTTCATGGTTCCATCATTTTAGCCATAATGTCCATAGATTCGCTTCGGATTTTGAAGGCATGTCATACCGAGCCTAAATGGCGAGCGTATCTATGCCTTCAAAATCCTCGGAATGACATGGACATTATTTTGCAGCGATCATTTCGATTTCGACCAAGGCCTTCTTGGGCAGTTCCTTCACGGCAAAAGCAGCACGAGCAGGATAGTCGCCCTTGAAATACTTGCCATAAACGGCGTTCATCTCGCCAAAATAGCTCATGTCGGCCAGATAACAAGTCGACTTCACCACGTTGTCGAAAGTGCAGCCCGCCTCGTTGAGGATGGCCTCGAGGTTCTTCAGGCTTTGTTCCGTCTGGGCGCTGACGCCTTCAGGCATCTCTCCCGTAGCGGGATTGATGGGCAGCTGACCTGAAATGAACACCATTCCGTTAGCTTCAATGGCTTGAGAATAAGGACCGATGGCTCCAGGAGCCTTTGTTGTAGCAATAACTTTTTTCATTGTATAAAGATTTAGAATAATTTCCACCTGCAAAAATAGGAAAAATATTACCTTTGCAAGCTGAAATCGTAAGATAAAAACGTAGTTAAAAACACTCGCCATGACGTTCAAAGAAGTTCTCCGTAAGCTAAACAACCGCTACGTGTATGCCACGCTGGCGTTCCTGGTTATCATCCTGTTCATCGACCAGTTCAACCTCTTTGAGCAAATCCGTCTTTCAAAAGCATTGAAAGACCAGAAGCAGCAGATTGAATACTACGACAAGGAACTCTCCGAGAGCAAGGAATACCTCGAAAACCTGAACAACGACACCGCCACAATGGAGAAAGTGGCTCGTGAACAGTACATGATGAAGCGCGACAACGAGGTCATCTATCTAATCGAGACCCAGAAATGAAGTCGTTCGAACGCATACGATTCCCTTTCCCTTTATTGTTTCTACTCTTTGTGTTGTCATCAGGGCTTTTGCATGCCCAGACGCACACCCTAAGCGGGAAAGTCACCGACGAGAAAAACCGTCAGCCACTGGCTTTTGTCAATGTGGTCATCAACGAGGGCCTGCAAGGCTGCATCACCGATATTGATGGCAAATACGAAATCAGCGCCAGCGAAGCCATAACCAAAATCAGTTTCTCATCCATAGGCTACGAGCCTGTCACCCTAGTCATTGAGCCCAACCAAAGACGTTGTAATATCGCCCTAAAACCCACCACTTTTGAACTGGGGGAAGTGACTGTGGAAGCGGGCGAAAACCCTGCCCACCGCATCATCGACAGCTTGCTGCGGCACCGCAAAGCCAACAATCCCAATTCGTTGGATTCGTATCGCTACAACATCTATGACCAGATGGTAATCACCATCGACAGCAGCGACTTCGGGAAAGCCCTTGCTTACGACATGGCTACTGATATGACCAACCTGCAAATGTTCGACAGCATCCTCAAGAAAAACAACCTCATGGTGATGGAGACCGCCTCGGAGGTGCTATTCATGGCGCCCGACCGCAATCTGCAGAACGTGCTTGGAACCAAAATCGCAGGAATGAAAGAGCCCACTTTCATATATTTGGTCAACAGCATGCAGAGCATCAGCTTCTACGAGGAGACCATCAACGTCACTGGCACTGATTATGTCAACCCCATCAGCAGGGGCAGCAAGAACCACTATTTCTTCACGCTTGAATCCGTCAACCCCATCGGACAGGGCGACTCGCTCTACGTCATCTCCTTCCATCCGTTTAAGGGCAGCAACTTCAACGGGCTGCGAGGCAGCATGACCGTCAACAGCGACGGCTGGGCCTTGCAAAGCGTGAAGGCCGAACCCGACAAGCAGGAAGGGCTCTTCACCGCCAGCATACAACAGCTGTATCAGAAAGTGGAAGGCCAATGGTTCCCAAAACAGCTGAACACCAATCTCAAATTCCCGAGCATGGTCGTCGACATCGACGGCATCGCCTTCCCCATGGTGGCCATCGGCAAGAGCTATCTGACCGACATCACCATCAACCCCGAAGTCAGCAAGAAACAGTTTTCCGATATCGAGATCTTGGTGGACCCTGAGGCCGCCTTCCGTGACGAGGACTTCTGGGCTGGGCGACGCATCGACACGCTCAGCGACAGGATACGTGCCACCTACGCTTTCGTTGACTCGCTCACACGCGGCAACGACCTTATCGACAAGGCCTTGGTCTGGACTGAGAAACTGGTCAACCAATCCGCTGTTCCCCTGGGGCCCATCGACCTCAACCTCGGCAACATGATCAACATCTCCGGACAACGCGGCTTGTTCTTCGGTCTGGGCGCCTCCACCAACGACCGCTTTTCGCGCTTCATCAGTTTCAGCAGCTATTTCGGCTATTGGACCCGACTAAAGCGATTGGACTTCGGTGCCGGGGCCAATATGTACCTCAACAGGCAGCGACAGATGGAACTTGGAGTGTATTATGGTCGAAGATCGCATCCCATCGGCGAATTCGGTGGCCTACAGGAACGCTATTCCCTGCTTTCAGAGTCAGACTACAAATACTCCATCTACGAGAACATCCATGCCCGAGGAACGCGTTTCGACCTAAACTTTGCCACACGTTTTGCACGGCATTTCAAAGTCTTCGTCAACCTCAACACAAGCCATAGGAACTATAACGCCCAGTTCTTCCACCTCCCTTCCGACTCGTTGACCGAGGCGCGTTTCACTCAAGCAGAGGTCAAGTTGCGTTTCGCTTACAAAGAAAAGTTCCTCAGCACCATAAACGGTCTTCAGTCTCTGGGCACCACCTACCCCGTCGTCTGGCTGTCCTACATGCATGCCTTCCCCTATCTTGGGAGCCATTATGAATACGACCGCTTCAAATTTGAGGTGTCAAAAAACTTCTATACGCCTTATATGGGAGTGTCGAAGATCATACTGCAAGCGGGCTATGCCACCGAAGGCTGTCCCGTAATGGA
This sequence comes from Candidatus Alcium sp. F082, assembly GCA_001543395.1. Classification (GTDB taxonomy): domain Bacteria; phylum Bacteroidota; class Bacteroidia; order Bacteroidales; family F082; genus Limimorpha. The sequence goes on along the minus strand of LPNG01000042.1, from coordinate 9,375 downwards.
GACCTTCAACATTTTAGGCTCTTATGACCGTTTTGGCCTGTATTCCCCGGGTAGTTTCGGCACCATGCGCCTCGACGAGTTCTTCTGCGACCGTTTTGTGGCACTTTACCTAAGCCATAACTTCAGCGGCATGCTTTGGAAGACGGATTCGGAATGGTTCAAGCCCGAGTTGGTACTCATCACCAATCTGGGCTGGGGCGACATGCCTCGGACACGAGCTTATCCCGACAAGAACTTCAAGACTATGGAGAAAGGTTATTATGAGAGCGGTTTCGTCGTGAAAGGGCTACTCAACCTGCCGCTTGTCAAAGTCGGGTTGGGCGCCTTCTACCGTTACGGACCCTATAGCTTCGATAACGTTTGGAACAACTTCGCCTTCAAATGGAGCGCGACATTCACCATGTAAGCCTATGAAAAGACTCGCCATCCTGCTCATCCTCGCCATCGGAGTTGCCGCGTGCAGGCAACAGCCCAAAAAGCTTGTCCTTGAAGGTCTAGCCCAAGGCTCTTACTATGCCATCACCTACTTCGACACGCAAAACCGTAACTTCCAACACGAGATCGACTCCATTTTCCATGCCGTTGACATGTCGGTCAACCTGTGGGTCGAAAACTCCATCATCTCGAAAGTGAATCGCAACGAAGAAGTAACGCTGGATTCCATCTTCATAGACAATTTCAGGATTGCGCAGGAGGCGGCCCGACTTTCCGATGGTTATTTCGACCCCACCATCTCACCCATCGTGGCGGCTTGGGGCTTCAGCTACAAAAACGGCGATACGCTCACGCCACAGCTCATCGACAGCCTACGCACCTTGGTCGATTATCGGAAAGTAAGAATTGAAAACGGACATGTCATCAAAGACAATCCTGCCATAACCTTGGACTTCAACGCCATAGCGCAAGGCTACACCTCCGACCTGATCGCCTCGTTTTTGGAAAGCCAAGGCGTGGTAAACTATCTGGTCGACACGGGAGGCGAAATCATGACCAAGGGAGGCAAGCCTAATGGCCAACCTTGGATTGTAGGCATAGAGAAGCCCGCTGACAACGAGAACTCGGAGCAGGTGGTCCAGACCCGTATTGCCGTGCGCGACAAGGGTGTGGTCACTTCGGGAAGCACCCGAAAATACGTGGAGCGCGACGGAAAGCGATACTCGCACTGCATCAACCCAAAGACGGGTTGTCCCGTAGAGCACCACGTGCTGAGTGTCACCGTAACGGCCGACAATTCAACATGGGCCGACGCTTTAGCCTCCATCTGCATGGTGATGGGGTTGGAGCAGTCGTTGCCGCTCATCGAAAGCATGGATGGCGTGGAGGCCTATTATATCTTCATCAACGAAAACGGAAAGCTGGAGACCTTCGCCACGGAAGGTTTCGTCACCCTATAACCGCAAAGCTATGGTCATTCTATTCAACAAGCCATACGGAGTATTGAGTCAATTCACACCCGAAGCGGGGCATCGTGCCCTCGACGAGTTCGGACTCCCTGCGGGGATATATGCCGCTGGAAGGTTGGACCACGACAGCGAAGGCGCCTTGCTACTCACCGACGACGGGAAGCTCATTAAGAAGCTGTTGGACCCCAAGTTTGAGCATCCGCGCACCTATCTCGCTCAGGTTGACGGGCAAATCACCCCAGAGGCCGTAGGCCAGTTGACCAAGGGCGTAGTCATCAAAGGGCACCACACCAAACCTTGCAAGGCCGAGATGGTGGATGCGCCTGAGTGGCTATGGGAGAGGGTGCCACCCATCCGCTATCGTGCCGCCATTCCCACCAGCTGGGTGCGTCTCACCCTCATCGAGGGCAAGAACCGTCAGGTGCGGCATATGACGGCGGCTGTAGGCTTCCCCACGCTGCGACTCATCAGAATACAGATTGGCAACATCGCGCTGGGAGATTTACAGCCGGGCGAATGGAAAGTGGTTACTGAAAGGGTAATTTGATGATATACAAAAAAAAGAAAGCCGCTAAGCAGCTTTCTTTTCGTACTCCCGCAGGGGGTATTTATTTGAATATTGTTTAGTTTTCGTTCGTTGACCATAATCTTGTTTTTATGTTTTATATTATTGTATTTCAGTGTTTTAGAATTATATTGTGTTATTTAGACGGATAATAAATTATCACGAATGAGCAACTTTTTTGCATTTGGTTGACACGACGTTGACACGGATTCGGAATTATTTCGTATATTTGCATTGCCTTTCGGAAAGATAGGGGTATCTTCCGAATGGCGATGATAACTCACTGATTTTTAACTTAAATACTTAATCAAATGGCAACCGTTAAGTTTTACCTTTCAAGGTACATCAAGAAGGATGACGAAAGGGGCGAAATCCAGTTCCGCTTCAGCGGCAACAGGAATTTCGTGAAAAGAGCGGCCACTGGCATCTTTATCACTGCTGGAAATTGGGACAGCGAGAAAGGAATGCCCAAGGGCAAGAAAGCAAACAAGTATGGCGACGACTGCGAGGAAATCAGGGACAGACTGAATCTGCTGACCTCGTATCTGATACGCTGCTGGGAGCAAACCAAAGAAAACGAATTGGAGCCGGATTCGCTTACACAATGGATGAACGACATTGAATGGAAGAATGCCACCGAGCCTATCTTCATCAATGGACGGGAAAGCACAGTGACACGATGGGAAATCGCGAGCAAGGCACGAATGAAAGAGGAAAAAGTAATTCAGAAAGCCGAAAGCGCCAAGACTGAAAACCGCTATTTCCTCGACATCTACAGCTTCTTCATCGAGGAACAATACAAAAACGGCGTTATCGGGGACAGCAGACACAAGACCTATTACACTTGCTATGGCCTTTGGGATAGGATGGAAAGATACCAAGGCAAGCGGTATAAGGTGAAAGACATGACAACCTCCTTGATTTACGATTACAGGAACTTCGTTTTGAACGAGTGCGATTTATGGGAAAAGAAGCCTTTGAAGGAAAAGCCAAGCAAGTATTCAACCAAAACGGGTGAAATACTGGTTCCCAAAAAGCAATATGAAAAGATTTATGAAGGCTACGAGATTATGCTGAGCAGGGGTGTCGAAAAGCGAAGCCTGAATTATGTGGTCATTCAAATCAAGTATCTGAAAGCCTTCTGGCATTGGCTGATGAAGATTCAGAAAGCCAATGTTGAAGACATCTTCCTTACCTTCAACATGGACCAGTCGGTATATGGGACGCCTTTCTATTTCTCGAACGAGGATAGAAACACACTCTTTGAAGCTGACTTCAGCAAACGGCCTGAATTGGCTGTGCAAAGGGATATCTTTGTTTTCCAATCCTTGGTGGGATGCCGTGTCGGAGATTTGACCCGACTGAAGAAATCAAACATTGTGGACGGTGACACGCTGCAATATGTAGCAGGTAAGACGAAGAATAAGAGCGGAAAGATCGTGACAGTTCCGCTGCATCCAATCGCCAAGACTATTTTAAATAGGTATAAAGACATCGAAGGTGACAGGCTCCTCCCCTTCATCGCTGACCAAAACTATAATGATGCCATCAAGGAGATGTTTAAGGCTCTGCCGGAAATTGATCATGTTGTGACGATTCTTGACCCAGTGACCAGGCTTGAAAAGCAAGCCAAACTTTCGGAGGTGGCAAGCAGCCACATGGGACGAAGGAATTTCTGCGGCAACCTCTATGAGGCTGGCTTCCGGGATGCAGACATCGCATCGATGAGCGGACACGCAGAAGGCAGCAAGGCTATATCACGGTATCGAAAAGTAAGTGACGAGACTAAACAGCGGATGATTAACGCGCTTTGAGGATGATGCGGGATGGTTGTCGATGGCAGCTGTCCCGCTTCTATTAGAGGCAAAAAAAAGGAAGCCGCAAAATTGGGGTAACGGCTTCCCTCTCAGTGATAACTACTGAACTCCATCAAATGGCAACGGAGCGATTGCAAAGATAGACATTTTCCAGAACACTTAAAGCAAGCGGGATGGATTTTTTCGCGCACTGTGTAGGCGGGCATCACGGCCATCGCCGAACACCGCGCCGCAAGACCTCCAATCGTTTTTCCCGCCGGAGCCTGACTGGATGGCAAAGGCTGCGGCCATAAAGCTTCCCCACAAGGGACAAGCGACCTCCGCAGCCTTTGACAGCCAGGCAGCACACCGAATCGATTAAATTGCTGGAGTGGATTTGCGGATGACCGACCGAGGAAGAGAAACGAGAGCGGGAAAACGCAAACCCACTATTAACCGAAGGCGGACAAAGGATGCGGCTATTGAGCTTCCTAAAAGATGTGAAATCTTCCTCCGCATCGTTTGGCCGACTGAGGTAAAACTAAAACCACCTACCAAGCCGGACGAGGTGACAAAAAAAAGGAGAAGGTCTCCATCAGGAAACCTTCACCATTTTGATCACAATCGTTATTGCAGTGATGATGACAGCCAGCAACACCACCGGGCGGCGGCTCTTCGACGACAATCTGCGGATAACGCAGCGTGTCGGCGAAGTGGACTGGCTCGGGTTCTGCCTCGTAGGTGACTGTGAGGCTGTCGTTGGTGGCCGTTGCCGTGAAAGTGCCCTGCTCCGTTTGGATCTTGACGGCTTGGCCGTCAAGCAGCGGAGCCAAGGGCATCACGGCAGAATCGGCCAAAGGAGGCAATTCTATGAAGGTGTCGATGGGATGCGCCTGAACGCTCAGCAGCTCGGGGCATCGCTCGACGATTCGACGGATGCGACGCTGGGCGCGGCGCTTCGCGTCGCAGGCGCAGAGCACCATCGACACCAACAACAGGAAGAGGAAACAGCGTGTCTTCATGGCCTTACAGGTTTTCGATCAATTGCTTCAGCTCAGCGTTTTCAAGGGTGAGTTGTGCGACCTGAGCGGACAGCCCGACGATTTCCTTGCGGGCCTCGGTCAGTTCAGAATAGACGCGCTTGTTTTCCTCAACCAGGTTGAAGATGGTCTGCTGCATCTCTCGGATGGTGCGGTTCTGGCGTAGCCGCGTGGCGGCGAGCCAGGAGGCCACACCAGTGACAGGAGCCAGCAACATCGAAATCCATTCAAACGTGGTCATGGCTGTTAGGTTTTGTTGATCTTGCGGCCAACCTTCTCAGGTCTGGTCTTGATGATGAACGAGCCGAAGCCTCTCAAATAGACATTCTCACCTTTGGTGGCATAAGTGAGGTAGAAGCGGACGGAATCTCCGACTTCTGCCCAGTTGCCGACAGGGACAGACACGCCCAAGGATGGGTCGGTCTCTTCCGTGTTGAAGATGCCGATCTTTCTTTGGGTGATGTTGTAGGCCACGGCGATGAAGTTGGCTTCGGCGGGCTTGCCGATCAGCTCCGCTGCGGCAGGCTCGGCGTAGAAGTCTTTCACGTCGTTTGTAAGTGAGACAACGCTTTCCAGCATCGGCGAGTCGATGCGCTCGCCGTTGCCGATGCCTTCCAACTGTGCCAGATCGACGGCCTTTACATCGCCAGTGACGGCAGCGGCAGCGGCCAGTTGACGGGTGAACATGTTGCGGCGGGTCATGCCTCGCGTGACCGTCGGGAAGAGCGAGGCGAGCTGCTCATCGCTGAGTTGGGCAACGAGCTGCTGCAGGTCCCTGAAGAAACCGCGTTGCTGCAGCTGTGCGTCCGTCTTGGGGTTCTTTACCGATTGCGGCTTGCCTTTCATGTAGGCAATGCCATTCCATGAGGAGCCGACAACTGTGCCGACCGTTCCTCTGAATCCGCCGAGGATTCCTTGTTTGATTTTTCCCATAGTCTTATTGTTTTAAGGGTTAGACATTAGTTGTTTTTCTTGGGTGGACGGGCGGGACGGTTCACGACCCCCAACGTGCCGAAGCCGACAAGATAAATCTTGCGACCTGTGCTCAGCATGAATCCGCTGAAGGTGTCGGTGGCTTCGCCGTAGGCGGCCAGCGGGACGGTGAAGCCAGCTTCACCGGATGCGCCGACTACCGCCGTGGAATTGATGAGGAAGATCTTGCGCTGCGTGACATTGGCCACAAAGATGGTCGGGTACTCGTCGGCATGGGTGCTGCGCCAATCGTTGTCGGCGTCCCACTGCATTTTCAGGACTGGCGACCCTTCCAAGGTGTCAGCCGACACGGTGACATCAGGAAGGTCGGCGGTCGGGGCGTCGCCGATGGTTTTGAGGTTGGCCAGGTCAACGGCCTTGCTGTCTTCGGTGACAACAGGATCCTCTGCAAGCTGCTTGGCGAGCATGTTGCGGCGTGTCATGCCTTGGGGCGTTTCCGGAATCAGGAACTTCTGTTGCTCGGCGGTCAGTTGGCCGACGAGGTTCTGGACTTCCCTGAAGAAGGTGCGCTGCCTCATCTGTGCAGCGGTCTTGGGGTCTTTTTGGGACTGTGGAAGGCCTTTCATGTAGGCGATGCCGTTCCACGAGGCACCGATGACGGTGCCGACTTTGCCTTTGAATCCGCCTAAGATTCCCTGTTTGATTTTTCCCATGATTTGATGTTTTTTAGGTGGTTTGGAACACGGTTTTGATTTTGTATAGTTGGTATATCGTTGGTATATGGTTGGTCTATACCTGACTCATACCAAAAATCGCCCTAAAAAAGCCGTCCTGACGGGCGGCTTTTGGCGTGTGTCCGAAGAAGGTTTAGGCGTTCTTCTTGGGCGGACGGGCGGGACGCTTGGTGACTGCCATCGTGCCGAAGCCGACGAGGGCGATCTTAGAGCCGTTGAGCAGCATGAAGCCGCAGAAGGTGTCGGTGGCTTCGCCGTAGGCAGACAGGCCGACATTGAAGGAGGCCTCACCCGTTGCGCCGAGGGCCGTGGTGGAGTTGACCAGGAAGACTCTTTTCTTTGTGGTGTTCGCCACGAATACCGTCGGGTATTCGGCGGCGGCAGCGGTGCGGGCATCGGTGTCGCCATTCCAGGAGATGGTCAAGTTCTCACCTGCGGCGGTGACGGTGACGGCGGGCAGCTCAGCCGTGGGAGCGTTGCCGACGGTCTTGACTTCGGTGAGGTCAACGGTCTTGGTGTCGCCGTCGATGACCTTGCCATCGGCGAACTGCTGAAGGAGCATGTTACGGCGTGTCATGCCCTTAGGCGTTGACGGGAAGAGGGACTCCAGCTGCTCGTTGGAGAACTGGCCAACGAGGTCCAGGAGCTCTCTGAAGAAGCCGCGTTGCGTCTGCTGTGCGGCGGTGTTGGCATTCCTGACGGATTGCGCGATGCCACGCATGTAGGAAATGCCGTTCCACGAGGCACCGATGACGGTGCCGACTTTACCTCTGAATCCTCCGAGGATTCCTTGCTTGATTTTACCCATGATTTGTTAGTTTTTAGGGGTTAGTGAATAAGTTAATTACTGGCCATCACCATCATGGGCAGCGCGGCAGATCATAATCTTTATATTGTTTTTCCTCTGCGGCATTAATCGCCTGTTTTGGTGACGGTTGGGCAAAAATAAGCGGATTGTGGCGGAAGGGTGGTTTCTTGATTGTTTTTGATTGATTTTGACCGATTTTGATTGGATTTTGTGGGGATTATTTGTAATACTTTTGCGGTGATACTAAAACAATTGGATTATGAAAAGACTAATGGCGCTGGCAGCTGCGCTTCTTATGCTTTCTTGCAGTTGCCAGAACGAAGTGAGAGAAAGCAGACCGCCGATGGGCGGGATTCCCATGGCGGCGAGTGTGACTAGATGCCTTTCGGGAAGTGACAGCGTGAAAGTGTTCCTGAAGGTGGAGCGCATCATCGATGGCGACACCTTTGAAGGGCATGTGATTCAGAACCCAAAGACGGCCTACAATCCGGGCGTGAATCCATGGATGGTGCAGCTGACCAAGATTGTGGTCCGCATCAACGGCATCGACGCGCCTGAGCGCGGGCAGTTTTATGGGGATGTGGCCAAACTGCATCTGCAGTGGCTCATCAGCGGGAAGGCCGTAGGCCTGAAGCTGAAGCAGCGTGACATGTACGGGCGATGGATAGCGACGGCCTATCAGGACGGCGCAGACATCGGCGCGGAAATGCTGAAGGAGGGTTTAGCCTGGCATTATAAGGAGCATGACGGCAATCCCTGCTACGCTCAGCTGGAAGCTGAGGCGAAACTGGCCGGACTCGGCCTTTGGTGTGATGACAGAGCCGTTCCCCCTTGGGAATGGCGAAGGATGAGCAAGTACGAGCGGGATGCGTATCGGAATTAGGAATGAGGAATGCTGAATGAGGAATGAATCCCCCGGCCTTCGGCCACCCCCTTTGAAAGGGGGACTAAAGGACGGAACAAAAGAAAGGAGAATAAGTTATGGAATTAAGCAAGTTGTCATTAGAGAGGCTAGAGGGTGTGGATGAACGCCTGAAGGCCATCGTGATCGAGTGCGCTGCGCGGTGTTCGTACCCCTTCAACGTGTCGGAAGGGCTGCGAACGAAGGAGCAGCAGCGCGAGTATGTGAGGCAGGGCAAATCGCGGACGATGAACAGCAAGCACCTCACAGGGAAAGCGGTCGACCTGTACCCTTTGACGATGAATCGGAAGCAGGTGGACTGGTCCAGGTTTGAAGAGTTGGCCGACCTGATGTTTCAGGTGGCCAGAGACCAGGACACCGAAATTGTCTGGGGTGGCCATTGGAAGACGTTCGTCGACAAGTGCCATTTTGAGCTTCGATGACGCGGGACACGAGACTGCGGGACTTCGGGACTGCCTACCGGACCACAAAGAGAGTCATCAAAGAACATACATTTTTTTTCATTTTTTTCTGGGAAGCCCTTACCGTGATGACGGTGGAGGGCTTTTCTATTTCTTCACTCTGAAGAATTGAGACGATTGCGCCCAAGGTCGTCAACGAGGTGGTTAAAAAAGCAAGTTCCCTAACGGCAAACGGAGACCCGCGATAGCAGGGCGGAGTTTATTTAGGGACTTGGCATTTTTTAAGCACCGTACCCACAGAATGAGACATTAAGCCTTTACGACAATCCCCTTTCCAAATTTTAGGGCGGCGGTTGGGGACGATGGTGGTACAGAGCGGAGCTTTGCGGAGCGACCTTTTCCGAACTTTCGACATAGAGTGGTTGGTGGGGGTTGATGGTGGTTGTCCAGAGCGGAGCTTTGCGGAGCGGCCTTTTCCGAACTTTCGACATAGGGTGGTTGGTGGGGGTTGATGGTGGTTGCCCAGAGCGGAGCTTTGCGGAGCGACCTTTTCCGAACTTTCAACTTAGGGTGGTTGGTGGGGATTGATGGTGGTTGGCCAGAGCGAAGCGTTAGCGGAGCGACCTGGTCCAAATTTCGGGGTGGTGGTCGGGGGTGACGGCGGCATTGCCTGTGCGTTGGGAAAAACCGAAAGGGGGAAAAGCGCCTGCGGCCCAATCACGCAGTTCGCTCAGCAGAAAAGAGAACACTGCGCCCAAGAACTACGACTGCGA
>LPNG01000041.1:30339-30876 GCA_001543395.1 Candidatus Alcium sp. F082 | reverse complement strand
GACCACTTTGGGGTCGAGGCCGGTGACTTCAGCGATTTTTCCCGCGTTGACGGGGGCGCCAATCTCGCGCATGGCTTTCAATACTTGTTCTTTTGCTTCCATTGCATTTGGTTTTTTGATGGTTGTTTTTATTTCAGCATTGCTTCAATATCAGCCTCCATTTCTTCGGGTTTGGCAACAGGAGCAAAACGCTTGATGAGGTTGCCGTCCTTGGAGATGAGGAACTTGGTGAAATTCCAGCGCACGCCACCTTCTTCACGACCTTCGGATTTGCTCAAGCCATCAACCAATTTCATCGTGGCTTTGTCCTTCAGACCGTGGACTTCTTCGGTGGGCACCTGCTGCGTCAGATACTTGAAAATCGGGTGCGCGTTCTCGCCGAAGACGTCGATCTTCTTCATCAGCGGGAAGGTTACGCCGTGGTTGAGGCGGCAAAACTCGGCGATTTCCTCGTCGGAGCCGGGTTCTTGGTGCTTGAATTGGTCGCAGGGGAAGCCGAGAATCACCAGACCTTGGTCTTGGTATTTCTTGTAGAGG
>LPNG01000041.1:0-30243 GCA_001543395.1 Candidatus Alcium sp. F082 | reverse complement strand
TTCTTTAGTGTTTTGTGTGCAATTACATTTGTTTGATAAGCCAGTTCTGGTAGCCGATCTTCTCGATGAGGTCGAGTTGGGTCTCGCTCCAGTACATGTCTTCCTCTTCGTCCTTGAGGTATTCCTTCATGATGTCGAAGGTGGTGATGTCTTCGCAGATTTCGTTCATGCACTTGCGAAGGAGTTCGATGCCGTCAACGGAGACTTGATGGTCAAATTTGATGTATTCGCAAGGATCGTTGATGAGCTTGCTTTCGGGACGCATTTCGTGCTTCAGCTCACCGCCAAGGTCGAGGAGACGGCCGATGAACTTGTCGACCCAGCCCATTTCCTCGTCGTGATGGCCCATGTATTTGGCACCGAGTTTCTCAAAGCCTTGGTCGGCGAATACCTTACCTTGCAGTTTGTGGCCGAAAGCCTGATTGGAGAGGTTGGTTACGAAAAACTGTAACGCGTTGATTGATTTCTGTTTGTCCATGATTGTTGTTGTTTAATTGTTGATTTGTTTATTGTTTAATTGTTGTTTTAGTCCTGCAATGAGTTTGTCGAGGGTGGGGATCATTTGGGAGATTTCTTCCACTGAGCCCTCGTTTTTGATGATGTCGGCGCTGAGACACTCGGGAATGTGTTTGGCCTGTTCGCGCATCTCGATGCCTTTTTTCGTCAAGGAGACGATGCGCTGGCGGGTGTCTTCCTTGCCTTTTGTGCGCTTGACCAATCCTGCTTTCTCCATGCGTTGTATGAGCGGAGTGACGGTGTTGGTCTCCAAAAACAGCTTGTGAGCAATGTCGTTTACCGGCTGCTTGTCCTGCTCCCACAACACTAATAATACAAGGTATTGAGGATAAGTGATGCCCAACGGATCAAGATAGGGATGATAGGCCCCCATCGTGAGTCGCGCCGCCGTGTAAAGGCGGAAGCATAGTTGATTGTCCAATTTGAGTTGTTCGTATTCCATCTCACTTATTTATATCGTTCACGATGCAAAAGTACGCATTATTTTTATATCGCAAGCGATATTTCTGATTTTTTTTTCGAAAAAAGAAAAAATGTATCTTTGCATCCTGTAAATTAATCCATTATGACACTACAAGAAGCTATCGTTGCCCGCCACTCTGTGCGGCAATACTTGGAAAAACCTATCGAATCGGAAAAGGTCGCTCAACTGCAGGCCTTGATTGACGAATGCAACAAGGATGGTCAACTGCACCTCCAATTGGTTACTAACGAGCCGAAAGCCTTTGCCAGCGGTATGGCGAAATACGGCGGGTTCAAAGGGGTCGGCTATGCTGCCCTCGACCTCGGCATCGCCAAGTGCCATTTCGAGATTGGGGCAGGAGAGGAGAACTTTAGCTGGGCGTAAAGGTCACTTTCTTTTCCTTTTTAATTAATCAGCCAGGACACACCGCCGCTGACAATATGATGCTTCCCTAGGTTTTGGAAGTCGAGGTCGGCGGCGAGGTCGAGTTGTACGCGGCGCGACACCAGCCAGGTGAGTCCGAATTCCGTCAGGTATTGGTTGCCTTCATCGGGATGGAGGTGGTTGTAGGTCTCCACAAAGGTGCCGATCTGGTCAGTGATATCGAAATACAATCCTAACCCCAGGAAGGTGGTGGGAGTGGCTGTCTCACCATCCCATTCCGCACCAACGTTATAGCCGATGCAAAACCAGTCGTTCACGCTATGTTCAAGCAAGAGGTGCAATGACGGTGTGAGATGTTGTGGAAGCAGTTCCTTCGTCCCGACATGCGGCGACTTCAATTCGGCCAACAGCGCCACGGAGGGCAAGAGGCCTGTGCCTTCATAGAAGCGAGCCTTCATCCCCACGCTAAGCGGAGCTACACCAAATGTAGGCTCCGTGGCTTGACCTTCGTTGAACATCAGTAAATCAGTCCCTACGCGAATCTCGGCATTCTCGAAGAGGCCGAACCTGAGCAAGGTGTTGTTGAGGGTGAGGGTGTGTGGCCCGTCGGTCGTCGATTCATATCCCACGCCCGTCTCCCATTGGAGCTTGTAGCGGGGCATCACGTCAGTGCCAGTCAGGGCGCCAGGTCGGTCAGCGGAGATGGTGGGAATTTCGTCTTGCGCTTGGCAGAGGCCGCAAAGAAGGACAAAAGCGACCAATAATAGTTGTTTGGTTGTTCTCATGAGTTGGATTGATTAATTAGTTCTGCAAAAGTATAAAAAAAGTGCGAGATGGGATTGTGCCATCTCGCACCATAAAACTAACTCAAAATTCATTCTAAAAATGTATGACAAAAATCTGCTGCAAAGTAACAACGGTTCCTGAGACTGTGAAATCCCCATTGATGGGTATTTTGCCTCGATAAAAATCCCAACATTCGGCGATTCGTTGGTAACGTGGATTTTTACTACTTTTGCCCCATAAAATAGCAATCATCATGGCCAAAAAGAAAACCCCTTTCTCAAAAGACTCCAAGTTTGCCGAGCTGATGACGGACGACCGCAGGCTCTTGCAACTGCTGCCCCGTTTCGGTATCGGACTGGGCTTTGGCGACCGTAGTGTGGACCAAGTTTGCCGGATGAACCAGGTCAATGCCGACCTGTTCCTTATGATTTGCGAGATATACTCGGACGGCAGCTTCAGGCCTGGAAAACACGAGCTTCAGCTCATTGATATGAGCGACCTGCTTTCTTATCTGAAGGCCTCGCACCAGTATTATCTGGAAGAGCGTTTCCCGCACGTTGAGGAACACTTGCAACGTATCATCAACGCTTGCGGACAGAAATACGGCCCGATGTTGAGCCACTTCTATAGCGAATACAAACAGGAGGTGATGCGACATATCAAATACTACGAGGAAGAGGTGGTATTCCCATATGTTGAGGCCTTGCTCAGCGGACAGCGCACCGATTCCTATAAGATTGACGAGTTCGAACATAACCACACCAATATCCAGGATGTGCTTGATGACATGATGAACATCCTGCTTAAATACTTGCCTGGCGACATCCTGCCTAAGGAGCGCATCGAAATCTCGTATGACATCATGGAACTGAGCGACGACTTGAACCGCCATTCCCTCATCGAGGAGCGCATTCTCATCCCTTGTGTTGAATCCCTTGAAAACACACAGCTATGAGTAATCGTGTCATCATTTGTGAAGCCTCGGAGATCATCTCCATCGGATTGGCCGAAATCATCGATAGTATGGCGCAGTTCGATGTGGTGATGCGCCTCGACAGCCCTGAGCATCTCTCTGAAAAGATTGTAGCCACCGATGCCAACCTGCTGATCATTAATCCTTTGTTGTTAGGCTATCAAAACCGTGACTTCCTTGCCCAACTGGGGAAGGAGCATCCCAACATGACGCTTGTTGCGTTGGCCGACGCCTATCTTGACCATTCCATGCTGGCACCTTACAGTGGGGTGATCGAAATCAACGACACAAGGTCGAAGGTTATCAGCAAGATGAACGAGTTCGCACAAAGCGAGGCCACGAAGAGCAATGACGACGTGGAACTCTCGAAACGTGAGACCGATGTGCTGGTGGCCGTCGCCAAGGGTATGATGAACAAGGAGATCGCCGACCAGATGAACATCTCTATCCACACGGTCATCTCGCATCGCAAGAACATCACCCGAAAGACAGGTATCAAGTCGGTGTCGGGCCTTACTGTTTATGCCTTGCTGAACAATCTGATTGACGAGAAGGACCTAATCTAAAATAAAACTCCGCCAATATGCCGGTTGTGTAGCCGATGCATTGGCGGAGTGTTTATTTAATGGAGCAATCTTAATTATTCATCAGCCTGCTCTCGCCCCAAGTGTATTGCGGATAGGCGTTCTTGAGGTCGTTGGCCGAGCCTTTCACGTCGCTGCCGCCGCTGGTGGCAAACACGTTGAGGGTCTTGCCGCTGAGGTCGTGGGCTTCGATGAAGGTGTTGACGATGGTCGGGGCGGTGTACCACCACACGGGGAAGCCGATCCACACCACATCATAGTCGGCGATGTTCTCGCAACGGCCTTGGATGGCGGGACGAGAAGTCTTGTCCTGCATCTCGATGGTCGAGCGTGAGGTCTTGTCGCGCCAGTCGAGGTCGGCATCGGTGTAGGGTTGTTCGGGGGTGATTTCATAGAGGTCGGCGTTGAATTCTTCCGCCAATTTTTGGGCAGCGGCCTTGGTGGTTCCTGTGGCCGAGAAGTAAACGATCAAAGTCTTCATTTCCTTGTTCTCCTGTGTTTCGGTGGTTTGTGTTGTTTCTTTGTTTTCTTTCTTGTTGTTGTTTTGTGCGCAGCCAGCTAGTATCATGCAGCAGGCGGCAATAATCAAGGTAATGCGTTTCATGATAATATGGTTTTATGACATGTTAACGATGCAAAATTAGAAAATTCTGTTGTTTGATGCAAATGCAATATTCATATATGTTTTCACGGGTGCCCTAGAACATACGGCCTGTTTTTTTGAGTAAACGCTTTACTTGGCGGTATCGTTTATTCAACCAATTGTCAATCATCAGTTCCTCCATTTCTGGCGTGTTCAAGTTCACATTCTTGCGCCTCTTTGCAAGAGAGAACCGGAGATAAGCCCCAATATGGCGCCGTTTCTTTTCATGGTAGATCTTGTCGAACGGAATAAGCACCGCGGAATCCTCTATGTTGTCCATCAAAGTGTTGACTGCCGTCCCGAACATAATCATGTGGGAGGTGATGGAGATATACGCAGTGAAATTTGGAGGAATATGCACGTTCCTCATTGATCCTCCTTGTTTAAGACCAAATTCATCAACTCGGGATCGGAATTAGGCATGAGCGCCTGGTCGTCCCATGGACGGACAAGTTCGTCTTTGTCGCCGAAATGCTTCCATAGAAAATGATAGATCAAGTCTCTGGTGATATGGTCGTAGGAAGGATAAATGGTTATCTTTCCAAAGTAATAGAGCAGGTTAGGGTTCTTCATGATAATGGCCACAAGACCGTCCCACAAATTGTCCAAGGCAAAGATGGACTTTGCGCCATTCTTTGAACTCTGGTACTCAGGAGCCACGAAATTGCGGCCCAGCTCAATGACATGCGGCAGATATTCGTCGATAAACCTCTGGGAAAAACGGAACTGATGGGAACTCGCCAAGACCGGCTGACCCTTCTCGTCAATAACGGCATCTGAGCCAAAGATGAAACGGTATCCACCAATGATGGCTTCGTTGTCGGGATCCCACACAATCAGTTGCTTGTATGAATTCTCCATCTTGTCGTACTCGTCAAGATCCAGGGCGTTGCCTGTGGCGCCACCCGCGTCACGAAAGGTCAATTCGCGCAGCCTGCCGATTTCCGTAACTACATTGGGAGAGTCTTGCCAGGTAACGATATATAACTCGTTGTGTCCTTTGTTGGTGTCTTCCAGTTTTTTGGATTTGGTGAGTTCTGCTTTAAGCAGTTCAACGGGTACAGGATCAATGATTTTTGTAGTCATAATGATTAGTTTTCAATCGATTGAAGAAGGCCATGGGTTGGAAACGATACCGGCCATATCAAGCATGGTTTTATGTGCAAGATCGCGCATCCGCGCTGTCTCTTCTTTTCGAGGAGTGTTAGTGTTAGGTATGATAGGGTCGCCCACATGGATGGTGACCAAGGGCTCGTTTTTGCTGAACAACTTCCGCCATCCCGTGCGTGGTCTGAATGAGATTACCAAGGGAATCACGGGGAGCGAATGCCGATAAGCCATATTGAAAGCGCCTATTTTGAAAGGACGCAGCGGAGCATAGAATTTCCAACTGCAGCTTTCCGGAAAGATGTGAATCCACTGGTTGTTGGCGCACAACTCGGCCATGGCATCATCGAATGCTTTCAGCCCGCTACGTTCTTCGGGGATGGCTATTCCTCCCACGGCTTTCATGATAAAACCATCTTTGCCTCTGAATGGCTGGGCATACATGGGGATCCATGCCTTCCTGAAACGCATCGCCTGCATGACGCTAATCATATCCCAACGGTAGACATGGTTGCACACCGTCATCACACCATGGTCGAAAAGCTTGCGGTTTTGGCGTATTTTTTCACGGCCTTCGATTTTGAGGCCATATCGGATTCGGTTCAAAAGGAAAGCAAGCGTCCAAGTTATAAAATAGATGACCGTATTCACTATTTTGAACCTCAAAGATTTGTCAAGATAGGTGTAGGTCCCGTCAAAACGAATGTCCTTGAGCTCCCCTCGAATAGGCGCCATCTTCGTGAAGGGGTTGTCACCGGAAAATACCTCAACGGGTTCAGGGACATAGATATCCTCCCTTACCTTGAAGTTTCGGTATGCTGGACCGTATGATGAATAGTCTTTTGTCATGTCTTGATCTATTTTTCGCGCACTCGCTTGCCGCTCAAATGCTCGATTTGCAGTTCGAGCACAAAGGCATTGGGCGCATCCTGTGCCATGTCAGCATCTATGTCATAGCTCTGTGGGAAATACTTGGCACCCAGCAGGCGCAAAAGGGTGTTCTTGCGGGCGGGGTCTTCCACGATGTGCATCCTACCGAAACAAATCACGCTCTCGAAATGATACCACCAGCTGTCGGGCTCTTTCACGCCTTCGCTGAGGACGCAGAACGAGACCTTGTCGCACGCCCTTATCGCATCGAGTTTGTGACCTTCTTTGGCGCAATGGAAATAGATCTTGCCGTTGTCATACACGAAGTCGAGCGGCACGGTGTAGGGATAGCCGCTGTCGCCTAATACGGCGAGCACACCGCGTGGCGCCTTCTGAAGCAGGGCGATGCACGCCTCGTCAGTCATCTGTTGCTTGAACCGTCGCATGGGACGGAATTGGGGTTTGTTGTCCATTAAACCTTTATCTTTGGTGGTTGTTAAACACAAGCATTTTGCAAAAATACATAATAACAAGTATCTTTACAAAAAATCTTAGAAAATTCATGGAAATCAAGGAGATGCAGCTGGAATTGCATCTCCCTAGTTTAACAGCAAATCCTGGTCTGTCGTAGCTGTTCCTTCCGCGCCGAGGGGATAATCTCTTCGTGGAAGAAATAGTTGACCACTACGGGTGGCTCGCCGTGCTTGGAGCGCACACTGTCGTCGTTGCGGACGTAGGGGAGCCCTTCGCGTTGGGTGTAGGCCCGCATGTCGGCGTCGAGTTCGCTCCAATAGGTGCGGTCTTTCTTGGCGTAGATGTCGTGATAGAGGCCGTCCAATTCGGGATGGTACTGGTGGATCCAGTCGAGGATGCGACCACGGTAGTCGCCACGAAGGTTCAGATTTTCCAGCCAGACGAGGTTGCATTGGCTCTTCGCCCTCTCGATAATGGCTTGCACATCGGTGATGCCTGGAAAGATGGGCGAGATGAAGCAGGTGGTTTGCACTCCGGCCTCATAGAACTGACGCATGGCCTCCAACCGCCGTTCGATGCTCACGCCACGATCCATCTCTTTGCGGAATTCCTCGTCCAAGGTGTTGATGCTCCACGACACACGGGCATTGGGGAAGGTCTTAATGAGGTCCAAATCCCTCAGCACCAAGTCGCTCTTGGTCGCGATGCTGATACTGATACCACTGCCTTGCAATTGCTCAAGCAAGGCACGGGTACGCTTGTATTTGGCCTCATGGGGCTGGTAGCAGTCGGTCACCGAGCCAAGAAAAGCCTCTTTGCCAGTGTATTTCTTCGTGTTTTTTATTTCAGGCCAAAGTTTCACGTCGAGAAACTCGCCCCACGGCTCGGGATGGTTGGTGAAACGCTTCATGAACGAGGCGTAGCAGTATTTGCAGGCGTGGGCGCAGCCCACATACGGGTTGACTGAGAAGTCGGCCACGGGCAGGTTCGACTTCGTCATCACTGACTTTACTTCAATTTCTTGGATTTTCGTCATCACTTGATTCCTTTTCCCATCTCGTATGCTTCCTGCAGCTTGGCATTGCCTTCAATCTCTTTCGGACTACCAACGCCGCCACAGAAGATATGGCCTTTGAGTTCGGATTTGCCGTAGCAGTCGATCCATCCGGTGAGACCACTTTCGGCACGCTTTGGGACAAACTCTTCGGCTTCGGCGGCCGTGGTCAGCAGATAGACGTCGCGGAACTTGTAATCCTTGGGATACATCGCGTTCATGCGGTCGATGAGGGTCTTCATCTGGCCGCTCATCTCGTAGTAGTAGATGGGCGTGGCCCAGCAAACCACATCAGCGTTGAGCACGCTTTCCATAATGGCTGGCACGTCGTCCTTGAAGACGCAGGCACCTGTCTTTTGGCACGATAGGCAGCCGATGCAAAACTTGATTTCCTTGCCTCTCAGCGAGACGAGTTCCACTTGATGCCCGGCGGCTTCCGCGCCCTTGGCAAATTGCTCCGCTAAAGCGTGGCTGTTTGAGCCGGGGCGGAGACTGGTTGAAATGATGGTTACTTTTTTCATGATTATAAGATGATTATTCTGGTTTGCGTGACTGATGTATTGAGATTCCCTGACGGGAATGGAGTTTGGTTGTTTTCTACATACGGCGGCATGTGGAGCTTACGAATAGTCAACTTGTTCTAGCCGCCGCTTAATACACTATGTCTTAACTCCATTCCCCGCTAGGGGAATCTCTTTTAGTTTGTTAATTATTTAGTTTGTTTTTGAACATTTACTTTATCCTTCTGATTAACGATAGATTACCACTTGACAAGGCCTCGAAATTGGCCTCAATCCTCTCAATGTTCCAATCCCACCATTTCAGTTCCAGCAGATAAGCGATGAATTCGTCGTCGAAGCGCTTTCTGACCACACGGCAAGGGTTACCCACGGCGACAGCGTATGGAGGAATGTCCGAGGCCACCACCGAGTTGGCTCCGATAATGGCTCCGTCGCCAATATGGACACCTGGCATGATGGTGACATGCTGACCAATCCAAACGTCGTTGCCCACAATGGTATCGCCTTTCAGAGGCAATTCATCTTTCACTGGAGCAATTGCGCTGCCCCAGTCACCGCCTATGACATAAAACGGATAAGTCGTCACGCCGTCCATCCTGTGGTTGGCACCATTCATCACAAACTCCACACCTTTGGCGATAGCGCAAAACTTGCCGATAATCAGCCGGTCGCCAATGAAGTCGTAGAAATGAGTGACGTGCTTCTCGAATTGGTCTGCACCATCCACATCATCATAGTAAGTATAGTCACCGATGATGATACGCGGGTTCTTCACCACGTTCTTGATGAAGCAGAGGCTTGGGATGTTGGGATTCGGAAAAGCCTCGTTGGGGTTGGGCCGGTTTTTTATCATTGCTATTGATTAAAATGGATCCTACTTGTTCATCATTGGCTTTAAAACCAGAAAGAAGATAGCCAACATAAAACTACCGATTGCCATGAGAATCATCGGGGTTTTCTTGCGTTTTTCATTCTTCCAGTCGATAAAAGTCCACACCCCACCAGTGACTAACAAAACCAGTTGAACAATCATCCAAATATAAAGGAAAACTCTCATATCTTACTAAAATTTATCGGATGAAATTAGTGTATTTCGTCACTTCCTTTTCAGGCAATCCGTTGCGCTCGCGCTCGGCGGCGATGGCGCGGATGAGGAAGGCCATGTTGCGGCCCAAGATGCGCATGATTTGCACACCTTCTTCGTCTTTCATCACGTCTTCAGCGGAGTGTCCATGCACCATGTTCCAATAGCGGCTGCTCACGACAGGCATCTCGCTGATGGTGAAATATTTGTTAAGCCGGTCGAAAGCGGCTGTGGTGCCACCGCGTCGTGCCGAGACGACGGATGCGCCCACTTTCATCCGCTTGTCGAACGGTGTGCTGAAAAACAGGCGGTCGAGCAGGTTGGTGAGCGTCCCGTTGGGGCCGCCGTAATACACTGGCGAGCCAACCACGAGGCCGTCGGCCTGCTCAAACTTGGGTGCCACTTCATTCACCATGTCGTTGAACACGCAATGGCCCAATTCGGCGCATTTGCCACAGGCGATGCAGCCTCGGATGTCCTTGTTCCCGATGTGGACGATTTCGGTCTCTATGCCGTTTTTCTGTAGTTCTTCCGCCACGATGTTCAAGGCGGTGAAGGTGCAGCCGTTGGCGTGTGGGCTGCCGTTGATGAGGAGTGCTTTCATTTGTAATTATTTTGCTGCAAAGGTATGAAAAATCTCATTCTAATGAGACAATAGGACTTTAGGCTTTCCGCTCGCTGACCACCATAAATAGCACAGCAGCGATACAGATGGCAATGCCGACAAGGATATTAGGGGTCATTGGTTCGGCAAACATCAGCGTTCCTACAAGTATGCCTGTTAGTGGCTCAAACACGCCTAAAACCGCAGTCTTTGTCGGGCCGATCAAACGCGTTGACATCGAAATGGTTAGCATGGAAATCATCGTGGGGAAGATGGCCAAACCGATGAGGTTCAGCACCTCCGTTGGTTGGTCGATGCCTTTAAGGATAGGCGTTCCATCGATGATTTGATACGTTAAAAACAACGTTGCACCGACCACCAACGC
This sequence comes from Candidatus Alcium sp. F082, assembly GCA_001543395.1. Classification (GTDB taxonomy): domain Bacteria; phylum Bacteroidota; class Bacteroidia; order Bacteroidales; family F082; genus Limimorpha. The sequence goes on along the minus strand of LPNG01000041.1, from coordinate 19,795 downwards.
GTAAAAGGTTAGCGCGTGCTCCGAAATGTGCTTGATGCGCTGCGAACGGTTGACGATGATCAAGAAGAAGGAATAGCTGAGGGCCGACAGGGCAGCCAACACCATCCCTGCCCAATGCAGCGTCACGCCGCCGCCTGGCCAACTGAGCACCACCACGCCGCCCACAGTGGCGGCAATGCTCAGCCACACCTGCCATGTGGGATAGACCTTTAGGAACAGCATGATAACGGCCACGAAGATGGGATAGAGATACACCAAGGTAGTGGCCAATCCAGCGGGAATAAACTTGTAAGACTCAAACAAAGTTACGCTACTGGCAGCAAATAGGATTCCCAGCACAATCAGCAGCTGAAACTCTTTCCACGTCGCTTTGAAGGTCTCTTTCCGCAGCAACATCCATCCACCCAAAAGCAAGGCAGAAATGGCATAGCGGAAAAACAGCATGGACAGTACCGGCACGCCGCCATCCAGCAATGGCTTGCCAAACAGCGGATTCAAGCCGTATGAAACACCGGCCATGATTCCTGCTGCAAAGCCTAAAAATGTTCGTTTATTGCTTTTCAAAATGCATTGTGGTTTTTGGGGCTGCAAAAGTACAAAATAAACCGCAACCCAAGACTTCGCCTGAGTTGCGGAATGATATGTTTCATGCATCAATCTAACCAACTATTCCCTTCTTCAAGAACTCTACCAGCGGAATGTGTAACTTTGTTGATTACAATGAACAAAATGAAAAATTTTCAAATTTTGTTCATTATAATGAACGGTTTTATCAAAATACAAGTTGGAAAAGCCTCAACATTTTATTCTTCATCTTTTGCATTAGGCACCGCAAAAATAACCGTTAGTACACCAATGGCACCGACAATGGGCACGATGATGCGAGCCACCGAGCCTTTAGGGATAAAGACGAATGTAGAGAGTAGCACCATCGTCACCATAATGCCACAAGCACCGGCTTTTTGTGCGACGGTCATCCCGCCGCGACGGCGATAACTGCGGATGTAGGTTCCTAACCACGACTGCAAAAGCCACTCCTGTAGCCGCGGCGAAGAACGGTAGAAGAGCCACGAGGCCAGCAGCAGGAAAGGCGTGGTGGGCAATCCCGGCACCACCACACCTAATGCTCCAAGGCCAACACATATCAGGCCTAAAACTATGTAAACGATGCGTTTCATTCGATTGCCTTACTCTATTTCAGCACCTTCAAGACCTGCTTTCTGGTAGCCATTCCATCCGTCAGCCTCGTGATGTGATCGACTAAAAACTCCAGCGACTCCTCGGGAGTGTGGTCGGTGTGGAGCGTGGTGAAGTCTTCGAACAGCGACTCGGGCGTGCAGAAATACGAAACCTGCCAGCCGTTGTAAACCTGCTCAGGACCACGATACACCCGCTCGATGGCTCCCGTGACGACACGACATTGGTGCATCAGCTTGGCTATGGCGGCATCGGCTTGGCCTTTTTTCACGTCAAGCAAGGCACGCACCTCCTTGATGGTGATGCTGCCTTGTTTTCCGAGATATTCCATAATGCGCTCGCCGTTTTTGTCGGGCGTTGTCGTGGCACGGCGGACATTCATCAGTTCGCGGTAAAAAGGAACCATCGCGAAGGCAGCTTTCCCACCGCAGAGAAATTTCCCGTATGCGATACCGCCGCTTTGCAGGCAATCGATCTTCCAGTCCCATGGCCCAAGCGAGTTTTCCTCTCCGTCAAACCAAAACCCCGGCTGTGTGAGTTCTTTAACGGAATAGCCCGGAATGGCGCTGGTGAAAAATGGGACGATGCCCAATTCACAAATAGCTCTTTCCATCGTCTCCCAGCTGGAAATTTGAAAATCAATCATTTTAATGCAATTTCAATTGAGGTCACAAAGATACAAAATTCCGCAATCCAAGTCCGAATTGCGGAATTCTTTCACAATACTCGAATAGGCTTAATGTCAGGCCCAGACAAAGTTATCTTTCCCCGCGCCGACTTCAAAATGATATTTTGCGATGCCAAGGTCGAGTTTAGCATAACCGATGATGGAAAACCGGGCTTGAGCTTCCACTCTGTTGCCGTCACGAAGCACGAACTTGAATTTCTGCTGATTGACCGCCGTGGGGGCGAGCATGGCAGCTTCAACGCCTTTGCGGAACCACGCGGGCATCGGGCCGCTCACCTCAGCGAAGTCTTCAACGGGCTTCGTCTTGTGCTGCACGCCCTGGTTGACGCCATAGCCCAAAGCGATGACGCAAAACAATTTTTCGTCATCACACACTTGGTAGGCGTCGGGTTGCTTGCTAAACATAAGTCCCACCCAGCAGGTATTCAGGCCAAGCATTTGGGCGCGGATAACGACCTTCTCGCCATAATAACCAGCGTTGATGTCGTCGCCTTTTTTGCCGACAACGGCGATGTAATTGCTGACACCGCTGAATTTGCCATATTTGGCCATGCCACCCGCAAAGGCTTTCGGCTCATTGGTCACCAATTGGATGTGTGTGCCGCCCTCTTGGTTGCACTCATCGATGAGGGCTTTAAGTTCTTCGATCTTTTCAGCCTCAATGGGCTTCTCATTGTACTGCCGCACAGCATGACGAACGACAATAGCTTCATTTTCAGTCATATATGTAATTTTATGGTTTATAACAATTTACTAATCTCCTCCCTATGCTCATAAAGGGTACAACCGCCAGTATGTTCCCAACCCAAGGCACGAGCGTCCCTAATCTTGCTAAACAACGGCGATTGCAAGGCTCCACGCAGTCCCATCGTCACCACATTGCTGTCGCTGAAAGGGGAAAAAGGACATGGCTCGGCGCTGCCGTCAGGCCCGATATGGAAAAAACCGCGCCCCGAAGCCATGCATCCGCCTGTTTCCTTCTCGTCGCCGGGAAATGAGAAGAAAATGATGTTCTCGTATGTCTTGCGAAGTTGCTCCATGCGCTGTTCCAGTTCCATCACCTGAGCCTCGTCAAGGGCCAGATGCTCCGTTCCGACTTCCGTGGGCACATATTCCACAAAAAAGACAATCTTGCATCCGCAGGCAGCCATTTGGTCCATGAACTCCACGGAAGTGACCTTGTGATAATTCTCGGTGGTGACGGTGATACTGGTGCCGAAAAACAGCTGTTCCTGCTTCAATCTCTCCATCGCCTGCATGGCGCGTTGGAACACGCCACGTCCACGTCTTTCATCGGTGGCCGTGTCGTTGCCTTCGATGCTGATGATGGGAACCATGTTGAGATGGGTGCGCAGGAATTCAAGGTAAGTCGGCCCAATGAGTGTGCCGTTAGTGAATATCGGGAAAATCATGTCCTTTACCTCCGACACGGCTTCCAAGATGTCGCGTCGCATCATCGGCTCCCCTCCTGCCAACAAGGAAAAGTTGACGCCCATTTCCGCTGCTTCGGTGAAGATGTCACGCCATTGTTGTGGCGTCAGTGTGGCCTTGCGGTCGGCGACTACGTCGTTGGCAATACCGTTACTACGTGCGTAACAGCCCTTACAATGCAGATTGCAGGTCGTGGAAATACTGCTAATCAGGAAAGTAGGGACATCCAAGTCCTCCTGCTCTTTGACTTTTTTTCGCCTTTTCTCCGATTTGGAAAAAGTCTGTTGCATACGAAAGGCAAACTTCGCCTCGCGCGGATTCGACAGCACGTTTTTATAAGCCTTCGCCATGAGCCGGGCAATGCCATCACTCATGTAAACAGCCAAATCTATCTTGTTTTCTTCCTGAATATCAGTCATTGTAGTGGGCACTTAGTTTTTATATCGTTCACGATGCAAAAATACAACATTAATTTTATATCGCAAGCGATATTTTTAAAAAAACCTAAAAAATCCGCAAACCGAGCTTATGCCCAGATTGCGGATTATCTATGGTTACTCTCTTTATTAGCCTTCCAACATTTTTTGTATGGCTTCCTCCATCATGTCGGGAGTTACCATTGGCTCGAAGCGGAGGATGGTCTGGCCGTCTTTTGAGACCAGGAACTTGCCAAAGTTCCAGCGGATGGCATCGCCTTGGTCGAAGCCAGTGCCGGTCTTTTGGTGGATTTGGTCAAGTTGCGCGGCAAACTCCTCAGCACCCTCTGGATAGCCCTTGAAAGGTGCTTGTTTCTTGAGGTAGGTGTAAAGCGGACTCTCCGCCTCACCATTGACTTCAATCTTGTCGAACAGCGGGAAGGTGACATTGTAGTTCAGCGAGCAGAAACTTTGGATCTCTTCGTTGGTGCCAGGCTCTTGTTCCAAGAATTGGTTGCAGGGGAAGGCCAAAATCTCCAAGCCTTGGTCCTTGTACTTCTGATAAAGGGCTTCAAGGCCTTCGTACTGCGGGGTCAAGCCACATTTGCTGGCCACATTGACGATGAGCAGCACCTTGCCTTTGTAGTTGGCTAGCGACACATCGCTTCCGTCCATGTCTTTGACCGTGATGTCATAGATGCCACTGGTCTGCTCGACCACGGGTTCAGGTTCAGCCGCAACTTGGGCGGTCTTGTTGTTCTGGTTGTTGCAGCCCGTGGCCATCATCAGTGCCACTGCCGCGAGAAAGAATAGTTTTTTCATATTGAATAGGGTTTAGTTATTTATGGTTATTTCAGCACTCTCAATATCTGCTTTCGAGAGGCCACTCCATCCGTCAGATTCGTGATGTAATCGATTACGCTTTGTTGAACTTCTCCTTGCCTTGCTTGCAGCGTGGGCATTTCCAGTCGTCGGGAAGGTCTTCGAAAGCCACGCATGGAGCAGATGTACTTACCAGAGGCTTCTTTCTTTGTAAAGTTCACTTCGGCAAGGGTGGTCGGGTAGGGGTGGTCGAGGTCCATCACGCGCTTGGCTTCCAAGTTCTCATAGCCTTGCGGCGTGTGGGTACCCATATAAACCGTGGGATGATTACGGACGAACTCGCGCACGCGGTCCAAGGTCTCGCGGGCGGCGGACAGGTCGTCATACACTACCGAAAGTTTGTTCTCATATAAAGCCTCGTCCACGTACGTGATGTCGGCTTGGAACATATAGAACAGGCCTTCGTTCTCGGCAATCACGAGGCTGTTGCCGTTGGTGTGCCCTTTGGCTTTGACGAACCAAATGCCGTCGCAAATCTTCTGTGTTTTGGGGAAGTTGTAATACGTGCCATCGGTGAAGTGTACTGGCACGAGATTGGGCAAATTTTGTAGTTCGGCGGCCTGCATCTCGTCGGCGTTCACATAAATCTTCGCATTCGGGAACGAACGGAGTTCGCCTGAATGGTCAGCGTGCTTGTGCGTGAGAAGGATTTTGGTCACTTGTTCGGGCTTGTAGCCTAATGCGGCCAAGGCATCCATATAGTTGCAGATGTCCTTGCCAGTGAAAGCAAGTGAGTTCTCATCGGGGTTTTCCTCCGGTGTGCCTGCGGGAAGCCCCGTATCCACCAAAATGCGGTCGAACTTATCGGGCCCTTCTTCGCCGCCAAAGGCAAAGGGCTGGGTATAGAACCCGTCTTTTCTGAATTTTACTGCTTTGATGTCCATAAACATAAATATTTAGCGAAAGTGCAAAGATAAGAATAATAGTTAAAACTGCAATCTGGGCATCCGCTACTTTATCAATTTGTTTTAATTATTCATTTACAGCAAACTACCCGACAACAAACGACAACAAACGACTACTATCGACTACAAACGTTTGTTCAACGGCTTTTTCTTGACGGATGTTGTTTCTTTGCACTATGATGTAAAAAGAAATAGGTATGGCAAAGAAAACAACAAAAGACAAAACACAAGAGGTGGTCGCAAATTGCGACCGGTTCGAAAAGGCTGTCACAAAATGCGATAACCTTGAGAATACGGAATCAGTTATCACCCAAACTGAAATTGAAAAGCTTATCATCACGATAAGAGGAGAACAGGTCCTTATTGATCAAGATGTTGCAAAGTTATATTGTGTAACAACTAAACGTTTAAATCAGCAGGCTAATCGTAATTCAGATAGGTTCCCAAGCAATTTTCGTTTCGTTTTGACAGTAGAAGAACGGAATGAGGTAGTTGCAAATTGCAACCACCTTGCTTCACTGAAGTATCGACCTACTCTGCCATATGCTTTCACCGAACAGGGAATAGGGCAATTGTCAACTGTTTTACATAGCAAAAAAGCCATTGAAACAAGCATCAAGATTATGAATGCCTTCGTCGCCATGCGGAGGTTTATGATTCAGAACGCAGCTGTTTTGATGCGAATAGCGCATTTGGAGAAACACCAAATCGAAACAGACGAAAAAATCGATTTGATTCTTGACAAGATAGAAGAACAATCTCCGAAGCTGCTTCCTGAACAGGTCTTTGCGACTGGCTGTGTCTGGGATGCATGGACCTACATCTCCGACCTCGTTCGGAGCGCCCGTAAAAGGATTGTCCTAATTGACAACTTTGTTGACGACAGAGTGCTTTCCATGTTCACAAAACGGGCTGATGGAGTGACGGCGACCATCCATACCCGTTATAATGAGCAATTCCTGACTGACCTGAAGAAACACAACACCCAATATCCTGAAATAGCGTTCATCCAGCTACCTCACCGCAACCACGACCGCTTCCTGATTATCGACGACAAAGTCTATTTGTTAGGTGCCAGCCTGAAGGACATCGGTGCAGGCCTTTGTGCCGTCACTGAAATGACCATGGCGCCTGAGGTGATTTTGGGGATGGTGAGGTGAAAAAAACACTCCGACGGTAAGTAATCCCTAAAGGTTTTTCTCGTCGGAGTGTTTTTATTTCGATGTACCAAACCAGGTTAGTGCTGCTTTTGGCCTACACATCCGAAGGTTATATTTAGTCGCCAACGGATGGGAGCGAAACTGCTGCAAAATTACAACTATTCCATGAACTTGCAAGGGGATAGTCTAAAAACTCTTATTAATTTAAATCTTAATCTGGCGTAATGGAATTTGACGAAAGAAAAACATAAGAGTTTGAAGTGCCAAATTGGCACTTCATGCACATTGGTGCAGGCCTTTGTGCCGTCACCGAAATGACCATTGCGCCTGAGGTGATTTGGGGATGGTGAAGTGAAAATGGATTTTTGTTTTGATGTTATCTTTTTGATACTTTTTCCCATTTTTTCCGAACAAAAACAGTCTCCCGAGCCTTTCAATGCCAATTGTCTATAAGGATTTGAACTTTTTTGTTCAACATTTTCCAAAGTTTCCATATCTTTGCCCTCATCAACCCAAAAAGAACATACCAACACAGAAGATAACTGATTATATAACATATTGATATAAAGCGTTTTTGCTTTTTATAGTAATTGTTAGAAGAAAAACAACACGATGAACTTTGAATCATTAGTCGGACGAATCAATCAGGCGCAAGACATGTTGCAAGCACAAACTGCGCATGCCATAAATCTCGCAGTTACTGCTCGAAACTGGCTAGTGGGGTTTTATATTGTGGAGTTTGAACAGCATGGCGAAGACCGGGCCAAGTACGGTGAGAATCTTCTGAAGAATTTGGCCAAAAGGCTCAATAGACGAGGACTTGGTGAACGTAGATTGTATGAGTTCCGTTTAACTTATATCATATATCCGCAAATTGGTCAGGTAATAGCTGACTATATTGCGAAAAACAACCGGCAAGACATTTTGCGGTTGCCGACCGCAAAATTACAAATAGTTGAAAATCTTGAAGATGGAAATTTGCGGTTGCTGACCGCAAAATCTCATGTAGAAGAGTGGCAAACGCCTGCGGATAGGCTTTTCAATAGGCTTTCAGCCACTCACCTTGTTCTCCTCTCCAACATAAAAGACCCACTAAAACGAGCTTTCTACGAACAAGAGACCATTCGGGGATGCTGGACAGTTAAGGAACTCGACCGTCAGATATCCTCGCAATATTACGAACGCATGGGGTTGTCGAAAGACAAGAAAGGTCTACAAAGACTGACGGACAAAAATGTACAACAACTAACACCTAGAGACATCATCCACGATCCTGTCACGCTTGAATTCCTTGGCTTGCAGTCGCAGGATGTTTACACCGAGACCCGATTGGAGACGATTATCTTGAATCATCTCCAGATGGTGTTGATGGAAATGGGACGCGGGTTCTGCTTTGAAGCCCGTCAAAAGCGTATCCTCGTTGACCAGGACTATTTCAAGGCCGACCTCATCTTCTACCACCGTATCTTGAAGTGTCACGTCATTGTCGACCTCAAGATTGACCGTTTCCGTCATGAATATGCCTCGCAGCTCAACCTTTACATGAACTACTACAAGCATGAGGTGATGCAAGCTGACGATAACCCGCCCATCGGGCTGTTGCTCTGCACCGACTATGGCGAGACCACTGTGCAGTATGCCACCGAGGGTCTATCACAAAACTTGTTCGTCAGTAAGTATCGTCTTCAGTTGCCGTCGGAAGAAGAGATGCGACAGTACCTACTGGAAAGCGCCACCGAGGCCGACTGGGAGGAATACAGGAAAGAGAAAGATAATAATGAAAGGGAAAAATAATATCTTTGCAGTCAATAACCCAAAAAGAACATACCAACACAGAAGATAACTGATTATATAACATATTGATATAAAGCGTTTTTGCTTTTCAAGCGGATGGAAATCTGGACAATTCCCATATGCTGCACAAGAAAGCGGAAATGCTCACGGTGTATCCGTGGGCTTTCTTGTTTGCAGCATAGGCAGTCCAGAGCCTCCATCCAGACAGAAGTTCACGGATTCTTTTTGTGACCCATCAGAAGGGCGAAGCGCTCAAAACGCCAAGCCATAATGAGTACCAAGTTCTTCAATAATACCGAGACGAGGCTGATGGACAAATTCCACGGCATCGCCTCTGCCATGGCCGACTTCGACATCTTTCATGCCGTGGTTGGCTATTTTCGTTCAAGCGGCTACTTCAAACTGCGCAAGGAATTGGAAAATGTCACTGAGATACGGATTCTCGTTGGCATCAATATCGACAATCTCTTCCGCCAATCGCAACTCACTGGTAAGTTTTTCTTCGAGAACAAAGAAGCAACGCTTGAACAGTATTGCGAGGACTTCCTTCGTGATGTTTACCAGTCCGAATACTCGTCAGAAGTCGATGAAGGCATCCGGCAGTTCTGCGCTGACATTGCCAACAATCGGTTGCAGTTACGTATCCACCCTACCAAAGACCTTCATGCCAAGTTCTATCTCTGCCTGCCCAAACAGCACTCCGAGCATAGCGACGGCTGGGTCATCATGGGTAGCAGCAACCTCAGCGAACAGGGTCTCGGCACTACCAAACCGCCACGCTACGAATTGAACGTGGCCATGAAGGACTACGACGATGTGCATTACTGCGAGGTAGAGTTTCAAAGCCTTTGGAAAGATGCCATCCCAGTGACCATGGACGATGTGAACCATATCGTTGGCAAAACCCATCTGGCCACAGAAGAACATCAGCCCACACCCTACGAACTTTATATGCGGATGCTCATCGACCATTTCGGCGATCAGGTTGAAGATGATTTCATTCCTCATCTGCCCGACAATTACGACAACCTCACCTACCAACGTGACGCCGTAGTGCAAGGGTACAATATCATGATGCAGCATGGTGGTTGTTTCATTGCCGATGTGGTGGGTCTGGGCAAAACCGTGGTGGCAGCTATGATTGCCCAGCGGTTTATCGCCGCCAACGGCAACAACACCCGTATTCTTGTCATCTTCCCTCCTGCGGTGCAAAGCAATTGGGAAGACACTTTCCGCGATTTCCAAATCAAGAACAACTATAGCCAGTTTGTCAGCAACGGTAGCTTGGATAAGGTCATTGAGGGCACCAACAACTACAGCCAGCCTGGTTACTACGACCTCATCATCGTTGATGAGGCGCACAACTTCCGTCACGACAGCACAGGCAATTACGACCTGCTGCAACGCATCTGCAAGTCGACACGATTGAACAAAGGTAATGTCAAAGGCAACAAGCGCGTGCTGTTGCTTTCGGCCACACCGCTCAACAACACGCCCGAAGACATCAAGAACCAACTGCTGTTGTTCCAGGACACCGCCCGTTGCACGATTGATGGTGTCTCCAACATTGCCGATACCTTTGCCCCTTGGATTAAGGAATTCAAGAGCCTCATGTCGCAACGTCGCACCTTGAGTGCCGAGTTCCTTACCAGCCACATCGATGCCATCAATCAGGAACTTCGACACAAGGTGCTGGAAAAGGTAATGGTGCGCCGTACCCGCAGCAACATCCAGCATGAGCCTCGCTATGCCAACGAGATACACTTCCCTCAGTTGCTCGACCCCACCGACCGTACCTATCAAATGTCTCCTCAAGTACTTAAGCTCTTTATTGATACCTATATCAAGTTAGTGGACACGCCATCGGCTAACCTGAAAGAGGTAAACCCGGACATGTTCGACGGAAGCGGTTTGCGTTATGCCCGTTATCGTGCCATAGAGTATTGCCCGTCCTACAAAGTTACTTCTGGAAAAATGGCAAAGCACATGGCCGATTCGTTGGCTTCCATCTATCAGACACACATGGTCAAACGCTTGGAAAGTAGTTTCGATGCTTTCAAGAAATCGCTTCACACCCTACTTGATGCCACTAAAGGAATGATTAAGATGTTCGAGGAAGACAAGGTCATCATTGCGCCAGACTTGAATGTGAAAAAGCTGCAAGCTGACGGCATAGAGCTGGACGAAATCATTGAACTGGCCATCGGCAAGGGACTCGACCAAAAAGAGATTCTCTTCCATGCTGCCGACTTCCTGCCTGATTTCTTACCCATGTTGGAATACGATGCCGAGGTACTGGACAAATTGTGCAAGCGATGGGAGAAAGTGAAATCCGACCCCAAACTGGAACTCTTCATCACCATCTTGCAAGGCGAATTGTTCGACAAGAAGAAGAACCCTGGCGGCAAGCTCGTGGTGTTCAGCGAAAGCGTAGATACCGTCAATTATTTGGAAAACGAGTTGAAACAACGCTTGAATCGCAGCGACATTCTAGCCGTTTGCGCCAAAAGTCGCAACCGTCTGCGCGACACCATCAAAGCCAACTTTGACGCAAAGTATAAAAAAGAATGGCGCAACGACTATAACATCATCATCACTTCCGATGTGTTGGCTGAGGGCGTCAACCTGCATCGGGCCAATGTGATTGTCAACTACGACAGTCCGTGGAACGCCACCCGACTGATGCAACGCATCGGCCGTGTGAACCGTATCGGCTCCACCGCCAACGCGATTCACAATTATATGTTCTATCCTTCCGACCCAGGTGATGCCATCATCAGCCTGAAGAAAAACTCCCTCATCAAGTTGCAAAGCTTTCATTCCGCCCTTGGCGAAGACACAAGAATCTATTCACATGATGAAATGGTGCATGAGTTCAAACTCTTCAATGCCGATGTCCGCGACGAAACCGACCGCAGCCTGGAACTGCTGAGTGAAGTACGTGCACTTCACGACACCAATTCCGCACTATACCGTAAAATCAAGCAGTTGCCTCCAAAGAGCCGTTGCGCGAGAGTCTCGGAGAGACTCAATCTCAATAACCCCACACAAGGAACGCAGAGTGGGGCTACTGAAGCCTCGGTCGAAATGCGTCTCGGAGAGACGCTACCATGTACCGTATCATACCTGTCCTCGCCTCAAAAGAAAGCCTATTACCTCGTGGGTAAAACCACCCGAGAACTCTCTTTCCTCGAAGCCGCCGACCTCTTCCATGCAGAACCAGATGAAAAAGCTGTACCCTTTGGAGATGGCTTGCAACTCCACTATGAGCAGGTTCAGAAAGCTTTGGCGCAATACACCCTCGACCAGCAGAGCGAGGCTCAAGAAGAAAAGCTCAAAATCGGTAGCAAAGACAATGATGCCAAGAAAGCCGCCGCTTTCTTGCGCGAAATACGCCCATTGTTCGATGATGAGGGTCGCCATACCGTTGACCGCTTGAAACAAATAGTGGAACGCGGAACCTACAACCAACTGGCCGATGCCTTGAACCGCATTTCAAAAAAGCAAAAGAAAGAGCCATTGCCAACCATAAAAATACTGGAACAACTTGAGGAGTTGGACAAACGCTACAGCCAGCCAGAAACGTCAATTGCCATCAAACAAGTGGCACTCACCACAGCCGACATCATTCTTTCCGAAACTTTCATTTAAGTAACTGTTCAAAATTAAACTACATGTTTTTTGACGCGGGACACGGGACTTCGGGACACGGGACAACCCTTCGACAAGTTCAGGGACCCGTCTCGCGTCTCGCGTCTCGTGTCTCGTAGTCTCGCGTCCAATATGTAAACTAAATCTACTTATCTACTTAATAACCAATATCATGAATACCTCCATCATACGACAAATCTTCCAAGCGAAGTTCGATTACCCAACCTACTGTAACGAAGTAGTCCACAATGTTTTCGGTTGCAACAATATTTCTACCCGTCCCGAATTGCTTGATGCCACAGCAGATGGCGACAACAGTTATTACATAGGTCGCCAAACCGATGCCGATGGTCGTGAACTCGGCTTTTTCTACACCCGTGTTGCCCAAGGCAGCGATGTGCGCCGCAAGCGTGTAGGGCTGCGCAAGATGATTGCTCCTTATCTGAAATATGATGTTGATGCCGCCATTGCCGTTTTTGCCGACGAAAACCACTGGCGTTTGTCGTACATCTGCGACATGAAAGAAGGTGTCACCAACGCGAAGCGGTTCTCGTACATCTTAGGCGACGAGCAGGGGCAGTATAAAACACCCTTGGAGCGACTTGATACCATATACGCCAAAAGAGGAAGGTTCGTCTTAAACGACTTGCGCGAAGCCTTCTCCGTCGATGCCCTCAGCGACGAGTTCTTTGATGAATACCACGTTCATTATGACCGCATTGTGGCTGAGTTAGTCCGACAAGGAAAGACGGGAGCCGTCTATCACGATTATGTGAAGAAACTGATGGGGCGCATTGTCTTTTTGCATTTCCTGCAAAAGAAAGGCTGGCTTTGTGGCGATACCAACTTCATGCTCAACACTTTCAGCCAAAGCAACCGCAGAAGCGATTATTTGGAAAGCGTACTTGAACCGCTTTTCTTTGGCATTCTCAACACCGAACCCGCCAAACGCGAGCAGGTTTTCAGCAGGAATGGCTGGCAACAAAGTTTAGTAGAAAAGTGGGCGAGTATCCCTTACCTCAATGGAGGTCTGTTTGAACGTGATGAAGTTGACAACCTGAGGATTGTTCTCTACAACTTCACTGTCGATGAAAACGACCCCGACGATGCCGAGATTGGCGTTGACCCCGAAATGTTGGGCAAGATCTTCGAGAGCTTGTTGGAAGACAACAAGGCCAAAGGCGCTTTCTATACGCCCAAGGAGATTGTGCGCTATATGTGCAAGGAGTCGCTGATAGCCCATCTCGCATCCAAGTTGCCCAACGTGGCCGATAGCGTTGTGCGTGCCTTTGTGGAACACCACGAGATGCAGCCCGAGTTGGAGCCTTGTCGCGACACCCTCGAAACCGCCTTGCGCGAGGTGAAGATTTGTGACCCCGCCATTGGCTCAGGTGCCTTCCCGATGGGTCTGCTCAACGAATTGTGGCGTTGCCGCGAGGCCTTGGGGACCGAGCTTTCGCGCCTGCAACTGAAGAAGGAAATCATTGAGAACAACATCTATGGCGTTGACATCGAGCGTGGTGCCATCGACATCGCCCGTCTCCGTTTCTGGTTAAGCATCGTGGTGGACAGTGAGACGGCGGAGCCTTTGCCCAACTTCGATTACAAGTTCATGCAGGGCAATAGCCTGATTGAGAGTTATGGCGGTTTCGACCTCAGCCGCATCGCGGGCAAGACCGTGGGCCGCCCGTCCACCTCCACGCAGTATGTGATTGGCCTCGACAGCGACCTGAGCCAGAAGAACCTGCAACGCCTGTTGCGCGAATACTTCTCCGTCACCGACCATCAGAAGAAAGCCACCATGCGCCACGCCATCAACGCCGAGGTGAAGACGCTCATCCGCGAAAGCGTTGGCGGCACCCCGACCTTCCTCGCCAAGTTAGACCAACTCGACCCTTCCGCCAACCAAGACTTCTTCCTCTGGCACACCTGGTTTAAGGACATCTTTGACAAAGGCGGATTTGATATTGTGATTGGGAATCCGCCGTATGGGGCAAAATACTCAGAGGAATGTAAGCGATACTACAAAGAACACTATGTCACTGCTAAGACAATTACGGGCAAACAGAAAGCATCTCTTGATACATTCACCCTGTTTATCGAACACGGCTACAATATTCTCAAAACGAATGGCAATCTTGCATTTATAGTCCCAATCGCACTTACTTCAAGTGACTCATTGTCAGGCATTCATCATATCTTATTAGAGAAATGCGACAACATCTACATTTCTTCCTATGCTGTGCGTCCCAAACCTGTATTTGAAAGAGCAGTTGTAAACACATCAATTCTTCTTTTTACCAAAACTGAAAAAAGATGCCATCACGTGTTCTCCACAAAAATGCATCGTCGAAATGAAGACAAGTTTAACCTGCAATATCTTGTAGACCATTTGCAATTCACTGATGTAAAAGATTATATGCTTTATGGAAGAATACCTAAAATTGGGAGTGAAATCGAGAAAAGAGTATTGTGTAAAATAAACAAGCACAAGAGGTTGTCCTCATTTTATCATTATAAAGGTTCTCCAATCTATTATCGCACAACTGGAGGTAGATACTTTAAAGTGGTTACAAATTATCCAACCGGTTCAACGAAGGAAAAACCATTACTATTTGAGAAAAGAGTCGCTAACTCAATTGGATGCATATTAAGTAGCAATCTTTCTTTTTGGTTCTATCAAATCTACTCCAATAATCTTGATTGGAAAACATATGAAATTGAGAATTTCACATTACCCATACTCTCTGATATCAACATAGTAGAATTAGAGAGCCTATACAACAAATACCTTTCTGATATTGAAAAGAACGCTAACATCCGAATATCAACTGGGGAATCAAAATATTTGGTTGATTCTTTCAAAGAATACAAAATTGTCCGCTCCAAATCAATCATTGATGAAATCGATGACTACATTGGTCCTCTTTATGGCTTGACACAAGAAGAAATTGATTTTGTCAAAAACTATGAGTTAGAGTTTCGGATGGCGGGGGAGTGATAAAAGACAAGGAGAGCGTGGTGATTGAGCGATGAAACTGATGAAGAAATAATGTCGTTATGAAATTGCTTTTCGCGGTACATCGCAAAAAACTCGTATCTTTGCAAAAAAAAGAAAATGGACAAGTAACTGTACTTTATATATAGGGAATGGCTTCGATGTTGCTTGTGGCTTTCGTACGAAATACTCACAATTTATTGAAAGTGATATTTTTGTTAATCATACCGAGGAATCAAAGTTGGCTAAATGGATTCATGAAAAATATACCGAGGACCAAGACAAATGGAGTGATTTAGAGGAATTGCTCTATTTATATTCCCTTAACATCCATAAAAACATATTAGACAAATCTCTATTTCAGAAAGAAACAGATATATTCAGAAACAATTATCGAGATTTGGTTTTGGTTCTTCAAAAGTATATTGCGAACCAGTACAGTTCAAGTGGAAATGGTTTTATTCCATCATTGATTAGGTCTTGGCATAGTAGTTTTAATATCAATGCTGTATGTTGTTTTAACTATACACCATATGTGGTATTGGAAAAACTACTTCCAGATTATATTAAACTAGCGAGAATTCATGGTGAATTAATGCCACAAGTAATGGAAGATGAGGTGAAAGTTAAATTGGGCATTGATAGGTGTATGAAGGTTTGTAAAGAACACGGATTTTTATATAAAGACACTATGGGAAGATATGGGTTTGGCGTCTGGGCTCAACCAGATAACAAATTAGTTGCTTCGGCAAAAATGGTTCAAGCACAACTCCGTCCTATGTTTTACAATTCAGATTATATCATAATTTATGGTTGTTCATTGGGACGAAGTGATACTGCATATTTCAAGTTTTTATTCGAAAATATTGAAAATCAAACGGTTTTACTTTATCATTATGGACTCAAAGAGAAAATATCAATGTTGAGAAGAATAAAAGAACTAGAACCTGGTCTTGATATTGATAGAAAGATTGTTTTTATTGATAGTTCGGTTAACAATGGATATCGAGAAGATTTGCAAGGAATTATCGAACATTTGAAATAAAAAAGGATTATAAATACTTCAAAAATAGAAATGGTTATTGATTCTATAGATAAAAATTGCACTTTAGCAGTAATGCCTGATTCCATACAATTGATGGAAGACACTTCTACTATCAAAAATAGAGACATATCTGTTTGCGCAACATCCAAACCTAATACCATAGAAAAAAGCTTCTGGCTAAATGAAGGACAGCCAAGTGGATGGACACAATTGTTTATTGCAGTGGGTGTGCCATTATTTGTTGTGTTTCTGGAGAAATGGGTTGCAAAGCATTATGCCAATAGGAAAGAAAGAGATAATCGTGAGAAATATCGTAAAACGGTCATGGATTAGATAAAGTTAATAATCCCCATAGAAAAACGCCTATTAAAATCGTTATCTGATTTATCAAATTCGATAGTGCAATCCGATGATATGCAACCAGAGCGATATGAAATGCCTATAACAATACCTGATAAAATTGGAGTTCTAACCGTTGAGCAGACGATGGATGCTTTTTTGACTGATTTTAAAGGCGATAAGGAAAAATGTTCTAGTCATATATACAATATTATTAGTTGCTTTGAATTTCTTTCAAAGACAAGTAACGAGATAACGAAATTCTATGACACTTACAATAAACAAGTTATTTCTTGTTGTGAACAGTGGAATGCTGAGCTTAACGCTTTTAAGGAGTGGAATATGCAACAAAATGATGAATCAATAAAGCGCATTGTTGGATTGTGGGCTGCTGGACTTATAGTAAAAAATAACTCCGTCCGCACACATGAAAAACTTGTAAATGATATGATTCAGTTGCGTAGCGAGGATTCCAACATTGCTCCAGTTTTAATTAGAATGAGGACTATCATACAACAAAGAAAGGCTTTATCTAACGGCTATGCGACAGTTTTCGATAATATATCAAAAAATATCGACTTTTCACTGGATCAATTGTCTACAGCAAGTGCTTTTTTTGCAGATAAAAATTCATATAAAAAAGCAAGGGTTGGGTGCATCAACTGAATCGTGTCAGCAGTGTTGTTATTTTTACCAGCCAGGAGTCTGCAGGGGGGACAAGCCTGAACATCAATTTTTTGGCAAACTTTTTACACCATCCCTTGTCGTTGTCATTGATATAGGGACAAAGCACAATCTGTTTTTTCCAATAGGCTATCGCAAGGTCTGCTGTTCTTCTGAATTTGCTATATGAAAAACGAAAAATTGCGGCTGCCGTTACGACGGTTTTTACTTTTTTTCACCAAAACACTTACGGAATGAAAAATAGTTCGTATTTTTTGCCAAGCCTCATCAACGATGCTCAAATTTGCAGGTTGTTTTTCTGATTTGCTTTGGGCTTCACACCAGTAATGATAGATAAAAAATCCGCAACCCAAGCCCTTGCTTGAATTGCGGATTGTTCATTTGGTATAATGTACCTTGTCCAATTATTTCAACGTGTCGTACTGCTCATCGCTGACAGGCTCCAGCCACTCGTTGCTGTTGCCAGGTTGGGCGTTGGCGTGATAGGTGAGGTGCTGCATCCAGCTGTCTTTGGCAGCGCCGTGCCAGTGCTTCACACCCTCGGGAACGGCGATGACGGTGCCAGGGACCAACGGAACGGCTTCCTTGCCCCATTCCTGATACCAACCGCGACCGCTCACGCAGATCAACATCTGCACGGCACCGTGGTGAACATGCCAGTTGTTGCGACAGCCAGGCTCGAAGCTGACGTTGCAGAGACCACTTGCTGGGTCGAGGACAGCGAGGTAGCTGTTGCCAATGAAATACTGGGCGTATGCCGTATTAGGTTCTCCGATGGGCCAAGAAGAGTTTAGAGTTGAGAGTTTAGAGTTGAGAGTTATGTCTCCGTCAAAGACTGTTGCTAATGCTGCTTCGGCACGATGCGATTCTGAAACCAAGCCGTACGCTTTCAAAGCGGCAGGGATGTTGCGCAACTGCTCCTCTGTGACACCCATATTCAAGGCACCACGCACATGCGCCTGTAATTGCGGCATCACGTTCTCCAAGCCGCTCAACGCACTCACGGTGATGAGCTCGCGGTCGGCATGGGTGAGGTTGTCGCGGGCAAAGATGTCGCCGAAGAGATGGGCTTTCAGATAGTAGTCTTCGGCAGGACAAAACGCATAGTTAAAAGGTTGTCCAGAAAGTTTGGTTTGTACTTCCGTACCTTGTGCCAAAGCATTGTAATTGCTTGGCAGCGGCGATGCCTCAACACCTTCTTCAGTGGTTTTGCCTTCATTTTGGCGTTGCTCCAAAACCTTCTGCAAGGTGCCGAGTGCATTCAGGGAACGTGGGAATCCCGTGTAGGCATAGAGTTGCGACAGGGCTTCCTTGATTTGGCTGACCGTCAAGCCGGCATCCAACCCGTTGTTGATGGCTTGTGCTAAAGCGGCATAGTCGGCTTTGGCTTCGTTGCAGGCGATGGCCGACATGGCGGTGGCTTGCGTGTTATTGAAGGTAAGTGTGTTCATGTCTTTTGTGGGTTCGGTTGAAGGTTTTGTCGTGCAGGCGACCAACAAGGTCATCATGGCAGCGACGATTAAAATGCAGTGAATCTTGCTGCTTGAATTGAAAACGGCTCTCATCTTACTTCAAATTCTTGGTGAAAAACTCCGCCAACGTGTCCCACGGAATGTAATTGCCCTCGCCTCCGTCGTAAAGGTCGCAGTGAGTGGCGCCGGGAATGATGAGCAGTTGCTTGTTTTCGGGGTTGGGATTCGGTGTGCCGATGAAGTGGTAGCCTTCTGCCTGGCCTTCCACCATGTATTTGTAGGCAGCCTCACCAAAATAGCGGCTGTGGGCTTCCGAGCCGTGCATCACGAGGACTGCGGAACGGATTTCGTTGATGTAATAGAGGAAACGAGCATTGGCGTAAGCCTGTGTGCCGATGACGCGCCAGCCGTCGTTGCTGTTGCCGCTGCGCTTGTGATAGCCGCGAGGAGTTTTGTAATAAGCATGGTAATCCTTCACAAACTGCGGAACCTCATCGGGCAGCGGGTCGATGACACCGCCATCCATTGCCATTGGGTCGGAGAGGCGTTGCTTGCCCATGGCCTCGCGGGCAGTGTGGCGCGACTCTTCTTTGTCTTCGCTGTCGAAGTAGCCATTGCCGCTGACACGGGTCATGTCGTACATTGTCGATGCAACGGTGGCCTTGATGCGGGTGTCGGCGGCGGCAGCGTTGAGCGCGATGCCACCCCAGCCACAGATACCGATGATGCCGATGCGTTCGGCATCTACGTTGTCTTGCTTCGACAGGAAATCAACAGCGGCCATGAAGTCCTCGGTGTTGATGTCGGGCGAGGCCGTGCGACGCGGTTCACCGCTGCTCTCGCCGGTAAAGGACGGGTCGAAAGCCAAAGCCACGAAGCCGCGTTCCGCCATCCGCATGGCATAGAGGCCGCTGCTTTGCTCTTTCACGGCACCGAAAGGTCCACTCACGGCGATGGCCGCCAATTTGCCTTCGGCATCCTTGGGCGTATAAAGGTCTGCGGCCAACGTCAGGCCGTATTGGGTTTCAAACGTCACCTTGCGGTGGTTCACTTTGTCGCTCAGCGGGAACACCTTGTCCCACTCTTGCGTGAGGTTCAGTTCTTGCTTCATTTCTTCTTTTTTAGTTTCTGTT
>LPNG01000005.1:69810-117838 GCA_001543395.1 Candidatus Alcium sp. F082 | reverse complement strand
GGCGAGCTTGAAGCTAAGTTTAACGACCTTTTAAAATAATACGACTATGGAAAATCAGAATATCGAACAAGAGGTCATGCTGACCAAAGAGGATTTTGCAAGCGATCAGGTGGTGAAATGGTGCCCCGGCTGTGGTGACCACGCCATCTTGAAGGCCGTTCAAGACATTTTCCCGAAGTTGGGTAAGAAGAAGGAAGACATCGTTGTCGTTTCCGGCATCGGCTGCTCCTCGCGCTTCCCTTACTACATGAATACCTATGGTTTCCATAGCATCCACGGTCGTGCTGCCGCTGCCGCCACTGGCGTGAAGCTGGCCAACCCGAACCTCAGCGTGTGGATGATCACCGGCGACGGCGACTGCACCGCCATCGGTGGTAACCACTTCATCCACGCCTGCCGTCGTAACATCGACATCAACCTGATCCTGTTCAACAACCGTATCTACGGTATGACCAAGGGTCAGTTCTCGCCCTGCACCTTCCGTGGCACGAAGACCAAGACTTCGCCGCAAGGAACATACGAAGATCCGTTCAATCCTGGCGAACTCGCCATCGGTGCCAAGGCTACCTTCTTTGCCCGTGGCGTTGACATCAACCCGAAGGAACTGAGCGAAATCTTCATGGAGTCGTACAAGCACGATGGTATCGCCGTGACCGAAGTCCTGCAAAACTGCATGATTTTCTCGAATGGCGTTCACGAAAACATCACCGGCAAGGATGTCCGCGACGACATGCAGGTGAAGTGCGTCCATGGCCAGCCGCTTATCTTCGGTAAGAACCGCGACAAAGGTATCCGCCTCAATGGCAACCAACTTGAAGTGGTGAAGATTGGCGAAAACGGCATCACTGAGAAGGACATTCTCGTCCACGACAAGACCACCGAGGACACGGGTATCCACATGATGCTGGCACACATGATGCCGCCTCATTTCCCCGTCGCCATCGGCGTCATCCGCGACGTGAAAGCCCCGACCTTCAACGACAGCCTTGACCAAGTCATCGAAAACGAGAAGGCCAACTCGAAGATCCACTGCATGGACGACCTGCTGAACAGCGGTTCGACTTGGACGATCGATTAAGCCAAGGTCCCTGAGCCTGCGGTCCCTGAGGCCCCTCGAAGGGTCGAAGGGCCGACACAAGATGTGCCTCGACTGGCTGACCTTAAATATGAAAAAATCCCGCTCGTTTGGGCGGGATTTTTTGTTGGGATAAGACCTGTTTGCCTATGAATTAGGCAAATTTTGACCCTTTCTTGCCTATGAATTGTGCGAGTTTTAGTTGTTTTTGCCTATGAATTAGGAATGTTTTTATCGAATATTGCCTATGAATTAGGAAAAAATTTGCTTGTTCTTGCCTATGTATTTGGAAAATCTGTATCTTTGCAGTCTGAAAAACAAATAGATGCAAGATGTTTTCAAGAGAGGTTATTAAACAATTGCGCCAATGGAGCGAAAGAAGTCCCCACAAACCTCTTGTTATTCGAGGGGCAAGGCAAGTGGGGAAGAGCACTCTTGTGAGGGAATTCGGCAAGGAATTCGACATTTTCATTGAGGTCAATCTTGAGTTGTCGGAGGATGCCGAAATCTTCACTCGTACTGACGATGTGCTTGAAATCTGGCAGTTTTTGTGTCTGCGCAACCGTGTTGTTTCCGACAAGAACAAGCGTATGATGCTCTTCATCGACGAGATTCAGGAAGTGCCGCAGGCCGTTGCCATGTTGCGCTATTTCTATGAGAAAATGCCTTGGCTGTATGTCGTTACGGCGGGTAGTAGGCTGCAAAGTCTGCTCAAACAGCGCGTTTCGTTTCCAGTGGCGCGAGTGGAATACCAGAACTTGCGCCCGTTCTCGTTCATGGAATACCTCAACGCAGTTGGGGGCGAGGCGTGGTGCGAGATGGTTCGGCAGTTAAATGTGACGGCAGTGATGCACCCGAAATTGATTGGACATTTTAATCAATACGCGCTCATTGGCGGAATGCCTGAAGTGGTTTCCAATTATGTGCAATATCGTGACATTGAGCGGCTTTCTCCGATTTTCAATTCTTTGCTGAAGGGCTATAATGAGGATGTGGAGCGATATGCCAAAAATGAAGAACAGGTGCGTGTTATCCGCCATTTGTTGGAAACGGCTTGGTTTTCGGCTGCCGAAGCCATTGCTATGAATAATTTTGGCAATAGCAGTTATACCAGCAAGCAGATTCACGATGCAATGGATTGTCTTGAAAGGGCTTATATCCTGTCGCTAGACTATCCAATTACCACGACTTCTGCGCCAGCCGTCCCGGCCTTGCGCCGTGCCCCTAAACTCATTATGGTGGATAGTGGCATTACCAATTTTGTGGCCGACATACAAATAGAATACCTTCAAAACAAGAACTTGCTTGACACTTGGCGTGGTCGTGCTGCCGAACAGATTGTGGCACAGGAACTTCGGGTGTTGTTGGATAATAAATTTCAAGAGAAGCAATTCTATTGGGTGCGCGACAAGAAAGGCACTACGGCGGAAATCGACTTCATTTGGCAGCAGAACGCGCAGATCATCCCAATCGAAGTGAAGACGGGGCTTCATTCGCATCTTCGGTCGCTGCATAGTTTTGTCAATACGGCTGAGCGGCATGTTACGGCAGTGCGGTTTTGGAGTGGAGAATTTAGCGTTCAGGATAGCTTCACGCCCGAACCCGAAAAGCGGCCTTATCGACTGATCAATGTGCCGTTTTATTATATTGGGCAGTTGGAGGCTATATTAAAACAGCATTTGGTGTGAATTAAAGTAAACCCCGCTCGTTTGGGCGGGATTTTTGTTGTATTCTCCGCAAGATGATGGGAGAATCATTATTTTTGCAATCATAAAACAATCAGCCATGAGCGAAGAAGAAAAGAAGCTTACTCCCAATCCTGATGGATACGATATTACAATCTGTCCTGAGTATTGGACGGGAGTGTTAGGTGTAGTCATTTCTATGGTTTTAGTGTATATGTTTAAGGGAATGCTTAAGCCATTGTTTTCGTCTTTGAATGTGTGGCTTTTTTTGGGCGTTTTTTGTATTATTCTATTTATACTTTTGTATCTTTCGACGTTTTTAATATGGAAACTGACGAATGCCAAGGTCAACATTAGGCTGACAGATGTTGGATTGGAGCAAAGGAAAGTGTCAGGGGCGTCTTGGATTCCTGAAAATAGAATAGTTAAATGGGAAGACATGCGTTATTTTTATTTGTTTGGTATAAGAGGAGGGTGTGGTCGTCATGCTGCGTTTGATGGTAATGACTTTTTTATTGGAACGAAACAAAGACCGTATTCTTTTGTCGCGATGGCTTTTTTTCGTCGTGAACGAGAACAGAACATGGTAATGAAGTCTTTTCGGTCGGATTTTTTGCGATTAGCAAGTCAACATGGGATTGAACGAAAAAAACTATGGGAAGAGAAACAAGAATCTTTTGACAAGAAGCATTTGGAGTAATTATCTATTGTAAATCAATATTATATCATATAAACTATAATGAAAATCCCTTTCAAACCCGGAACAATGATTTATCCCCTGCCCGCCGTGATGGTCACTTGCGGCGATTGCGAGGAAAACTACAATATTATCACCATCGGCTGGACGGGCACCATCTGCTCCGACCCGCCCATGTGCTACATCTCCGTCCGCAAGCAACGCCACTCGCATGAACTCATCATGAAAAACAAGGAGTTCGTCATCAACCTGACGACGGAGGAACTGGCCACGGCAACGGATTGGTGTGGCGTGCGCTCGGGCCGCGACTACAACAAGTTCAAGCAGATGCACCTGCACACTGAGCCTGCCCAAGTCGTGAAGGCACCTTTGATAAAGGAATCGCCGCTGAGCATCGAGTGCAAGGTGGTGGAGGTGAAGGAATTGGGCTCTCACGATATGTTCATCGCCGAGGTGGTGGCCGTCAATGCGGAGGAAAAGCTCATCGACAAGGGCACGGGCACTTTCCAGTTGAATCACGCTAAGCCTTTGGCCTATTCCCATGGCAAGTATTATGGCCTTGGAGAAAAAATCGGCGGCTTCGGCTTCTCGGTGAAGAAAAAGAAATGATTTATGTTGCAGATTTCGAGAAAATTGTAACTTTGCCATCGAAAGGGTTGTAAAACCATTTGAACATGAAAAAAGCATTATTCCTATTATCATTCCTCGCCATTAGTCTTGGATTGAAAGCCGAGTGTCCGCCTGAGGTTCAAGATTTTACTTTCACGGATTGTTATGGCGTTGAGTACAATCTGTTTGAATTGCTCGATGGCGGACAATATGTCTTGGTTCACGTTGTGACGAATACTAATACGACTTCGCAAACGAGAACTTTCGTTGATACCTATCATCAGTTTGGGTGCAATGGACGTGACCTTTTTTTCATGGAGATTTTGCCGACAAAGAATGATTCTGTTTGTCGGTCATGGAAAGAGGACCAAAGCGTCGAATTTCCTGTGATTGGAATGGATGGCGGAGGAAATCAATTCTATACTGATTACTACAGTTGCATTTATTATTCGGGCAATAGCGGTCATCTTTTGGTTTGTCCCAACCATGAAATTTATCAGGAGCCGTTGGGATATCACATTAAGGAAGAATTGGAGACATTGGGTTTCACTCCATCGAATTGCGAGTGGGGCGATCATTATGCACCCACAAATCTTAACGCTTCTTTGGCCAACGGACATTTCCTGTTGTCTTGGGATAGCGTTGAAGGAGCATCTTATTATCATGTGTATTATAGGCGAAGGTCTTGGATGAATTACAATATGATGGCGACAACGGCAGATACGTGTTATCAAGGTGTTTATATCCCATACGAAGATAATCACTATTATGTGGTTTCGTGTTTTGAGGATGGATCCGAGTTCATGTCCGATACGGTATCAATGGGTTTTGAAGCTCCCGATTTTGTCGCAGTCGATTGCCATGACGACGAAATACATTTGTATGATATTTTGGATGGAGGCCAGTATGTTTTTATCGATTAGCTGATGCCTTTTGTAGAGGAGTCCTATTATTACTATGGTTGCAACGACAAGGATGTGTTTTACATGGAAATCTCGTCAGATAATGCAAGCCTTTGTATGCAATGGATCGAAGAATTTGACGTGGAGTATCCTACAATCAGCAAGGAAGATGGAGGGGGCGAGATACGTTCCGTCTATCGCATTCCCGGCGATCCTTTTTTTATGCTTATTGCCCCCGACCGCTCTATTGTATTGTCATCATGGTATAACTTTGACTTTGACGATTTTCAATCTATTGTAGATGCTTTTGCTCCGTTTGACATACAGGTTTACCAATGTTATCATGATGTGGAGGAAGAAAGCGAAGCGAATTACGAACTTTTCCCCAATCCCGCAGATACTTTTGTGAATCTCTCTGTGAAAGGCTCAAGTTTAGTACAAATCTATAATGCATTAGGACAACTGACGGATTCGTTTGTCGTTGAGAATCAGCAAGTGAAGATAGAAATAGGCCATTATCCTGAAGGATTGTATTTTGTTCAAGTTGACGGAAAAGGATTTGGGAAATTTGTGGTAAGGCATTGACGATGCTTCAAAAGTTCCAACAATATATTAATAGGTGTAATATGCTGGCCGAAGGTGACCGCCTCATTTATATCATCACCATTGGCTGGACGGGCACCATCTGCTCCGACCCGCCCATGTGCTATATCTCCGTCCGCAAGCAACGCCACTCGCACGAACTCATCATGAAAAACAAGGAGTTCGTCATCAACCTGACGACGGAGGATTTGGCCACCGCCACAGACTGGTGCGGCGTGCGCTCAGGCCGCGACTACAACAAATTCAAGCAGATGCACCTGCACACCGAGCCCGCCCAAATCGTGAAAGCCCCCTTGATTGCCGAATCACCGCTGAGCATAGAGTGCAAGGTGGTGGAAGTGAAGGAATTAGGTTCTCACGATATGTTCATTGCCGAGGTGGTGGCCATCGATGCAGAGGAAAAACTCATCGACAAAGGCACAGGCGCGTTCCAGTTGAACCACGCAAAACCTTTGGCCTATTCTCACGGCAAGTATTACGGCCTCGGTGAGAAGATTGGTGGATTTGGTTTTTCGGTGAAGAAAAAGAAATGATTTATTTTTCAGATTGTGAGGTTTTTGTACTTTTGCAATCCATACTATCTGAACATGAAAAAGGCATTGCTTTTATTGGTATTTCTAGCATTGGGTTGGCAGTTGAAGGCTGAGTGCCCGCCCGTAGTTGAGGATTTTACCTTTACGGATTGTAATGGCGTAGCGTACAATCTGTTTGAGTTGCTCGACGGTGGGCAATATGTCTTGGTTCACTTTCAGAATGATTTTAGCGGTTATGGGCAGACTTTGACCATGAACAATTTGTACCATCAGTATGGCTGCAATGGCAGGGATGTGTTTTTTATGGAATTGTTGACTAATGCTGATGAAGCACAGTGCCAAAGTTGGTCCGAAGAACATCATATTGAGTTTCCCGTGATTGGCATGGATGGAGGAAGTGCCTCGTTTTATGCCCTATATCCTGATTGCATCTACGACTATGGGAACAACCAGTTTCTTTTGTTTTTGCCTGACCATCAGATATTTCAGGAGCCGATAGTCTATCATTTTGAGGAGGTCTTTTCGGGCTTGGGCATCGTGCCAAGCAATTGCAATTTTGGTCAGTGCGAGGCACCAAGCAACTTGACGGCTCATCTTTCAGCATCACAATTGAACCTTGAGTGGGAAAGTGTTGATGGTGCCCAGTATTATCATGTGTTTTCGCGGAATTATGCGGAAGAGGATTTCCATTTGGAGGCCAATACGGTTGAGCCAAACATAGAAAAGGTTACATATCATCCGACAGAGGAGAACTGTTACTATGTGGCTTCGCGATGTGAGGATGGCTCGGAGAACATTTCCGATACGATTTGCGTTGGTCCCAAAGCCTTGGATTTTGAGTTGGTTGATTGTCATGGCAACGAAATCCATTTGTTCGACATCCTTGATCGAGGTCAGTTCGTTTTCGTTGATTTCTTCGGATTCACTTGCATTTCGTGCCGCGAGGCGATGCCATACATTGTGGAATCCTATTATCGATATGGATGCAACAATGAAGACATATTTTATATGGAAGTGACCACCGATCCTGAGGAATTGTGTTTCCGATGGTGCGAGGAATTTGGTGTCGAATATCCTACGGTAGGATTGGAAGGAGGCGCTCAGAGGTTTGTGGATTTGTATCATTTCTCCTATTCTCCGCATTATTTCTTGATTGCGCCTGACAGGCAAATCGTGCTTGACGGAGGTCATTCGGGCTTTTATATCTATGATTTGCAAACCATCATTGATGCTTTTGAGCCTTTGGGCATAGAAGTGCATCAATGCTATTCGGATATCCCTGATAATCAGCAAGAAAGTTGTATGGTCTTCCCCAATCCAGCTGATGGTGTTGTGAACATTGAGGCGCAGGGTTTGATCCAAGTTTATAACAGTTTGGGCCAATTGGTGGATGCTATTGTGTCTGATAGTCAACAGGTAAGGGTCAATACAAATCGGTATCCCGAAGGTTTGTATTTCGTTCAGGTGGACGGAAAAGGTATTGGAAAATTTGTGGTAAAGCACTGACAATGATTGGCCAGTTCCAAGCATATATTAATAGGTATAATTTGATTGCCGAGGGCGACAAAGTCATTCTGGCTCTCAGTGGCGGCATCGACTCCATGGTTTTGGCCGATTTGTTGCTAAAAACCAAGGTGGAGTTTGTTGCGGCGCATTGCAATTTTCATTTGCGCGGCCATGAGTCAGATGGTGATGATTGGTTTGTACGCAGGTTTGCAGAAAAGTGTGGAATACAGTGCTTTGTGAAGCATTTTGAAACCGAGAAATATGCCGCTAAATATGGCATATCCATTGAGATGGCTGCCCGAGACCTGCGTTATGCCTGGTTTGAGCAGTTGAGGCAGCAGTTGGGTTATGACAAAATCGCTGTAGCCCATCATGCCGATGACCAAGCCGAGACTTTCTTCATCAACTTGTTGCGCGGTGCAGGCCTCAACGGATTGAAAGGCATGAAGCCACAAAATGGCGTTGTCATTCGTCCTTTACTGTGGGCTTCACGAGAACAAATCCGAAAGTATGCAGCTGAAAACCATATCGTTTGGCGGGAAGACCATACCAATGCCGAGTCAGTTTATCTGCGCAACAAAATCCGCAATCAATTATTGCCCACTTTCGATGAATTGCAACCCGAGGCGCGGCAGGGATTGTATAAGTCTTTGGAGCATCTTTCCGCTGAAAATGAGCTTTATAGGGCCTTATTGAAAGAGAAGCTGGCGCAAATTGTTGAGCTTGATGGTGATGTTCAAAGACTGCCTTTTTCTAAACTCGTAAAAGCAAAGGTCCCTGAGCCCTCGGTTCCTGAGCCTGTCGAAGGAGTCGAAGGGCCGACTTCCTCATTTCAGTTGCTTTTTGAATGGTTACGCCAATTTGGTTTCAACACCGACCAATGCCACTTCATTTATGATGCCATCGGAACGGGTGTCGGGAATCAATATTGTTCAGCAACGCATCGCCTTGTGATAGGTAGAGATGAACTACAACTCTCTGAAATAAAGGAGAAAAAAGATGATGAAATCCAAATTGGAATAGGTGAGGAGGAAATCCTTTCACCCTTCCATCTTTGTTTTTCCAAGTTGGAAAGAACTGCCGATTTCATTATCGACAAGTCATCTGAAGTGGCGCAACTGGATTTCAACAAATTGAGTTTTCCCTTGACCTTTAGGCACTGGCGCCACGGCGACCGCTTTCATCCTTTAGGTATGAAAGGCTCTAAATTGTTGAGCGATTTCTTTGTGGACCAGAAGTTTACGGAATACCAGAAACAAAATGTGTGGCTGTTGGTTTCCGCTGGTGGCGATATTCTTTGGGTGGTTGGCTACCGCCTGGATGACCGTTTCAAGATTACCGACGACACAAAGACCGTTTTTGAATGCAGATGGAATCGGCCGTAAGGACGGCTTTCCCGCTCTTTGTTGGCAAAATCATATTTTTTCTCGGTCATGTTGTAAATCTTATTATTTTTGCACTTTAATTAATATCATTGTTTGCAAACAAATACAAAGTTACCTATGAAACGACTGTTTTTCTGCCTGCTGATGGCCTTTGTTGCTATTATGCCCATGCAGGTTCGTGCTCAGATCATTGACCCTGTCAAGTGGTCAATCACAATCGAAGACCTCAATGAAACGGAGTTTGATGTTGTGGCTACAGCCACCATCGACCCTGAGTATCACATCTATTCCACTACGATGCCTGCCTTAGGACCACTTCCTACGGTGTTCGACATCAAGACCTCCGAGTTCTTCGAGGCGGTGGGCGAAGCGCGCGACCTCACCGAGGTGCCGATGTACTACGACGACATCTTTGAGGTGGAGTACAAGCAGTTTGCTGGCACGGCGCAGTTTGCCCAGACATTCCGTAAACTGAAGGACGGTGGCTTCCCCGTTACGGGCGAGATCACTTACCAAGCCTGCAAGGACGGACAGTGTGTCTCCTTGGCGGAAGACGTTGACCTGCAATATGGTGAACCTGCTGTGATTGAGGCCGCTGAACCCGAAGCCACTGCTGGCAAGAATTCCAATATCTGGGGCATGATTCTCGAAGCCATCCTTTGGGGCTTTGCAGCCATCCTGACGCCTTGCGTGTTCCCTATGATCCCCATGACCGTGTCGTTCTTCATGCACGGTGAGGGCGAAACCAAGGCACAAGGTCGTTTCAAGGCTTTCATGTATTTCCTTTTCATCGTGTTGCTCTACACCTTGCCTATCGCCATCATCATCCTGGTGACTTGGCTTGTGGGCGGCAACAGCGTCACGGCTGACATCTTTAACTGGCTGGCCACGCACTGGCTGCCCAACATCATCTTCTTCCTGGTGTTCATGATCTTCGCTGCCTCGTTCTTCGGTGCCTTCGAAATCACACTGGGTAGCAACATGGTGAACAAGAGCGACAGCAAGCAAAGCACCAAGAACCTCGGCGGCATCTTCTTCATGGCCTTGACTTTGGTGTTGGTGTCGTTCGCCTGCACGGGCCCCATCGTGGGCACGGTGCTCATCAAGTCGACCTCGGGCGAGTTCTGGGCTCCTATCGTGACGATGTTTGCCTTCGCCGTGGCCTTTGCCCTTCCGTTTGCCCTGTTTGCCTTCTTCCCGAACCTGCTGCAGCGTCTGCCCAAGAGCGGTGGCTGGCTCACTTCCGTGAAGGTCGTGTTAGGTTTCATCGAAGTCGCCCTGGGCTTCAAGTTCCTCAGTGTGGCTGACCAGACCTACCACTGGCACTTGCTCGACCGTGAGGTCTACCTCGGCATCTGGATTGTCTGCTTCGCCTTACTCGGCCTTTATCTCTTGGGTAAGATTCGTTTCAAAGGCGAGAAGGAAGTCAAGGAACTGGGCGTGTTCCGCCTCGTCCTGATCATCATCGACCTTGTCTTTGTGGTGTATATGATCCCTGGCATGTGGGGTGCTCCTTTGAAGGCCCTCTCGGGTTACCTGCCGCCTAAGCAGACCCTCGACTTCGACCTCAACCGCATTATCGAGGAGAACAGCGAGAAGGTCATCGACTATGTGGATGCCAAGTTCGCCAATATGGCGGTGGCACCACAAGGAGAGACGGTGGCTGTGGGCGAGTTTGACGAAGAGCCCAAGTATGCCGACTTATTCCATCTACCGCATAATCTGAAGGGCTATTTCGACTACGACCAAGCCCTTGCTGCTGCAAAGGCGCTCAACCGCCCCATATTTGTCGACTTCACCGGCCACGGCTGTGTCAACTGCCGTGAGATGGAAGCCAATGTGTGGAGCGACCCGCGCGTGAAGGAGATGCTGCGCAACGACTTCGTCATCTGCGCCTTGTATGTCGACGACAAGACTTCATTGCCTGAAAACGAATGGTACACTTCCACTTATGACGGCAAGGAGAAGAAGACCATCGGCCGCAAGTATGCCGACTTCCAGATTTCCAAGTTCGGCACTAACGCGCAACCCTACTACTGCCTGCTTGATCACAATGGTAACCTGCTGATGAAGCCTCGTGCCTACGATCTCGACAAGGATGCTTTTGTGGCTTTCTTGAAGGATGGCATCAAGAATTTCCAGGAAGGAACATACTATCAGCATGTCATTGATTGACATCAGCCGAGCGGCATGATGCAAAAAAGGAAGAGTCCAGCGACTCTTCCTTTTTTCATTTTGTTGTGTTGCAAGTGCTTATGCAATCTCTCCGCCTTTGGCAAAATGCTGATAGAAGGCGATAATGGTTTCGATGCCTTTGTAGAAGTGGTCGAGGCGGTAGTTCTCGTTGGGTGAGTGGATGGCATCTTCACCAAGGCCAAAGCCCATGAGGATGGACTTGACACCTAGCACTTCCTCGAATCTGGCGATAATCGGAATCGAGCCGCCCGAACGCATCGGGATGGGCAGCTTGCCGTAAGTGTCCATATAGGCGGCTTCGGCGGCTTTGTAGGCCGGTAGGTCGACAGGGCAGCCATAGGCTTGTCCGCCATGCAGCGGCGTGACCTTCACGGTGACATAGTCGGGAGCGTTCTTCTCGAGGTAGTCCTTCACCAATACGGCAATCTTCTCGTTGTTTTGGTTGGGTACGAGGCGGCAGGAGAGTTTGGCGTAAGCCTTCGAAGGCAGCACGGTCTTGGCGCCTTCGCCCGTGTAGCCACCCCACATACCACAGAGGTCGAAGGTGGGACGGATGCCGACGCGCTCGATTTTAGTATAGCCTTCCTCGCCACGCAGGGCTTTCACACCGAGGCTGTTCTTGTAGTTCTCCTCGTTGTAAGGGGCCATGTTGAGCAGCTCGCGTTCGCGGGGAGAGCATTCGATGACATCGTCATAGAAGTGCGGGATGGTGATGTGGTTGTTCTCGTCCATGCATTTGGCAATCATCTCGCAGAGGGTGTTGAGTGGGTTGGCCACGCTGCCACCGAAGAGGCCGGAGTGAAGGTCGGCGTTGGGGCCGGTGACTTCAATCTCCCAGTAGGCGAGGCCACGCAGACCCGTGGTGATGCTCGGCACATCGGGACCAATCATCGAGGTGTCGGACACGAGGATGACGTCGGCCTTGACGAGGTCTTTGTAATCCACAACCCACTTCGAGAGGCTGCCCGAGCCGATTTCCTCTTCGCCTTCGAGCATGAACTTCACGTTGCAGGGGAGGGTGTTGGTCTTTACCATGGTCTCAAAAGCCTTGGCGTGCATGAACGACTGTCCTTTGTCGTCGTCGGCGCCACGTGCCCAGATCTTGCCATCCTTGATGACGGGCTCAAACGGGTCGGTGTGCCACAGGTCGATGGGGTCGACGGGCATCACGTCGTAGTGGCCGTAAACAAGCACGGTAGGCAGTTTCGGGTCGATGATCTTCTCGCCGTAGACGATGGGATTGCCTTCGGTGGGCATCACCTCGGCCTTGTCGGCGCCAGCGGCCAGGATGGCATCGCGCCAGTATTCGGCACAGCGGATCATGTCCGGCTTGTGGGCTGATTCTGAACTGATAGATGGGATTCTAATCAAGCCAAAGAGTTCCTCAAGGAAACGCTCCTTGTTGGCTTCAATGTAATTCTTTGTGATTTGCATAATGTATGTTTTTTAGTTGTTGTCTTGCTTCTCAAAATATTTCAATTCCACCGTCTCTCCGTCAAACACGGCATAAGTGAAATCGTAAATCCAATTGCCTACAACAGTGGTCAAGGCATGGTCGCCGGACTTATACTGCATGGGCTTGTGCTGATGGCCAAAGACAAAGAAGTCGATGCTCGGGTCGAGCGCGGCTTGCTCTTGGGCGTATTGGTAGAGGCGGGTGTTCGGGATGTCATCGTAATAGCCGCGTTCCACCTCGTTCTTGAGTTTTTTCAAGCGGTGGTTGTGCGACCAACGTAATGCCAAACCAATGCCCAAGTCGGGGTGCAGCCAGCGGAAAAGCCACTGGTTGAACTTGCATTCAAACACCTTTTTCAAGAACTTGTAGCCATTGTCTCCCGGTCCTTGGCCATCGCCGTGGACCAAAAAGAACTTCTTGCCTTTGATGTCCTTGATAACGGGCTCGCGGTGCATCTCAAGCCCAAGCTCGTCATGTAGGTAGCCGAAACTCCAAAGGTCATGGTTGCCGATGAACATGTGAACGGGAATGCGCGCATCGGTGAACTCGGCCAGTTTACCTTGCAGCCTGACGAAACCTCTCGGAATCACGGTCTTGTACTCAAACCAAAAGTCGAAGAGGTCACCCATCAGGTAGAGCTCCTCGCAGTCGGGACGGATCATGTCGAAGAAACGCAACAGCTTGCGCTCGCGTTCCTTGCTATCCTCAAGCGTAGGAATGCCCAGATGAAAATCGGTGACGAAGTAGACGGCCATCAGAACTTGATTTCGGCGCTGCGGCGGATGAGTTCGGTGATAAGAGTGATAAGCTTCGGTTCCACGGCGCTCACGGCCTTGATGACTTCTTCATGGGTGATGGTTACGGTCTTTTCCTCTCCATAGATGTTGCCCATGTCGGAGACGATACTCAAACCGAAGACGGGCAGTTTGCCTTGACGTGCCACGATGACCTCGTGGGTGGTTGACATGCCGATAGTGTCGGCACCGATGATGCGGAAGAAACGGCATTCAGCGGGGGTTTCGTAGGTCGGACCGGAAGTGGAGCAATACACGCCGTGTTGTACCTCGATGCCTTTCTCTCGGGCGATGTCGTCGGCCAAACGGATGAGCCGTTTGTCGTAGGGCTCACTCATGTCGGGGAAGCGGTCGCCGAAACGCTCGTCGTGCTGACCAATGAGCGGGTTGGGCATCATATGGATCTGGTCGTTAATGATCATGATATCGCCCACCTTGTAGTTTGGGTTCAGTCCGCCTGCAGCATTGCTGAGGATGAGGAACTGTATGCCTAACTGCATCATCACACGAATGGGGAAGGTGATGGCACTCATCGGGTAACCCTCATAATAGTGGAAACGGCCTTGCATGGCTACCACACGCCGACCGGCGATGGTGCCAAACAGCAGTTGCCCCTTGTGGCCTTTCACGGTCGAGACAGGGAAATTGGGTATCTCTGAGTAGGGAAGGGAGTGCTGCACGGTGATGCCGTTGGCCAAGCCACCCAAGCCCGAACCCAAGACAATGCCTATTTCGGGTCTGAAGCCTTTGGTCTTCAGATTGATATATTCAACAGTGGTGATGATTTTGTCGTACATATCTCAATATTTCTTCGTTAAACTTTTCTTCTTCATGGAAACGCACGTTGATGGGCAAATCGTATAACGGAGCGCCATCAAACTGACAAAGATAAGGAGAATTTGTCAATCGAGCGGCATCTTTCTCCGTAGTGACGATGATTTTCTTCTCGCCCGCAAGGTTCTTATAGCATTTAAGGATGGCCTTTATGTCGTTTTCGGTGTAGGCGTGATGGTCGGCAAAAGGCAGCACGACAACGTTTTTGTATAGCCTTTCCAGTGCTGTTTTGAAAGGCTCGGGGTCAGCGATGCCACAGAATGCCAAGACAGAGTCTGTATTCTCGGCGGTCTCTGTTTTAGCCGTCTCGTTCAAAGGCTGCAATGGTGCATATTCCAAATGGGAGAAAAACACCTGTTGTTTTTCCGTAGGATTTAGTTTGTTGATAATGGTTTGCTTTTCTTCTGTCGCCAATGCTTCCGGTGCCTTGCTGACCACTATGATGTCAGCTCGTTTGGCGGCTGATCTCACGTCGCGCAGGTTGCCGGCAGGGAAGAGGAAATCGTCGCAATACAGATGCTGGTATTCCGTCAATAGGAGGTTCAATCCCGCCTTGATGCTGCGGTGTTGGAAGGCATCGTCCAAGAGGACAACTTCGGCCCCCTGCTCCCAAAGCAGGTGGGCACCTTCCACACGGTCTTCGTCAACCGCGACTTGAATCCCGGGATATTTCTTGTAGTATTGCAGCGGCTCATCGCCCAAGTCCTCATAAGAGCTTGTCGTTTCCGCCATTTTGAAGCCTCTGGTCTTCCTGCCGTAGCCTCGACTCAAGGTCGCCACGCTGTAGTTGTCTTTCAGCAGTTTGATCAGGTATTCCGTGTGCGGTGTTTTTCCCGTGCCGCCCAGGTTGAGGTTACCCACGCAAATTACCGGCTTTTCGAATTGTGTGCTTCTCAATAGATGCCAATCGTATAGCTTGTGCCTGATACTGAGCACAATATGGTACAAAAGCGATATAGGTAGCAGCAAAATTCTCATTGTAGGGGTCAAAATTAGACATTTTTTCCTAATTTTGAGCCTCAATTTTGAATTTATGACCGTAAAAGACATTCTGAACTGCATCACCGAAGTGGCGCCGTTGCAATGGCAGGAGAGTTACGACAACGCTGGCCTTCAGGTCGGCGACCTTAACGCTGAAGCCCGCAAGGCATTGGTATGCTTAGATATCACCGAGGAAGTCGTCGACGAAGCCATCGCCAAAGGCTGCGACCTCATTGTCAGCCATCACCCTTTGATTTTCCATGGCTTGAAGCATCTCACGCCTGAGACTTATATCGAGCGCGCTGTGATGAAGGCCGTCAAGCATGATGTCGCCATGATTTCGATGCATACCAACTTGGACAACAGCTATTTGGGTGTGAGCCGCGTGCTGGCCGAACGACTTGGCCTGAAGAACCTGCATCTGCTACAGCCCTCAGAGGCCGAACCCGAGCTTTGTGGCGCTGGAATGATTGGTGAATTCGAGAATCCTATGGGTGAGACCGCATTTTTAGGCCTTGTCGCCGAGGCCATCGGTTCGCCTTGCTTGCGCCATTCCGCCTTGACAGGTCGTTCGATCAAGAAGGTCGCGCTCTGTGGTGGCTCGGGAAGCCCCTTCATGCAGGACGCCTTGCGCCAAAAAGCCGATGCCTACCTCACCGCTGACATCAAATACCACGACTTTTTTATCCCCGAAGGCAATGTTTTGCTGGTCGATGGCGGACATTTTGAGACCGAACAGTTTACGAAAGAATTAATAGTTGAACTAATTCGGAAAAAATTTCCTACCTTTGCAGCCGAAATCGCTGAAACTAGGACGAATGCGGTTTATTATTTTGTAAATAAATAGAAATCAATCATATGGCTAAGAAAGTGAATAAAGAGGCCGAAGTGACTGAAGTTGCTGAGGCTAAAGAAGTTAAGGAAACAAAGAAAACAACAAAGAAAGCTGTTAAAGCCACTGCTGAACCTGAAGTGAAGGAGGAAGTTGTTGAGGAAAAGAAGCCCAAGAAGACAGCCAAAAAGGCTGCCAAGGCTGAGGTTGAAGCAGAAGCACCCAAAGAGGAAGCTCCTGTCGTGAAGGAAGAGGCTCCCAAACCGGTGGAAGACCCGATTGAGGTAAGCGTCGAGCAGAAGCTGGTGGCTTTGTATACCTTGCAACAGGTCGACTCCAAGATTGACGAGATCCGTGCCTATCGTGGCAACCTGCCGCTCGAGATTCAGGATATGGAAGACGAGATCGCTGGTCTTGAGACCCGTATCACCAACCTGAAAGACGAAAGCAAGAAACATCAGAAAGATATTTCCGACTACAAGATCAAGATCAAGGAAATCGAGGCTTTGATCAAGAAGTACGAAGAACAGCAGAACAATGTCCGCAACAACCGCGAATACGACTCACTGACCAAGGAGATCGAGTATCAGCAGTTGGACATCCAACTCTCCGAGAAACGCATCCGTGAAATCACGGCTAAGGACAACGACGTGGCTACCAAGGTGGCTCAAGCCCAGCTCCGCCTCACCGAGCTGCAGAACTCGCTCCAGGAAAAGAAAGAGGAACTGCATTCGCTGGTGGAAGGCACCGAGAAGGAAGAGGAACAGCTGCTGCAGCGTTCAGCCGAGTGCGAGAAGCTGGTGGAAGACCGTCTCTTGGTCGCTTACAAGCGCATCCGCAAGAATGCCCGCAATGGTCTGGCCGTCGTCGGCATCTTCGATGAGGCTTGCGGTGGCTGCTTCAACCGCATCCCGCCCCAACACCAATTGGACATCTGCACGCACAAGAAGATCATCGTGTGCGAATACTGCGGTCGTATCCTGGTCGACAAGGGCATTATCAACCAGTACAAGTAATCATCGATAACGTATGATGCAAAAAAAGAGCCGCTCACGAGCGGCTCTTTTTTGTTTAGAATCTTACCTTTAGCGTGGTGGCAAAGACATGCCTGAAACTGTTTTGAGTGACAGGCTCAATGCCAAGCTCACCGGCGTCATAGAGGTAGCGGTAGGTCTTGCCGTACGACAACTCGTATGCGAAGTCGAAAGAAGAGTCGTAGGAGACGGGCACGCTGATACCGCACGAGGCCTTCTTTACGCTGCCGCCTGTTTTGCCCAATCCAAAGGGACTGCCGTAATAGCCGGCTCCCATCCTGAGATAGGAACTCCCGATGCGCCATTCGCTGCCTAAGCGGAAGTTGAAGGTGCGGCCATAGGTCGCTTTGATGCTTTGGTTCACATCGCTATAGTCCCAGTCGTTGGCCCTGAATTGAGCAGCGCCATAGTTGATGTATTCGGCATCCAGACTGATCAGCCCTTGGTATCCGATGACGAAGGCCAAACTACCCACCCATTTCAAAGGACTGATGAAGGTGTATTCGTAGTTCGACTCGGGCGATACGTATTTCCGGGTTATCAGGTTGATTTTCGATTCGGTCTGGGTCTGCCATGCCTCGTCGATGGAATAGATGGTCGGTGAATGGAATGCGGCACCGATGCGGACCACAGGGCTGGCATGATAGATCATGCCCACCTTCACGCTGCCTCCGAGGCCGTTCGAACTCAGGTCTTCTCTGAAGCTCCATTCATTGAACGGGGTGTCGTCGCCTTCGCGGGCTTCTTCTTTGAGGTTGCGGTAACCGACACGTTTGATGTGGCCGAGGTTGGCGCTGATGCCAAGGAATAGCCTCTCCGCGTAGTTGGCGCTACCTACGAAAGTCCATTCTTCGGAACGCCCTTTGAACTCGCTTTCCTGCCCTTGCCAGATGTTGCCCTGAGGCACGGGGCTGCCATAATACTCGCCCTGTTGATCCTGATAGATGTCGATAAGATAGGTGTTCCAAGCCGGATAGATGGTGTAAGGGAAGGCGTCTTGGATATCGCTTTCAGAGAAGCCATCGATTTGTGCGAGGTAGTCGTCGATCTTCGAGCTGGTGGGGTTGATGCCTCGTGCAAAGGTATGGGTGTTGTAGTCGTTGGTCCGCGTGAGTCCGATACCAAACTGCGTGAAGCGCAGGTTGCGGTAGTTGCTCTTTTGCTTGGTGCTCACATAGCCTACGTTAGGGATGGAAAGACGCATCTGGTTGGCACCGTTGGATGTGCCGTAGTAGGTGGATCGAGCGTGATTGTCCAGCAGATTGACGGTGGTGGTGAACTCATTGCTCCTGTAGATGCCCAGTCCGGCAGGATTGATGCATACGGAGGTCATGTCGCCACCAACGGCGCCTAAGGCGTTACCCATGCCAAGAGCTTTGGCAGTGCCTTGGTAATAGGTCTGTGAAAAGAGGCAGGCGTCGTCGCTGCCTTGGCCGAACACCGCGAGGGTGAACAGCAGGACGAATGTAGTGATTGCGATTCTCTTCATGGCATTGGAATAAAAAAGACTACCTTGCATTTTGCAACTGCAAAGGTAGTCTTTTCTTGTCAAATATCACTTGCGTGTTGTATTTTATCTTCTTCCACCGCCTGAGCTACGACCGCCGCCGCCTGAGCTGTGGCTGCCGCCCGAGCTGTGACTGCTTGAGCTTGAGCTACGGCTGCCGCCGCTGTAGCTGCTACCCGAGCTGCGGCTTGAGCTCGACGAGCTGCTGCCTCTGTTGTAGCTGCTGGATGAGCTGCCTCTGTTGTAGCTGCCGCTCGAGGAGTTGCTTCTGTTGTAGGAGCCACTGGAGCTGCTGCTTCTGTTGTAGCTACCGCTGCTCGACGAGCTGCTTCTGTTCGTTCCTGAAGTGGAGGGACGCGACGAGCTTTGTGGGCGCACATATTCAGAGCTGGAGCGTGAGGGGCGGGTGCTGTTGGGCGAGGTGTAGGTCTGACGTTCGCCGCTCTGGCTACCCGTGCGGCCACTGCTGGCACTTGAAGGACGGGTGGCTGAGACGTTGCCCGTGCGACCGCTGGTGCCTACCGAAGGACGGCTGCTCGTGGTGGGGCGGTTGCTCACCGTAGGTCTGCTGACGCTACCGTTGGCGCTGGTGCGACCCGTGGTGCTGCTGGCCGAAGGACGACTTGAGCTGCTGCCGTTCACTCTGTTGGCTGCACCTGCACCCGTGGTGCCCGACATGCTGCCGCTATTGTTCGGCTTGCGACCGTCGCTCTGCAAGCTGCTGCTCATGGAGCCGGCGGTGCTGTTGCCGTGTCTCACACTGGCCACATAGCTGCCGAGGCTACCGTTGCCACCGTTGTGGTTGCCACCGCCATAGCCGTGGCCGTGCCAGTCGTGGTGATGGTGATGATGGTAGGGATGATACCAGTAGTCGTAGTATCCCCAACCGTATGACCAGTAAGGATCCCATCCCCAGTAGGAGTAGTAGTAAGGATAGCCCCAATAGGAGTAAGGATACCAGGAATAGTTCCAGTTCCAACCCCAGTAGGTTCTCCAGTAGGGACGATAACCCCAGCCGATGTAGATGCTCGGCGTATAGTCCCAATAGAAGGGGTCGTAGCCGTTCACGTAGATGTTGTAGGTGTCTCCTCCAGTGTAGTAGTCGTCATAATAGCTTCTCGTGGAAGAGGCTTGAGTGCCGAAACGCTTGATGCGGCTGGCAAAGTCGGCATCGTAGTAGGTCTCGGTGGTGGTGTACACCACGCCGTTGGTGTCGGTCACCGTCTCCGTGGTCTGATAGACGGGCTCGGCATTGTTGACGTAGTTCTTGCTGTCGGAATAGTAGGCTTGATAGTCATATTCCGAGTTGCTGCTGATGCTGGGGCTCACGTATGAGCCGTTGCTCTTGGCCAGACGCTCGCCACTATTGCCGTAAGGCGAATAGTAGGTGTCGTCTTTAGCCACCTGACGGTTCGCTGAGCAGCTGGCGAAGACCATCAAGGCCAGAAGCGGAAGAAGTCTTAATGCTTTCATTTTTTTATTGGGTATTTATTTGTTCTTGATATTAATTTGTCAATCGCCAAAAAACTTACAAATATCGTACCAAAAATGCCTTTTGCGTTTTCGGATTTCAAAATTATTCCAGTTTGATGACTTGCCCGTCGCCCATGCAGTATTTTTCTATCCAGGGATAGCCTTTATAGTAGACGTTGCCGATGCTGCTGAGGTAGGCAACGAGTTGGCTTCTGGCCCATACGTAGATGTCGTTGGTCGACTCCGACATCACCTTGACAATGTTGGAGTTGAGCGCCTCGGCATGGATGCAGCCATAGCTTTTTATGTAATGCTCGGCATAACCCGCAGTGCCATGTAAGGTGACTGTCGAGGTGCCGTAACTGAACACGGTCTTCAATACGTCGCAGTTTAAGCATAGGTCGATGTCGCCGCTGCCCTCCTTGATCCTGAGGGTGAATCCGCGGTTCCAATAGGCCTCGATGGTGTCAATGTGGAGTGAGTCGATGCTGATGGTGTCGATGCTCAACGTGCTATATCCTTTCAGGGAGTCGGTGCAACGCAAGTCGCCATTGGAGAAGTAGGTGATTTCGCGCAGGCTGTCGTAATAAACGGTCAGGTCGATGCTGTAGTCGTAACTGCGCAGCCAGTTGTGCTCGTTCTCGTTCTTGATGATGAGTGTGTCGCCCGTCACCTTGGTGGTCACCTTTTCGATGAGGTTCTCGGGACAGGTCAGCTCCAAATGAGGGCGGTTGCTCTGTACTAACTTGACATTCACGTTATTATACATCGAGATAGCGCTGAAGTGTTGGCCTACTTCGCGCTGCTCGGTGACGGGCTTCCCGTTGTTGAAGAGCTGGTCCATCTTGGTGCAAGAGGACGTCAGCAGACTAACGAGGAAAAACAGGACTGCGATGGCGTTTCTTTTCATAACGTGGTAGATAGTACTTGTGTTGGATATGGTAACCTAAACCGACGCTGATGAAGTCGGCCTTGATGTCGTAGGTGGTGAAGGCGAGGGTGGTAAACAGGTTGTCGTTGAGGTAGTAGCGGGCGGCGACCTTCTGGTAGAACAGCAACCCCATCTTACCTGAGTTGAGCGGTACGTTGTTGCGCAGGCCGACATTGAACATGAAGCTGACCCGGTCGAGCATCATCTCGTAGGCGAGCAAGACTCCCGGTTTCAGATAGATGTCCCAGTCGGGTTTGGTGATCTTGTCGGAGTTGTCGTAGACCAGCTCGACGCCAAGGCCCAAGCGGTCGCGCTCGGTGAGCTGGAACATGAAGTTGGCCGCGACGTCGTGGACGAAGAAATACTGATGGGTGCCATATTGTTGGCTCAGGTCCTTGAAGCCAATCGTATATTGGTAGTCAGTGACGAAATGCCGCTTGCCGTCAAATTCGAAAAGGTAGTTCTTCGGGCGGAGCCTTGTGTCGAGATGGGCTTTGGGCGGTGCCAAATACCATGAGAAGCCTGTGGCCACATTGAAGATGTTGATGCCCATATTGGGCGCGCGTGTGGCTCCGTTCGAGAAGTGGTTGAGACCGATTGAGGCCACCCAATGCAGTCGGTCAGTGATGCGCTGGCGGTATTCGAACGACAGGTTGACGGCGGCATTCACATGTGAGCCGATGGCATAGTTGTGGTAGTTCTCCTTCGGGTCGAACTTGTTGGTGAGATAGCCAATACCCACCCCCAACTTGAAGGTCAGCCTGCTATTGGTGCCCGGCGTGATGGGGAAGTTGATGAAAGGGTAGAGGGCAAACACCTTGCCCAGTTCGGCCGCGATACTATCGTTTCCAAAACCCGAGTAATAAAAGGAGAGTCCGATGGAAGGGTAGTTGTGGAGCACCTCCCAACGATGCTCGCCGTAGGTGTTGCGATGCAACGAGACCTCGTAACTAGGGGTGTGACGGCTGTAACGCCCCAAAGCCGAGTGATATTCATCGTTCTGGAAGTACATGTAGCCATAATACATCTTGGCCTCAATCTCGTAATTCTTTTGGCTCAGCTGCGCAGTTGCCGTTTCCCCTATTAATAATAAGGTAAGCAGCGCGAATAAGATGATATGGCTTTTTTGTCTTTCCATCGAGCCTGCAAAGGTACAAAATTCTATGAAAATAGTGAGATTCCCCTGCGGGGAATGGAGTGCTGATGTTGTTGTT
The DNA here is from genome assembly GCA_001543395.1 of Candidatus Alcium sp. F082. Classification (GTDB taxonomy): domain Bacteria; phylum Bacteroidota; class Bacteroidia; order Bacteroidales; family F082; genus Limimorpha. The sequence continues at coordinate 95,591 of LPNG01000005.1, read as the reverse complement.
AACCGCGGCGGCTTCGGACGTTTACGATTCGTCAACTTTACAAACCGCCGCTTTTCACATCGGGTACAAACTCCATTCCCGCTTGCGGGAATCTCAACAATATTCCTTACCTTTGCAAATTCAAATCAAACTATCATGGACGAAAGACTACAAGCCTTCAAACGTTTACTAGATATCATGGACGCCGTGCGTGCGGGCTGTCCTTGGGATAGCACCCAGACCATTCAAAGCCTGCGCCACCTCACCATCGAAGAGACCTACGAACTCAGCCAGGCCATCCTCAACGACGACCTCAACGAGGTGAAGAAGGAACTCGGCGACCTTATGCTCCATCTTGTCTTTTATGCCAAGATAGGGCAGGAGCAAGGCGCCTTTGATATTGCCGACGTGCTCAATGGCATCTGCGACAAGATGATTGTGCGCCATCCGCATATCTTTGGTAATGAGCATGTTGAGAATGCGGAACAAGTGGAGCAAAACTGGGAGAAGATCAAGTTGGAACGCGAGCATAATCGCAGCGTTTTGGGCGGTGTGCCAGAAGGCTTGCCGTCGCTGTTGAAGGCCTACCGTATGGCGCAGAAGACCGCCGGTGTGGGCTTCCGCTGGCCCAATGCCGAGCAGGCATGGCAGAAGGTGGAGGAGGAGAAGAGTGAACTCCATGAAGCACTGAAAAAGCCCGACGACCTAACTCATATCGAAGAAGAATACGGCGACTTGCTCTTTGCCTTGGCAGCTTATGGCAACTACATCGGTGTGAATCCCGACGATGCCCTCGAAAAGACCAACAAGAAGTTCCGCGAACGCTTTGCGTACGTGGAACAGAAGGCCCGCGAACAAGGCAAAGGTGTGCAACACCTCAGCATCGAAGAGATGATCACCTATTGGAAAGAAGCAAAATCCAAACTAACAACTCAAAACTCCATACTTTAAACTCTAAACTTTAAACTGACTCTAAACTCTACACTCTAAACTCTCAACTAAAAAAAACCTCAATCCTCTTGCAAAAAATAAAAATTGATTATATTTGCAGCGTGTTATTTCGCATCTGTTCCTTCAAACGACACGTTACAAACTTAATAACTAACTAAATTTCAAAAAAATGAAAAAAGTATCTTTACTCATTGCGATGATTGCCTTTGTTTGCGGCAATGCTTTCGCTCAGTTGCATTTCGATTTTGATGACTGCCCGGAAGGCGCCAAAATCGCTCAAACTCTCGGTGATCCTTGGACCACTTGGAGCTATGCTCCTGGCACTGACGAAGATGGTGTCTTCGGCATGGCTGATGGTTCTATGGGTTGCCATTTCACCTTTGGCAACGACCAAGTCGTTATGCTTGGCGACCACTCGACGGGTGTTTACGACCTCGAGTTCGATGCCTTGGTTCCGGAAGGTAAGAACGGTTACTTCAACGTTCTGCACCACTTCACTGGCAACCCGAACACTTGTGTCTGGGCCATGCAGGTCTACATGCATATGACCAACGACGGTCAGAACTCGACCCAGGCTCCTGGCCACGGCACCGTGCACGCCGGTAGCAACGGTACTTGCGACCTGCCTTGCGTCTATGACCAATGGATGCACTTCCGCGTCCATGTCGATGCCGACAACGACGTTGCAGAACTTTACTTCAATGTGGTTGGCCAACCCGAAGAACTCTATGCCACATGGCAGTGGAGCTTGGACAGCTTCGGTGAGAACCAGGCTGACCGTGTCCTCGGCGCCATGGACTTCTTCCCGCCCGAGAATGCCGCTACCTCTGAGTACTATCTCGATAACCTCACCGTCACGCTGCAAAGCAACGACGAGGTGCTGATCTTCGACCCCTTCGAGGACTACACCGTGGGTAACAAGATTGCCCAAGACGCTATCGCTCATGGCAATGACTGGTGGACCACTTGGAGCAACGCTCCCGGCGGTGATGAAGACGGTGTCGTTGCCAGCTTTGATGGTACGCAATGCGGTCACCTCACCTATGGTAACGACCAAGTCCTTCTCCTCGGCGACGAAGAGAACGGTAACTACGACCTCGAGTTCGACATCCTCGTTCCCGAAGGCAAGAACGGTTACTTCAACATCCTGCACCACTTTGCTGGTGCCAACAGCACTTGGGCCATGCAGTGCTATCTGCACATGACCAGCGATGGTCAGACCGCGACCCAAGCTCCTGGCCACGGCACCATCCATGCCGGTAGCAACGGCACCGCTGATGTACCTTGCGTCTATGATGAATGGATGCACTTCCGTCTGAATGTGGATACCGACACCGACGTCGCTCGTTACTACTACACCGCTCCTGGTGCAGAAGAAGTGCTCGTCTGCGAATGGCAGTGGAGCTTGGACAGCTTCGGTAACAACGTGGTGGGCCGTACCCTCGGCGCCATGGACTTCTTCCCGCCTGAGAATGCTGCTACTTCCGAGTACTACCTCGATAACTTCAGCTTCAAGAAGATCGGTGGCGAAAGCGCTCCTGAGCTCACCATTGATCCTATGGAAATCACCGAAGAACTTGGTGAAGACGATATGACCACCGTGCCTGTGACCATCGACAACAGTGGTAACTCCATCGGCGACTGGGCTGGCTGGCTCGACTTCGGTCAAGGTGGCGAAGGCACTCAGACTGCTGACCTCTTCTACCACAATGGTGAAGAAAGCCAAGGCATCGGTTCTTCCGACGCTTACACCCGTGAGATGGGTATCCGTCTGCCTGCTACTGCCTACGCTGGCGCTGCCATGGGTATGAAGATCGTTTCCGCTCAGTATCTTGTTGGTACGCAATATCAGTCCGCTGACCACAACTACATCTTCCGTATCTATGGTCAAGGCCTCCACAACCAACCTGGTGAACTTCTCGCCGAAAAGACCGTTAACTCAACGGCTGCCGGTACTTGGATCACTGCCACCTTCGACGAGCCTGTCTATCTGACCGGTCAAGCCATGTGGGCTACGGTTCAGCTCGAACAGGTTGCTGGTGAGTATCCTTTGAGCATGGACGGCGGTGAATACGGTGAAGAGCAAGATGGTAACTGGCTCAGCACCAACGGCAACAGCTTCAGCCACTGCTACAGCGCTGGCAGCTTCGGTGGTGCTTGGTTGATCACGGTCAACTGCGTTGGTGAACTCATCCCCGCCACTTGGGCTACTTTGGACAAGACTGAAGGCGCCATCATGGGCGGCCAGAGCGAGACCATCACCCTCACCCTCAACTCCATCGGCCTCGAAATGGGTACCTCCTACAATGCTAACCTCATCATCAACACCAACGATGAGAACCTGGCTCATGTTGAGATCCCTGTGACCCTCGATGTCACCGACGGCGTTGAAGAAACTGTTGCCCAACTGGCCAGTGTCTATCCTAACCCCGCCACTTCGATGGTTACCCTCGAAGGCGAGAACCTGAATAGCGTGGCTATCTACAATGTGGCTGGCCAACTGATCCGCGTTGAGAAGCTCGGCGGCATGGTCAACAACATCAACATGGATGTTGAGGCTGGTGTCTACTTCTTCAGCATCTATGACAACAATGGCCGCAACAGCGTCCAGCGCGTTGTCATCGTGAAGTAATCAATCTCAACGATTGAATGAAAAAAACCGCTCCTTTCGGGGCGGTTTTTTTTATTGTTCGTCATTGTTTATTTTGTCATCTCAGCCATTAGAACAGCTCCGGCTACAGCGGCGTTGAGCGACTCGGTCATGCTGCCATCCACACGTGGGATGGTGACGGGCCGCGTGATGCAAGGCAAAACATCGGCCCTGATGCCATGCGACTCGCTGCCGATGACGAGGAGGCCTTCGGGTTTGGCTTGCATCTGAAACAGGTTCTGGCCGTCCAACAAGGCACCATAAATGGCTTTGCCATCAGCCTTGGCTTGCTTGAGATATGCAGGCAAGTCAGTTGACCACACCTTCATCCTGAAAAGCGAACCCATAGTAGCCTGCACCGTCTTAGGGTTCCAAAGCTCCACACAGTCGGAACTGCACACCACGTCATGGATGCCAAACCACTCAGCCGTGCGTATGAGCGTGCCCATGTTGCCCGGGTTGGCGATGCCATCCAAGGCGATCACAAGTTGCGATGTCGTCTTGATTTCGCTTTGTTGCGGAATTTTCACTACGGCAAGGATGCCGGGTGGTGTGTCCTGACCGCTCATTTGGTCCATCTGCACTTCGCTAACGATTTCAGCGTTAGCGAAAGCAGGATGGTCGGCGAGGAAGGCCTCAGTGGCATAGAGCCCTACGGTTTCAAAATTGGATTGGAGCAGTTCCTCTGTCATCTTGCGTCCTTCTACGACGAAGAGGCCGAGTTCCTTGCGGAACTTCTGCTGACGGAGGGATGCGATTTGCTTTATGGTGTTTTTGGTAATCATGTAGGCAAAAATACAAAAAAGGCTGTCCAAATAATGGAACAGCCCCCAAAATTATGAAAAAGTTTATCCTATTATTCAGCGAAAACGTTGAAGTTGATGTCGACGGCCACTTCCTTGTGGAGTCTGATCTTGGCGGTGTAGTCGCCCACTTCCTTGATGGCGTCTTCATTGAGGACGATGTTCTTGCGGTCCACTTCGATGCCGGTGGCTTCCTTGATGGCGTTTGCAATCATGATATTGTTGACCGAACCGAAAATCTTACCCGTGGCAGCAGCCTTGGCGGGGATTTGCAGCTTCAGGCCTTCCAAAGCCTTGGCTTTCTCGGTGGCTTCATCCTTGATCTTTTGTTCCTTGTGAGCCTGCTGACGCATCTCTTCGGCCAAGATCTTGCGGTTGCGCTCGGTGGCGAGGATGGCCAGACCCTGCGGGATGAGGTAGTTGCGGCCGTAACCAGCCTTCACGGTGACGATGTCGTTCTTATAGCCTAAATTGGCGACGTCTTGTTTCAGAATGATATCCATGTGTTGTCCTCCTTCAAATTATTTCAAACAATCTGCTACGAATGGCATCAGGGCGAGGTGACGGGCACGCTTGACGGCCTGGGCAACCTTGCGCTGGTATTTCGTTGAAGTACCGGTGATGCGGCGAGGCAGGATCTTACCCTGCTCGTTGACGAACTTCAGCAAGAAGTCGGCATCTTTGTAGTCGATGTACTTGATGCGGTTCTTCTTGAAGCGGCAGTATTTCTTTCTCTTGGTATCGACTGCGATGGGAGTCAGATATTTGATGTCGTTGTTGTTGTTGTTCACTTGTGCCATTTTTCTTCCTTTTTAATTGTTCAACATTAGGCTTGAGCTTCGGCAGCGGCTTCGGCTTTCTTGCGTTTCTTTTCGTTGTAAGCAACGGCGTGCTTGTCGAGCTTCACGGTGAGGAAACGGAGAACGCGTTCGTCGCGCTTCAGTTCGGTTTCGACATCGGCGATCACATTGCCCTCGGCCTTGTACTCAATGAGTTGATAAAAGCCCGTGGACTTCTTCTGGATGGGATAGGCAAGCTTACGCATGCCCCAGTTCTCTTCATGAACGATCTCTGCACCATTGTTGGTCAGCTGATCTTCATACTTCTTTACCGTTTCCTTCATCTGATCTTCAGACAAAACGGGAGTTAAAATGAAAACGGTTTCGTACTGATTCATAACTGTTTGATTATTAAATTATTAAATTGTTAATTAGGTTTGCTTGTTAAGCGGGTGCAAAGGTACGACTTTTTTCTTAATCTACAACACTTTACAAGAAATAATTTTGTCGAGCATGAATTCCGCCGCATGGCCGTCGCCGAAGATTTCGGGGAAAACGGTGGGCGGGTTGTTCTTGAAATGCTGCCAAGCCTCCATGATGCGGCTTTCATCGGCGTCGGCGAGAATGGCGTTGCCGGTCTGCACGATTTCCACCCATTCTGTTTCGGGACGAAGGATGATGCCTGGCTTTTTGAAGAAATAGGCCTCCTTCTGCACGCCGCCTGAGTCGGTCATGACGAGTTGCGCATGACGTTCCAAGGCAATCATCTCGAGGAAGGAGACCGGCGGGATGAGCTTGATGTTGGGGCTGCTGAAAACCAAAGACTGCTTTTCGTTGCTCAAATTGGTCTTCAGTAACTTGGCCGTTCTGGGATGCAAAGGCAATACGATTTGATTCTCTTTTGAGAGCTCGATCAATGCGTCAAAGATGGCGCCGAGCCGCTCGTGATGGTCGGTGTTGCTGTCGCGATGTATGGTGGACAGGATAAAAGGCTTGCCAACCAATTCCAGGCGTTGTATGATGTCAGTCTTCTCTTCAGCAATATTGGCAAAGTGCAGACTGTTGTCGTACATGATGTCGCCGCAGTGGTAGACCTTCGGATTGTCAATGGTTGGAACTGCGGTCGTTGAGCCCTGAGCTTGTCGAAGGGTCGAAACGCCGCTTTCATCGATAGAAAACCCTTCGCGCTTCAGATTCTCCAGCCCTGCCTTGGTGGGCGTGAAGAGTAGGGTAGAGCAGTGGTCGCATACGATGCGGTTGATTTCCTCAGGCATGCTCTTGTTGAACGAGCGCAACCCCGCCTCGATGTGGACGATGGGCACATGGATCTTGGCGGCGGCTACGGCACCAGCCAAAGTGGAGTTGGTGTCGCCATAGAGCACGATGAAGTCGGGTTGCTCCTTTATTAATAGCGCCTCAATGCCCTCGGTCATGCGGGCAGTCTGCACGCCATGCGAAGCCGAGCCGACATGGAGGTTGTAGTCGGGACGCGGTATCTGCAGCTCATCGAAAAAGACTTGCGACATGTTGTCGTCGTAGTGCTGCCCCGTGTGTACGATGACTTCCTGTATGCGGTCAGAAAAATGGTTCTTGATGGCGCGGCTCAGTGCAGCAGCCTTGATGATCTGGGGCCTTGCCCCTATGATGGTGACGAGTTTCATGGGTGTTTGTTGTTTCAGAAGGTCATTTCTCCGTGGTCGCGGAAACTGTAATAGCGTTCGTTGCCGATGATGATGTGGTCAACGACGGCGATATCCAAGAGTTTGCCGGCCGACACGATTTTCTGGGTCAGCTGGCGGTCGTCCTTGCTGGGACGAGGGTTGCCCGAGGGGTGGTTGTGCCCCAAGATGATGCAGGTGGCGCCGTAGTTCAAGGCTTGCTTGAAGATGATCCTTGGATCGGCGATGACGTTAGTCGTCCCCCCATTGCTGATGCATTCCACTTTCAGTTCGTGGAAGCTTTGGTCGAGGTACATGACGAGGAAATGCTCCTGTTTCATGTCATCGATATGGGAAAGAAAACGCTCGAATGAGGTTTTGGAGTCCTTGACCTCGTCGGGCAGACTGGCTTCGGCTCCGCGGCGACGTTTGCCGAGCTCGAGGGCGGCCATGATGGTGATGGCCTTCGCTTTGCCCACGCCTTTGAAATCTTCCAATTCCTTCAAGGTGAAGTTGGAGAGGTTGATGAGGTTGTTGTTGGCTTTGCCCAAGATTTCGCGTGCCAGGTCCACGGCCGACTGCCCCGCTTTGCCTGTGCGCAGAAGGATGGCCAGAAGCTCCGAGTCGCTCATGGCAGCCTTTCCTTTCTCGGCCATCTTCTCACGTGGCCTGTCGTCCTCGGCCCATTCCTTGATGGATTTCTTTTTGCTCATGGTGGGTGGTTTGAAGCGGTAAAGATAGTGATTTTCGGCTTATCTCAAGCAAAAAAGCCTCTTCCACTAAATGTAGAAGAGGCACCAACATGTATGAATAAAACTTCCAATTATGCCAATTTGTTCATGAACTTCGTCAGCTTCGACTTCAGGTTGGCAGCTTTGTTCTTGTGGATGATACCGCGCTTGGCAACCTTGTCGATGATGTGGTACATCATCGGGAGCTGGTTCTCGGCTTCTGACTTGTCGGTTAAAGCTCTGAATTTCTTCACTTCGTTACGCATGTTCTTGGCATAGTAACGGTTGTGCAAACGTCTCTTCTCTGTCTGACGAATTCTCTTGATTGACGATTTGTGATTTGCCATATCTCTAATTCCTTATTACTTATTCTTTTCGATTCGGGCTGCAAAATTACAACTTTTCTCTGAATTGGAACCCAAAAAGATGAAATTTTTTCATTTAATTCTTTAACTTATTGATTCTCCGATAAATACCATCTTTTCTTCGTTCCCTTGGTTGACGATTTCGCCCAGCTTTATATTAATATAGGTGTTCTTTTCGATTCCTTTTGCATTGAGGATGACGGGTACATAGTTCTCTCCATAGCCCCGAGCCACCCCCTCGCTGTCGATGCGCTCGATGAGCATGCGTTGGCTCTTGCCTTGCATCAGCTCGAAGTATTGGGTCTTGTTGTCCAACGAGATTTGACGCATCACCTCGCTGCGTTCTGTCTTGATGCTTTCAGGCACTTGGTCGGGCATGGCAGCGGCCTTGGTGCCGTTACGCACAGAGTATTTGAAGGTGTGGATATGGCTGAAGCCGATTTCCTTAGCGAAGTCACAGCTCTCCTTGAAGGTTTGTTCGGTCTCGCCCGGGAAGCCCACGATGATGTCGGTGGTGAGGTTGAAGTCGGGACGGAAGGCCTTGATGCGTTGGCACATGTCGCGGAACTGGGCGACTGTGTAGAAGCGGTGCATGCGCTTCAAGGTGTCGTCGGAGCCACTCTGCAGGCAGATGTGCATGTGGGGCGCCAACTTCTCGTGTTGGAAGAGGCTGAGGAAATGGTCGCTGAATTGATCGGGCTCGATGGAGGAGACCCTGATGCGGAAGTCACCGTCGATGTTGAGGATGTTTTCCACGAGTTGCTCGAAGTTGGTGCCTTCTGATTGGTAACGACCCATGTTGACTCCCGTTAACACGACCTCCTTGAAGCCATGGGCAACGACTTCGCGAACATTGTCATAGATGTCCGCTGCGCGACGGCTGGTAGCCCTGCCTCTCACCATGGGGATGATGCAGTAGGAGCAGAAATTGTTGCAGCCGTCGTGGATCTTGATGAGGCTGCGCGTGTGGAAGGTGTCGAAGGCGGGTTGGTAGCTGAAGAGGTCGCGGTCGTAGCCTTCAGGGTCGCTATTGCCTGTCTTGAAATGCTCGTCGATGATGTCGAACAAGGCGGCCTTGCGTTCGTTGTCGATGACATAGTCGGCGATGCCCGATTTCAACAACTCGTCTTTTCTATGGTTGACCATGCAGCCCGTGACGGCAATCAAGGCCTCAGGGTGTTTGCGCCTGATCTGACGGATGGCCTGACGACATTTCTGGTCGCTGGTGTTGGTGACAGTGCAGGTGTTCACGACAAAGACGTCGGCACCGCTATCGCTGTCGGCAATCTCATAGCCCGCCGCCTTGAAACGCGACGCCAAAGCATCGGTCTCATACAGGTTGACGCGGCATCCCAAAGTCTTGAACGCTACTTTCTTCATCGACTCTAAACTCTAAACTCTAAACTAACACTCCTTCAATCGACAACGGCGAAGCCGAAGTCACCTTGACATTCACGATTTGTCCAATAAGGCTGGTGTCTCTTGAAGCGAAGCGGATGACGATCTTGCCTTCGGTGTGTCCTGCCAGGTAGCCGTTTTTGCGGTCTTGCGTCTCCACCAACATCTTGACAGTCTTCCCGATGAGGCCTTGGTTGTATACGAGGCTATGCTTCATCAGTTCCTCGGTGAGGCGGTGGTAGCGCTCACGCTTCACTTCCTTCGGCACGTCATCATCCCATTCTGAGGCCACGGCGCCCGGGCGTACGCTGTATTGCGCGATGAACGCCATGTTGTACTTGAACTCCTCCATGGCCTTGCGTGTGTTCTCAAACTCCTCTTCGGTCTCGTGGGTGAAACCCACGATAATGTCGGTGAAGATGGTAGCCGTCGGCAGTTTCTCGCGGATGGTCTCGATGATATGCCTATAGGTGGCCAGGTCATGGTGGCGGTTCATGCGTTGTAGCATGTTCTCGTCGCCACTCTGGATGGGGATGTGAATCTGTTTTCCGAGGCAGTCGTATTGTGCCATCACCTCGATGACGTCGTCTTTCATGTCGCGAGGATGCGGCGCGGTGTAATACACCCAAAACTCCTTGCCCGAGGCTTTGCCGTATTCACCCACACGGCGCAGCAGTTCTGCGAAGTCAATCTCTTCGCCTTTCTTGTCAAGACCGTAGGAATTGACATTCTGTCCGAGCAAAGTGATGCTCTTGTAACCTTTCTCGACCAAATCCTTCAGTTCGGCTAGAATCTCTTCCGAGGGGCGCGACACCTCGCGACCACGGGTGTAGGGCACGGCACAGTAGGTGCAGAACTTGTTGCAACCGTTCTGGATTGGGATGAAGGCCTCGAAACTGGAGGTCTGCGTAGGCGTGATGGCCCAAAACTTATCCATATTGGCCGACGGGTTGATCTTGTCGTCCTTGTGGAACAGCGGTGCCAAAGGCTTGACCACAGGTTGGTATTCAATCTCTTCTCCGTAGCGCAGCGAAGCTGGCGTGACGATGCCGTAATGGCGGATCATCTCGGGCAGGTTGGGCAGTTCGTTCATGGCGAAAACCAGGTCGAAGAGCTTGAGGAAACGCAAGCGGTCGGCAGGCAGGATGCAGCCCGACACGAAGGTGATGACGTTTTGGCGGTTCTTCATGGCGTTCCATTTCTCGATGCGGCCATACACCTTGTCGATGCCTTTCTGGCGCACCGAGCAGGCGATGATGCCGAGGATGGTGGCCTCGCTTTCGTTGTCAGTCTGCACAAAGCCCATGCCGTTGAGCACCGTGCGCACGCGCTCCGTGTCGCTCAAGTTCATCTGACAGCCTAATGGGAGAAGATAGTATTTCATATTGGTGTTTCGTAGGGGCAGACCTGCGTGTCTGCCCTATAAATAATCAAATTTCAATATTATAAAACAGCCTGCAAAGGTACGCTTTTTTGTTCAGCCGTAGATCAAATGGATGATGTCGTGGATGATTTCGTTACCTGAATCATCATTGGGTGCCGACTTGGTGCTAGCACCTTTCAGCAATTGTTCGGCCAGTTGGATGGTGTCGGGCTCAAGGCAATCCGAGGCGATTTGGATGTCGTTGATTATGGCGTCGGCCTCGTCGATTTGCAGCGCAATCTCCACGCCGCCCCATGCGAAACGGGCCTTCTTCGTGGTCTTGAACTGTTCCCAGCGGCCGAAGAGGAAGTCGTGCGACGATATCTCCGTTTCGATGGCACGTACCTCGGGTTTATTAATTAAGGTGTCGAAGTCGAGGGTGATGGCCTTGCTCCCGTAAACCTTCTCAAAGGAGGAGATCAATGGATTCTTGATGTTCTCTGAAGTCAATTCCGGCACGAGTTCGCTGAGGTTGACCACACGGCTGGCCACGCTCTTCACGCCGTTTTTCATCAGCTTGGCCTTGTCGACGATGAGGTAACGCTGCATCATCTCTCCGTCAGTCTTGATGAGGATGGTGCCATGGTGAAGGTTGTTGCTTTTCCCTTTGGCGAAGGCGTTGCCACTGAATTTTCGTCCCTCGCAAGTGAGGTCGTTGCGTCCCGAAATATCAGCTTTCAAGCCATAGGCAAGCAGTGCGTCTTGGATGACCGAAAGTTGTTTCCTTACGTCATATAAAGACTTGTCGGCAATGAACGAGAAGTTGATGTTGCCCAAGTCGTGGTAAACGGCGCCGCCACCCGTACCGCGACGCATCAGATGGCCGCCTTCGTCGAGCAACAACTTGACATTGCATTCAGAATAGGGGTTCTGGTTGTAACCGATGACCACCGTCTGCTGGTTTTTCCAGAGGTACAAGGTGACGGTGTCTCCTTCCTGATGGTCCGTGAGGTATTGCTCCACGGCGCGGTTGAGGAAGGGATCGTATTGGTTGCTGACGACGACTTGTAGTTTGTTCATAGCGCAAATAGTTGACAATAAAAAAGCCCGCTGTTTGGCGGGCTTGGTTGGTAGTCTCTCCGGGATTTGAACCCGAGTTACCAGGATGAAAACCTGACGTCCTGACCAGACTAGACGAAGAGACCACTTCGTGTCATTTTTGACGCTGCAAAAGTAGAGAAAATTTCAATACCCGCAACATATTCCTTGAAAAAAAGTCTATAATATTTTGTAAATTACTTATAATCAATGAAATATAATAGTCGAAATTATTCGAACAAAAGCGAAATCTGGAACATTTTGTTGCGTAATTTGTCGATAGGAGCGGTGTAGATGAAGGCTTGGTTCTTCACGATGTCGAGCAATCCGTAGCTCATCTTGACCTCGATGCCCATCTTGAACCATTGGTTGTAGATGTCGAATCCAGCTCCGAGTTCAGCGGCGCAGTCGAAACGCTTGGTGACGAGGTTGTTGATGAACTCATTGCCTTGGCCGTCAATCTCCTTGTTATCCTTCTGCGAGGCAAGGTCGAGTTTCGGGTTGACACCGCCCATAAGGTAAGCACCAATGTTGTTGTATCGTTTTGAACGGTACTTGATGTTGAGAGGGAACTCCACAAAGGTGGTGCCGATCGACTTGGTGATGGCCTTCATGTCGACTGTGTTGTCCCTACTGACCACGGCGATGTCGTATCGCATGCGTCGTTCGCTGAAACTCAACGAGGGAATGAAACGCAGGTCGAAATACCGGCCGAGGCGTTTGCTGCCGATGATACCTACGGTGAAACCGGGCGTCTGCAAAGTCTCAATGTTATAGACATAGAGGCAGCTGGTGTTGGAGATGCTATAAGGGCCGCTGGGCCATGAATCGGCAGGCTGAGCAGCATTCTGGTAGTTCTCCACGGTCTTCACGGTATACATCATCTGGTTGTAAGCCAGCAAAAAACCAAAATGATAGGGCTCCTGCTCATACTTGGGCAAATATCTGACCACCCTTCTCTGGGCTTGTGCCGGAATGACCGTCGCAGTGAGCAACAGCATGACAGCCAATATTTTCAGTGCTTTCTTCAAGATCTTCAGTGTTTAGATGTCTGATTAACGCAATTCGCGTGCTTTTATTGCAATAAAACCGCGGCAAAAATAGTAAAAAAAGAAATACCTTATGATTTGGTGGCGGTGTATAATGTGGCGATGCCAAAAGTGAGTGGACGGGCAAGGCCTTCAGCCAACCCATGTCGTTTCAGCAGTCCAAGGAAGGCATCAGGTCTTGGGAAACGCTCTACCGAAACGGGCAGGTAATCGTATGCCCCAGGGTCTTTTGAAACGGATTTCCCGATCCTCGGAAGGATATGCTTGAAATAGAAACGGTAGAGTTGCTTTACGGGACATTTCTCAGGCATGGAGAACTCCAAGATGACGGCCTGTCCGTTGGACTTCAACATACGGCTGATCTCCAAAAGGCCCTTGTCCAAGTCCTCGAAGTTTCTGACGCCGAAGGCCACGGTGACGGCATCGAAATGCTCGTCCTCAAAAGGTAAGGCGGCAGCATCTCCGTGTCGCAATTCAATTTGGTTTTCAAGGTTTTGTTTGATCACTTTTTGTTTCCCGATGTCCAACATCTTTTCGGAGATATCCATGCCGACGATGTGGGCCTGAGGATTGTGCTTGGCTAAGGCAATGGCCAAATCGGCCGTGCCTGTGGCGAGGTCAAGGATGGTTTTGGGATGCGCCTTTGCCACTGCCTTGGCTGTCTTTCGTCGCCACACCTTGTCTATATTAAGGGAGAGCAAATGGTTGAGTGCATCGTACTTTGACGCGATGCGGTCGAACATAGCGGCGATGGGGGAGACGCTCATGACAGACCAAACTTTTCGATGATTTGTTCGGGCGCGATGCCGTTCATGCAGGCGTAGTCGCCCCGCAGGCAAGGCTTGTTGCCGTACACCGAACAGGGTCGGCAAGGCAAATCCAGCTGGATGCAATCTTCTGCTTTTTGTTTCCAACCCATGAAACCGGCATAGGGATGGGTGCCGCCCCAGAGGGAGACCACCCGTGTCCCGACCAAGGAAGCCAAATGCATGTTGGCGGAGTCCATTGAGAGCATTACGTCCAACTGGCCCATTAAGGCCAATTCGCCTTTCAAGCCTTGTTGGCTTTGAGCAGCTTTCACGTTCGGGTATTTGGCGCAAAGCTCGGCAATCTGCCGTTTTTCCTCTTCGCCACCACCGAAAAGAAAAATGGTGGTGCTTTCCCTCTCGCTCAAGGTCTTGATGACTTGCTCCATTTTCTCCAAAGGATAGACTTTGGCGGGGTGTTTGGCGAACGGCGCAATGCCAATCCAAGTCTCATGGTCTTCTTTTTGCGTCTCGCAAAAAGCGGAATAATCAAGTTTGTTGAATTGTGGTTTTATCGGGAAACCCAACTGTTCCAACACCTTGGCATAGCGCTCAAAGGAAGTGGCCTGTTGCACAAAAACCTTGCTTTTCTGACGTGTCAAGGCCTTCTTGCCTTTGCGTCCCTTGTCAATCTTGGCCACCTTCTTGCGTCGCAGACAACCTTCGGCACACAACCACCAGGTGCGAAGCACATCATGGAAGTCGGCGATGTAGTCGAAGTCGCTCAGATGGGCGTCGCGCCATAGACGGCAGAGTCCAAGCAACCCTTTGTGCCGACCTTTCAGGTCCGCTGCGATGAAGTGAACGTTCTCGGGCATCTGCTCAAACAACGGCCTCGCCATCTCACGACTGAGCATGGTGATGTCCAAATCAGGGTATTGCATAGCCAAGTCATGGACAACGGGAACACTCATGGCGATGTCGCCTAAGGCGGAGAACCTTATGACAAGGAGTTTTTTCATTTTTGACCGTAGAGCACAGGGTTCAATGCAGGGTCATTGTACATCTTCATCTGCTTGTAGACCTTCATCACCTTCTCGCCCCGATGGTAAGCCTCCAAAAGTTGGCTGATGGCGGTGCTCAAGTCGGTGTTTTGCTCCAGCAGCACATCAAGTTTGGCTTGGCATTTGGCCTTGTGTGCTTCGCTGACATTGGCTCTTGCCACTTCTACCTTCATGTGATAGATCTTCAACTGCAAGATGGAAAGCCGGTCGATGGCCCATGCTGGACTCTCTGTGTTAAGTGTAGCCTTCGGTTGGGGCTTCACTTGTTGGAAGAGTTGCCAGTAATACTCGTCAATCATCTCCACGAGGTCGGTGCGGTCCTGATTTGACTTGTCGATGCGCCGTTTCAAGGCCAAGGCTGCCGCAGGGTCGATGTTCGGCTCGCGGATGAGGTCTTCGAGGTGCCACTGTACGGTGTCGATCCATTCCTTTTTGTATAGGTACCCTTCGATGGTATGCTCCTCGTAGGGGTTGTTGCAAGGATGGTCCACGTCGTCATACTTGTGATAGTCTTCGATGGCTTGGTTGAAGATGCTGATGGCCTGCTGAATGAATGTCATGTCGTAGGTGTTTAAATGAAAAACGCTCCGCTGGCGCGTTTTATTGCCAACGGAGCGTTTAGTTTGTTGCATTAGTGCAGTTTTGCCAGAGCGGCCTTGATGCGCTTCACGGCCTCGATGAGCTTGTCCTCGCTGGTGGCATAAGACAGGCGGATGCAGTCGTCGTTGCCGAAGGCGTTACCAGCCACGCAAGCCACATGGGCGTTATAAAGCAGCCACATGCAAAGGTCGTCACTGCCCTTGATGACGGTCTCGCCGTCGGTCTTGCCGTAGAACGACTTCATCTCGGGGAAGACATAGAAGGCACCGGCGGGGGTGTTGCACTTCACGCCAGGGATCTCGTTCAGCAGCTTCACGAAGGTGTCGCGGCGGTGACGGAAGGCGGCGAGCATGTCTTGGATCTCCTTGGAGTTCTCAGGGCTGAGCTCCATGGCCTTGGCGGCGGCGGCTTGTGCGATGGTGCAGATGCCAGAGGTGATCTGGCCTTGGATCTTGTTGGTAGCCTTCACGATGGCTTGCGGAGCAGCGATGTAGCCGATGCGCCAACCAGTCATGGCATAACCCTTGGCTACGCCGTTGACAAGGACGAGGCGGTCCTTCAAGAATTCGAACTGTCCCATGCTCTCGTGCTTGTGCTCATATTGGATGAACTCATAGATCTCATCGGAGATGATGATGATGTTCGGGTATTTCTTCAGCACCTCTGCGATGGCGGTCAGCTCGGCCTTGGTGAAGACGCTGCCGCTGGGGTTGCAAGGCGTGTTGATGAGCAAAGCCTTGGTCTTGCGGGTGATGGCATTCTCCAGCTGCTCGGCCGTGATCTTGAAGTCGTGGGCCATGTCGCTCTTGACGATGACGGGCACACCGCCAGCCAGCTTCACCATCTCGGGGTAGGACACCCAGAATGGGGCGGGGATGATGACTTCGTCACCGTCGTTGACGATGGCTAAAAGCACGTTGTTGATGGCCTGCTTGGCACCATTCGAGACGAGGATATCGGTATCCTTGTAGTCGAGGCCGTTGTCGCGTTTCAGCTTGTTGGCGATGGCCTTGCGCAGTGCGGGCGTGCCAGGCACGGGCGGGTAGTGCGTATCATTGTTGTTGATGGCATCGACACCGGCTTGCTTGGCCGATTCGGGCGTGTTGAAGTCGGGCTCGCCGATACTCAGGCTAATGACGTCGATGCCTTGGGCTTTCAGTTCACGGCTCTTGTTGGTCATGGCCAGCGTTGCCGACTCGGCCATGTTCAAAACTCTGTTGGAAAGGATGATTTCACTCATGATTGTGTCTATTGTTAATGCTTGATTGTTGACGTTTGTTTTTAGACGCTTGTTGCCTCAATGCGGGCGATGACCCGCGATCTCACAAGCGGCTACAAAGGTAGGCCTTTTTTCGATAGGGTGGGCAGAATACCCTGAAAAATTGATTATTAAAGGAAAAACATTACCTTTGCAGCCCAATTTCATCGAAAAATGAACACCAACACTTGGATTATCATCGCCATCATGTGCGCCGGCCTTCTGCTGATGGTCGCGGCATTGGTTATATTGGCCCGTCTCTCGAAGATGAAGGACGCTGAACTCCGTAACGGTAAGACCATGGAACTCAAGGTGCAGGCCTTGAAAATCATCATGCCGCTGAAGGTGCAGGCCTATGAGCGTTTCCTGCTTTATCTCGAGCGCGTGCAGTTGCCCCAACTGGTGAAGCGCATTTATACGCCCGGCATGGAGAAAGGGGCTTTCCATCTTCAGCTGCTGCAAAGTGTGCGTGAGGAGTTTGAACACAACCTCGCCCAACAGCTCTATGTGTCCAATACCACATGGAACGCCGTGGTGAACGCCAAAGAAGAACTTATCAATCAAATCAATACTACTTTTGAGCAACTGAAGGACGAGGAGGATGTCTCCATCCTGGCACAGAGCCTGGTGGCCTTGCCCAATCCCGTGGTGGAACAGGCTATCGCTGTCCTGAAACGCGATTTTGAACGCTTGCTGTAAAAACTAAAGAAAATGAAATTCACCGCTACCCAAATCGCTGGAATCCTTGAAGGCAAGGTGGAAGGCAACCCGAATGCCGAGGTGTGGAATGTCGCCAAAATCGAAGAAGGCGCTCCCGGCATGATCAGTTTTCTGGCCAATCCGAAATACACACACTATATCTACGAGACCCAGTCGAGCATCGTCATCGTCAACGACGACTTTGTGGCAACGGCGCCTATCAGCGCCACTTTGATCCGAGTGCCCGATGCCTATGCCTGCTTTGCCAAGTTGCTGGCCTTCTACGACCAGATGACGCAAAACAAACAAGGCGTCTCCTCTTTGGCTTTCGTGTCTTCGACGGCACAATGCGGTGAGAATCTCTATCTTGGTGAGTTTGCCTATGTGGGCGAGAACGCCAAAATCGGCAACAATGTGAAGATTTATCCCCAGGTATATGTGGGCGACGGCTGCGTCGTTGGCGACAATACCGTGCTGAATCCCGGCGTGAAGCTTTACCGCAACACGGTGGTGGGCAAGAATTGCATTCTTCATGCGGGTGCTGTCATTGGCGCGGATGGCTTCGGCTTTGCTCCCCAGCCCGACGGACATTACGAGAAGATCCCGCAGGTGGGCAATGTGGTCATCGACGACAACGTGGAGATTGGCGCCAACACCACCATCGACCGCTCTACCATGGGCTCAACGCGTGTCCATAAAGGCGTGAAACTCGACAATCTGGTGCATCTGGCCCATAACGTGGAAGTGGGAGAGAACTCGGCGCTGGCGGCCCAGGTGGGTGTGAGTGGCTCGACGCATCTCGGCAAGAACTGCGTGGTCGGTGGCCAGTCGGGCTTCGTGGGACATATCAATATCGCTGACGGCTCCAAGTTCGGCGGACAAAGCGGTATCATGGGCAGCATCAAGGAAGAAAACAAGGAATTTATGGGCACCCCGATACAGCCGCTTCGTCAATATCTGGTTTCGAATGCCCGTTTCCGCCATATCGACGAGATGGCCCGTAAATTGGAACAACTCGAAAAGGAATTGGCCGAACTGAAGGGTGGAAAAGCTCCGAAATAGTGTCCGATGAGGAATTTTTTTTGCAGGTGATAGAATAATTCCTATCTTTGCACGTTTTTTGTGGAAAAGAATGTCCACATATATGTCTTTTTATGGAGAAACAATGTACGCTCAAAAATAGAGTCAGCATAAAAGGAGCGGGCCTCCACACGCGTCAGTGCGGCACCCTCACCTTTAATCCGGCTCCCGTAAATTCTGGAATTCGTTTTCGTAGAATTGACCTTGAAAGCCAACCTATTATCGAAGCCGATGTCGACAATGTCATCGACACTGCCCGTGGTACCACCCTCGGTAAAGGTGGCGTGAAGATCTACACCGTCGAACATGTCCTTGCTTCGCTGCGTGGCATGGGTATCGATAATGTTTTGATTGACATCGACGTGGAAGAGACCCCCATCATGGACGGTAGCGCCAAGTATTTCGTTGAGGCTATCCATCAGGCTGGCATCGTTGAGCAGAACGCTTATCGCAACTACCTCGTCATTGAGGAGCCTATTTCCTACAAGAACGAAGTTCTGGGCATTGAGTTGAGCATCGAGCCTTGCGACAGGTTCGAGATCGATGTCAAGGTGAAGTACAACACCCGCGTGCTTGACGAGCAGCATGCCTCTCTGCACGACCTCAATGACTTTGAAAAAGAAATCGCTCCCTGCCGTACCTTTGTGTTCCTCCATGAGTTGGAGACCCTCATCAGCCGTAACCTCATTAAGGGCGGTGACCTGACCAACGCCATCGTGTTCGTCAACCGTAACGTTTCTTCCGAGGAACTCGACCATATCGCTGCCTTCTTCAAAAAGCCGAAAGTCACGGTGAAGGAATGCGGTATCCTGAACAATGTGGAGCTGTATTTCGACAATGAACCCGCTCGTCACAAACTGCTGGATGTCATCGGCGACCTCACCTTGGTCGGCCGTCCCATTAAGGGCAAGGTGACTGCGGTGAAGCCGGGTCACTTCTCCAACACCTCTTTCGCTAGAAAGATTAAGCACACTTTATTATATTAAGCATGAACCAGCCTTTAGCTTATATCCATCCTAATGCCCGCATCGCTGAAGATGTGAAGATCGAGGCTTTCGCATGGATTGGCGAAGACGTGGAGATTGGTAGCGGCACCTGGATTGGCCCCAACGCTGTCATCATGGACGGTGCCCGCATCGGAAAGAACTGCAAGATCTTCCCTGGCGCTGTCATCTCAGCTATCCCGCAAGACCTCAAATACAAAGGTGAGACCACCTATTGCTATATCGGCGACGGCACCACGGTGCGCGAATCGGCGACGGTCAACAAGGGCACAGTGGCTTCGGGTAAGACGGTCGTAGGTAAGGATTGTCTGCTGATGGCTTTCACCCATGTGGCGCACGACTGTTTCCTTGGCGACCATGTCATCATGGCCAACGCGGCCACCTTGGCGGGCCATATCACTGTCGACGACTGGGCTATCTTCGGAGGCCTTGCCGCAGTGAGTCAGTTCTGCCGCATTGGCTCTCATGTGATGATATCGGGCGGTGCCTTGGTCAACAAGGATATCCCGCCATTCGTGAAGACAGGCCCTGGTTACCCCGTGTGTTATGCTGGCGTCAACTCCATCGGCTTGATGCGTCGTGGCTTCTCGCGTGAGCGTATCAACGCCATCCAGGATGTGTATCGCGTGATCTATAGCGTGGGCATGAATGTCACCCAGTCGGTGCAATACATACGCGAGAACCTTCCTGCCTCGGAAGACCGCGATTTCATCCTCGATTTTGTGGAGAGTTCGAAGATTGGCGTGATGAAGAACGCCATCGGAAACGAAGATTGATTTCCCCCTTATTTCAAAAGCACCTCTGCCGCCCGTAAGGCTTCGGGCGTGACTTGGTCATTGCTGAGCATCTTGGCGATTTCGGTAACACGCTCTTCTGCATTCAGCATGCGGATGTGCGACTGCGTGCGCAAGCCGTCGTTGTCCTTGTAAATGAAATAATGGTGCCGTGCTTTACTGGCCACTTGGGGCAGGTGGGTAATAGAGATGAGTTGTAGCGCGTTGCCCATCTGCCGCATGATGCCTCCAATTTTGGCTGCAACCTCACCTGAAACGCCTGTGTCGATTTCGTCAAAAATGAGGGTGGGAATGTAGTTGTACTCCGACACGGCACTCTTGATGGAGAGCATCAGGCGGGAAAGCTCGCCGCCCGAGGCCACACGACGGAGGTCGTCGGGAGCGACACCCTTGTTGGCAGAGAAGAGGAAACAAATGGCATCGGTACCTTTGTTGCCGAAGTTTTCTTGCTTTTCCACGCTGACTTGGAATTGGGCAAAAGGCATGGCTAACTGACGTACCAATGTAGCGACTTTCTCGCTAAATGCTGTAGCGGCTTCGACACGTTTGTCGTGGAGGACTTTGGCCTGTTGTGAAAGTCGTTTTTCGCTTTCTTTCAGCTCTTTTTCGGCCTTGGCGATAGCCTCGTCGATATTCTCAAAGGCATTCACCCGCTCTTTCAGGCTGTCGCGCAAGGTGATGAGCGCCTCGAAGTCATTGACATGGTGCTTCATCATCAAACGGCTGAGCAGGTCGTAACGCTCCTGTAGGCTTTGAAGTTGTCCCTCGTCGAATTGGGTGTCGTCTTCCTTGCGGCGCAGGTCGTAGGCAATGTCTTTCAGCTCTACCTTAAGGTTCTCCACACGTGCTCCTAAACTGTCTGTGTCGGGCAGGAGGTGTCTTAGCCGCGATAGGGTGGAGGTCAGCTCGTTGACTTGTCCTAAGATGGCATTCTCAGAGTTGTCAAGCAGGCCGTTGGCGGTGACCAACAGCGTCTTGATTTCCTCGGCATTCTCCATCACGCTGAGGGTCTGCTCGATGTCAGCATACTCACCTTCCTTCAGTCCAGCTTTGTCGAGTTCTTCGAGTTGGAACTTCAGGTAGTCGTTCTCAGCGGTGTTTTTGTCCGCCATCTCTTTCAACTCATTTAGTCTCCGCTTAAGACCGTTATAGTTGTGGTATTCTGTCTGATAATCGGCCAGGATCGCTCCATTTTGTGCGATGTCGTCCAAGAGCCTGAGCTGGAAGTCGGCATCGGTGAGCAGGAGGGAGTCGTGTTGTGAGTGGATGTCGGCCAGCTGACAGCCTATCTCTTTCATGGTCTGCAGGGCCACTGGCGTGTCGTTGATGAAAGCACGACTTTTCTTCTGCGGGTTGAGCTCGCGACGGAAGATGCACTCGGCTTCAAAGTCCAGGTCGTTTTCCTCAAACAAAGGCCTAAGCATGTCGTCATCCAAGGCAAAATGGGCTTCCACCACACATTTCTTGTCCTTGTCGTAAAGCACATTAGTGTCGGCGCGGTCGCCCAAGGCAAAACCCAAGGCACCGAGAAGGATCGACTTGCCCGCACCGGTCTCGCCGGTGATGACGTTGAAACCGGGCTCGAAACTGACACTCAGCTCGTCAATCAAGGCGTAGTTACTGATGTGCAGTTGCTGAAGCATAAAAGGGTGGACTGATTAGTTGCCGTTGTTTTGCAGCATGGCATCGTACCTCGAGGACTGTGAGGGGTCGATGGTCTTCATGATATTGGCGGCTTCGTTGCGGATTTTCATGTCGCCTTGCGAGAAGATTTGTATGATCTCGTCGCGTTTGGTCTCTACGATTAACTGCAGGAAGTAGCACATGGAGTTGCGCTCATAGATGGACCGCAGGTTGGAAAGGGTACTCAGGATGGACTCACGACCTTGTGCGGGGTCCTCGGCCATGACATCGAGGCCCAGACGATGGTAGTCATACAGGAACTGACGCAGCGGAGCGTAGGTCCTGTTGTTGATGTCGCTGATGATGGCATAGCGGTTCTTGCGTCCTGATGTTCCCCAGCCGTTGTCCGAACCGGGCTCTTGCGGCGCGGCATTGGCGATGGTCTCGGCGACGGCGAAGAACGGGTCGCCGCCATTGGGCGAGAAACTGTCGAAGTCGAGGCCGAGGAAGAGGTACACATAGAATCCTATGGTGCTGGTGATGTTGGAGATGTAGGTGTTGGGGTTGAAGTCCAACGTTTGTCCGTCGGTGTATTCAAAGAAGAACTTCTTGTCGATGTAGTTGAACATCGGCGTGCTGTAGTTCGACTTGTAGACGGGACGACGCAAGGCCAGACTGATCTCGGCAGTGAAGAAGTCGCCTTCCCTGCTGAGGACGTCAACCAGCATCGAGCACTCGATCTTCTCGGCCTGCCTGAAGTTGATTTCGGTGAATTTCGTGTTGTTGATGAACTCGTAAAGGGAGGTCTGCAGGTTTTGGTAGATGCTCTTGTCGCTGCCTTCCACCTTGTTGGAATTGACGCGCACTTCGCAGTTCAGCTCTTGGGCCTGCAAGGTGTGCATGGTCAGCAGGCTGCTGATGACGATGAGTAGTGTGGCAATGAATCTTTTCATGACTTCTCCCTTTCTTTGTGTCATCTATCAGAAGGCTTCCTGATTCTCCTTGGCGGGGTTACGGAAGTAGATCTGGTCGTGAAGGAATTCGTGGATGGCAATCAGCGTGGGCTTGGGCAGACGCTCGTAGAACTTGGCGATTTCGATCTGTTCCTTGTTCTCGAACACTTCTTCCAGGCTGTCGTTGGTGGCTGAGGCAAACGATTCGATCTTCTCGTTAAGCTCGGCCTTCATCTCGGAGGCGATTTGGTTGGCCCTGATGGACAGGATGGCCACGGTCTCGTAGATGTTACCTGTGCCTTTGTAGAATTGGTCTTTCTGACGGGTTACCACCGTCGTTTCGGTCTTAATTTTCTTGAAATCCATAGTTTATCGTAAGTTTTCTAATTTCTTTCTTGCTTTTTCGGCGATGCCTTTCGTCTCCGAGAGGTACTTGCTGTTGGGATAGAGGTAGGAGAGCGTGTTGCACTGCTCGACGCACGACTCGTAACGCTCGCGTTGTTTCTCCGTGACGCTGTTCTCGGCGAAGTCGTAATAGGTCTTGGCCATGTCGTACAGGATCTCCTCGCGGTGCGTGGTGTTGGGGTACTTCTTCAGCATGTTCTCAAACGAGGTGATGGCCGCGCTGTAGTTCTCCATACGGTAGAACAGCCTGCACATGTTGTAATCCTTTTGCTCCAACTTGTTGTTGAGGTCGGTCAAGAGATGGTTGGCCCGGTCAAGGCTGTCGCTGTTGGGATAGCGCTCCACGAAGTTCTTCAGCTGCTTGATGGCGTCAACGGTATTGGTCTGGTCCAAGCCCGACTCAGGCGAGAGCATGTAGTTGCAATAAGCGCTCATATAGGCTGCTTTCTCCGCTTGTTTGGAGAAAGGATAGGTCTGGACGAACTTGTTGAAATAATAGGATGCGATGTCGTAGTCGTCCTGAAGATAATAGCAAAATGCGGTCCGATAGGTGATGGCTTCGCCCTTGGGTGTGTTGCGGAACGAGGCTTGCAGCAGGTCGAACAGTTGCAGGGCGTGGTTGTAGTCGCCACGGTCATAATAGTCCATGGCCACTTCGTACTTCATCTCGTTGTCGGTGCTTTTGACCAAACGGTTGAAGTCGTTGCACGAAGCCAGCGTCACAAGAGCCAATAAAGCCAATATCAAACGTCTATTTTTCATCGGGCTGCAAAATTACTCATTTTTATGTTATTAACGAGGGTTTTTCTCTATTATTTTTCGATGACGAGTTTCTCAGTCTTAATTCCGTCTTCGCCAATGATCTGGAGGAAATACACACCGGGGGCCAACAAGGCTTCGATGTTGGCCTTGCCTTCGGCTTTGCCCGAAAGGAGCTGCTGCCCGACGCCATTGCACAGGGTGTAGCTGTATGCTCCGCGCATATCTATGGTGAAGTTGCCCTTAGTCGGGTTGGGGTAGACATGGGGCAGGAAGCCGTCTTCCTGCAGCGACCAGTCTCTGATGCTGACGGTGACTTCGCCCGATTCACTGCTGCCTTGTCCGTCGGTCACGACGACTTTGTAGATGGTCTCAGGCTCGGTAGGTGTGGCAACGGGGTTGGCGATATTGGGGTTGCTGAGGGTCTCGGCAGGCTCCCAGGTGTAGGTGTAGTTGCCGTCGCCACCAGTGACAGTCACGTTGAGTTGGCTCGTCTCGCCTTCGTTGATGAGTTCAGGCTCGGCGGTGACTTCAAGCATGAGGGGCTCGTAGTCTCCCACGCAGCTGACCGTGGCGACCCAACCAAAGGCTGTGACACCTTGGTCGGAGGTGAAACGGAAGGTGAGGGCACCTTCTTCGTTGGTGGCGGTCACTTCGCCGGGGCTGTCCGAGCCGTCATATTGCCCGATGAGCGTGGCGTTGGCCGAACTTCCGTCGTAGATATAGAGGTAGTCGAAATTCGCCTCGGTGCTGAACTCGCTGAACGTGGCGCGAATCATGGAGCCTTCTGTGTCGGGCTTGAAGGTCATCGTATAGTTCTGGTTGTTGCCATAGTTGTTGCTCGGGCCGCCAGCATCATAGAACAAGGCGTTGCAGGTCTCCACGGTGCCGTTCTGCATGTTGTAGGCTTCGCGCACATGGATGTAGTTCTCCTTGGTCAAGGTCTGGCTGTCGCCGTTGGCGTCGGTGATGGTCAGCGTCACATCGAAGTCGCCGACTTCGTTGTAGGTGACGGTGGGATTCTGCTGGTTGGAATTGGCAGGCGTGCCGCCTTCAAAACTCCAGTTCCAAGCAACGATGTCGCCAAACGATTCGTCGGTGAAACTGACGCCCTGCCCCATCGCGACTTGGGTAGCCGAGGCACCGAAAGAGGCCAATATGCAGCTTCCAGGGACAAGTTGCACATTGAGATTGACCGTTTCGTAATCGGCAACGGTGACGTCAATCATCTTGGGACAATAGCCTTCAGCACTGAAAATGAAGGAATAAGAGCCGCCCTTGATGGGACGGTGGAAGTCGCCGGCGGGCAGGTGGCTGCTGACGAAGGAATACTGGTCGTCGTGGCCACTTACGGTGATGGTGGCCTCAATGGGCTGGCCAGTGAGCGAGTCCGTGACCACGCCATGCACCCCGTAGAGGCATTGGTTCATGAAAGCGAAGATGGCTTCCTTGTTATAGTCCCAGTACATCGGGAGTGTGTTGGCAGGGACTAATTTGTTGCCCGAACATTCGATGGTCACTTCGCGGCATTGGTGGTAGCCGTTCATGTAGTCCTGACGGCCTCCGCCGATCATGTACCAGTCGGCGCCATTGGTGATGCCATTGTTCAGGTCGTCCATGTAATTGCTGTCGTGCTGCTGGCAGAGGTCGGCATATTCGCGGCTCACGAGCCGATACCAGTCGTCGTCGGCATGGAGGGTGTGGGTGTTGTCCCAGGGATAGTTGACCACTTCGGAGCCGCCGTGGTAGTTGGCGCCCATCACAAAGTCATAGTCTTCGGCGAGTTGCATGAACCAAAGGGTCTCAAGTTGGTATTCGTTGCCGTCGGGGTGTGGGCCACCGTGTGGGTCAGCGTAATTGCGGTTCAGGTCCATATAGTTGGTGTGGTTGTAGCGCCACGCGCCGTTCACGTTGTTGTTGCCGGCGTGATAAGTGCCGTCGGGGTTGGCCAAGGGGCCGATGAAAAGGTCGA
>LPNG01000005.1:0-69798 GCA_001543395.1 Candidatus Alcium sp. F082 | reverse complement strand
TCCAGCAGGTAGTCGATGAGGCGGAGCATCATGATCCAGCCGGTAGTCTCGTCGCCGTGGATGGTGCTGGTATAGAGGAACTTGGGCTTGCCTTCCGTTTCGCCGTTGTTGAGCCGCGCCACCAAAATCTTGCGTCCCGATTCCAGGGTTCCGAGGGTGAGGATTTCGCACTTGTCGGGGTGGTCGGTGCCGAATTGGTACATCATGGCTTCGTAGGCCTCGTAGGTCGGGTAGGCGTCCCAGTCGTAGTTGGCGCGGTCGTTGCCGTCCCACATCTCGGCCTTCACTTGCAGCGAGGGCGGCATCATCAGCGTGGGTTGGTAGCCTTGTCTGAGCAGGTTCTGGTACTGCTCGAGGCCGGCATAGCATGTCACTTTGGTCTTGCCGTCGAAGTTGTCGACAGAGCAGAATTGACTAATAGTTTGTATTTCAGATGGTTGCTGCACATTAAGGGTGAAATAGTATTCACCATGGTTTTTCGAGATTCGCTCAAGGTCTTTTTGGCTTTCTTGGGCAAACAGGCTGCCGCAAGCGATGACGGCGAGCGAAAGGATAAAACTGCGTAAAGTCTTCATTATTATTTGTCTTTTAGATTGTTCCATTCTTCAATGATATCGTTTTCGACTTTCTCGTTTGCTGCGACCAAAGGCAGACGCAACACGTTCTCGCACAGTCCCATGTGGCTCATCAGGCATTTGATGCCGGCAGGGTTGCCGTCAGCAAAGATGAGTTGGTTCATGCGGAGCATGGCATAGTGCAGGCTTAAGGCCTCATCGGTGCGACCATCCTTCATGGCATGCATCATGCGGCTGAAGGGATCGGTGTAGGCATTGGCGGCCACGGAGATGACGCCCGTAGCACCAAGAGCCATCAAGGGTTGGGTGATGCCATCGTCGCCCGAGAGCACGTCGAAGTCGGCAGGCTTGTCGCGCAGAATCTCCATGATCTGCTGCAGGTTGCCTGAGGCTTCCTTCACGGCGATGATGTTGGGGTGCTTGGCTAGCTCCACACAGGTGGCGGCTTGCAGGTTGACGCCCACACGGCCTGGCACGTTGTAAACCACGACGGGCACGGGGCTGGCGTCGGCGATGGCCTCGAAGTGGGCCCTCATGCCGCGCTGGTTGGGTTTATTGTAAAAGGGCACGACGCTCAAGATGCCTTGGATACCCGTGAAGTCTTGGGCCTTAATGGCTTCTATGACGGCTTCCGTATTGTTGCCACCCATGCCCAGCAGTACAGGCAGACGGCCGTTGTTGACACTCAATATCGTGTTGATGACCAGACGCTTCTCGTCTGCCGTCAGGGTAGGCGCCTCAGAAGTGGTGCCTAAGACGACCAGGAAATCGGCGCCATGGTCGATGACATGGTTGACGATTCTGATGAGAGATTCTGTGTCAACAGATTGGTCTTGTTTGAAAGGGGTAATAAGGGCAATGCCCGTGCCTTTGAAAGGGTTGTATTTCATGTGATTATTGATTTTGCGTTTGCGTTCCCGCCAAAGCCTTCAGGTAGTTGTGCAACACGTGAATGTTGGAGACGGGGTCGGTGCCTCTCGGGTTCTCGATTACCAAGTCATAGAGCCCTGCGTTTTTGCTTTGTTGGAAGCTGATCCTGAAGTCCGACTTCGGCAAGGTGCAGAGGTAGTCGCTGATTTCAGCGTTCTTACCCGCCATGTTGATGATCATGGTGCTGTAGGGCAGTTTCCTGAGGTATTCGTGCTTGTCGGGTTTCAGTACACTCATGAAGCCGAAGTCCTTGGGCGTGATCTCGTTGTAGAGGTCGCTTTGCAGGATGGTGTCCGACATCTGGTTGCAGAGGATGATAAAGCCACAGCGACCGGTGCCGAAAAGGGCCTTCACGCTGCTCTCTATGTTTTTATGTATGCTTTTGTCGTGCTCGTCGAGGATGATCAACACCGAGTTAACTCGCTGAAGATTAGGCATCTTAGCTGCCGTCTTCTCGGCGAGAAACTGCTCCAAGGCACGGTTTAAGGCTCTGTTTCTAAGATATGAAGAAATATTCATGCCGCAAATGTAGGGAAATTCTATGAAATAGGAGTCTGTTTTGTCCAAAAAACGCTAATTTTGCATTTTTATTTCGGTTCATGGAATGATTCGGTCATGAATCGTTTTGAAAATTGATAAAGATATGATTATCACTGTATTAGGTACTGGAACCTCGCAAGGCGTACCCGTCATCGGATGTACCTGTCCCGTGTGCCGGTCGAAGGACCCACGCGACAAGCGTCTTCGCACCTCCATCTTGATTCAAACCGAGGAGGTGACGGTCGTCGTTGATGCCGGTCCGGACTTCCGTCAGCAGATGTTGCGTGAAAACGTCACCCAATTGGACGCCGTGCTCATCACCCATGAGCATAAGGACCATATCGGTGGCCTCGACGATTTACGCCCTTTCATTTTCAAACAACAAAAGCCCATGACGCTCTATGTCGATGACACGGCTTTGCCTGAGATCAAACGTGAGTATTCCTACGCCTTCGACGAGCATCCTTATCCCGGCGCGCCTACCTACGATATTCATCGCCTCGACGAGACGCCTTTCGACCTCGGTGACCTGCATATCGTTCCTATCAAACTGAAGCATTACACCTTGACCTGCTATGCCTTCCGTATCGGGAAATTCGCCTACGTTACCGACCTGAGTGAGATTTCCGAAGAAGCCATTGCAAAACTACAAGGCGTTGAATATCTGATTATTGAGGCTCTGCAAAAGAAGAAACACTATTCGCATCTCACTTTGGATGAGGCGATTGAAATCGCAAGAAAAGTGGGAGCAAAGAAGACCTGGTTCACGCATTGTAGCCACAGTATGGGCCTCGCTGCCGAAGTCAACCGCGAGCTGCCTGAAGGCATGTTGCTCGCCTACGACGGACTGAAAATTGAGATACCATATGAACGATAGCCTATGGCCAATGGCCGATGGCTTGCCTCCATATTGTGGCAGCCATAGGCCATAGGCCATAAGCCATTAGCCATAGGCAACTGAACAACTAAACAACTGAATAACTGAACAACTAAATATGAAAGCAACATTTTCCCAAAGACTGATCAAACTCGCCGACCTCAACCATCATCAAACCTTCTTTGCAGGTCGTTGCTCCGAGTATTTTTTAGAGAGTTCTTATTTTGCTGTAGCACAATATGTTGACACAAAGGATACTGTCCTTCTCGTGCTCCACGGCATCGACTTCAAATTCCCGATTTTCGCGGGCGACATTGTCACTTTCGAGAGCAAGGTGATCTCGGTGGGTCGTAGCACGCTGACGGTCTACACGAAGATGTACCGCAGCCGTGAGCCCGAGAAAATCGCTGCCGATGGCTTCGCCACTTTCTCTTATTTGGATGAGAACCACCATTCACGCCCGCATGGCATCACACTCGAGCCCGAAACGGAGGAAGAGCGTTTCTTGCAGCAGCAGGCCTTGGAGGTGATGGAGGACTCAAAGCGCCGTGCCAAAGCGATGAACCAGAGGATGTAAAGCTTGTTTAGTTTATGAGATTCCCGCTGGCGCGGGAATGGAGTCGGACAAAAAGTGTACATCGGCGGCTATTATCAATTACCCTGCGGTAGCTGGCTCAAGCCGCCGTTGGATACAGAATGATTCACTCCATTCCCGTCAGGGAATCTCATCTGCATAAAAACTCACTACAGTATCAACTCCTTCGGATAGCAAATGAAATGCTTCACCACGGGTTGCGAGAGCACTGAAATGTTCAGCTGGTCGGAGGCCTCGCTGATGTCCTTAAGGGTACCGTCTTTGTAAAGGATGTTGATGGCCGGTTTCTTGGGATGGTAGGCGTGGTTCGACGAAATGCCCTGTAGCAGCGCGTAATCCGCCTCTTCCTTGGTCCAGCCGTAGTATTCCGCAATCTTGTTGCGAATCTCCTCGATATAGTCTGGCTCAAACTCTCCTTCGCGCATCTCGATTTTGAATAAATGTCTGTCCGTCAGGCGTCTGCAAAGCTCTGAAAGCACGCGGTCTTTGTCGTCACGCCAAGCCTTCACTGCCGTCATCACGTCATAGTCGTCGAGTTGGCAGAAGCGGTCGAGGACCTCGTCTGAGTCGTGGCCTTGGAAGGCGTTCTGGTTCTTGAGGAAGAACGACAGGGCAGGGGTGGCAAACAACTCACGCTCCTGGCTGAGCATCTTGGCGCGTTTCAGGATGTTGCGCAGCATATATTCGGCACTCAGCACGGCCTTGTGCATATACACCTGCCAGTACATGATGCGGCGTGCCACGATGAAACTCTCCACCGAATAGATGCCCTTGGCTTCGATGGCCAAGTCGTTGTCCACGACTTCCATCATCTCCAGCAGACGCTCAGCATTTACACTGCCCTCGGCCACACCAGTGAAAAAACTGTCGCGTTTCAGGTAATCGATGCGGTCGACATCCAATTGGCTGGAAATGAGTTTGCTGAGAAAACCTTTGGGGTACTTTCCGGTAAAGATCTCGATAGCCATGTCCAGACGACCTTCATGAATCTCGTTGAACTTCTGCATTACCTTCAGCGAGAGTTCCTCATGTGAGATGCCGTGAACGATGCTGTTCTCCAAGGTGTGGGAGAAAGGCCCGTGACCGCTGTCGTGGAGCAGGATGGCCAACGATGCGGCTTCAAGTTCCTCATCCGTGATCTCATAACCCTTGCCCCGCAGCAGCTGTATGCCGCGACGCATGAGGTGCATGGCGCCGAGGCTGTGGGCGAATCGGGTGTGGTTGGCACCAGGATACACCAGATTGGTCATGCTGACCTGCTTGATGCGTCTAAGACGCTGGAAATAAGGGTGTTCGATGATGTCGAAATGCAGCTCATCAGGAATGCTGACGAAGCCATAGATGGGGTCGTTGAAGATCTTCTTTTTGTTGGATGCGCTTGCCATGTGCCGCTATTTTTGCCGCAAAGGTAATGCTTTTTTCGAAAAGTTGAGATTCCCCTTCGGGGAATGGAGAATATCGTTTAATCGAATAGCGGCGGCTTGTGACAGCATACGATTTGTAAGTTCTACTCGCCGCCGCAAAATACACACCACTAGCACTCCATTCCCGAAGGGAATCTCAAAAAAGTTCATCCCCTTAAAACAAAATGCCTATTTTTGCGTTTCATATCCATAAACACTTAATATATGGACAAAACGACAATCCTTTGGGCCGACGATGAGATCGATCTCCTGAAGCCCCATATCATGTTTTTGGAACAGAAAGGCTACGAGGTGGTGACGGCCAACAACGGCTCCGACGCCATCGACCTCGTGCGCCAACGCCATTTCGATATTGTATTTTTAGACGAGCAGATGCCGGGTATTTCTGGCATCGAGGCCCTCGAAGTCATCAAGCGCGAATACCCCACCCTCCCCGTGGTGATGATCACCAAGAGCGAGGAGGAACGCATTATGGAGGATGCCATCGGCTCAAATATAGCTGATTACCTCATCAAACCCGTCAACCCGAACCAAATCCTGCTTTCGCTGAAACGTAACCTCGAGAACAAGAAACTCCGCGACGAGAAGTCGACGATGAGCTACCAGCAGGAGTTCCGCCAAATTAGCATGGACTTGAACAACAACCTCAACTTTGACGAATGGGTTGCCTTATATAAAAAGCTGGTACGCTGGGAGTTGGAATTGCAGAAGTCGACCGACGAAGGTATCAAAGGCATTCTCGCCGACCAGAAGCAAGAGGCCAACACGCAGTTCACGCGTTACGTCGAACGCAATTATGTGGACTGGATCCAGGGCAAGTCGGAGAAACCCGTCATGTCGCATACCGTGGTGCGCGACAAGGTGATTCCACGCCTCGACGATAGCGACAAGCCGCTGTTCCTTATCGTCATCGACAACCTTCGCTACGACCAGTGGAAGGCCATACAGCCGCTAATTGAGACCTATTTTCGTGTGGAGGCCGACGACATCTACTACAGTATCCTGCCTACTACTACGCAATATGCCCGCAATGCGCTCTTCGCCGGACTGATGCCGCTCGAGATCCGTCGTCGTTACCCGAAATGGTGGGTCGACGAAGAAGACGAAGGCACCAAGAACCAATATGAAGGTGAGCTTCTTGGCGAGCAACTGAAGCGCTTCGGCAAGAACATCAAGTACTCATATAATAAGGTGTTGAACCTGCAGGCAGGCAAGAAACTCTACGAACAGATGGCCAACCTGATGCCTAACAAGCTGAATGTCATCGTTTACAACTTCGTTGACATGCTCTCGCATGCCCGCACCGAGATGGAGATCATCCGTGAGCTGGCCGACGACGAGGAAGCCTACCGCTCGCTGATGTACTCGTGGTTTGAGCACTCCAGCCTCTTCGACATGATGCGCTTCATCGCCGAGAAGGGTTGCGACATGATCATCACCACCGACCATGGCTCCACCTACGTCGAAAAACCCGTCCGCATTTTGGGTGATAGGGAAGTGAATACCAACTTGCGCTACAAGTATGGCAAGAACCTGAAATACAACCCGAAGGAAGTCTTCGAGGTAAAAGACCCCGAGAAGATTTTCTTGCCCAAGGTGAACCTGAGTACCACCTACGTCTTCGCTGGCGAGAGCGACTTCTTCGCCTACCCGAACAACTACAACTATTACGTCAGCTACTATCGCAACACCTTCCAGCACGGCGGCATCTCGATGAGCGAAATGCTGATCCCGGTGACGCATCTCACGGCGAAGTAAGGTGTGAGATTCCCTTCGGGAATGGAGCTTGATATAAATGTACCACGCGGCGGCTTGTGACGTATACGGTTTGTAAGCGTTACCTGCCGCCGCTGGCCGCTTTTTACTTGACTCCATTCCCGCAGGGAATCTCAATAATTACCAAAATTATTATCTTTGCAGCGCAAATACCAAAGCATGAATTCCAAAGAATTCCATATTACAGGCGTGGAGCAACTCTCGGAGGTCTCCGATTACTTGCTTTCCATGCGCGACGAGGCTGACATCATCGCGTTCTACGGCTCGATGGGTGCAGGCAAGACCACGCTCATCAAAAACCTCTGCCACAAAATGGGTGTCACCGATGAGGTGAACAGCCCGACTTTCGCCATTGTCAATGAGTATGTGACGGAGGAAGGAGAGTCGGTATATCATTTTGATTTTTATCGCATTAAGAAGCTGGAAGAAGCCTACGACATAGGCTATGAGAACTATTTCGACAGCGGTAATCTCTGCCTCATCGAGTGGCCCGAGATGATTGAGCCGTTGTTGCCCGAAAGGTACATCCGTGTGGATATCCGCCACGGCGAAACGGATGATGAACGGGTGATTCTTTGTCAAGTGGTTGAAGAATGAGAAAAGTGATGGATATGCTTTCTAAAGCCTCCCAAGTCTTCATCCTCACCGATGAAAACGTCGCCCCGTTTTGGCTACCCGAGGTGGCCCATTGGCTGCATTGCGAATCGGCCATCGACATCGTCATCAAGGCGGGCGAACAACACAAAAACCTGCAAACTGTCCAACGTATCTGGAAGACCCTGATGAAGCATCACGCCGACCGTAACGCCTTGTTAATCAACCTCGGCGGTGGCACCATCACCGACTTGGGCGGCTTCGCAGCCTCCACCTACAAGCGTGGCATCCGTTTCATCAATGCGCCGACCACACTCCTCGCCATGGTGGATGCGGCGATAGGCGGGAAGACAGGCATCGATTTCGGCGGCGCCAAAAACCAAATCGGTACCTTCACCGAGGCGGAAGACGTACTGATAGACCCTATCTTTTTGACGACCCTTCCTGAAAGGGAGATCCGTTCTGGCATGGCGGAGATGCTGAAATATGGTTTTATTTCAGATTCTAAGTTGCTGGAAATCAATTTAGAGAACTATCAGCAATACATTACGCATTGTGGCGAGATCAAACGCGAGATTGTGGCGAAAGACCCTTATGAAAAAGGCCTGCGCAAGGTGCTGAACTTCGGCCACACCCTTGGCCATGCCATCGAAAGCCACTGTCTGACGAAGGATACACCCTTGTTGCACGGCGAAGCCGTCGCCCTCGGAATGCGTGCCGCGCTGTGGCTCTCCGTGAAGCAATGCGGTCTCAACGAGAAGGTCCTAAAAGACTATGAAAAGCAACTCCCCATGCTGCTTGCGGAAGCCGTAATGGATTTGGATAAAACCGACGTGGAGCCTATCCTTTCCTATCTCGCCCACGACAAGAAGAACCGTGGCGAGAAACCACAATTCGTTTTGCTTGAGGCGGTTGGGAAGCCCGTCCTGGATGTCGAGGTGTCCATGGAGACGGTGCGATTGTCCTTAGAGGACACTATTATTAATAAGGTGTGGTAGCAATGAAACTCCAATGCGATATCACCCTGCCTTCCAGCAAGAGCGAGAGCAACCGCGCCTTGATGATAGCCGCGTATGGTGGGTTTGCTCCCAAGATTCGAAACCTCTCGGATTCTCATGATACCAAGGTGCTGAGAGATGCATTGAGGTTTTGCCGTGTATGTCATTCCGAGGATTTTGTAAGCATAGATACACTCACTCCTTTGTCGTTCGGTATGACATGCTTACAAAATCTGAAGCGAATCTATACACGGCAAATAGATATTGCCGACTGCGGCACGGCAGCCCGTTTCCTAGCGACCTACCTGGCCTGCCACGAAGGCGAGTGGCTTCTCACCGGGACGCAACGCATGCGTCAACGTCCCATGGCACCCCTTGTGGAGGCTTTGAGAGCCTTGGGCGCCGACATCCAATATGTCGAAAAAGAGGGTTTCCTGCCCCTGCGGATTATTGGGAAGCCTCTCGCTGGCGGCAAGGTCACCCTCGATATGACCCAAAGCAGCCAGTTCGCCTCGTCTCTTGTCATGGCAGCACCCATGTTTCCCGATGGCCTTGAATTGGAACTGGTCGGCGACCTCAGCTCTTTGCCTTACCTCGATATGACCCTCAGTATGATGTGCCATTTTTCAGCACAGGCTGAGCGACAGGGTAGGAGGGTCGTTGTCCAACCGAAACCTTATCAACCTAAGCCCTTTGCCATCGAACCTGACTGGACCGCGGCCTCCTATTGGTACGAGATGGCGGCATTTAGCGAGGAGTGTGAGATAAGGTTAAGGTCCCTGAGCCCCCTCGCCGTCCATAGATACGCTCCCTCCGCAACCCATGTCATGCCGACCGACGAAGGAGGGAGAGCATCTATGGGTTGCTTCAGTCGGTATGACATGGATGACAACCATGGCTTACAAGGCGACGCCATCATCGCCGAATGGATGACCCAGCTCGGCGTCGGCACCACTGTTGAAGGCGATGACCTCGTCCTGCGAAAGATCCCTTTCGAAAAGCGCCCCCTACATTTCGATTTCTCCCAACATCCCGATCTTTATCCTACGATGGCCGCCACCTGTGCAGGACTGCACATGGAGGCCCATTTCACTGGCCTCGACAACCTCACCCTTAAGGAGTCCGATAGGGTAGAGGCGATGCAAGCCGAACTGTCGAAGCTGGACCAACACCCCTTGCGTTTCTGCGCCCACAACGACCACCGCATCGCGATGGCTTTGGCACCACTCTCTATGTTGTTCGGTCCCGCCACCTTCGACCATCCCGAAGTGGTGGAGAAATCCTATCCAAATTTTTGGAAAGACGCCTCATTTTTGCCCATTTTCTGATAAAAACCGCTTTTTTTATTAGGAATAAAAGAAAATCCGTACCTTTGCACGGAATTTTGCGCACTATACTATGAAAGTTGAGCTGTTTGTACCTTGCATCATCGACCAGTTTTTCCCTTCCGTGGCCTTCCATACCATGAAGGTGTTGGAGTGCGCGGGCGTTGAGGTGGAGTACAACTCGGAGCAGACCTGCTGCGGTCGCTTCGCCTATAACGCAGGCCTCCTCGAAGAGGCTAAAGAACTGGGCGACAAGTTCCTCAACGACTTCTCCTACAACGGCCCCGTGGTGGCTCCCTCGGCGGCCTGTGTGCACTACATCAAGAAACGCTATCCCGAACTCTTCTTCAACACGGCCAACCACTTGAACTTCAAGAGGATGGTGGCCAATGTCTATGAGCTGACCGACTTTTTGGTCAACAAGGTGCATTTCGATGACTTCGGCGCAGAGTTCCCCTATAAGGTGACCTTCCACGACAGCTGCAGCGCACTGCGCGGCCTGGGCTTGGGCAAGGAAGCCCGTCAGCTGCTCTCGAAGGTGAGAGGCCTCGAGCTGGTGGAGATGAAACAGCCCGACCTGTGCTGCGGCGCCGACTTCTCGTTGGAGGTCAACCACGAAACGCTGGCCATGGGTATGGCGAGCCATAAGGTGAAGAATGCAATGAATACAGGTGCGGAGTACATCGTGTCGACCGACATGACCTGCCTCATGCACCAGAAAGCCTATATCGAGAAGGAAGGCTTGCCCATCAAGGTGATCCATATCGCCGAAGTGCTGGCCTCCGGCTGGGAATGAAAAAGGTGAGGTCCCTGAGCCCTGAGCTTGTCGA
This sequence comes from Candidatus Alcium sp. F082, assembly GCA_001543395.1. Lineage (GTDB taxonomy): Bacteria > Bacteroidota > Bacteroidia > Bacteroidales > F082 > Limimorpha. The sequence continues at coordinate 59,334 of LPNG01000005.1, read as the reverse complement.
AGGGTCGAAGGGCCGACAACAAAAGGATTATTATGAGTGATTTCTACATACACGAAAGCAGCTACGTCGACGATGACGTGACCATCGGCAAAGGAACCAAGATCTGGCATTTCTGCCACATCCAAAAGGGTGCCGTCATCGGCGAGAATTGCTCCTTCGGACAGAATGTGAACGTGGGCTGCAACGTCAAGATCGGCAATGGCGTCCGCGTACAAAACAACGTCTCCATCTACGAAGGCGTCGAGATTGAGGACAACGTGTTCTGTGGCCCGAGCTGCGTGTTCACCAACGTGACCACGCCACGCGCCCACTTCCCTGTGCATGGCGTCTACGCCAAGACGAAGATCTGCGAAGGTGCCTCCTTGGGTGCCAACTCCACCGTGGTCTGTGGCCATACCGTGGGCCGATGCGCCCTCATCGCCGCCGGCGCCGTGGTGACCAAAGACGTGAAGCCCTACGCCCTGATGGCCGGCGTGCCCGCCCGCCAGATCGGTTGGGTATGCGAATGCGGCAAACGCCTCGGCCCCACATTGCATTGCGATTGCGGGCGGAAATACATTGAAAACAACGGAAATTTAATGATAATCGAATAATACAAATCCGGGCGACCACATAGTGCCGCCAATAACCGGGCGACCACGCAGGGTCGCCCCTACACAAAACTCTAAACATAAAACTACTCTCAACTTTCAACTCTCAACTTTCAACAACTCTAAACTCTAAACTCTAAACCCTAAACTCTAAACTAACATGCAATTCAGAGATTTAAAGACACAATATAACGTCCTCAAGAACGAAATGGACAATGCCATCCTCGACGTGGTAGCCTCGTCGGCCTACGTCATGGGCCCTAAAATCAAGGAGATGGAGGTAGCCTTCGCCGACTATGTCGGCACGAAGCACTGCATCGCCTGCAACAGCGGCACCGATGCCCTTTTGCTGGCTTTGAAGGCTTGGGACGTGAAGCCCGGCGACGCCGTCTTCGTTCCCAGCTTCACCTTCTTCGCCTCGGCCGAGGTCATCGCCATGCAGGGAGCCACGCCCGTCTTCGTCGACGTCGACAAGGACACCTTCAACATCGACGTGACCGATCTCGAGCGCAAGATCGAGCAGACCCTGAAAGCCGGCAAACTCACGCCTCGCGTGGTCATCGCCGTCGACCTCTTCGGTCTGCCAGCCGACTTCAATGCCGTCCGCAAGGTGGCTGACAAATACCACCTCTATGTCCTGGAAGACGGTGCCCAAGGCTTTGGCGGCCGCATCGGCGACAAGAAAGCCTGCACCTTCGGCGATATCTCCACCACCTCGTTCTTCCCCGCCAAGCCCGTGGGATGCTACGGCGACGGTGGCGCGGTGTTTACCGACAACGACGAATGGGCGGCGCTTATGGAGTCCTACCACATCCATGGCAAGGGCAGCGACCGCTACGACAACGTGCGTATCGGCATGAACTCCCGTTTGGACAGCATACAGGCCGCCATCTTGATCGTGAAGCTTAAGGCCTTCAAAGACTATGAACTGGTCGATGTCAATAAGGTGGCAGCGCGTTATACCGAGAAACTGAAAGGCGTGGTGAAGACACCCGTCGTCCCTGAAGGCTTCTATTCCAGTTGGGCGCAATACACGCTTCAGCTGAAGGACAAGGAGCAAAGGGCGGGCTTGCAGGCTGCCTTGAAAGCCTTGGACATCCCCACGGCCATCTATTATCCCATCCCGATGCACAGGCAGACGGCGTTCAGCTATCTGAACCTCGACGACAACCGTTGCCCGGTCTCCGACCAGCTGGCCGACACGGTCATTTCCTTGCCCATACATCCTTATCTGAATGAGAAGGACCAAGACCTGATCTGCCAGGTCGTTTGTGACTTTTTGAAGAAATAAAAAGCTGATACTATGGGCCTTAAGTCATACTTCAACACATGGGCGAGTCGCGACAACTACGACGAGGTGATGGAATACCTTGCCGTTTCAGAGCCGCAGCACGCCCCGCGTTTTGAGTTTGACCATGCCCCCGAGCAGCTGCGCGAGCTGATCGCGGTGGCCGAGACGCCCCGCAGCCCTGAACGCTCGGCTTGGCTCAACGATTATTCGGAGAAGTCGTGGGCTGTGCCCGATGGAGAGGCCGAGGTCTTGTTGGCCGAGGACCATCTGAATGCCATCCGTTACGTAAACCGTTACCTCCGCAAGGCCAACGCCAAGCTGAAACAAGACGGTTATCTGGTGTGCAGCTTCGACACGGCTCAAAAGCGTCGGGCCCAGATCTACAGCAAATACCCCAGGTTTATAGCGCATATTGTCTATTTCTTTGACTTCTTGTGGCATAGGGTGTGTCCCAAACTGGCCTTGACGCGTCGTTTCTACTATTTCTGCAACAAGAAGGAGAGGAAGGTCTTCCCGAGACCCGAGGTGTTGGGCAGGCTGTATTATTGCGGCTTTGAGGTGGTGAGTGAGCAGTACATTCACGACCGCTATTGCGTCATCGGGCAGAAGAAGCGTGAGCCCCATAGTGAGCCGCATACCTATGGCCCCTTGGTGAAGCTACGTAGGGTGGGCAAGGACGGCAAGCTCTTCAACGTGTTCAAGTTTCGCACCATGTACGCCTATTCTGAGTATTTGCAGACCTATGTGTATCAGAACAACGACTTGGACAAGGGCGGCAAGTTCAGCAACGACTACCGAGTGACGGGTTGGGGCCGATTCTTGCGCAAGACCTGGCTCGATGAGTTGCCCATGCTGCTCAATGTCTTGAAAGGGCAGATGAAGCTGGTGGGGGTGCGGCCTTTAAGTAGGCAGTATTTTAGCTTATATTCCAAAGAATTACAAGAACTTAGGATTAAGACCAAACCGGGCTTGTTGCCTCCATTTTACGTGGACATGCCCGAGACCTTGGATGAGATTCAGGAGAGTGAACGCCGCTATTTGGATGCCTATTTGGAGCATCCTTTCCGCACCGATTGGAAATATTTCTGGAAGATTGTCGGAAATATTGTCTTAAAAGGAAAAAGGTCTAAATAAATTGTGCCTTTTTTTCTTGGTTTATTCAATTATTATTCCTTATTTTTGCAGCGGATAAGTGGGTTTTGACATTATGGTGGAACGTGCTTGTTCTTTGGCATTTGCTTCAGTGTGGATGCTAAACCTTTGAGAAACGGAATTTTACGGCTCTCTCATGGGAGTCAGAATAGCGAAGCTATAACCTTTTATCGAAATTGATATGGCGCAAACAGTATCAGAAAACGAAAATTGGACTACCATTATCAAGCCGCGCAACAAACTTTTTGAGGTAAATCTGAAAGAGATTTGGGACTACCGCGACCTGTTGACACTATTTGTGAAACGCAACATCATCACCCAGTATAAGCAGACCATTTTGGGTCCCCTGTGGTTTGTCATTCAACCGGCCCTGACGGTGCTCATGTACATGGTCGTGTTTGGAGGCATTGCAGGCATCCCTACCGATGGAGTTCCACAGCCTTTATTTTATTTGGGTGGCATCTGTATGTGGCAGTATTTTTCTAGTTGTTTGACTAGTACTTCAAATACTTTTGTTTCAAATGCAGGTATCTTTGGTAAAGTGTATTTCCCCAGGTTGATTATGCCATTGGCTACGGTAACCAGTAACTTGGTGAGGTTTGGCATACAGGTGGGGCTTTTCGTTATCGTCTATGTCTATTATGCCATCATTGGCCAAGCGCCGAGTCCCAATTGGTATCTCCTGCTTTTCCCTGTGTTGGTTGTGATGATGGCTGGACTCGCTTTGGGTTTTGGCATTATTATTTCCTCGATGACGACCAAGTACCGCGATTTGCAAGTCCTGTTTTCCTTCGTTGTGCAGCTTTGGATGTATGCCACACCAATCGTCTATCCTTTGAGTCAGGTAGCAGGCAAAGTGAAGTTTGGTGTAAATGTGTATAAGGTTATGTGCATAAATCCAGTGACTCCGATAATTGAGACCTTCAAATATGGCTCTTTAGGAGCGGGTGAGTTTATCGGCTGGGGATGGTTGGCCTACAGCTTTGCTTTTATGATTGTACTGCTTTCTTTGGGCATTCTGACCTTCAATAGGGTGCAGAAAAGCTTTATGGACACAGTATAGTATTTTGCATTAGCCGATTTTTTTTCGAATTGAAATAAAGTCTAGTCAATTCTTCACAAACAGTTTTATGCCTTTGATGTGAAAAAAGGGCGCAAGAATCTCAAGTATGCTTAATTGGGCCTGATTGACTAATCGATATGTGTCAGTTGAAGAAGACTCCATTCCTGAGGTTTTGGAACCAATCAAATGGGAGGAGGTGGATTCAGTAATTGGAATTATTAGAGGGGAAGGAGTTGATTTTCTGTTTCAAGTATTAAAATAAAAAAATAGAATAAATTACATCAATAGTCTTTTCGAAATATACTGAACATGCCAACAGCAATTGAATTCAACAATGTCTCAAAGCAATACCGTTTGGGACTTGTTTCAACTAGGACTTTAAGCCACGACTTGGACCGTTGGTGGAAAGTCAACGTGATGCACAAAGAAGATCCTTATTTAAAAATCGGTTCGGTGAATGACCGTTCCAAGGCGGCTGATAGCGAGTATGTCTGGGCTTTGAAGGATATTAACTTTAAGGTTGAGAAGGGCGATGTGGTAGGTATCATCGGTAAAAATGGTGCGGGTAAAAGCACGCTATTGAAACTGCTTTCGAAGGTGACTGGCCCTACAACTGGTACTATTAAAGCGAGAGGCCGTATTGGCTCTTTGCTTGAGGTGGGAACTGGTTTTCACCCAGAAATGACTGGACGTGAAAACATCTATATGAACGGCGCCATTTTAGGAATGAGTAAGCAGGAAGTGACCCAGAAGCTGGATGAAATTGTGAATTTTAGTGGATGTGAACGCTACATTGACACACCCACCAAACGTTATTCTAGTGGTATGACGGTTCGTTTAGGTTTTGCCATTGCAGCTCATCTCGATCCTGAGATTTTGGTAGTGGATGAAGTGTTGGCGGTTGGTGATGCTGAGTTCCAAAAGAAGGCTATTGGAAAAATGCAAGATGTGAGCCAAGGTGAAGGGAGAACGGTATTGTTTGTGAGTCATAATATGACGAGTATAGCTAAGCTTTGCAATCATTGTGTACTATTATCCAATGGTATGGTAGATGAGATTGGTGAGACACAGCATATCGTTTCTAAGTATTTGATGAATAATCACGAGGATTTTGATAGTATTGGGATGGATTTTGAGATAGATGGCAAATACAGGGTCCAGAATTTTGCTTTTAATCAAAATGGTCATAACAATGAAGAAATAAAGCAGGGAGAGCCATTCTCTGTGTGTTTTGATTTAATCAATGAGTCGGATACAGGTGCTGACGTCGTTTTCAATTTTGAAGTTGCAACGGAAGAAGGTGTGGCGGTGACATGTTTTGGAAATGAATTTCAAAAGCACGAAATGTCTTTGGCTGCCAATTCAACAAAAAGAGTATCCCTGAGATTTAATCAAATGCTGTTGAAGAGTGGTCTTTATTATGTTTCTGTGTATTTTTTAATAAAAAATAGGATGGGCATTGTGTCGAAAAAATATGTAGAATTTGCATATAAGTTAGATGTAGAGGGTCCGTCTTCATTGTATTTGGCAAATAGAAAATCGTTATGGCAATCGTTTCCGTCATGCCCTCAACATGGTCATATCGCAATCCAAATTGATGAGTTTGTTGAAGAGAATAAATAAAGTTTAATTTGTTAATCAAAAAACTATTCTATGTTAGTACCTATAGTTTTCGCTATTGATTCAAATGTCGTTGTCCCTTTTGGCGTAACAGTTACCTCTCTTTTGCTGAATGCAAAATCTGATACTTTTTACGATATTTATGTTTTGCATGATGAAAAATCACTTCCAGTTGAGGCTTGTAATAAACTGGAGTGTGCATTTTCTGATAGGCATTGTAATCTTTCTTTTGTTAATGTGGGAGATGCATATTTTGATACGAATTTGAATTCCAATGGTCATATTACAAGGGCTACATATTATAGGTTATTGATTCCTTCGCTGTTTCCTCAGTTTGAAAAAGTGCTTTATGCCGATGTTGATATGATTATGCAGCAAGATTTGTCTGATATGTTTTCAGATTCTTGTCAGAATAACGAATTGGTGGCAGCAGTGTTGGATTTGTCCATTAATGGAGAGTTTTATTTTGCATCAGAGCTTCCCGCAAAAATTGGAAAATCTCCGCGCGATTATTTTAATGCAGGTTTTTTGGTCATGAATCTATCTCAAATGAGAGCAGAAGGGACACAAGAGGAATTCCATAAAGTACTTGATTCAAATGTGCTTGCTGAGAATGATCAAGATGTTCTCAACATAGTATGTAACGACCGGGTGCAATGGCTTCCCTCATTATTTAACTTTCAAACCAATCATTTTTCAAATTACATGTGGGGCAGAGAAAAACCGACAATTGATTTTTCCGAGTTGTTGAAAAAAGCCACTCTACATTATACGGGGCCTTATAAGCCATGGAATTCAATTCAATGTATATCGGCTGATGTTTGGTGGCACTATTACAAACAGTCTGCATTTTATGATGATAAGGTCTATTTTAAACGTCAACAAGAGACCATTGAATGTTTTCGTAATGACTATCACAATAAAGAGACAAAAAAACTGATTGTCCATCTTTTGGGGCGGTTGAAAAAAGGATTCATAGGAAGAAAATAGCACTTTAATATGATTAAGCTGTCTTTCATTCTGCCTTGTTACAATGTGGAACCCTTCATTGGGCGTTGCCTTGACAGTCTTCTTGATCAGGACTTGCCTTATGACGAGTACGAAATTATCTGTGTGAATGACTGCTCACCCGATAATATGCGCGAAGTGGTGCTGGATTACCAGAAGCGATATCCAATTATCCGTTTAATTGAGCATGAAGTGAACAAAACAGCGGGTGGGGCACGTAACACGGGCATTGAAGCGGCAAAGGGCGAGTATTTGTGGTTTGTGGATCCAGATGATGTTGTGCAAAAAAACAGCCTGTTGATTCTGTTGGAAAAAGCAAAGAGAGAACAGCTTGATATCTTGTTTTTTAACTATCAATACGATGATAAGCACAAAAAAATCACTCGACTTCAAACGTTGTTGCCAGAGGAAGCGGTTTCAGGCGAATCATTTGTTGAGACGTTTTTCAAGCATAACCTTACGGGTGTTTGTACGATATGGCGTTCTTTGTATAAAAAGGATTTCCTGAATGAAAACAGCATCCGATTCCCTCAGATTAAGGCAAGCCAAGATGTGGTGTTTGCTTGGAAAGCATTAGCAAGTGCTCAAAAGGTGTCGTCTATTGATGTCAATGCCTATTTTTACGTTTTAAGGCAGGATTCCACTACGGGTTCTTATGGACGAAACAAGGCCGTTCCGACATTCTCTAGGACGGTTTTGTTCCCATATGAGTTGTTGGAAATAAAAAAACAGGTTAAATCTGGGATTGTCGCAAATGAAATAGATAATACGATACATTGGGCGGTTAACGAGATGCTCCCGTCTGTCGTAAAGTTACCAAAACAAGATAGGAAGACTTTTTATATTGAGATAAAGGATAAGGGAATTCAAATTGAAAAGATTAGGGTTTATATGAATAAGAAAAACAGTTTGTTGGTCAAATTGAAGAATTCTCCTTTCCTTATTTGGAATTCGTATGTTTATTTAGCATCACTTCTCCGAAATGAATAAAACAATAAGTTATTTACGACGTTGGTTGCGTTTTTTTAACCGCAAACGTTTGAAAAATACTGATTTTTCATTGATAACGAATAATTGTGTTGGTGGTGTTATTAGCCATGATATGCATTTACAATTCCGATCACCGACCATCAATCTTTATTTTTCAAATGAAGAGTTTCTTGTCTTTTTGGAACATTTAAAGTACTATCTTTCGCTCGAAGTATTCCCTTTGGAGACTGACAAGCCTTTCCCTGTAGGCGTGTTGAAAGGTGATTATGGAAATGTCCGTATCTTTTTTATGCATTATCCCAGCTTTGAGGATGCCAAATCAAAATGGGAGGAAAGAACAAAAAGAATTGATTATAATAACCTTTTTGTGATTATGGAATCACAGAAATGTGAAAAGATTGTTGTCGAGAAATTTGCAAGTCTTCCCTACGATCATAAGGCTATTATTACAGATAGACGCTATGGAGAAATAAAATGTAGCATCCCAGTAAAGGAGGGCTTTTATGATAAAGGTTATTTTAATGGGAAATTGTTGTCTTATCCTAAATATGGCTTGAGGCGATATTTGGACCGTTTTGATTATGTTGCTTTTTTCAATCGCGGCATTATTAGAAATAGAATATTGTGATATAGAATAATATGCAAACTCCGGTTTTACTACTTACCTTTAATCGTCCCCAACATACGGAGAAAGTTATGGGCGCGATTTTGGCAGCCCAACCACAAGAATTGTATGTTTTTCAGGATGGAGCTCGTGAAGGCAACGCTGATGATTTAAAGAAATGCGCTGAGGTCCGTCAAGTGGTTGAGAAACTGACGAGTGAAACGAAAGTTTCTTTGCACACGTTTTATTCATTGGAAAATTTGGGCTGTGGCCCTGGGCCGGCTAGAGGTATTACATGGTTTTTTGAGAATGTTGAAAAAGGAATAATCATGGAAGATGATTGTCTCCCAGATCCAACAATGTTCTTTTTTTACGAATATCTTCTTGAAAAATACGCCAAAGACGATTCGGTTTTTATGATTACTGCGACAAATGTCTTTCGAAAATGGAAGTCACATCGTTCGTCTTATTTTTTTTCAAAAAATGGTGCTTCTCCTATGGGATGTTGGGCTGGATGGAGTAAGTATTGGACAAAATTTGATTATAGTCTTTCATCTTGGAGGGTGTCGGATAATAAGAAGAGAATAAAAGATTATTTTGATAAAGAAGAATACTTTGAGTATTATTCTGATTTATATGACAACATAAGTTCGTCTGAGCAGAATCATATGTGGGACTATCAATGGGCTTATGCTAGGTATTTGTCTGGTTCAAAGACTATAGTAGCATCAAAGAACCTGGTTTCAAATATAGGTTTTACTATTGGTGCTACCCATTCTTCAGATAGTAGCCATAAATATGCTAATCTTCCGCTTTATTCTATGTATAGAATAAAAGAACCAAAAACGGAACGAGTTGACAAAGGTTTTGACTATTTGTATTTTTTTAGAAATAATTATAGGCACAAAAAAACTTATTTACAAAAAGCTAAATTGAAGATGCTTGAGTTGTTGTTTTGCAGATGATTATGGGATTATATAGAATTGCGACAGAAGTATACAGAGTATTGCGGTTGTGGATAAAGGATAGGTTTAAATTCTTTCCTTCGCCTCCGACTACTATAAATTTCGATATTACATATCATTGTAATTCCAGGTGTTCAATGTGTAACATATGGAAGCATGAAAGAGCAAATGAGTTTACACTGGAAGAGCTACGTAAAGCGCTTTCGCGCAGATTGTTCAGAAAAGTGGAACACGTAGGCCTGACAGGAGGAGAGCCGTCGTTAAGAAAAGACTTTTTTGAGATTGTGGATGTGCTTGTCGAAAGTCTCCCTAGGCTGAAGTCACTTAGTACTATTACGAATTGCGTAAGCCCTTCAAGATCGATTAGTATTATAACTTATTTGTATGAAAAGTGTAAAAAAGCAGGAATCGGTTTTGGTTTGGTCCTATCTATGGATGGAGTTGAATCATGTCATGATAGGAATCGTGGTGTGAAAGGCAACTATGTTTCATTGATGAAGGTGGTTGACTTTGTTTCTAATAATAAAATTCCATTTTCGTTAGGATATACCATTACTAAGCACAGCATTCCTTCGATTTATGAAACGTTTGAGATGGCTCGGAATCATAATTGGAACATATATTTCGCCATTGCAGAGTATATTGATAGGTTAAATAATCAAGAGTGCGAAGCAATTCAGTCATTTACAGATGATGAAAGATATGAGCTTCAATTGTTTTTTCATAAGCTGATGAACGACTCGTCAATACCGGCCTATTATCGAAGATCATACTGGAAGAATTTCGAGCTTCTTTCCGGCCATGCAAGGCCTATTGGTTGCCCTTACCATAAAGAAGGAATCGTTCTTAGCCCAGAGTTGGATGTGGGCCATTGTGCCGTCAAAGGCAAAACTGTTGGAAACGCTTTGTCTAATAACATAACCTCGCGTTTCTTTTTAACTTGGCATAGAAATAAGAAGTATGTTGGTCGATTCTGCGATAGTTGTTATCATTACCATTTCCAAAAATCAATAAAAGAGGAGGTGACAATTCTAAAAGAAAAAATGGTAAGGAAGTTTGTCTCTACTGATAATTTGGAAATGATAGGAGTTTATTCCAAGTTTTGTACAAAGCCGGACATTAATAATTTTGTTCTAATAGTTGGATGGTATGGGACAGAAACAGTTGGAGACAAGGCCATCTTGGCAACTGTTTTAAAGGATTACGCCAGTAAGGGTTATAATTTGGTTGTTGCAAGCATTTATCCTTTTATTACTTATCGCACTCTTCAAGAACTGGGTATTAGGGCGACTATTATAAAATCAGAATCAAAAGAGCTAATAAGGTATTCAAAATTTGCAGAGAAAGTTATTATGGGAGGTGGACCATTAATGGGGTTATATGATCTTAAATATCCTTTGGTTTCATTCTCCGTCTCTCATTTGTACAAACATGAAAACGTCGTTTATGGGTGTGGTATTGGACCCGTAAGAACTGAAAACTATAAAAACAAGATTCAGTGTATTTTGGCTCTTTCTGACGTGGTTACCCTTAGGGATAGTGATTCTGTAAAGTTATTCAAGGAATGGTTTCCAGAAAAAGACGTGAAACAGGTTGAAGACCCCGCAATCAAATTTATTAAGGAGCGGAGTGAGGCCTTTCAAACAACTATGAAGGAAAATGTTCTAGCTTGTTTTCTAAGGAAGATGCCAATAGAATACTCTAATGAACATGATACTAATTGGTGGGAAGAAAGACTTGCTTTTTATATTACTTTACTTGCAAAACGGTATGGTGTCAATAAGGTTGTGCTTTATAGTATGCACAATTTTTGGGTTGGAAACGATGATAGGCAGTTTGCCAGATATTTCAAAAAAAGATATTTTTGTGATTTAGAAAGCGATTTCCAGGTCGAGGTCGACAATTCTCTTTCAACAGTTGATAATACGATTGAGAAAATCAGGTCGGCTAGAGCCGTTCTTTGTATGAGATTCCATTCTATGCTTTTTGCACATACGCTTGGAGCCGATTATAAAGTTATTGATTACACCCGAGGGGGGAAGATTCAAGCATTCCTTAAAGATCATGATTTTTTGTCACATCTTGTCGAATTGTCTAGAATAAACGAGAATGAACAACCATAGTACTTTTCGTGCGCTTAAAGTTCTTTCTGTGTGTACGTCAGATATTTCTGGTGGTGCTGCGCGAGCCGCTTTTCGCATACAAAAAGGTGTGAGAGATCTTGGTGTGGATAGTAAGATGTTTGTCAAAGAAAGACAAAGCGGTGATCCTAATGTTATCCCATTAGAAGATTATATCCCGCAAGGTTTTTTTTATAGGGTTTTTGATTGGATACGCTGCAAGTGTCAAAACAAGATACAGCGTTTTCAATGGAGTCGTTATCCTGAGCGTGAATTGCATTTTTTTTCTGATTTGCGTGGGACGGACTTGCATGGCGCTTTGCGCAAATTGGATTATGATGTCCTTCATCTTCATTGGATCAACTTGCGTTTTGTGAATTTGAAGGACCTGCCTAGGGATAAGCCCATTGTTTGGACTTTACACGACAGTTGGCCTTTTTGTGGCATATGCCATTATTTCTTTGAATGTGAGCGATATAAACAAGAGTGTGGCTGCTGCCCTTTCCTGCATTCCGACAAGGCTGACGACTTAAGTCACAAAGTATGGCTAAATAAGGCGAGAATATATAAAAACTTGAACTTACACATCGTCAGCCCGAGTAGATGGCTAGGCGGTTGCGCTAAGCAGAGTGGCCTTTTGAGGCTCTTCCCCGTGACCGTAATACCGAATTGCTTGGACGTGAATGCGTTTCGTCCGCTCAAAGAAAAGGAAATATCGCATAGGTGGCAATATTTCCAAGAGAAAAGGTTTGTTAAGCCTTTCGTTTTATACGGAGCGATGAATGCTGCTACGGACAAGATAAAAGGTTTTGCAAACCTTTTATCTGCTTTGCGGTTGTTGGAGCAGCAAGGGCATAAAGACGATTTCGAGTTGGTAGTCTTTGGCGCATCGGAGTCCGAGTTGAGTATGGATGTCAACATCCCGATCCACTATGTAGGTTATGTGAATGATACCCGGGAATTGGCGTCTTTGTATAACCTTGCCAGTGTGATGGTTGTTCCATCGTTGACCGAAAACCTTTCTTGTGCCATCATGGAAAGCCTTTCGTGTGGCACGCCTGTTGTAGGATTTGACATCGGTGGAAATAGTGATATGATTGAACACAAGGCCAATGGATATTTAGCCAAGGTGAAGGATAACGCCGATTTGGCAAACGGTATCCTATGGTGCCTTAATAACAATGTAAATAATCAACTCGGAAAAGCAGGCCGGGAAACAGTGTTGAAGAACTATACTTTCGAGATTGTTTGTGAACAATATAAAACGTTGTATGAAAGTGTTATAAAACAATAATTATGCGCCTTTCCATCATCACGATTAACCGTAACAATGCCACTGGTCTAGAAAAGACCATGCGGAGTGTGGCAAGTCAAACTTTCAAGGAGTTTGAGTATATCGTCGTTGACGGTGCCTCGACCGATGGTAGTGCGGATGTGATAAAGAAGCTGGAATCAGAGTTTGCCCATTTGAAGTGGGTGTCGGAACCTGATAAGGGCATCTATAATGCCATGAACAAAGGCATTCGGATGGCCAAGGGCGACTTTATTCAGATTCTTAATTCAGCGGATTGTTTGGCGGCTGATGATGTGACGGAGCGTATGCTTGAATCCCTTGAGAAAGAGGATTGTCCTTCTATACTTTATGGCAATATGGTGAAGTGTTTCCCCGACGGACATCGGATGGTGGATAAGTGTTTTGCCGGACAAGAGATTACCATGTTGGGGATGTATACAGGTACTTTGAATCACGACCCCGCCTATATTCGTCGTGATTTGTTCGAGAAATATGGTTATTACGACGAAAGTCTAAAGATTGTTTCCGACTGGGAATGGTATATGCAAGCAATTGTGCTTGGTGGAGAGAAGCCCCGGTATGTTGACATTGATGTGACTTTGTTTGATATGTCGGGAATTAGTGAAAACAGTGAGAACAAAGAAAAGATTAGAAAAGAACGAAGAACTGTACTTGAGAAACTGATCCCATCTGTTTATCTACGAGACTATGATCGTTATGCTAACGATATTGTTTTGATGCGCCGTATCCATCGTCACCCATGGGCCTATAAGATGGTGCGGTTCGTGGAGCGATGTGTTTTTAAAATGGAGAAGAGTAAGAAAGTATTACGGTGATGGAACTAAAGTTGAGTGCAATAGTACCCGTCTATAATGTGGAAAAATACCTCCACAAGTGTGTGGATAGTCTTTTGAATCAGGATTTGCCATCGGAGGATTACGAAATCATCCTTGTTGACGATGGTTCTCCTGACCGTTGTGGAGAGATTTGCGATGAGTATGCTTCTCATTATGCCAATGTAAAGGTTGTTCATCGTGAAAATGGAGGCTTGAGCGCTGCGCGTAATAGTGGGATTGAAGTGGCGAGGGGACAATATGTCCAGTTCGTTGATTCTGATGATTTTTTGGAGCCCAATGTGTTGAAAGCATTGGTTGAAAAGATGGAGGCAGACCGTTTGGATGTGTTGCGCTTCAACTATAAGAACGTGAATGAGCGATATGAGGAGATTGAACCCAACAAAGATCCGAAACGCTGGGTGAATTATTCCAGTGAGGTATGTGATGGACATACCTTTCTGAACGAGCGTCTTGGCCCTGCCTGTTATGCCTGCCAATTTATTGTTCGGCGCGAACTGCTGACTGACTATATGTTTAAGGAAGGCGTGTATTTTGAAGATACGGAATGGACACCTCGTATACTCATCAAGGCTCAAAGGGTTGCTTCGACAGATATGATGGTGTATAACTATTTGTTTCGCGAAGGCTCCATTACCCAGAGTGTTGACGAGGCAAAGAAAAGGAAGGTGCTTGCCGATAAATTGCTGTTGGTCGATTCCTTAAAAGCTCAAATGCAACAGGTTGTGGATAAACGGTGGTTCGAGGGAATGATCGCCCAAACGGTGATTTCCATCATCAGTTATGTCGCTGCCAACTATTACGACAAAAGAAAAGAGGTGATGACAGCGTTGGTGGAGAAGAACATCTTCCCCTTGTCGACCTATCAGGCCAACCAAACGGGGAAGAGAAAGATTGCTTGGGCGAATGTCTCCCCTAGGTTGCTTTGTTTTATTTTACATCTCAAGAACTAAAATAATGATTCCGAAAATCATACATTACTGTTGGTTTGGGCATGGACCGATGCCAGAATTAGCATTAAAATGCATTGAATCATGGCATCATCATATGCCTGATTATGAGTACAAGTTATGGGATGAAGATAGTTTTGATGTCAATATTGTCCCTTACACAAAAGAAGCGTATGAGGCGCATAAATACGCTTTTGTAAGTGATTATGTACGCTTGTGGGCTTTATATCATGAAGGGGGTGTTTATTTGGATGTGGATTTTCTCGTGTATAAACCATTTGACGACCTTCTTCATTGGGATGCTTTTGCTGGTTTTGAAGGTAGTAAGCATATGCCTTTAATGATGGGCGTTATAGCTAGTGTTCCTAAAGGAGAATGGGTAAATGAACAATTGGAGGCTTATGATAATAGACGTTTTATTAAGCAAGATGGAACATGTGATTTGACGACGAATGTAAGTTTCGTCTCTTCAGTTATGCGTAAGCATGGCTTTGTTCAGAATGGGATGGAACAGAATTATAAAGATTTACATGTTTTTCCGGTCGAGTGTTTTTGTCCGAGACAGACGACGGGTGAGTATTATCGAACTGTAAATACTTATTGTGAATCGAAAGGATTGGGGTCATGGTCCAATCAGAAGGGTACTAAAAAATGGAAAAATGAAGTGTTACGAGCCTTGGGTTTAAAGAATAGAATTAAATTGATAAAATTGAAAAGAAAATTACTCGGATAACAAACTGTTAGGTTATAGTATGATTTCTTACTTTCCTTTAAGGATAGCCAATAAAGGCATAGCATTGTATATTGTTTCACTAGTGTTGGTGAGCCTTTTGTATATGCGTTATGCCATCCCTTGGTATTTCATGGTGATAGGACTTGCGGAAATTTCCATGTTCTTTTTGCTGGCTAATCAGTGTAGCAAGGAATGGCGATCGCTCTCTTCGTGTAAAACGTTCGAGAAAAGGTTGTTTTTTGGAGCCTTGATGGTTAGATTGTTTTGGGTTGTTTTCTCGTATTTTTTCTATACAGAACAAACAGGACAACCTTTTGAGTATGGCGCAGCCGATTCCTTGGGCTATCATGAAGAAGCTAAGTGGTTGGCTAGTATGGATTGGAGTCAGATAATGCGCTATTTGTTTTATAGCAGGACGGGTTACTCGGATTCGGGTTATCCTCTTTATTTGACACTGCTGTATAAGATTATAGGTCCAAATATTTTTTTGACACGTGTAATTAAGGCTATCTTGAGCGCCTATACGTGTGTGTTGTTGTATAGATTATGCTGCCGAAATTTAGGCGACGGCGTTGGCCGTATGGCGGCGGTTTTTTGTGCTTTTATGCCTAATTTATACATTTATTGTGGTTTGCATCTGAAAGAAACGGAGATGGTTTTTTTGACTATAGCTTTCTTGGAGCGTGCTGATTTTGTTTTGAGGAGCGAGAGGGTAAGGTTCGGCAATGTGGCGGTTCCCATATTACTGTGCATCAGTTTATTTTTCTTTAGGACGGCGTTGGGCGCGGTGGCGGCATTAGCGTTTTTGACGGCTTTATTGTTTAGCTCGTCAAAGGTGACCACGAAGGCGAGAAGATGGAGGGTGGCCTTGTGGACCATTGTCGCTGTGGGGGTGTTGGGCGGATCGACCATTGTGAATGAGGTTGAGGTGCTATTGCAAAACCGACAAACGAACCAAGAGTTGCGCCGCTACGAACAGACCGCAAGGGGTAATCTTTGGGCAAAATATGCTACTGGGTCGGTCATGGCACCAATGGTGTTTGTGTTGCCTTTCACGACTATGGTAGACACAGGGCAATATAATCAGTTGGTTGTTCATGGCGGCAATTTCGTTCGAAACTTTATGGGTGTTTTCGTGTTGATAGGTTTGTTTTCTGCCATATTCACCAAAAAGAATTGGAGGGATTTGTCTTTGGTAGGTTCGTTTACGATTGGCTATTTGTTGGTAATATCTTTGAGTGGTTTTGCCAATTCTGAACGGTTTCTGTTACTAGGTATTCCCGGCTTGTTAATCATGGCTGCTTATGGTATCTCTGAATTAACACCCAAGAGTTATAGATGGGTTAAGCTTTGGTATGTGGTCGTGGTACTGATGCAACTGGGTTGGGCATATTTCAAATTGGGTAGCCGTGGCGTTTTATAAATGTCAAGCAAACCGGGAATAGAATAAGGAGTTTAATTGGTCGTTCGGTATTATGAAAAAGCTATATCAATTGCTATATTATACGTTTGCTCAGTTTTTGCCAAAATCTACCACTCCTGTATTAGGAAAAGTGTCAAAAAAACTGCGTGCATTTGTTTGTCGGCATTTGTTTCAGCATGATGATGCTCATAGAGCAGAAAAGCTAAATGTTGAGCAACGCGCCTATTTCGGGAAAGGTTCTGATTTTACCGTTGGGAGTGAAGTGGGCCTTGGCAAAAACTTCAAATCTTTGAATCGGGTAGTTGTCATTGATGACTATCTCATGATGGGAGAGGATGTGTTGTTTTTGGGTGGAAGTCATGGATATGAGCTAACTGATGTTCCGATGGGACATCAAGGAAGTGGAGATAAGACCCCGTTGCATATCGCAGGAGATGTGTGGATTGGTGCAAGGGTGATCGTGTTGCCCGGATGTAGACGGATTGGCCATGGGGCTATAATTGGGGCTGGGTCGGTAGTAACTAAAGATGTCCCAGATTGGGCTGTGGTTGCCGGTAATCCTGCGAAAGTGATAAAGCTTAGGAAAGAAGTTGAGAAATCCTGTAATGAATAGTAAAGAATTGAATAAGGCAATACTGTTCGTCGCTAATTACAAATCTGGATCTGGGGGGATTTCTACGCAAGTGGATATCCTTTCAGACTTGTTGCGAAAGGAAGGCTATCCAATTGGCATTTGCAGTTTGAAAGGAACAGTGTTGACCCGCATCAAAGCTCTTACTCGGATTTGTAAAGTTGCAAAGAACTACGATGTATTACATATTCATGCTTGTTCGAGGTGGGGGTTTGTGCCAGCTGTGATTGGAATTAAGGTGGGAAAGAAGTTGGGTAAGAAAATCGTATTGACCTATCATGGTGGCGGTGCCAAGTCATTTTTCAGAAAACACACTAGGTTGGTGAAAAAGTATCTAGGGCAGACTGACACCAATATTGTTCTATCTGGTTTTTTGTGCGAGGTTTTCTGCCAATATGATATTCCTTGCGTCATCGTCCCTAATATTATTGAATTAAGAGAAGGTGTATATCGTGACCGCGCATCTATTCTTCCCAACTTCATCAGCATCCGTTCCTTTACGCCTACTTATAATATGCTCTGCACATTAAAGGCTTTCCTGATTGTCAAGCAAAGATTTCCTCAAGCTACTCTGACACTATTGGGAGGCGGCCCGCTTCGTTCCGAATTGGAAGCCTTTGTCTGCGAGCAAAAGATTGATGATGTGAATTTTGTCGGTGTGGTTCCCAATGAGGTGGTATATGATTATTTGGATAAGGCGGATGTGATGCTTTCGTCACCTTTGACCGACAACATGCCCGTGTCGCTATTGGAAGGATTCAATGCTGGCCTTTTAGTTATCTCAAGTAGGGTGGGCGGTGTGCCTTATATGATTCAAGATGGTATTAACGGGCTGCTGTTTTCGTCAGACAATGCTAATGAAATGGCAGATAAGATGATTGAGTCGATTGAGAACCAAGAGAAGACTAAGGAAATGATTCGGAATGCCCATGAGGATTTGAGATCCTATTCATGGGAAAACAATAGAGAGAAGTATTTCAGTATCTATCAATAAGATGAGCGTCTATAGCTATATTGATAAACATATCTTTCTGCCCGTGGCAGATGCCCTTACCTCGCGAGGTGTTTCCAAGGAATGGAAGCTGATGCAAAAGGCGGAGCTTTATTCGGAAGAGCAATTAATCCAATTGCAAAATCAGCGCCTGCAGGCTTTGATTAAACATTGCTATGACCATGTGCCTTATTATCGGAATTTGTTTGACACTTTGGGATTGAGGCCGGACGATATTCAGACACGTCAGGATTTGCAAAAACTTCCGGTACTGACCAAGCAAATGGTGCGTGAGCATTATGATGAATTGGTGGCTGACAACATCGCTGAGCTGAAAGCGCAGAACGGCTCTACGGGGGGCAGTACAGGCACTCCGTTAAAGTTCAAAAAAGATGTCCAAACATGGAACATGGCTTGGGCCTCGTCGTTTCGCGCCTGGGAATGGTATGGCTACCATCTTGGAGACAAAATGTTGACGCTGGGGGGTAATTCCTTGGTGAAGAAGACTGTGGGCGTTTCCGCCAAAGACATTTTTGACAAAGTGATCATGCGTAACCTGAAGCGGAGTAGCGCTGATGTGTCGGATGAGGCCATGCAACAACATTATGAGGCTTATATGCAGTATAAGCCGAAGGCGATGCGCGGCTATGCCTCATCGATGGTTATCTTCGCCCGTTATATTGAGAAGAACGGCTTGCCAGTATTGCCATTAAAAGTGATACTTACCACAGGTGAAATCTTGATGCCAGAATACAGGAACGTACTTGAACGGGTGTTCAGTTGCAAAGTATATGATGAGTATGGAGCGGGTGATGGTGGCGTGGATGCACATGAATGCCTCTTGCAGCAGGGCTTGCATCTCTCTGAAGAACGTTGCGTGGTGGAAATCACGGATAAGGAAGGGAATGTCTTGCCTGATGGCCAAACGGGATACGTTTGTGCTACCGATCTGGGCAACTACGCTTTCCCCTTCTTGCGTTACCACGTGGGCGATATGGCATACATCCAGCCTGAGAAATGTGCCTGCGGCCGAGCGTCGAGAGTGCTGGGGCAAGTGATGGGCCGTGCAGGCAAATTGCTTTACAATAAACAAGGCGTGCCGCTTTCGCCGACCATGCTGCCTTTCATGTTGTACCCTGATAAGGATTATCATAATCCAGCCAGCATCGAGGTGTATAACAAGATTGACCGTTTCCAGTTCCGTCAGGATAAGGAAGGCGACATCAAGGTGTTGTTGAAGCTGAAAGATCCTGGGGAGGAGAAGCGCCAGTTCGATTATGTCATCACGAATTGTCAAGATCACTTTGTCGATTCAAAGGTTGGTTTGGAGTTTGTGGATGAGATCCCCACCTTGCCATCGGGTAAGGAGGACTATTGCGTGAGTGAATACGAGTTTAAGCAATGAACGCCAAGTATTATCCTTTGGTTAAGCTTGCTCGGCAAGCCTCTTTGATGAAGCGACGCGTTACGTTGCCGTTCAAGTTATTGTCATCGGGCTTTGTTCGTTCAGAATCCTATTATCCGGAGCTGCCTCATAAGAGCAGATTGCGGATTGCGTTGGAGTTGTTGGGACATATTATGCGGTATGGCAACATTGAGCGTTACTATTTCTCATACGGTTTTGACGTGAAAGGGCTGCGTAACCGTAACGACTACCTGGACGATAGCTGGTTTTTGTGGAAATGCGCCATGCTCAACACGGTCCTTACCGATTATGATTATACCTGCATCTTGAGAGACAAGGCGCTTTTTGCCACGTTGTTGACGGAATGGGGTTTTGACACGCCACATACCGTTGCAGTGGTAAAGACCGCTGCGGAAGCGGAGCGTGTTGCCGAGCAGCTGTTGGGAACCCAAGGTGCTTATTTCTGCAAGCCTTTGGATGGCCAATGCGGTGGCGGTGTCTTTCGCTTGGTGGTTGATGGTGACAAGGCGGTAATTGACGGCGCAGGAAAGACGTTGATGGAAGCCAAATCAATATTGATGAACCATTTCTCCCAACGTCCGTATGTCGTACAGACCTTGGTTGTGCAGCATCCAGAGATAAGTCGCATTTATGACAAAGCGGTGAATACCTTGCGTATTTTGACAGTGATCGATAAGAATGTGGGGAAACCCGTCTCGGTGGCGGGTGAAGTCAGATTCGGCGCTCACGGCAGTGTGGTGGATAATCTGGCTGCTGGCGGCGTGGCGGTGGGTGTGGATTTGCTGACGGGGCAGTTGTCGGAATACGGCGTTTGCAAAAAGGGTGGGGCCAAACGTGCAATTTGTCACCCTGATACTTTGATTCCTTTTTCGGAGGTAAGGCTTCCGTTCGTCCAAGAAGCGGTGCAACAAGCCGAAGCGCTTCATGCCCGGCTCTCTTCCATCAGATTGATAGGATGGGACATTGCCATTACCGAGCAGGGTCCTGTCTTCATCGAAGGGAACGATAATCCTGAGATTTCGGGATTGCAGACGGTGAATGGAGGGTTGAAAACAAAGATAAAAAACCTTCTAAGAAAGGATTTTAAGAGTTGAATTGTTGATGGTAAATAGATAATTGAGATGAAGTCTATTAAGAAAATCTGTAATACAATCGCTTTGCTAATCCATTACCCAGTTCAGCCATCAAAAAAAGTTTGGGTGTGGCTCGATGTTCTTAGACAACGGAATAGGAAAGGACTGTCTCTTCGTGAGTATTACAATATGGAATTTGAGAAACAATCAGATTCTTTTCGTAAATCATATCTAGGCTTCAGTGAAGAACGCCATTATCTTGACATATTGAATCCGATCAAGTTTTATGTGCTTTCTTACAACAAATACCTAACCCATAAAGTACTTGAAAACACAGGGATTAGGACAACCCTGTTGTATTGTTATTATCAGCCAGACGGGAAATATTGTAATAGCAAAGAAATAGCATCTGATTATAGAGATGTGTATAGGATACTAAAAGAGAAAAGCGTAAAAGAGTGCGTGGTAAAGCACCCGGAAGGTTCGCATGGGGCTAATGTCTTCGTTGTAAAGGAAATCATCTATAAAGAGAATGATGCGGTTTTGGTGCGATTTGATGGCGAACAAATGCTTTTATCAAATATCTTGAATAAAACCCCTTTGATTTTTGAAAGTTTGGTCCACCAAACCCGCCAGTTTTCCGCGTTTAATGCGTCATCGGTTAATACGGTGCGTTTTATGACGACTTTACACCCTAATGGTTCTGCAAAGGTTATAGCAACATGGATCAAGGTTGGTCGTGATGGGAAATGTGTGGATAATGCAGGAGATGGAGGTAATGTATCAGCTGCTGTAGATGTGGAGACGGGACGAATTTATAATGTAATGCGGTTTGATGGATGGAGGAATTCACATGCAATAGAATGTCATCCAGATAACGGTATCCAACTAAATGGTGTTGTCATTGAGAACTGGGATAGAATAAAATCAGAATTGATTAAATATCAACAAGCTTTCCCGTATTGCAGGGCGGCTGGATGGGATGTCGCCATAACGGAAGATGGCCCCGTGGTTCTTGAGGTTAATGACAGATGGGATACGACTGGGCAGTATTTTATTAAAGAAGGTTGGAGGGAAGAGATACGCAATTGTTATTATGCTTGGAAAAAGGAAAACAGAGATGATGGGCAAAATGATTATAGGGTGAGAAAGAATCTGAATAAAAGGCATTTGAGAAGGATAGAATCAAGATAAGATAAAAGAGGAAGAAATGACGACAATCATTGCAGTCGGCGACATCATGCCAGGAGGCTTGCTGAATGGGACAGATGTAGAATTTGTTTCAGCAGAGGTAAAGGCTATGCTGAATGGAGCAGACCTTCGAGTGGGGACTCTGGAAACGGCGATAGGTAATACACCTTCGTTTTATTCTGAAAAAATGGCGCGCCGTGCCGATGTCATTTATGCTATGGATACTGACTTAAAACGTTTAGTTGAGTTGGATATTAACATTGTGAGTCTCGCTAATAATCATTTCTTTGATTTAGGTCCGGAAGGAGCTGTTCATACCATACAATTATTAGACGATTTAGGAATTCAACATTGCGGGGCGGGTAGGAATCTTGAAGAGGCGAGCAAACCTGTGGTGTTTGAACATGATGGTAAGTCGTTTGCATTCATCGCCTTTTGCGATTGGCGTGAAGAAACAGTGGGGTGGTGTCCTTTTGCCACAGAAACCGAACCGGGTGTCAATCCAATGAATGATGATTATGTGGTTGAACAGATTTCAAAATATAAGCAAAAGTTTGATTTTGTTGTAGTTATCCCTCACTGGGGTAAAGAACACACCTTCATTACGACACGCCATGTTTATCGGCTGGCGGAAAAAATGTTGGATGCAGGAGCCGATATGATTTTTGGTGGGCACACACATCGCATTCAACCTGTTGTTAGGCGACAGAATTCTGTTACGGCATACAGCATGGGTAATTTCTTCTTTCCCGATCGGTTGATTGTCAAGCCTCGTAGCACATACTATCCTGAGGAACCAATTGCTGTGCAAGATCTGCCAATTACGGATGGGTATCCTTTTGTGGAACGAACGACTTTAAAGATTTGGAAGCCACTTGCAAGGATTGGCGAAATGGTGACTGTCAAGATTGGCAATAGATGGATGTCAAGCCAAACCGATTATGTCAAACTTGACGACAAAAATAAATTGGACGTATTTGTTCTTCCTGTCAGCGTTAGGCTGATTATGGGTTGGCAAAAGCTTTGGTTGCGTTTTTTGCCATACGTTGGATATGAATATGCCCTAAGTAGTGTTAAACGAGGTTTGAAAAAAACAGTGAAGATTTGTGGCCATTAATAGAGTTGGGTCGATCATTAAATAACCATTAATTACAAATAATTGAATTTGTAACTATTATAATAATGAATCTTCTTTTTTGTGGAGATATAATGCCTGGTGGCGTTCTTCCTTATCAAGACAATTATATCTCCTCTGAACTATTGGATTATTTGAATTCTTTTGACTTTCGAATAGGAACTTTAGAGGCTGCTATTGGAACAAATATGCCTTTCGATTCTGTTAAAGAGAAAGGTAGACAGAATATAATATATGCACGTGATGAAGATTTTTTTCGTGTAAAAGAAATGGGGTTAGACGTAGTCTCTCTTGCCAATAATCATGTTTGTGATTTAGGGAAAGACGGGTTGAAAAATACCATCAGTATCTTGGAAAAAAATGGAGTTAAACATTGCGGTGCAGGCATGAATGTAGAAGAAGCATCTATACCCGCAATAATTGAAAAAGACGGTTTGAAAGTTGCTGTTTTGGCATATTGTATGAGTGAAATGAAGTATATGGGTTATGTTGAGTTAGCTGGAAAGGACAACTATGGTGTGAATGCATTAGACATTGATAAAGCAGAGACGGATATCAAAGAAGCGAAAAGGAAATGTGATGTTGTTGTGGTGCTTCCACATTGGGGACGTGAGTATCAATATGAGCCTTTGGTGGAATGTGTTTCAATGGCTAGAAAAATGATTAAAGCAGGAGCGGATGCCGTTTTTGGAACACATACCCATCAAATACAACCTTTTGTTGAATACAAAGGAAAACCCATTTGCTTCAGTATGGGCAATTTCCTTTTCCCGGATTTTTATATGTATCCACCTCGTCCTATTTGGTATCCAGAGTCTGTTGAAAAATATAAAGGAGTTAAAGAAATAGTTGGTTACCCTTTCCCTATTAATGAACCAATTAAGCAGGTTTGGAATCCTGTTTCGAGGTATGGATGTGTGTTGGAATTGAATATAGATAGTCAAAGTGTGAATTATAAAACTCAGCATGTGTGTCTATCAGAAGACAATGTTTTGTCACTTTTTAATATGGATTTGCCATTTGATCATGAATTAAGAAAGGCCTCCCGTGTTTTTACGGATCCTATTGTTTATGTCAAAAGAAAACATCGAAAGTTGGTCGGAGATTTATATCATCGATTAAAGAAATACAAGCAAGAATAATATTGAAAAATAGGAAAACGACATGCTATTATGAGAGAAGTTACATTTGAGGAATCAAGAAAGATACAACTTGATATATTGGTATATTTGGATGATTACTGTAAAAAAAACGGATTCAATTACTCTTTAGGAGAAGGGACTCTGATAGGAGCCGTTCGGCATAAGGGTTTTATTCCATGGGATGATGACATTGATTTGTTGATGCCACGAGAAGACTACGATAGGTTTATTAAGACATACAAAGGCAAATATCGTCTGGTTTCTTTAGAAACAGAAAAAAGATGGAGGTCTTGTTACTCTCGGTTGACTGATGAAAGAACGCTTGTTAAATTTCGTAACCCCAACCTAAATTATCATGGAATTTGGATATCGGTATTTCCTATTGATAGTTTTCCTGACAATGATTCGGAATGGGAAAAAATGAAAAAGAAGATAGGCGTCTACATGAAAATGGCTTACACAAAGGAGTGTTACTGGAGTGATGAAGTCCCTTTGAAGCGTAATTTGGTACGGTTTCTGGCTAAGATGATGCTATTGCCAATCTCTTTTAATTTCATTGGCAAAAGGTTAGAGTCTTTTCTTAAGCATTATGATAAACAATCGACAAAAAGGAAAGGATTGTTGGCCTGTTTGTGGGATGATTATTGGGTGTGCGATGCCAAGGCTTTTGATGGATATGATGAAGCCATGTTTGAAGGCCATTACTTTCCTGTAATAAAAGGCTATGATACTTATCTCACTTGTCAATATGGTGATTATATGACGCTTCCTCCAGAAGAGGAGCGTGTGCCAAGACATCACTTTGTTGCATATTGGAAATAATACGGGAAAATGACTATGCTTAACTTTACAGTAGGCCCAGTGATGTCAAGTGATGCAGTGCGGGCAATAGGAGCAGAACAGGTACCCTATTTTAGAACCTCGGAGTTCTCGGAGTTGATGCTTGAAAATGAGCAATTGGTCAAAAAATTCACCCATGCCAGCCACGATAGCCGTGTGGTTTTTCTTACCTGCTCCGGTTCTGGCGGCATGGAAGCTGCCATTATAAACTGCTTGACGAAGCAAGATAAGGCTTTGGTCGTCAACGGCGGTTCGTTTGGCGAACGTTTTGTAGAACTATTGACACTTCATGAGATTCCGTTTGCGGAAATCAAATTGGAACATGGCAAGGCTCTAAAACCCGAACATCTTGCTTTTTACGAAGGAGGGGGTTATACGGCCTTTTTGTTGCAAAAGCATGAGACCTCAACAGGTGTGCATTACGATATTGATATGGTCAGCGACTTCTGCAAACGTAATGGCTGTTTCCTAATAGTGGATGCCATAAGCTCGTTCCTTTGTGACCCGTTTGATATGGAAGCGTTGGGTGTCGGTGTGATGATTACAGGTAGCCAGAAAGCCTTGGCATGCCCTCCAGGCATTGCCATTATGACATTGGCAGCTTCAGCTTTGAAACGAATAGAGAGGGTGAAGTGCTGCTGTCAGTATCTTGATTTGAAGCTGGCCCTAAAAAATCAAGAAAGAGGTCAAACTCCATGGACACCTGCTGTTGGCGTGCTTCGACAGATCAATGCTCGGCTGAAAGAAATTGATGCTTCTGGTGGTGACAAGGCTGAGATTGAGCGTACGGCACGTTTGGCTGACTATTTCCGTAATAAGATTAAAAAGTTTGACCTTCCTTTTGAAATAATTAGTGAGAGTCTGAGCAATGCCGTAACGCCACTGCATCCTACCACTCAATCAGCTTATGAAATCTTCCTGAAACTAAAAGACGAGTATGGAATATGGATTTGCCCGAACGGCGGTGGTATGAAAGACGCGGTGTTCCGTGTGGGTCATATTGGCTGTTTGATAGAGAATGATTACGACATACTAATAGAGGCTTTTGTGGATTTACAAAAAAGAGGTGTTATTTGATTTTTTAGAAACCTATGACTTGCAGATTGTGGCCTTTGCTTGTTTGTTGTTGATGGGGCTGCTATAATAAGTATTATTTATTATGAATGTCAAGAAATTATATGCTATTACTAGGTTTTGGTTGCATAGAAATGATTATATATTATGCAATAAAACGATGCCTACCTCAAAAAACGTAGTTAACCTTCATTGGTGGGATTCAAGCACAGAAGAAACATGGGGCGATTTTAAATATAACTTAGGTGATAATCTATCAACTATTATTGTTTCGTATATGTTGCAACGGCGAGGCTTATCTTTGGAAACAAAGGTGAGAAATACCGCTCATTTGTACGCAGTAGGGTCGATTCTTCAATATGGATATCAAAACGCTACTGTATGGGGGAGCGGCATTTTACGTAACCTTTATCGACGAGAGCGATTGTTCCAAACATATCCTTTACGTAGATTGGATATTCGTGCGGTACGAGGTCCATTGACCAAAGACTATCTGGTCAAATTGGGTCATAAGTGTCCAGAGGTTTACGGAGACCCTGCTATTCTTATGCCCCTTATCTATCAACCAACTGATAATCTACATATGAAAACGGATTTTGTTGTGATTCCCCACTTTTCAAAAAATAGTTTTTATGTGAAAGAATATGGGG
Organism: Candidatus Alcium sp. F082; assembly: GCA_001543395.1. Lineage (GTDB taxonomy): Bacteria > Bacteroidota > Bacteroidia > Bacteroidales > F082 > Limimorpha. Next base: position 32,524 of record LPNG01000005.1, on the reverse strand, counting down.
AAGAGCACATTGTAAGCATGATAACTGACGATTATAAGAATGTACTTGATAGAATTTATAATGCACGGTTGGTTATTAGTGGTTCCCTCCATGGTATAATTCTAGCAGAAACATACGGTGTGCCTTCGGTGTTTCTTAGAGACCGCGCAGCAGATAGAGATTTTAAGTATTCGGATTATTATCAAAGTACATTAAGAAATAACTATATATATGCAAGTACCGTAGAGGATGCAATGAAGATTGATCCTATGAGCCTGCCCTCTAATCTTGATGATATGAGGGATGGCTTGATTAAGACTTTCCCCTATGATTTATGGAATTCATAAATGAAACACTCATTCAATGTAGGTGCTTTAATAATGATTTAATATTAATTTCAATTAAATGAATATAGCTTTATTGACCGCCGGAGGAATTGGTAATCGAATGGGACAAGATATTCCCAAACAGTTTATGTGTATTGATAATTGCCCTGTGATTGTGTACACAATGCAATCTTTTCAATTTCATCCAGAAATAGATGCTATAGCTGTTGTTTGTTTACCAGGCTGGAATGTAATACTTAGAGCGTATGCAAACCAGTATAATATCACAAAATTGAAATGGGTTTTTGATGGCGGTGATAGCAATCAAGAATCAATTTACAATGGGATAATAGGATTAAAAAAAGTCGGATGTTCAGACAATGATATAGTTTTAGTTCACGATGGGGTTCGCCCATTAGTGGACTCTCGTATTATTTCTCAGAATATTTCTGTTTGTAAACAATTTGGATACGCGGTGACAGGTTTGGCTTGTAAAGAAGCTATAATGGAACTTGTGGATGATAGAGTAATTGAAATTGATATTCCGAGAGAACGGTTGGTTCGGACTCAAACTCCTCATACATATGCTTTAGGGACTTTGATACATGCACATGAAAAAGCTAAGGAGAGTGGTATTACAAATACGGTAGCTTCTTGTATGTTGGTCGCGATGACAGGCGTTAGAGACCAACACATTGTTGAAGGGTCAGAAAAGAATGGATTAAAGTTGACAAGACCTCAAGATGTTGATCTTTTCAAGGCATTAATTCATTCAGAACCAGAATCATGGATGAAATAACATTAGAAGAAAAAAGAATACATTACTTGGATACTGCAAAAGTAATTGCGGTATTTCTTGTGGTTTTCGCACATTTGTTTTCAACATATTCGGCTGAACGAGTTTTTATTTATTCATTTCATGTGCCCTTTTTCTTTCTCGTGAGTGGATTGTTCCATAAATGGAAGGGTAAGGTCCAATGGAAGAAGTATATACTGATGTTGTTTGTTAATGTCTTGGGGGCAAATGTATTATATGTGTTTTTGGGAGGTGTGTTTTATCAGCTTGGTTTGTGGACATGGACTCCAAGTGGTTTTTCTATAGCTGATACAATTTTTCGTACTTGGTACAATATGTTTAAGTGTTTTCTTTTAGGTGTTGTTTTCACAAGAGATTTGCCAAATGGTGTAACATGGTTTTTGATAGCTTTGTTCTATAGTAAGCTAGGAACTGACATTCTCCAAAAGTATCCTAAGTATAGGTTCATCATTCTTTTATTGATATTGTTATTAATACCTTTGTCTTTGTTCGTAAAACTGCCATTGTGGCTATGCCAGGGTGCAGTTGCATTTTCGTTTTATATTATAGGGTTTAGGTTTAAAGATAAGATTTTGGCATTTGTAGATGGTTGCAAATGTAAATGGTTGATTGTTGTTGTATTACTAGGAATTAATGTTCTGTTAACGCTTCTTAATGGCAAAGTGTCGTTGGCGGTTTTGTTATTTGGGAGATTGCTCCGGCCATGTAATTTGTTGGTTTTTTATATTAATGCTTTGGTTGGTACATTGATGTTAATCCTGTTGTCTAGTTATTATAATAAGGCTAATACAATAATTACATCTGTTTCAAAGTCTTTAATGCCTATATTAGTACTGCAGCAGTTCTTTCGTACAACAATTAGATCAATTGCAGGAGGCAGTTTGACTAATATTGCTTTAGCCACATTATTATCAATTGCAATAATAACAATCTGTGTGTTTTTAAATAAAATGGTAGATTATGTCAAAATACCAAGATGATATTAGGGCGGTTACCCGCAAAGATTTACCATGGGATAAGTTGTCTGGAAAGAATATTCTTGTAACAGGAGCAACAGGTCTTATTGGCTCTTGTATAGTGAATGTGTTAATGCAAAAAAATGGGCAAGATTATCATGTTTATGCATCAGGAAGAAACGAACAAAGAATCCATTCTTTGTTTTCTGATATTATGGGATCTCCTTTTTTTCATTTTCTTAAATATGATGTGACCCAACCCCTTTTATCAAATATTAATTTTCATTTTATTATTGACGCTGCAAGTGGCGCTAACCCAATCTTGTATAGTACAAACCCAGTAGGGGTTATGAAAACTAATTTATATGGTGCTGATAACCTTTTGTCATATGGGCATAAACATGGGTTAGAGAAGTTCTTATTTATTTCTTCAGGCGATGTATATGGAGAAGGTGATGGTCGGACATTTACAGAAGAAGATAGTGGATATATAAACCCGCTAGATTTGAGGTCTTGTTATACTTCTGCAAAACGTGCAACAGAGACTTTGTGTATATCATATGCGCATCAATACAAAATAAATGTTAGTATAGCGCGCCCTTGTCATACGTATGGACCCTGCTTTACAGATAGTGATTCTCGAGTATTTGCACAGTTTCTTAGGAATATTATTCGGAATGAGGATATTGTGATGAAAAGTGCGGGTGAACAGTTTCGATCATGGTGCTATGTTGTTGATGTTGTTTCTGGGATAATGTTTGTTTTATTAAAAGGAGAAAAGAATGAAGCATATAATATTGCTGATGAAAAATCAACTATCACGATCAAAGAATTGGCGGAAATGATTGCGAAGATTGTAGGAAGAAAAGTCGTCGTTGATATTCCGTCTGATGTTGAAAAAAAAGGATACAATTTTGTTAAAAAAGCGACCTTTTCTACAAGCAAGTTGGAAGGCCTTGGATGGAGTATCGATGGAACAATGTATGAAAAGATGTGTAATACTATTGATTATTTAATGGAATTTTTATCATGAAAGAGATGACTTTACAGGAGTTAAAAGACTTTAGTTTGAAAATATTGTGCGATGTGCATGATTTTTGTGATAGAAATGAAATTGTATACTCGTTAGCTGGCGGCTCGTTAATAGGTGCCGTTCGACACCATGGCTTTATTCCATGGGATGATGATGTTGATATTGTCATGCCAAGACCAGATTATGAAAGGTTTATGAAAACCTATAAAAGTAATAATGGATATGTCGCAATTTCTCGAGCATCTGGGGATAAAACAACTCAAATAGCTTTTGGAAGAGTTTGTGATATGAAGGATACACTTGTCAAGACAAAACTGCCGTGGTGCTCAAGAAAAACAGGAGTGTGGATAGATGTTTTCCCGTTAGATGGTGCATCTGACGATAAAGATGCTGTTGAGAAAAAGGTGAATGAGATAATTCCATTGTTAAAAAGGTCTTTTAAACAAAGGTCAGCAAGAAGAAACCCATTCGAATGTCGGGGTTTTTGGGGGTTTATTAAAAACATAGTCAGGTTTTCGTATCTTCTTATGGGTGACATGATTGGCCAAGTAGACAAAATGGCAAAACAAATACCATACGGTAGTACGGATCATTATTTCAGCTATTCTTTTTTGCGTTATGGAATGAAAGAATACCACAGGCTGGCTTGTTTCGAGAAAACAATACCTGCATCCTTTGAAGGACACGATTTGAAAATGATGATAGGATATGATGAAGTTTTACGAGAACAATATGGCGATTATATGCAATTGCCACCAGTAGAACAACAAAAGCCGAAACAAACGTCATATATGAGATGTTTTTGGAAATGACAGAATCGTCTCATATTAAATAAGCATGTAAAATAAACGTGAAAAAAGTTATCACATACGGAACATTTGATTTGTTTCACTATGGCCATCAACGTCTTTTAGAACGAGCCAAAGCACTAGGTGATTATCTGATTGTTGGTGTAACTACTGACAATTTTGATTTGGAGCGTGGCAAGATGAGTACCTGCAACAATGTAATGGACCGCATAGAGGCTGTAAAAGCCACAGGTCTTGCCGACCAAATAATTATCGAGGAATACAAGGGGCAAAAAATTGATGATATACAAAAGTATGGAGTGGATGTTTTTGCCATCGGTTCAGATTGGGAAGGATATTTTGATTATTTGAAAGAGTTTTGTGAAGTGGTGTATCTGCCCCGTACCCAAGGCATCAGTAGTACCCAACTGCGTGAGGAACGTCCGATGGTGAGGATGGGCATGATTGGAACGGGTAGTATTGCCAACCGCTTCGTTCCTGAATCGAAATTTGTGAACAGCAATGTTGTTGTGGTTGCCTATAATCCGAACAAGGAAGAATGCAAAGCTTTCTGTAATAAATATGAGTTGCAGCAGGCTGAGTCGGAAAACGAATTGTATGAATTATGTGATGCTGTTTATGTTGCCTCGCCTCACTACACTCACTACGATTATGTAAAACACGCTTTGGATGCTGAAAAACACGTGCTGTGTGAAACACCATTTGTGTTTGGCAAGGCACAAGCTGAAGAATTGTATGATTTGGCTGAATCAAAGAAACGTGTTTTGATGGTGGCGTTGAAGACAGCTTATTGTCCCGCTTTCGTGCATTTGGTGTCATTGCTTAAATCTGGTGCCATTGGCGAAATTGTGGAGGTGAATGCTTCTGTGACAACACTTACTGATGAATCTTCTGAAAAACTGAATAAGAAATACTTTGGCGGTAGTATGAACGAGAATGCTTGTTTTCCCTTGCTGCCTATTTTCAAGTTGTTAGGAACCGACTATGAAAACATCAATTTTTATTCAAAGATGAAAAATGAGGTGGACATGTTCACCAAAGCAGTTTTTAGATACCCTTCATCGGTTGCCTCTTTTCAAGTGGGTTTGGGCGTAAAGACCGAGGGTAATCTGATTGTTGCTGGGACGCAAGGCTATGCATACGTGCCTGCACCTTGGTGGAAGACGGATTACTTTGAACTGCGTTTTGAGGATCAAAACCAGAATAAAAAGTTTTTCCATACTTTCGCAGGTGATGGCTTGCGATATGAGATTAAAGACTTTGTGACCGCCATTCTCTCGAATGAGTATTTTTATTCCAAAGTTAGCAAAAAAGAGAACGTCAAGATGGCTGAAGTCCAAGAGCAATATTTGAATGAAGTGCAGCTTTGGAAAATTTAACTCAAGCAATTCTATGCAAAAACCGTAAGCTGGTATTATTAGAAACATAATCCAAACATAAAATGAAAACCATCGGTCTCCCCATTTCCCACAAAGAAAACGAACGCCGCAGGGCGTTGGTTCCTAATGACATCCAATATATCAAACATCCAGAGATGATCTTCATCGAAACGGGCTACGGCGACGTGCTGGGCTTTACGGATGAGGATTATATCAAACGGGGTGTAAAAGTCGGTACGCGAAGCGAAATCCTGTCCAAAGACGTCATCTGCGATCCCAAGATCGGCGATGCAGAGTATCTGGAACAACTCAACGGCCAAACCATCTTTGGCTGGGTGCATGCAGTGCAAAATAGTGATATCACGGATAAGATTATCGCCCATCGGCTTACTTCTTATGCATGGGAAGATATGTATGAGGAAGGCCGCCATTCCTTCTGGCGCAACAACGAGATTGCGGGCGAGGCAGCCGTGTTTCATGCCTATATGTGCCATGGCATCTTCCCTTACCATACCAAAGCGGCCGTCCTCGGTCGTGGCAATACGGCGAAAGGCGCCGTGAAGACATTGAATTATATGGGTGCTGATGTGACATTATATGACCGCAAGACAGAAAGCCTCTTCAGAAAGGAATTGCCTCAATTTGATGTGGTGGTAAACGCTATTCTTTGGGATACCTCGCGGAAGGATCATATCATATACAGGGATGACCTAAAACGGATGAAAAAGAATGCGCTTATCATCGACATAAGTTGCGACCGAAACGGTGGCATCGAGTCAAGCATTCCAACCACCATTGCAGACCCCATTTATGTGGTCGACGGCATCACTCATTATGTTGTGGACCATACACCATCGCTTTTCTGGAAATCAGCCACCGAAAGCCTAAGTAAAGTCTTTGCGCGCTTTGCGGATGAGTTTATTGAAGATAAGCCGGGTGAGGTTTTGCTGAAGGCAATGAATTTCAAAGAAGGTCGCATCGTTGATGAAAGGATTAACCGTTTCCAAAATAGATAAAAATGGCAAACAATCACAGAACTATTGGCTCCATATTGAAAGGGATTTGGACACATTCGTTGTCAATAGTGACAATGTTCACATTCCCTTATTTTGTGACAGTTTTTTTTCACCGATTAAGAGGAGTGAAAATTGGGAAGGGTACCCGTATTTCTAGAAATGTAATTCTAGACGATCATAATCCTGAACTAATCACTATAGGTAAAAATGTTGCAATTACCACTAGAGTCGTTGTTTTGTGTCACCAACGCGATTTGACAAAGTATTCCGTTGGGGACGATGCTATGTCTTTCCCTTTTAAGGAAGAGCGGGTAATCATCAAAGATAATGTCCATATTGGTATTGGGAGTATTATAATGCCTGGGGTTACTATTGGTGAAGGAGCCATTATTGGTGCTGGCTCTGTGGTTACAAAGGATATACCGCCTTATTGTGTGGCAGTTGGCGTCCCAGCTAAGGTAATTAGGTATTTTAACGAGAATAAATAGTTATATAAATATGAAGATTTGGATTGATATTACCAACACTCCCCAAGTGAATGTTTTAATGCCTATTGTAAAGCATTTGGAGCAAAACCATGATTTGATCATCACCGCACGCGATTTTTCAGAAACAATACCATTGCTAAAAAAAAACGGTGTTGCTTTTAGCGTTATCGGAGATCATAAAGGAAAGAGCCGTTTAAAAAAAGCGTTTGGGTTTACAAGTAGACTCATTTCTTTGCTAAGAGAAGTGCCTCGTTTTGATATTGCCTTGTCAATAGGAGGTAATTATGCTTCAACAGTGGCTTTTTTAAGAAGAAAAAAATCTATCGCATTTACTGACAACAATATATCTAATAAGTTTTTGTCATACATTACAACATCATATTTTGTTTTTCCTCAGTATTTTGCTTTTGAAAATAATAAGCGCAAGTTTAGGATCAAAGACTCGCAAATAAAAACATTCCATGGCTTTAAGGAAGACATTTATATTGCCGATTATGTCCCCGATGAACATTTCCTGGATCAACTTCCATTCAAGGATTTCATTACCATTCGCCCTGAGAATTTGAAGGCTTCTTACGTGCCAAAGGACAGCACGACCATTGTGCCGCAGCTGTTTGAGGTGCTTAAGGATGAAAACATCCTGTTCCTGCCACGATATGAAGAAGAGAAGAAGTATGCCGAAGGCTATCCCAATGTTTGGTATCCCGCTGGGCCATTGCGTGGTCTCGATGTGTGCTATTACACCAAAGCCATGCTGACGGGTGCAGGCACCTTTGCCCGAGAGGCGGCTTTGCTTGGCGTGCCCGCGGTCAGCTTCTTCCCCAGTGAGGTCTTCCTAACAGTCGACGAGGTGATGCAAGAGATGGGCATAGAGTTTAAGTCAAGAGACCCACAAGCCATCCGCGATTATGTGAAAAGTCACACCCAACGCGGTGCTTCTTCGCAAGAACGAAGTAAACAAGTGTTGAAAGAGGTGCTTGACTTGTTTGACGGCATTATCGAGGAGGTAGAAAACAAGTAATAATAAACCATAGATATGCGACATATTACGCTTATTGCGGGCGCACGCCCCAACTTTATGAAGATTGCTCCCCTGATACACGCCATACAGAAGGCGGAGAAGGAGGGCAAAGACATTCATTATCGTCTCGTTCACACAGGTCAACACTACGACCGCCAGATGAGCGAGACGTTTTTTGAGGAGCTCAACATTCCGCAACCCGATGTCAACCTGGGCTGTGGCGGCGGCACCCAAGCCGAACAGACAGCCGCCATCATGGTGGCCTTCGAGAAGGATTTGATGACGCACCCCACCGACCTCGTTTTAGTGGTGGGCGACGTCACCTCCACTATGGCCTGCTCCATCGTGGCGAAGAAGCTGTGCACAAAAGTGGCACATGTTGAGGCGGGTATCCGCTCATGGGACCTTACTATGCCCGAGGAGATTAACCGTATGGTGACCGACAGCCTGGCGGATTATTTCTTCACCACATCGGAGGTGGCCAACACCAACCTGCGTCGTTTCGGGGTGGAGGAGAAGAACCTGTTTTTTGTCGGCAACGTGATGATCGATACCTTGCTGGCCAACCGCTCTAGGTTTGTCAAGCCTGCCGTTTATGATGAGTTGGGCCTGCAACCTCAGCAATATCTGGCCCTTACTATGCATCGTCCCGCCAATGTGGACGAGGCTGAGAAGTTGAAAAGGCTGATGAACGAAATCGTCACCAACGTGCATGGCTTGCCCATCGTGTTCCCCATTCACCCGCGCACGGCGAAGATCTTCCATGAACTGGGCATCCATGCCGACAACCTCCATATCGTGGAGCCCATGGGCTACCTCGAGTTCAACTATCTGGTGGAGCGTGCCAAGGCCGTGGTTACCGATAGCGGCGGCATCACCGAGGAGACTACGGTGATGGGTGTGCCCTGCATCACTCTGCGCGACAACACGGAACGCCCCGAGACCTGCACCATTGGCACCAACGAACTCATCGGTACGAATCCTGATAACATCAAACCCGCCTTAGACACCCTCTTCGCCGGCCAATGGAAGAAAGGCAGCATCCCGCCATTGTGGGACGGCCATACAGCCGAGAGGATTGTTGAGATTTTGATGGGGTTGTAATAGTAAGTATATATATCGGCGGCAGTCAACGTTTACTATGGGTAACTGAAACTAGCCGCCGCATGTTGCATATATCAAATAATGTGTGTATCTTTGCAGAACAATAAATTATTAATGGAAACAATTCAAGAAAAATCTCATCCACGGAATTACGATGTGCTTGTGGCTTTACGCCAGCGGGCATCGCTGCTTGTGTCACAAACGGAGAGTGAGGAGCTGCTTGCCGAAGCAGTAGCTATCCTCAGTGGGACGCTTTTGCCGTGTGCTTATACCCACGAGCAGATGGAGTCGGTGCTTCAGGAATCTGAAGTTGATTACCAAAATGGGCGTTTTGTAAGTCATTCTTCAGTCTGTGAACGATATGATGTATGACATCCATTGGCTAAGAAGGGCGTCGGACGAACTTGACGACATTTACCAATTTGCCCATATCCGTTCGTATCGTTATGTGGTTGTTAACTTATAAGCTGTATTATTTTATTGAAAACGATGGCGTATATATAGCCTCAATTTGGGACTGCCGTCAAGGAGGTAAAGTTTTCGTTTGATCAGTCAAAATGGATCGCTTTGTTCCTCGCGATGACGCAAAGCGACAACGAGAGTAAAGTCCTTTGCGGTGTCGAGGATGCGGTCAAGTAAAAGGATGGATTATTTGAAGAATAGTTATATCTTTGCATTGTACCTAGTACGAAATAACTCTAAATAGAACATGGGCGTATATGAAGAAAACATAGTTCCGGTCAAGATTTCGAGATTGGCTGAGTATGTGTCAAGCAGAAGGCATATTACACTTGACGAGGCCTTGGTTTATATTTATTCCAATCCTCTTTATAAGGAACTGTACGATGAAGGCGCCAAATGGTGGTACCTTAGCTCTGAGGCCCTCTATGATGAATTTGAACGTGAGCGGAAACGAGTTGTGTTTGAAGTCTCAAAACCTGCATTTGAATTCTTTACTTACATGTTGGAAAAATACGCCATCAGCAAAGGCATTAGTGGTTTGCAAGCCTATGCCATTTTTAAGGAATACGATGCCGATGAGTTTTTAATCGATCATTACGACCTGCTTCACACTCAGGGTACTGGATATGTGTTGGATGAGTTGGACCGTTTTATGCATAGGAGGAAGAGAAAATGAGGCTGTTTCATGGTTCTATCGTTGAGGTTCGTAAGCCTTCGCTTCGTTATGGTCGGGAAAGGACCGACTTTGGCAGGGGTTTCTATACCACAACCCTTGCAGAGCAAGCCGAACACTGGGCGATGATTAAAAAAGACAGAGCCAAGGCTACAAGGGCTGTTGTGTCGGTATATGAGATTGACGATGCTTTATTGAGCGATGATGCATTGAGGATCCGTGAGTTTCATGGGGTGGATGAGTCATGGCTTAACTTTGTGGTCGATTGCAGAAAAGAGGGCACCGTCAAGCATGATTATGACTTGGTTTTTGGACCTGTGGCCAATGACAATGTTTTTACAACGGTGAACTTGTATGAAAGTGACATCTTGGATGCTCCTGCGGCTATAAGCCAATTGCGGGCCTACAAGACTTATGACCAACTCTCTTTCCATACTGAGCGAGTGGTAAAAGCTTTGAGGTTTGTTGAGAGCTATGAGGTTTGAGCTCACGAGGTGCACGGCATCATCCGCCGCTCGCCTTCGTTCAACATAGGTCGCATCGAGCACCTCTACCATAGGCACCAACGAACTCATCGGAACAAATCTAGATAACATCAAACCGGCCTTAGACATCCTTTTTTGCCGGCCAATGAAAGAAAGTACTAAACGAAACTACTATGATAAGAAGAATGTTGATTGTGGCTGTTATAGCCTGCATGGCCCTGCTTACATCCTGCGGGGTGAATAGAGTCAGTCATACTGGAGATCTCACGGGATCCATCTACGGAGTGTGGGCCCTGGAGTCCAAGAGTGTCGTTCCCGCCGGTACGGTCGGGCAGGACGCCCAGAACCAAGTCGATTATTCCGGCGTCCATTTCTATCTCTCCTTGAGCGAACCGCGCATCGCGCTTGCCAAGAAAGGTAGTTTCACGCAGCTCGACCTCGATGACGTGGACGTGGACGGCTCGCAGTTCTCCTTCAACGCTTCCCAGAAGCGGATAAGTTTCACCAAGACGCTCTGGCTCACGGAAGGCCTCCAGTATGAAATGCGCCTATCCGGCACATATAATGTCGTGGAGATGTCGCGGTCGAAACTTGTCATACAGAAAGAAGCATTGGGCGTAAGGACCGTCTATTCCTTCCGCCGGTACAAATGATTAACCAATAATTTGACATTACAGATCAAGGAACCGTTGCCTGATTGGCATCCAATGCCTGCTTTGATGAGCGAAATGAAAAACAAAGATTTTGTCATTTTATGATAATCATTTTATGACAAAATATTTGGACAAGGATTTAATCACCCAAGAAAAAGGTGCTTACCAAGTCTACGATAAGTTTCTGGAGATTTGGCTGAGGAAAGAATAGAAAACCAATGTTTTTACTAAACATCTCTATCTTTCCTTGAGCGAACCGCGCATCGCGCTTGCAAAGAAAGGTAGTTTCACGCAACTCGACCTCGATGACGTGGACGTGGCAAGTCGTGGAGATGTCGCGGTCGAAACTTGTCTTACAGAAAGAAGCAATGGGCGTAAGGACCGTCTATTCCTTCCGCCGCTACAAATAATTCTAACTACTTTCAACTTTAAACTAACTACTCTAAACTCTCAACTACTCTAAACTCTCAACTCTAAACTCTAAACTTCCAAAAAAAATGAAAACCGCCTTAATCACCGGCATCACGGGTCAGGATGGCTCGTTCCTTGCCGAGTTTCTTTTGGAAAAAGGCTACGAGGTGCACGGCATCATCCGTCGCTCGTCGTCGTTCAACACAGGCCGCATCGAGCACCTCTACCTCGACGAATGGGTGCGCGACATGAAGAACAAACGCTTGCTCACCCTGCATTACGGCGACATGACCGACTCGTCGTCGCTCGTGCGCATCATCCAAAAGATACAACCCGACGAAATCTATAACCTGGCTGCCCAGAGCCACGTCAAGGTGTCGTTCGACTGCCCCGAGTACACCGCCGAAGCCGACGCCGTCGGCACGCTGCGCCTCCTCGAGGCCGTGCGTATCCTCGGCCTGGAGAAGAAATGCAGGATATACCAAGCCTCCACGTCGGAGCTCTTCGGCCTCGTGCAAGAGGTGCCACAAAAGGAGACCACACCCTTCTATCCGCGCTCGCCCTACGGCGTGGCCAAGCAGTACGGCTTCTGGATCGTGAAGAACTACCGCGAGAGCTACGGCATGTTCGCCGTCAACGGCATCCTCTTCAACCACGAGAGCGAACGCCGCGGTGAGACCTTCGTCACCCGCAAGATCACCCTGGCGGCGGCACGCATCAAGCAAGGCTATCAGGACAAGCTCTATCTCGGTAACCTCAACGCCCTCCGCGACTGGGGCTATGCCAAGGACTACGTGGAGTGCATGTGGCTCATCTTGCAACAGGAGAAGCCGGAAGACTTCGTCATCGCCACGGGTGAGTACCACACCGTCCGCGAGTTCTGCACCCTGGCGTTCAAGCACGTGGGCATCACCCTGCGCTGGGAGGGTAGTGGGGAAAACGAAAAAGGAATATGCGTGAAAGACGAAAGCCTTTCTCTAAACTCTAAACTCTCAACTCTCAACTCATTGGAAGGCAAAACTCTTGTAGAAGTTGACCCCCGTTTCTTCCGTCCGGCAGAGGTGGAGCAGTTGCTCGGCGACCCCACCAAGGCCAAGACACTCCTCGGCTGGAACCCCCGCAAGACATCCTTCGAAGACCTCGTCAGGATCATGGTCGAGCATGATATGAGGTTTGTGAAGAAGTTGTATTTGAAGGCGCATTTGGAGGAATGATGTTTTCATATAGTTTAGAGTTGAGAGTTTAGAGTTGAGGGTAGTTAATAAGTTTAAAGTTTAAAGTATGGAAGTATTTGGTTATAGGAAGCTTATAGCTTATCAGAAAGCTAAAGAAGTGGTCAAGGTAACTTATAAGTTCTTGAAGATGTTTCCAACGGAGGAACGTTATGCGATGTGTGACCAGCTTCGAAGAGCTTCGCTCTCGATTACGTCAAACATAGCAGAAGGAGTAAATAGGTTTTCCATAAAAGACAAAGCACGTTTTATAGAAATTGCGTATGGATCTCTTATGGAAGTTTCATCTCAGTTCGAAATAGCAGAAGAGCTTGGCTATATAACAACCGCCGACCGCAAAAATATTGATGAGTTGATAGAAGAAGACGCCCGTCTTTTGTCTGGTCTTCTTAACTCCTATAAACCAACTGACTAATTAACTCATCAACTATCATCTCTCTACTAACTACTCTCCACTAACAACAACTCTAAACTCTAAACACTAAACTCTCAACTAACCAATGAACAAAAACAGCAAAATATACGTCGCCGGTCACCGTGGGATGGTGGGCTCGGCCATCGTCCGTGAATTGCAACGACAAGGCTATTCCAACATCATCACCAGGACGCATAAAGAACTGGACTTGACGCGTCAGGATCAGGTGGAGGCCTTCTTCGAAGCCGAAAAGCCCGAATACGTCTTCCTCGCCGCGGCCAAAGTAGGCGGCATCATCGCTAACCAGAACGCCCTGGCCGACTTCATGTACGACAACATGATCCTCGAGATGAACGTCATCCACGCTGCTTGGAAGAACGGCTGCAAGAAGTTGGAGTTTCTCGGCAGCAGCTGTATCTATCCCCGTATGGCGCCACAGCCCATGAAAGAGTCATGTCTGCTCACAGGCGAGTTGGAAAAGACCAACGAAGCCTATGCCTTGGCGAAGATCAGTGGCCTGAAGTATTGCGAGTTCCTGAACCGCCAGTATGGCACCGACTACATCAGCGTGATGCCGACCAACCTCTATGGCCCCAACGACAACTATCATCCTGAGCATAGCCACGTGCTGCCCGCTTTGATCCGCCGCTTCCACGAAGCCAAGGTCAACGGGCTGAAGGAGGTGACCTGCTGGGGCGACGGCTCGCCGCTGCGCGAGTTCCTCTATGTCGACGACCTCGCCAACCTCTGCGTCTTTCTGATGAACAACTACAGCGGCAACGAGACCGTAAACGCCGGAACGGGGAAGGAGCTGACCATCAAGGAGCTCACCGAACTGGTCGCCAAGATTATTGGCTACGAAGGCAACATCAAGTGGGACACAACCCGCCCGAACGGCACGCCTCGCAAACTGCTGGATGTAAGCAAGGCTACAGCCCTCGGCTGGACTTACAAGACCGAGTTGGAGGACGGCATCCGCTTGGCGTATGATGATTTTTTGAATAACCCAATGCGCGCAGAACGATAATGCTACTTTGGCCATTGGCTGTTGGCATAATCCATGTAGACCCCCTCAATGCTGTTAACCTTTCGTTGCGTGCGTAAATCCAATCGCTGTTAGCCCCTCTCAATGCTGTTAACCTTTCGTTGCGTGATCCAATCGTTGTTAGCCCCTCTCAATGCTGTTAACCCCTCATTGCGGGCGTAGACCCGCAATCTCATAATGCTATGGGCCCCAAAGGAATCGTTTACATATTAACCAACAAGTACAACACCACTCTTTACACAGGAGTCACAAGGAACCTAAAAAGGAGAGTTGCAGAACATAAGTTACACATCAATCAAGGGTTCTCTGACAAGTATAATACTGAAAAACTTGTGTATTATGAAGAGTATGATCGCTTGGATGTTGGAATACATAGAGAGAAACAACTGAAGAAGTGGCGTAGAGAGTGGAAAGAGGACTTGATCAATGGCTTTAATCCTGATTGGAAAGATTTGGCTGAAGCCATTGGAGTTGATGCTGATTATTTGCGGGCGGTGAAAGAGGCGTATGAAGAGAAAGGGGAAATCGCGGAGATCGCGGGTCAAGCCCGCGATGAGGGCCGCGGTACGGCCCATAGAGTGCCTTATAAGGAAGGGCAAGAAGACGCCCGCCTCCTCTCAGGTCTCCTCAACTCATACAAACCAAACGAATCAAACAACTCTTAAACTCTACACACTCAACAGTTAACAACTCTAAACTCTCAACTCTAAACTAACAACAACTCTACACTCTAAACTCTCAACTCTCAACTATGAAACCGAAGGTTTTCGTCAGCGGTTGCTACGACCTCCTCCACAGCGGGCACGTTGAGTTCTTCCGCCAGGCGGCGCAGTATGGCGATCTTTATGTGGGCATCGGCTCCGACGAGACTATCCTGCACTACAAAAACCATAAGACGCTCTATCCCGAAAAGGAACGCCTCTTCATGGTGAAGGCCATCCGTTACGTGAAAGACGCCTTCATCAACGATGGCGACGGCGTGATGGATTTCATCGGCACCGTCGATCGGGTGAAGCCCGATATCTTTGTGGTCAACGAGGACGGCGCCTCCGAAGCGAAACGTAAGTTTTGCGAGGAGCGAGGCATAAAGTATGTCGTGCTGCAACGCACCCCGTCCGAAGGGTTGGAAGCCCGCTCTTCCACCGCGTTGAAACAGGACCTCTGCCAGATTCCCACCCGCTTGGACCTCGCCGGCACTTGGATCGACCAGCCCTACGTCTCCTGCTTCGCCCCTGGATGGGCCATCACCATCTCGCTGGAGCCCACTTTCGAGGTGCGCGAGCGCTGCGGCCTCTCCACCTCGACACGCAACATGATCAAAAGGATATGGCCCATGCGCCTGCCCGATATGGATCCCGAGACGCTCGCCAAGCTCGTCTTCTGCTTCGAGAACGACCCGGAGCGTAGTGACGGCATCATCAGTGGGGCTCAGGACAGCATAGGCATCTGCATGCCGGGGTTGGTGCGACACTATTACGACAAACTCTATTGGCCCATCAAGATCGAGACTTGCCAAGACGAAGAGATTC
This sequence comes from Candidatus Alcium sp. F082, assembly GCA_001543395.1. Classification (GTDB taxonomy): domain Bacteria; phylum Bacteroidota; class Bacteroidia; order Bacteroidales; family F082; genus Limimorpha. The sequence goes on along the minus strand of LPNG01000005.1, from coordinate 16,691 downwards.
TGAGTTGGCTCGAGCAGCATCTCGTCATGATTCCCATGGAGCCGCGCCGACCGGGTTGTTCCGTGGTGGAAGGCAAAGACATCACCGAGCCGAAAGTGAAGGCCTTAGCCCAAGCTGCCGACGACTGCTGGCAAGCCATCATGCATAAGGACTTGGACGCCTTTGCCAAGGCCTACAAAGCTTCGTTTAATGCCCAGACCTCCATGTTTCCTGGAATGGTTCACCCTTCTGGTGTCATTGCGGGCGAAGACCCGCAATCTCCTACGATTGCGGACTTCATCGAACGCTATTCCGCTATCCCCGAGGTTCTAGCCTGGAAAATGCCCGGCGCCGGCGGAGGCGGCTACCTCGCCTGCGTCGTCAAAGACGCACCTTCATTCTGTCAAACCCACCCCGAAGCCATCCCCCTCTCTATAAGAAGATAGTTTAGAGTTTAGAGTTTAGAGTTTAGAGTTTAGAGTTGAAAGTTGGAAAGTACACAAATGATTAAAAGTATTATGGAGATATTTGGTTATCGTAAATTGATTGCTTATCAGAAAGCGAAAGAAGTGGTTAAGAGGACTTATAAACTATTGAAAAAGTTTCCTGCTGAGGAGCGTTATGCTATGTGTGATCAATTGAGACGAGCATCGCTTTCTGTCACATCTAACATAGCAGAAGGCGTAAATCGTTTTTCTATCAAAGACAAAGCCTATTTCATCGAAATAGCCTATGGTTCTCTGATGGAAGTGTCTTCACAGTTTGAGATTGCCGAAGAACTTGAATACATCACCACCAATGACCGTTTGAACATGGACCAATTGATCGAAGAGACCGCCAGATTATTGTCTGGCCTCTTGAATTCCTATAAACCATCCGATTCTAAACTCTAAACTCTAAACTCTAAACACTAAACTCTAAACTCTAAACATACCACTCTCACAGCCTTTTTCCTAAATCTTATACTAACCACTCTACACTTTCCACAACTCTAAACACTAAACACTAAACACTAAACACTAAACCTACCACTCTCACAGCCCTTTCCCCTAAATCTTATACTAACCACTCTACACTTTCCACAACTCTAAACACTAAACACTAAACCTACCACTCTCACAGCCCTTTCCCCTAAATCTTATACTAACCACTCTACACTTTCCACAACTCTAAACTCTCAACTCTAAACTCTCAACTTTAATATAATGAAACTCGTTGAGAAAAAATATCTGCTGCCCTTCATCGCCATCACAACCCTCTTTGCGCTGTGGGGCTTTGCCAACGACATCACCAACCCAATGGTGGCTGCGTTCCAGACCCTGATGGAACTGCCTGCTGCCAAGGCGTCGCTCATCCAGTTCGCCTTCTATGGCGGCTATGCCACCATGGCGGTGCCAGCGGCCTTGTTCATCCGGCGTTACAGCTATAAGAAAGGCATCCTGCTTGGACTTGCGCTCTATGCCGTTGGAGCCTTCCTCTTCATTCCAGCTGCTGCTCGTCAAAGCTTCACCTTCTTCTGCTTCAGCCTCTATATCCTTACCTTCGGCTTGGCTTTCCTGGAGACGACGGCCAACCCCTTCATCCTTTCTTTAGGCCCGAAGGAGAACGCTACGCGACGGCTCAACCTCTCGCAGGCCTTCAATCCTATGGGTTCGTTGGCAGGCATGGCCGTGGCCAGTATGATCGTGCTACCCAACTTGCTTTCCGACGAGAGGGATGCCGCAGGCAACATCCTGTTTCCGATGCTGAGCGAGGCAGAGAAGGCTGAGATCAGGTTGCACGACTTGGCGGTGATACGCGACCCGTATGTGGCCTTGGGCATTGTGGTGGTTGTGATGTTCGTGATTATCGCGCTCGTCAAAGTGCCAAAAACAGAGGGACAAGCGACGATGGCCACTAGGGGGACGATGAAACGACTCTGGACCAACAAAGTCTATCGCGAAGGCGTGATCGCCCAGGTGTTTTATGTGGCGGCGCAGATTATGGTATGGACCTTCATCATCCACTATGCCGATAACATGGGTATCGACAAGGCCACGGCGCAGAACTACAACATCCTTGCCATGTGTCTGTTCTTGGTAGGCCGTTTCCTCTCCACTTGGCTGATGAAATACACCGACGGGAGACGGCTGCTGACCATCTTTGGGATTTGTGCAGCATTTTGCACGTTGGGAGCCATCTTGATCGTGGGTAAAGCAGGGCTTTACTGTCTGATAGGCATCAGCTTCTTCATGAGCCTAATGTTCCCCACCATCTATGGCACGGCTTTGGAGGATGTGAGCCTCGAGGATGCTTCATTGGGAGCCGCCTTCCTCGTGATGGCCATCGTAGGCGGGGCCCTTATGCCCCCGCTGCAAGGGATGATCATCGACTGCGGCACGGTCATGGGACATCCTGCTGTGAATGTCAGTTATGTGTTACCGTTGCTGTGTTTTGCCATAGTGACGGTGTATGGAATAAGAAGCAGAAAATGAAACGTTATTGCCAAACCCTAACTCTCGTTGACGATTCCGAGCTTATTGAAAAATACGTTGAGGCTCACGCCAACGTCTGGCCCGAGGTCATCGCCGGCCAGCGCGAGGTAGGCATCCTCGACATGCAGATTTACCGCCATGGCCGCCACCTCTTCATGATTATGGACACGGTGGACGACTTCGACTTTGACCGCGACATGGCCCGGTTGGCCACCCTGCCAAGACAGGCGGAGTGGGAGGCCTACGTCTCGCAATTCCAAGGCTGCGCCGCTGGAGCGAGTTCAGCAGAGAAGTGGCAAAGGATGGAACGGATTTTTTGAGTTGACTTAGCCTTGTTGACGCTGATACAAGACCTTTTATACCACCCCAACCCCTCATGGCGGCCTCATCGCGGGCTTGACCCGCGATCTCCGCGATCTCATAAACAAAACCCACAATTGTTCCATAAATAATGATAGACTTTACCCTTAAGAAATATACCGAACTGCTTCGTCAGTTCATCGACAGCCACTATCGTTTTGTGACCTTTGAGTACTATTGCACCCACAAGGCTGAATTGGAAACGGAGCGTTTCGTTATTCTTCGCCATGACGTGGATCTAAAAGCAGAGAATTCTTTGGCTACCGCGAAGATTGAACATGCTTTGGGAGTTCAGGCCTCGTATTACTTCCGTGTGGTTCCACAAAGCAACCAACCCGGTATTATCAAAGAGATTGTTGCTTTAGGTCATGAGATTGGCTACCATTATGAAGACATGACGATTTGTGAAGGTGATACGGAAAAAGCCTTTGAGCATTTCAAAATGCAATTGGCCCATTTCCGACAGTTCTATCCGGTGAAAACCATCTGCATGCATGGTGCGCCTAGAAGCAAATATGATGGCAAAGACCTGTGGAAGGCATACGATTATCACGACTTGGGAATAATCGGTGAGCCTTATTTCGATGTGGATTTCTCCAAGTTGTTTTACCTGACCGATACAGGGCGACGTTGGGACGGATTCCGTGTGAGTGTAAGGGATAAAGTGCCAGTCTATCAGGATCAATGGATAGCAAAAGGGCTGGTGTATCCTACTACGGACGACATTATTGTTGCCCTGCGGAATGGTACTTTACCAAAATGCTTGATGATGACCACGCATCCCCAACGTTGGACCGACAACCTACTACCATGGTGTAAGGAACTCGTTGTTCAGCGGGCAAAAAATGCTGTAAAACGTGTGATTGTAGGGAAAAACAACAGAAAACCCTAAATAAGGGGTTGCATTTCGGAGATTATTTGTATTTTTGCACGTTCTAAATACGCGTATTATTATGAAAAAGTCCAGACTTTTGTTATTGTTTTCCATCGCCTTGTTAGGCTTGATGTCCACTTCCTGCGTCACTTCGAAAAAAGTGCGGTATTTGAGAGACATGCCTACTTACGGCGTACCTTTGAATGACAAGTTTGAAGCTACCATTGCTCCGTACGATGAATTGCGCATTTATGTGTTGAGTGATGGCAAGAATGAGGAGCTGGTGAAGCCTTTCAATGTGTTGGGAACAGCTGGAAATAATAATGCAAACAATCGCATGGGTTATTTGGTGGATGTGAACGGCAATATTGAATTCCCTGTATTGGGAGAACTGCATGTGGCGGGACTGACCCGTCTGCAATTGCAGGACCTAATAGCTGAGCAACTGAAATCCAATGGCTATCTGAGCAATCCCAATGTAATGGTGCGTTTCTTGAATTTCAAGGTGTTTTATTTAGGGACGGAAAGTGGCAAGGTGCTGAATATTACAGAAGAACGTTGTACTTTCTTGGAGGCCTTAGCCTTGGCTGGTGGCCTAGACCTATATGCCCGTCGCGACCGTATCGGCGTGATGCGCGAGGTGAACGGCAAGATGGTCATCCACTATATGGATCCCCGCTCGGTCGAAATCTTTAATGATGAGTTCTTCCTGTTGCAACAAAATGATATCATCTTCACAGAAGCGGGTTCACGCCGCTTCCTCAAAGAGAGTTATTCCAATTGGCAATGGATAGTGTCTGGAATAACATCGGTAGTGTCATTGTACTTGTTGTATAAGAGTATAGAAAAAGATATTCAGAATCCCACCCGCTAATAACAGATTTGTGATATGGAGAATAACAAAGTAAATACGACTTCCAACGATATTTCGTTTCTTGACGACGATGCCAACAGCGGCTTCAAGTTTAAGGATCTACTCTTTTTGGTACTCCGCAACCTGCATTGGTTCATCCTTTGTGCGGCCATTTGCGGCTTGTATGCCTATTACAAAGTGAGAAACGAGGAAAGGATTTATGCCAGCTCGGCTACCATTATGATCAAGACGGCTGTCAGCGGTGGGTCCGAAACCTTTCGTGGTTCTTCGGCGATGAGCGCCATCACGGGGCAGGGCGTGGCTATCAGCTCGGTGCAGAATGAGATGATGGTATTGAAGTCGCAGACCAACATGGAGAACATGGTACGCAAGTTGAACTTGAATACCATGTATTCCTATAAGACAAAGATTGCGAAGCGTAACAAGGACCTCTATAAATCCTCTCCTGTAGAAGTGGTGTTTCCAGATATGGAAGAAGAGGCGAGTGTTTCCTTTACGGTGCGTCCCTTGGACAACAACTTTGTTATGCTCGAAGATATCGGCGGCAATGTGCCTTCCATGAAGGTGAAGCTGAACGACACAGTGATGATTCCCCAAGGCCGTATGGTGGTGATGCCTACATGGATTTATAAGGATTTCATAGATACGCCTGTTAAGGTGAATCGCCGCCCGCTTTCTGCAGTGGCTGCTTCTTATCGTGGCCGTATCGGCGTGGCAAGGGATAATGAGCGTAACTCCATCTTGAGACTGTCCTTACGCGACACTTCGCCTTTGCGTGCTGCTGATGCTTTGAATACCTTGATTGATGTGTACAACCAGGAATCCATCGATGACCAGCAAAGGATTCTGGACTACTCTGAATCCTTCATCAACGACCGTATCAATTACCTGATGAACGACATCCAGGATTACGAACAGGTCTTCGTCAACTTCAAGCGTTCGCATAACCTGATTGATACGAAATCATTTGGCCAGACCTATATCGCCAGCAGCGCCGCTTCAACCGAGGAAGCGAAGAAGTTGCGCGACCAGGCAGGTAATGTGCGTTTCTTGATCAATTTCATTGAAAATAACGAAGGTCAAGCGATCCCTGTCGGAGCGGTCAGCGTGAGTGGAGACGCGGCGGCCATTATCAATAAATATAATGATAATCAGACCATTCTGGAAGGCTATAGGGCCGATGGTACCTTGAACAACCCGGTGGCCGTAAACCTGCAGGAGTCGCAACGTACCCTTCGCTCCTCCATCTTGGCCATGTTGGAGAGCAACCTGCAAGGCTTGCAAACCCGTATTGATGCTGCCGACCGTGAGCGTAGCATCGCCAACGCTCAGATTCAGTCCGTGCCTACAGCACAGTTGGAGCTGAATGAGGTAGGCCGTATGCAGGACATCAAGGAAAGGCTATATTTGCAGCTTCTTACCAAGCGTGAGGAACTGCTGCTGACGAGCCCTCAGCTGGAGGCCACCTCCCGTGTGATCGATTATGCCCATCCCAACCATAAGCCTGTGGCACCTGATGAGAAGAAAAGAGTGATGATGGGCATCCTGATCGGCTTGGCCATTCCGGCCGCTATCTTGTTACTTCGTAAGCTACTCGACACCTCGGTGCACGACAGGGCTGATGTTCAGAAGAGCACGAATGCGCCTTTCTTGGGCGACGTGCTTTTCGAGAAGGGCCTGGAAGCCCATTCCATCGTGGTGCGCGAGAACGGTCGTGACTCGCTCTCCGAGTCGTTCCGTCTCATACGCTCCAGCTTGGAGTATATGAAGGATCGCAAGGAAGGCGCGCATGTCATCATGTTCTCGTCGTTCATGGTGTCGTCGGGCAAGACCTTCGTATCGTCCAACCTGGCTGGTAGCTTTGCCTTCGCCTCGCGTAAGACGGTGCTGGTCGACTTGGACATTCGTAAGGGCACCCTCTCGAAGGTGTTCGACAGCAACGTGAAGGTGGGTGTGTCCAACTACCTCTCGGGTAAGACCGACAACATCGACGATATCATCCACTCCGATCCTAACATCCCGAACCTGGATATTATCTTCGCTGGTCCCATCCCGCCCAACCCAGCTGAGTTGCTCATGAGCACGCGCCTGGATGACATGGTCGCCGAGCTGCGCAAACGCTACGAATACATCTTCTTGGACAACGTGCCCGTGGGTATGGTGGCCGACTCCGACATCGTGAAGCGTGTGGCCGACACCACCATCTTCGTGCTGAGAGCGGGTAAGACCGACAAGCGTTTGCTCTTCGACGTCGACAAGTTCTACAAGGACGGCAAGTTCCCGAACCTCTGCATCGTGCTTAACTCGGTGGCGAAGAAGAAACGCGGTTATGGCTACTATGGCTACGGTTATGGTTATGGCTACGGCTACGGTTATGGCTATGGTTACGGCTATGGCTATGGCTACGGCAGCGATGAGGAAAAGAAAAAGAAGAAATGGTACCAACGCCTCTTCAAGAAGGATAAGCACCATCATCACCATCATCATTCCAGCTCGAGCAAGTCGTTAAACAAAGACGACGGCAAGGATTAAGCTATGTTCAGTTTCAAACACCGACTCCCCGACGACTTCTTCAAAGGCGCTTGTGACATTCATTGTCACTTGTTGCCTGGCGTCGACGATGGCTTTGCCACCGCCGAGAAGTCGCTGCATGCCCTCGAGGTGTTGGAGAAGCGTGGCGTCAGCAAGATGATCCTCACGCCGCATTTCATGAAGGACTATCCCGACAACGACAGGAACAGCATCACGGCCAAGTTTGAGACCTTCAAGGCAGAGGCGGCGAAGGTCAGCAAGATCGAGTTGCGCCTGGCGGCTGAGTATATGTTGGATGCCCGTTTTATGGAGCATTTCAAGCAGGGCTTCCTGTTTTTGGACAAAGACAACACCCATGTGCTTTGCGAGACGTCGTATATGATGTATGAGCACGGCATCACCGAGATGATTTATGAGATCATGCTTGAGGGCTTGCAACCTGTCATCGCCCATCCTGAGCGCTATGAGTACGCCAACAATGCCAACTATGCACGATGGAAGGACAAGAACTACAAGTTCCAGCTGAATCTATTGTCCTTGGCAGGCGTGTACGGCGAGGCAGCCGAAGCCAAGGCACATTACCTCCTGAAAGAGGGATTTTACAACTACATCGGCTCCGACATGCACGGGCTCGGCAACTTCGAGCGTTTCCTCCCCGAACTCAAGCTGAAGACGAAGGAAATCGACCAGTTGAGCCACATGCTGGAGAATAATAAGAAGTTGTTTGGATAAGCCTACTGCAAAGAATATCAAAAAAGGCCATCACATTCGTGGTGGCCTTTTTTGCTTATTGAGGTTCCCCTTCGGGGAATGGAGTTATAGTTGTTAGGTACCATGCGGCGGAAAATAACGTTTACAGGTCGTTAACGTTAGAAGCCGCCGCAGTCCACTTTACGTCCACCTCCATTCCCGAAGGGAATCTCATCATTCGCATTCCTGTTTCGCGTATCAAAGCGACTTGAGGATTGTCCGTCATTGCGAGGAGGCACGACGAAGCAATCTAGGAGTACCGGTAACTTTAAAAGTGTAAAGTCACCACCCCACGAGTAGCGGTATATTCGAGGAACCTTTAATCCATTTTGGGTGCTGCCCATCTGGATTGCTTCGTTCCTCGCAATGACGCGAAGCGGCGACAAGGACTTATTGCTTCGCTTCACTTGCAAGTCGAAGATTCGACGGAGTCAATGACGCGAAGCGACGACAAGAAGTTGGTCCTGGGAGCGTGGGAGATTGCGGATCAAGTCCGCAATGACGGCAGGGGGGGATAGGGTTAAGAGGTTCCCCTTCGGGGAATGGAGTTATAGTTGTTGTACCATGCGGCGGAAATAACGTTTACAGGTCGTTAACGTTAGAAGCCGCCGCTGGTCACTTGTTACTAAATTCCATTCCCGCCGTCAGGCGGGAACCTCTTAATAGAACAATAAAGTGTAAGCGCTTCGCTGAATGACGTTGCCCGAGTATCCTCCGTCATTGCGAGGAGGCACGACGAAGCAATCTAGGAGTACTGTTAACCTTAAACGTGTAAAGTCACCCAGCGAGTAGCGGCTCATTCGAGGAGCCTTTCATCCATTTTGGGTGTGGCTTATCTGGATTGACTTCGTCGAATCGTCGATTTGCTTCGTTCCTCGCAAATCCCCGATTCGACGATGCGAAGCGAGTCAATGACGCGAAGCGACGACAAGAAGTTGGTCCTGGGAGCGTGGGAGATTGCGGATCAAGTCCGCAATGACGGCAGGGGGGAATAGGGTTAAGAGGTTCCCCTTCGGGGAAATCGCTAGATTCGACGGAGTCAATGGGGTTGAGTGTTAAGTGACCAGCGGCGGCAAGAAACAGTTACCGGGTGGTAACGGTCTCAAGCCGCCGCTGGTTAATTATTGCATGCTCCATTCCCGCCGCCAGGCGGGAGTCTCATCGGCTTACTTCAGCCCGCGAGCCTTCAAGTAAGGTTCATAGTCCGGGTCTTGACCGCGGAACTTGCGGTACTGCACCATGCCCTCGTCGTTGCCGCATTCCTGCAGGCAGTTCTTGCGGAACGAGGCAGCCAATTCGGGGTTGAACAAATCGCCCGAACTCTTGAAGTAGTTGAAGGCGTCCTTGTCCAACACTTCGGCCCAGGTGTAGGCATAGTAGCCAGCGCTGTAGCCACCGTTGAAGATGTGGCTGAAGTTCGTGCTGCGGTAACGAGGCAGGATCTCAGGCATCAGGCCGATGGCATCCATTTGCTGCTTCTCAAAGGCATCCACGTCGAGGTCTTGGGCCTCGGTCAGCTCGTGGTACTTCATGTCGAGGATGGAGGCGGCGATGAGCTCGGTGGTCATGAAGCCTTGGTTAAACAAAGCACTGTTCTCGATCTTGTTGATGAGGCTGTCGGGCATAGGCTCGCCGGTCTGGTAGTGCTTGGCGTACATGCGGATGACTTCAGGCTCGGCCACCCAGTTCTCCATGATTTGCGAAGGCATCTCCACGTAGTCGTGGGGAACGTTGCCACAGGTGCGCGAGTAGAGGCCGTCGCTGAAGAAAGCGTGCAGCGAGTGGCCAAACTCGTGCCACATCGTCTCTGTCTCGTCCCAAGTGAGCAGGGCAGGGGTGCCGCCCGAAGCAGGGGTGAAGTTCATCACGAGGGAGACGACGGGATAGATCTTCTTGCCGTTGATGTCGTGACCGCTCTCGCGGAAGCTCGTGCACCAGGCACCGCCGCTCTTCGACTCGCGCGGGTAGTAGTCCATATAAAGGATGCCGAGGAAGTCGCCGTTGGCTTCTTTCACTTCGTAGGTCTCCACGCCGGGATAATAGACGGGCAAGTTAGTGTTTTGCGTGAAGGTGACACCGTACAACTTGTTGGCAGCCATAAACATACCGTTGCGCACGTTGTCGACGGTGAGGTAAGGCTTGATTTGGTTTTCGTCGAAGGCGTATTTGGCCTTGCGGAGTTTCTCGGCGTAGTACCACCAGTCCCAACCTTCGAGCTTGATGTTGGCGCCTTCGGCATCGGCGATGGCTTGCATCTCGGCCAACTCCTTTTTGGCGAGTTGCTGAGCGGGATTGAAGATGTCAATCAAGAACTTGTCGACGGTCTTGGAGTCTTGCGCCATGTTGACGGCCAAAACGTAGTCGGCGTAGTTGTCGTAGCCGAAGAGTTTGGCTTTCTGCACGCGCAGTTTCACCATCTCGTTGATGAGCTGTTTGTTGTCGTTTGCGTTGTTGTTGTCGCCACGGTTGTAGTAAGCCTTGTACATCTGTTCGCGCAAATCACGCCTTTCGGAGAATTGCAGGAAGGGGATGAGGCTGGGCTTGCTTAGGGTGAACACCCATTTGCCTTCGATGCTGTCGGCCTTGGCTTGCTCGGCTGCGGCGTCGATGCTGGTTTGGGGTAGGCCGGCGAGGTCGGCTTCGTTCTCGATGATGAGCTTGTAGCCAGCGTTTTCCTTCAGCAGGTTGTTGCCGAATTGCAGGCTCAAAGTCGAGAGTTGTTCGTTGATTTTGCTCAGTTCCTCTTGCTTGTCGGCGGGCAGGGCGGCGCCGTTGCGCACAAAGTCTTGTTCGTACTTCTCGACCACGCGGATCTGCTGGTCGTCCAAGCCCATTTCGTTGCGGTGCTGATAGACGTAGTCGATGCGCTCGAAGAGTTTCGGGTTCATCATAATGCTGTCGCTGTGTTTGGAAAGCAGAGGCAACACTGTTTCGGCGATTTTGATCATTTCGTCGTTGGTGAGGCATTCGTTGAGGTTGAAGAACACGTTGCTAACGCGGTCCAAGGTCTCTCCAGACTTGTCGAAGGGCAGGATGGTGTTCTGGAAAGTGGGCGTTTCGGCATTGCCGATGATGGCTTCCACTTCGGCCAGTTGTTCCTTCATACCCGCCTCAAAAGCAGGCAGATAGTGCTCGTTCTTGATTTGGTCGAACGGCGGCACCTGGAAAGGTGTCGTGTATTCGCTGAGGAAAGGATTTTTAGGTTCTGCCTCGGTCTTAGGCTCGTTTTTCGTGCTGCACGAGGCCAGTGTGATTACGCTTAATGCGATCATGTTGATGAGTTTTTTTGCCATGGTTGGTAAGTTTAATGTCATTTTGAGCTGGCAAAGATAAAAAAAGTGTGTTTTTTGGTTTCAATTATTAAAAACATTATTTTTGTAGTCACTTTCGACGAAAAAATAAACACGAAATATACTATGAGTTACATCTCTTGGGACAAAAAGAAACTGGTCAATCTTGAGTTTACGCTCAACCGCGAGGTGTTGCGCTCCAACGCGAAAGGGGCGTTCTTAGCCACCACGGTGATTGGCTGCAATACTCGAAAATACCACGGCCTGCTCGTGGTTCCGCAACCGCAACTGGACAACAACAACCACGTCTTGCTGTCGAGCCTCGACGAGACCATCATCGAGAACAAGGAGGAGTTTCATCTTGGTGTGCACATGTACCCCGATGGCATCTTCGCTCCACGCGGCCACAAATACCTCCGCGACTTCACTGCCGACCCCATGCCAAAGCTCACCTACCGCATCGGCAACGTGGTGCTCGACAAGGAACTGATTTTCTCCTCGACCGAGGCTCGGCTCTTTGTGCGCTACACCCTGCGCGAAGCCGTGGTGCCCATCACTTTGCGTGTGCAGCCGTTTTTGGCCTTCCGCAACGTCCACATGCTCACGCACGAGAACTACGACGCCAGCCGAAAGGTGGAAATGGTGAAAAACGGCGCGTCGTGGCAACTCTACAAGGACTATTCGCGGCTGTTCCTGCAATTCAGCAGGTCGGCGGAATACACGCACATCCCGCATTGGTACTACAATATGTTCTATATCCGTGAACAAGAACGCGGCTATGAAGCCGCCGAGGACCAGTTTGTTCCCGGTTTCTTCGAACTCACGATGAAACAAGGCGACTCGGTGATTCTCTCGGTGAGCCTACAGGAAGAAAACCCTGCGGCCATCAAGCGGCAATGCGAGGCCGAGGTGAAACGTTTGCTGCCTCAAACAAGTTACGAAGACTGCCTGCTGAAGGCCGCCGACCAGTTCATCATCCGCGATGCGAACGGGACGAAGCTTTGGGCAGGCTTCCCGTGGTTCGGTTCGTGCAGCCGCGACACGTTCCTTGCCTTGCCAGGCATTACGTTGGCGCAAGGCGACGAAAAGACCTTCATCGCGGCGTTGGATTACCTCGTTTCAAGGATGCAAGGGCCGTTCTTCCCGCACCGTTATTACCAGAAGAGTCTGTATTTCACGGCGGTCGACTCGCCGCTGTGGTTCTTCTATGTGTTGCAACGCTACGAAAAGATGCTCGGCAAGGAGAAGAAGGACATCTGGCGCAAATACAAGAAGCCGATGACGACCATCTTGGAGAGCTTCATTGCGGGCACCGATTTCAACGTGCATACCTTAGACAATGGCCTGCTCTATGCCGGTAATCGCGACTTGGCCTTGACTTGGATGAACGTCTTTGCCCAAGGCAAACCTTGGACACCGAGAACAGGCTTGGCTATTGAAGTCAATGCGTTGTGGTATAACGCTTTGCGCTATGCGGTTGAGTTGCTTGAGGCAGCCGAACCGAAGAGTGCATTGCTGAAGAAATGGAAAGAATTGGCTGACAAGGTGAAAGCCTCTTTTGCCGACACGTTTTATAATAAGGCTTGCGACAACTTCTTCGATTACGTGAATAGTAACGAGTGCAACACGCAGGTACGCCCCAACCTACTGATTGCGGCGGCTTTGCCTTACACGCCGATGACCGAAACGATGCAAAAACGAGCCTTCGACATTACTGTTTCCGAGTTGTTGACACCGAGAGGCATCCGCTCGTTGTCGCCCAACGACGAGAACTATAAGGGCATCACCATAGGCAACCACTCGGAGCGTGAGCGTGCCTATCACAACGGCACGGCATTCCCGTGGCTGATTACCTTCTTTGCTGATTTGGCCGTGAAACTTTATGGCAAGTCGGCAGCGGCCAATCTCGAGGATCTGTACAACGGCTTCGAGGAGGCCATCAAGGAGAACGGCATCGGGACGATTTCGGAGATTTACGACGGCAATCCGCCTTTCGAGGCGCGTGGTTGCATCTCGCAGTCGACGAGCGTTGGGGCATTGCTATATTTACATTATCTGATACAAAAGTTGAATGGTGATTTTAAAGGCATAGATACACTCGACCAGCCGTCCATGTCATACCGACCGACGGTAGGAGGGAGTGTATCTATGGACGGCCAGTCTCGGTATGACATGCCTTCAAAATCCAAAAAAACAAAGAAAGGAGGCTCAAAATGAGAGTCCTGATGTTTGGGTGGGAGTTTCCACCGCATATCACTGGCGGCCTTGGAACGGCTTGCTATGGCATGACCAAAGGTTTGGCCAAGAATGGCGTTGAGGTGCTGTTTGTGGTGCCTCGTGCCTACGGCGACGAGGACGAAACTAACGTCCGTCTGCTCAATGCCAGCGACGTGACCATCGACATCGACCATGAGGCCGACAGAAGTTATTGGGAGCGTGTGCAATACATGGAAATCGGGTCCAACATTATCCCGTATGTCGGGCCAGAGGAGTTCGCCAACGTGCTGGAATATGACCGTCATGTGGTGGAGAACTTCAACCGCAGTGGCTCGGTGTTTGCGCGCAACTACCAGTTTTCGGGCAAATACGGCATGAACCTCATGGAGGAGGTGGCACGCTACGCCTTGATTGGCTCGTCGTTGGCCACGAAATACGACTTCGACGTCATCCATGCCCACGACTGGCTGACCTATTCGGCAGGCATCGCGGCCAAGGAGACCACGGGTAAACCTTTGGTAGTACACATGCACGCCACGGAGTTCGACCGCTCGGGCGAGAACATCAACACGGATGTTTACGCCATTGAGCGACGTGGCATGGAAGCCGCCGACCGCGTCATCACGGTGAGCAATCTGACGCGTAACATCGTCATTGAGAAATACGGCATCGACCCCGCCAAGGTCGTGACGGTGCACAACGCCGTGGAGCCTAACGACAAGCCCAAGTCGGAGTACGAACGCAGCGGCTTGGATGCCAAGGTGGTGACCTTCCTCGGAAGAATCACCTATCAGAAAGGTCCTGAGTACTTCATCGAGGCAGCCTATAAGATCCACCAGGTCGACCCGAGCATCCACTTCGTGATGGCGGGCACGGGCGACATGCTGGAGAAGATGATTCGTCGCGTGGCGCAGTTGGGCATGGGCAGCCATTTCCACTTCACGGGCTTCCTGAAGGGCGAGGCCGTCGACCAGATGTTCGCCATGACCGATGTGTTCGTCATGCCGTCCATCTCCGAGCCGTTCGGCATCGTGCCGTTGGAGGCCATGCGTCTCAACGTGCCGGTGGTCATCAGCAAGCAGTCGGGCGTTTCGGAGGTGGTGAAGCACGCCTTGAAGGTCGACTTCTGGGACATCAACGGCCTGGCCGACGCCATTTACGCCCTGTGCCACTACAAGCCCCTGGCCGACTGCTTCAAGGACGAAGGAAAGGACGAGGTAGACAGCCTCAAGTGGGAAGCCGCCGCAAAGAAGATCAAGGCGGTGTATGAGTCAGTGGTTTAATATGATAGATTGAGTTGTCGCAAAACTTGCGACATCTCGAATGGAAAAAAAGAAAACAAACAAATAGCGCTATGAAATACAAAACCAAGCCTTTGACCGTCATTGCGGGCTCGACCCGCAATCTCCTGAGCGAAAGGGACTCCCTCCCGCGCAGGAGATGGCGGATGCTGCTCCGCCATGACGGAAGAGGTGTTAGGTTTGTGTTTCCCAGTCTAATTTAAAGAATACCTCTATGAAACGAAACATCCTAATCATAATCCTCCTATGCGCGACAGCCTTCTCCGCTTTCGCGCAGATTGAGAACGAGATCTTGCAATCAAAGAAGGAGAAGATTGCCAAAGGCCGCGCCTATCTCCTTGAAAAGTTCCTTGACCGTGACTATGACAAGGTGAAGGAGATTAAGGACTATTTGCTGGAGTTGGAAGATGATAACTATTGTGCCTTGGTTCCGATGGAACTGTGGCATGTCATGTTGTGGACCAAGGAATTTGAAGCCTTGGCTGCTGATATGAAGCAGGTCGACCCGGTTCGGACAGAGGCTTTTTCAAATAAGGTCAAACCGGAAAAAGATGAATTGGGCAAACAACTGTATCGGAGAAGCGTAGAGGACGAGCATCTGATCCGCTTCAGCCTTCAGGAAGCCCAGCTGCCAGCCGAGGATAATGAGTTTTTGACGCTTTTTTTGGATTGGGACTTGAAACAAAACTCTTCGGAGAATCAGAAACAATGGAATGAAAGAGTGGACAAGTTCTTGGCCGATTATCCCAACAGTGGATATAAATGGTATGCCAACAACATCATCCGTCAGCCCTATCTTGTTGGTTCGGATTGGGGCTTTGGCATGGGCTTCAACTTGTGCTCGGGCTTTTCCACTGGTTCATTGGCACAGCCTATTATTGGTTTTGGATTGGATTTCGACATTGCCTATAAACGATTGTTTATGTTCTTGGGCTACCATGTCATGGCTGCCAATACGAGGATCGACCAACACCTTTCAGATGGAGGCCTATGTCCAAAAGGTACGTATGTGGATTGGATGCCTATGTATGCCGATTTGGGTTATGCTGTTGTCGACAATCATTCGATTCGAATTACCCCCTTTGTTGGTATTGGTGGCATCATGGAGATGTATGGAACCCAGAAACATCCTGAATATGAAGAGCTTGAAAAGAATGTTTTTTTGTACCAAGGTGGGCTGTCGTTTGATATAAAGACATACGGCAGACTTCAAGATGGCTTCATTAGGATAAGATATTGCTGTGGCGCCAATGGCCTCGGAAAGGAAAAAGTTTCTATGACACATCTGTTCTCTGTGGTTGCCGGTGGTTTTAGCCGTGGAACAAAGAGAGTCTATTAAATTGAATAATAAATACCTAAAGATATGAGCAAATCAATCTGTTTCTATTTCCAAGTGCATCAGCCTTACAGGCTCCGCACGTATCGTTTCTTCGAAATCGGTAAGAAACACTATTACTATGACGACTACAGCAACCGTATGATCATGCGGCGCGTGGCCGAGAAGTGCTACCTGCCCATGAACGAACTCCTGATGCGCCAGATCGAGAAGTTTGGCGACAAGGTCAAGTTCGCGTTCTCGTTCTCGGGTGTGGTCATCGAGCAGATGGAGCAATTCGCACCTGAAGTGCTGGAGAGCTTCCAGAAGCTGGTCGCCACGGGTAGGGTAGAGGTGCTTTCCGAGACCTACGCCCACTCCTTGGCCTCGCTTTCGAATCCCGACGAGTTCAAGCGTCAGGTGACGGCCCACAAGCACAAGATGAAGGAAGTGTTTGGCGTCACGCCAAAGACCTTCCGCAACACCGAGTTGATCTATAGCGATGAAATCGGAGCAGCGGTGGCCGACATGGGCTACAACCTCATGCTCACCGAGGGTGCCAAGCACATTTTGGGTTGGAAGAGCCCCAACTACATGTATGCCAACGCCATCAACCCGAAGCTGAAAGTGCTGCTTCGCAACTTCAAGTTCAGCGACGAGATCGCCTTCCGCTTCGTGCAGGACGGTTTCCGCGCCGAGGACTTCGTCAACTGGCTGAATGCCTT
>LPNG01000040.1 GCA_001543395.1 Candidatus Alcium sp. F082 | reverse complement strand
CGCTTGGCTTCTGGCAATTATTACCTTCCCGCCATGTCTCAGCTCTATAAGAACTCAACAGTATTATATACCAATGAGAAAAAGTATTGCCATCTTTCCTGCTCCAACATCTCATTGCACGACTATTTTGCCAAGATTATCGATGTATTCGGGGATAATGCAAAAGTTGGGATCGGCTTCTACATCGCTACGCTCTTTCGTGATATAGTCATGGACAAGACAGCATGTCTGCCTCTATTGAATATCTTCGGCCCGAAAGGTTCTGGTAAGACTGAACTGGCAGAAACGTTGATGTCGTTCTTCATGACTGGCAACGAGCCGCTGAATATTGAGACGGCAACTGTTCCAGCCTTGGCTGATGCTGTAGCCAGCGTGAGTAACATGCTTGTTCATATCGATGAATACAAAAATGGTATCGACATAAAAAAGGTAGAGTTGATGAAGGACGCATGGGCAGGAATCGGACGCTATAGGATGAACATGGACAAGGACAAGAAGCGAGAACAGTCGCACGTAGATTCCTGCATAATACTGACAGGACAGGAAATTCCTACGGCAGACATCGCTCTGTTCTCCCGTCTTATATTCCTGACCTATGAGAAACAGCATCACACACTGGAAGAACGCGATAAGTTCTCCGACTTGATGCAATACCGACAGATGGGAGCCACTCGTATTACATTGGAAATTCTCAAATTACGCCCTACATTCATTGCCGACTTCGACCCCGTACTGCTGCATACAAAATCAATGATCGCATCGAAAAGAACTGGCTCTTTTCACTTTCGGCATTCCTGACAATTGAGACAGAGATAGATTGCCCATTCTGTTACGAAGAACTTCTGGGCATCTGTGCCAAAGGAGCCATCCGCCAGAATGAACTGATTTCAAGAACAGATGAAGTTGCAGGCTTTTGGGACATCATCAGTAGTGCCCAACAGAAAGGAAGTTTTGTCAACGGTCAGGACTATGTTATCAAAACAAAGACAACAATTAAAACCTATGAGGCAAAAAATACTATAGACTTCAGTGCGCCAAAGGAAATTCTTATGATACGCAAAAATAGCATGCTGACCACCTATCGCCAGTTAGGTCGCCAGATTGATGAGCGAATGTTGCCTTCTGAGTCAATCCTTCACTACCTCCAAAACTCGCCTGAGTATTTTGGCATTTCGTTCTCGCCAGAGCGTTTCAAGCAGTTCAATGCCAATGGTCAGCCCATTCAGGAGTATGTTGAGAAAGAGAACAAGTACAAAACCGTTTATCAGCAAGATCGCCCACTATGTTTTGATTATCAGATGATTCATAAAAAATTTGGTATCTGCCTCGATTCTATAGTTGGTGACCTGCCTGTAGAGAAAGAAACTAATGCAGAAGAGGAAGCACTTCCGTTCTGACGCAGAAAAGCGGTGTAGCATATGTCGCATTTTGTGCATTGCTGATTATCAAGCAGATAGATAGCAAAATAATAGTAACAAATATGTAGTGTCATGTAGCACATGATTGAGCAAGTTTACTTGTTTTGTAGCAGGATGTAGCAGAAACAAAAGGTATAAATTATTAAAAGGAAAGTCAACAACTCTGTAAATCAAAGGTTTATGCTAATGTTTCTATTTGCTACATCTTGCTACACATTATTTGTTATACTCAACATGAAAAACAAAAATCCAATTTCCCCATAAATAATAGTCAAAGGATAGTGGGAATAAAAAAGGCGAATAGAAGGAAAAGATTAAAGTACTTGAAGTGACAGAACAAAAGCGACATGGCATCCTTGGCGCGGTGTATCAGCCAGTTCGAGCATACCGCCTTGCTGAATCACCATTCTGCGACTTAGAGACAAGCCGATTCCGCTACCGCTTCGTTTGGTGGTGAAGAAAGGAACAAAGAGTGACTGGCGATTTTCGGCAGGGATGGGAAGACCATCGTTACCGATATACAGACTCACTTGTTTATCGTGAAGACAGTCTTCAAGGACATCTATGAGCAACTTCTGTGCATTGGCCTCGATGGCATTCTTTACTAAGTTTATCAATACCTGGCGTAACATACCTGCATCAGCACTGACTTTCAAATCAGGAGAGACGTTTACTTCCCATGCCAATTGGGGATAGGCTTTGCTGATATCGTCAATCATCGTTCGCAGAGCGACTTCGCCCATTTTCGGTTTCTCCAGTTCAGACATCTTCCGGTAGTTAACCACAAAGTTACTCATGTGTTGAGAAGTATCAAAGATGGCACGTATGCCATCCTCAAGTGGCGTCCCCTTTACATCGGAACGGTTCAACAATGACTGGCTAATGCTGGTGATGGGCGCTGTTGCGTTCATCATCTCGTGTGTCAGTACACGGGTGAGCCGCTCCCACGATTCCACCTCGTTCTGGTTCACCTGTTGACGGATGGTCTCACCCAACTGATTCAGCGTTTCCTGCATGGCGCGTTCGCCAGGCAGCAGGCCGTGTGTAGGCATACGGAAGGTGAAGTCACGATTACGGATGGCTTCCTGCATCAGATGGGCACGAAGACGAAGTTTCCGCTGATGGCGAATAAATGCAATCAGCAGAACTACGCACACGATACCTATTATAATAAGAAGCCACATCATAGCCGTTTCATCTTATTGTAGAGCGTCTGTCGGGTAATTCCAAGAAGTTCTGCAGCCTGAGTGAGATTGCCGTGACAATGGTCGATGGTACGACGGATGTGTTCCTTTTCCATCTCATCGAGGCTGATGATTTCGTTCTGCATATCGAGCACATCCTTCAGCTTGCGTACCAGTTCATCATTGTCCCACGGCTTGGTGATGAAGTCGGCCGCTCCGTTCTTCAATCCCTTTACAGCCAGATTGACATCGGCGTATGCAGTCAGCAATACGACTGGTGTCTGCGGATGCTGCTTACGGATGGTTCGAAGCCAGAACAGACCTTCGTTGCCATTGTTGACACCAAGCGTAAAGTTCATGTCGAGCAGGACTAAGTCGACGGGCTGCTGAGCCATCAACTTCAGGATTTCTTCGGGCTGGATAGTGGTCAGTACACGCTCGAAAGTATCATCCAGCAGATAGTGCATCGCTGTCAGAATTGAAGCATTGTCATCTACGATAAGTATGGTTCCGTACTTGTTCATGGGTGCAAAGTTACTACTTTCCGTCTAAAAATCATACAAAGGGGTGTATAAAAATTAGACGATCTGCATCCAGGCAACCTAAAATGCTTGCAGAGTATGAAATAAACATCTAACTTTGCATCAGCGAAAACAAGAATTGAGTATGAAACAAGCATTGATAATCCTCCTTGTGTTTACAGCCGGACAGTCACTGGCTCAGGGCGAGTGGTCCATGCAGCAATGTATGCAGTACGCTGTGGAGCATAACCACGAAGTGAAGCGTGCAGAGCTGGAACTTGACAACTACAAGGCCAGCAAGACTGGAGCCATCGGACGATTCCTGCCTTCTGTGGATGCCAGCATCGGTGCCCAGTACAACTTCGGACGTGCCATCGACCCTGAGACAAACGGCTATACCGATGTGAGCACCTTCTATAATGGCTACTCGTTATATGCCTCACTACCTGTCTTCGATGGCTTCAGCCGCATTCATGCTTTGAAAGCCGCCGGGGCCAGTACATTGATGGGGCGAGCCAGCTTGCGCCAGAAGCAGGATCAGACCGCATTGAATGTCCTGCAAGCTTACACCAATGTTGCCTATTACGAAGGTTTGGTCAAGATGGCTGACGAGAAAGTGCAGGAAACAGAACTACTACTGAAACAGATACGCCTGTTGGAAGAGGTGGGACGCAAGAGTGCTGCTGATGTGGCTCAGGTAGAATCACAGAAAGCAGAAGCCGACTATGAGCTGACCCGCCAACAGAATCTCTATGCATCGGCCATGCTGGAACTGAAGAAGACGATGGCTTTCCCCATGCAGGATACGTTGTTGCTGTCAGTCCGTAACGTGCGAACTCTAAGTCCGTCAGGTACGAACTCAGAGTCCGCAACGTACGGACTGGGACTCGTACAAGAATTGAATCCGGAACTACAGGCTGCCCAATATCAAGTGCAAGCCAGCAAACATGAGTGGCATCAGGCCCGCGCAGCCTTTTATCCATCTCTCTCGTTGAGTGCGGGTCTGAACACCACTTACTATCATACGCTTCATTCCGATGTTGGAGAGTCATTCAGCAATCAGTTCAATAACAATATGGGTGAATATGTGGGTGCCACATTGAGTATTCCCCTGTTCAATCGCCTGCAGACCATTACGAGCATACGGAAGGCCAAGAACAACTATCGTATTGCCCAGGAGACATACAAGCAGAAACAGCTGGAGTTGGAGAAACTCAGTCGTGAGGCTTGGCAGGACTGGCAAGGCTATCTGAAACAGACAGTGCAGATGGTGGAGAAAGTAGAAGCCGACAGCATCGCCTATCAACTGACGAAACGCCAATTTGAAGAAGGGTTGAGTACGGCTATCGACTTGCGTACCACTTCAGCACAATTGCTGAACTCAAAGGCAACGCTGCTGCAGTGCCAACTGATGGCGATGGTGAAGGAACAATTGGTAAGATATTATAGAGGAGAAGCAATATGGACAGAGTAATCGAAAAGACAAAGACACAACGACTGATGAAGTATTGGCCATATATGGCAGGGGCCTGCTTGGTGCTTATCGTCCTGGGCTGGTTGGTGTTTGGAAACCACGCATCAACGCTCAGAGTCAATAAGGATGAGTTGACCTTCAGCGATGTGTGCCAGGCGGAGTTCAAGGACTATGTGCGTACCAACGGACAGGTATTGCCTATCCAGGTGGTACAGATTTCGCCCGAGGAAGGTGGCATCGTCATGGAAAAGGTGGTTGAGGAAGGAACGATGGTACATAAAGGCGACGTCATCGTCCGTCTGAGCAATTCGAACCTCGACCTTCAGATTCTGAATGCTGAAGCAGAACTGGCTGAGAAGCAGAACCTGCTGCGAAACACGCAGGTAGCCATGCAGCAAGACCGTCTGAACAACCAGACGGAGCAGGCACAGCTTGACATGGACACCCAGCGCAAGCAGCGAACCTTCGAGCAGAACAAACGACTCTACGGCGAGAAGCTTATCAGCAAAGAGGATTACCTGCAGTCGCAGGAGGACTACCAGCTTTCTGCCAAGAAACGTTCGCTGGTGACGAAGCGCCTGAAGCAAGACTCTATCTATCGCACCGTTCAGATGGATCAGATGGAGGATAACCTTCAGAATATGCGTCGTAACGTGGTACTCGTGCGTCAGCGTAAGGATAAGCTCGAAGTGCGCTCTGCCATCGACGGCGAGTTAGGTCTGCTTGATGTGGAGCTGGGACAGAGCATCAGTCCAGGACAGAAGATTGGCCAATTGAACGACCTCTCTGACTATAAGGTACAGGCTCAGATAGACGAGCACTATATCGATCGTGTGCGCCAAGGACTGACGGCCACCTTTACGCGTGGCGACAAGACATACCAGTTGCAGGTTCGCAAGGTCTATCCGGAAGTTCGCGAGGGCAAGTTCCGCTGTGATTTCATCTTCAGTGGCGAGCGACCCGAGAACATCCGCACGGGCCAGACCTACTACATCGACCTCGAACTTGGCCAGCCCGAGCAGGCCGTCATCATCCCTCGCGGCACCTTCTTCCAGACCACAGGCGGACAATGGATTTTCGTGCTCGACAAGAATGGCCAGAAAGCCTATCGCCGCCCCATCCGCGTAGGCCGCCAGAACCCACAGCACTACGAAGTGCTTGAAGGTTTGGAGCCAGGCGAACGTGTCGTCACCAGCGGCTACGAGGCATTCAAGGACAATGAAGTATTAGTAATCAAATAAGAGATATGAAGACTATTATCAGAAACTTTACATCGATATTCAGGAAGTTTGTTACGGCGAACCTGTTAAATATGCTGGGGCTGAGCTTGGCCTTCGCTTCCTTCTTCGTCATTATGACGCAGGTGAACTACGACTTAGACTATAACAAAAGTTTTACTGAGCACGAGAACCTGTTCCGCATGACGATGAAATTAGGACCTGGTGCGGAGGACTATGGCACTCATCTGCCTCGTCCTGTGGTAGAGCAACTGGCGGCAGCTTCGCCTCACGTCACAGGCTATAGCATCGGAAACGGGTGGACAAACTTCGACCAGTTTGTGGTAGATAATCAGGAGTATTCACTGAATCTTATATATGGTGAGCGTGACTTCCTCAGTGTATTCAAGCCTACAGTCATTGATGGCGATGTGAAAGGTTTGAATCAAAATGGCAATATCGTATTGCCACGCTCTGAAGCGATACGCATTTTCGGTACTACTGATGCGGCAGGCAAGACGATGAAGTACAAATGGGATGACAAGACTATCTACAATGTATGTGCTGTGATAGAGGACTATCCTACTAACAACCTCCTGCATGGAGTTTGCTTTATTGGCAGTAATTCCAATGAAGACAATTACAACAACTGGAACTACGACGCTTACATCCGGGTGGATGATGCCGCGAACCTGCCAATGGTGCAGAATATCTTGCGTCAGACAGCCATCGAACTCTTCAAGGAAAAGTTCGATCTGACAACCAAGGAGGATGAAGAAGCCCTGCAAGTGGTGTTTACCAACGTTGCTGACGCTCACTTCTCCAAAGTCCTTGACAAAGCCGCCCCAAGTCGCAGTTCTATCTATCTGCTCATCTGCTTCTCGCTGCTGATAATAGTGATTGCGGCTGTCAACTTCATGAACTTCACTTTGGCCGAGACACCTATGCGCATTCGCAGCATCAATACCCAGAAGGTGCTGGGTGCTACGACGACAAAACTGAGGAGCAGTCTGTTGGCAGAAGCAGTCTTGATTAGCCTGATTGCCTTCGTGGTGGCTATGGCATTCGTGTATCTGGCTCATGACTTGGGCTTGCAGGAACTGGTGCAGGGCAGCATCCTATTGAAAGACCACCTCTGGCTCATTGGCGCCACCTTGTTGCTCAGCATCGTAGTGGGTCTGCTGGCAGGTGCCTATCCGTCGTATTATGTAACCTCCTTCCCGCCAGCCTTGGTGCTGAAAGGCTCGTTTGGTCTGTCGCCCAAAGGTCGTATGCTGCGCACCATCCTGATTTGTTTGCAATTCATCATATCCTTCATGCTGGTGATTGGCGTGGGCATCATGTACTTGCAGAGTTATCTCATCTATCATACTGACTACGGCTTCAATAAGGATGAAGTGATGGTAGTGCAAACTGCACCTGATACCCGCAACAAGGCTGACGCCATCGATGCAGAGTTGCGCAAGATTCCTGGGATAGAGGGTGCAAGTCTGGCTATGACCGTCTTAGGCACTGGTGACAGTTATATGACGTGGGGCAGAGGCGAAGGCGACAAGCACATGAACTTTACTTGCATCTTTGTGGACTGGCGGTTCCTCGATGTGATGGGCATTGACATCGTTGAAGGTCGTAACTTCAAAAAAGACGATGGCGATATGTACATCTTCAACGAGTCGGCAAAGAAACAATATCCCTGGATCGCTACCGACCAGCCCATCACCGATGGCGATTATCCTGTCGTTGGTTTCTGCAAAGACATCAAGTATGCCACCCTACGAGTGGATGACAGCCAGCAACCCATTGCTTTCTTTGTACCCAGTCCGAATGGCCGTTATTGGAGTAATGGCTCCTGGCGCAATGTATTGATGGTACGAGTGGCAAAAGGTATGGACAAGCGCGAAGCCAAACAAAAAGTGATGGAAGTTGTGAATAAGTATGAGAAAGGCCAGCCTCTTGACATCAGCGGCCTGCGCTATATGGACGTGGAGCTGGAAAAGGCTTACAAGCAGGAAGGCCGCTTCACCAAACAAATTCTGCTTTTCTCTCTGCTCGCCATCTTGATAAGCATCATTGGTGTGTTTGGCATGACGATGTTCGAGAGCGAGTACCGTCGCAAGGAGATTGGCATCCGCAAGGTGTTCGGCAGTTCGACACGAGAGATACTGACCATGTTCAACAAGCGCTACCTGTATATCCTGCTGGGTTGCTTCGTGGTGGCGGCTCCCATCGGTTACATGGTGGGCGTGCATTGGCTCGAAGACTTTGCCGTCCGCACCGCCATATCGCCCCTGTTATTCTTGGTGTCCTTCCTGCTTATCGCCCTTATCACGATGCTGACGGTGACATACCAAAGTTGGAAGAATGCCAACGAGAATCCCGTCAACAGCATTAAAAACGAATAATGATTGAAAATAGAGAATGATATGAAGAGTTATTTCAGATTCCTGTCGCGCAACAAGCTATATACCTTAATTAATATAGCGGGGTTGGTGGTGTCGCTGATGTTCATCATCCTGATGGGCGACTACACTTGGCGGCAGTACAGCATTGATTCGTGGCACAAGAATGCCGATCGTATCTACCTGATGGGTAGTGAAAACAACTTTTTCATGTGGCCTCAGGCGGCTGATGATATCAAGGCGATGTGTCCAGAGGTGGAGCAGACCTGCTGTGTGATGAGCCAGAGTGGAAAAATAAAACACGGCAATCTGGTGGTAGAAGAAGGCGACTACAAGAGCACCATCATGCTGGCAGACTCTACGTTCTTCAACTTCTTCGACTTTGAATTGACGCAGGGCAACAGACGCTATGCACTTGATAAGCCTGACAAGTGTGTCATTACAGAGCAACTGGCCAAGAGACTGTTTGGCAATAAGAACCCCATTGGCGAATCAATTCAGATAGTAGGTGAACGCCATGTACGTATCGGACATGAAGACCCTTACGACAGTACGCTGGTTTATACCGTCAGTGCCGTTGCGAAGGACTTCGACCATACCGTGCTTCCCAACGAGACGCAGATCATTGCCAGCATGGAGCGCTATCCGCAGGTGATGGGCTATAAACTGGAGAACTATACGTCAGCATGGGGTGCTAATGGTTGTAGCAAGCTGTTCCTGATGTTACATTCTGGCACTACCATTGAGGGGAAGAAACGCGTCATCAGCGATTATCTGACGAAGAACTATTCTGGCAATTGGGCCGACGGTCAGCTGACCTTTACCCCGCTGAGAGACATCATGTTTGCCCCTCAAAACGATTGGCGGGGTATGCAGAAAGGCGACAAGACGCGACTCCATATTCTGCTGGCAGCCGTACTGGCCATACTGTTCTTTGCCGTGAGCAACTACATCAATCTGACTGTCGCCAACACAGGTTTCCGTGCCAAGGAGATGGCTACACGACGGCTCTTCGGTAGCAGCCAGCGGGAGATTTCGCTGAAGCTGATCGTAGAATCCACACTGATGGTGGCCTTTTCGTTTGCTGGCGGTCTGGCGCTGGCCATTGGTTTTCAAGACGATGCCATCAGCCTGTTTAAAGGAAAGATTGCCCTATTGGATGATATAAGCATAGGCACTATTGGCGTCAGTCTCGGTTTTATACTGCTGGTTGGTTTTATATCGGGCATTATGCCTTCGCTACAGATTGCCCACTATCAGCCCATTGACATCGTGAAGGGCAATTTCCGCTACCGCTCCAAGATGGTGCTTGGCAAGCTGTTCATCATTCTGCAGAATGTCATCACCGTCGTGATGCTTACCTCGGCTCTTGTCATCTGGTTGCAGTTGAGCCACCTCATTCATGCACCATTAGGCTATAACACTGAGAATCTGTTTGTCATCAATGCGCCAGACGAGAAGTATCAGACCGTAAGAAACCTTCTCGAGAAGATGCCATTTGTAGAGAGGATAGGCTCGTTTCAACAGACTGCGTTGGCAAGCGGCAGCTGTAGTATGCGCATGGTTAAGCGCGACGACAAACACGTAACGATATTCCAGACAGAACTTGATAAGACTCCTTTCGATCTATACGGATTGAAAATCAAGAAGGACTATGGTAAGACCAGCGACGGCTACTATCTGACGGAGGAGACGATGCGTCAGATGGAATATACTGACAGTACACGTGAAATATGTTGGGGCGGTGATAACAAGAATCCCATCACTGGCATACTCTACGACATTCATCGTACCAACGTTCTACAGGGTGTAGAGCCTTTCGCCTTCAAGCTGTGTGAGACGTTAGACCATCCTTCATTCTTAGTCAAAACCAATGGCGACAAACACGCCAAGACAACTTTTATCGCAATGCTCAAAGAACAAGGTGTGCCTGATGCCGATATGGAGTGGTATGTACAAAAGTTAGAAGAGAACATTGCTGAGACTTTCGAGGATCAGCAGAACACGCTGAAGATTATTTCACTTTTCTCACTCGTGGCTATCGTCATCTCCGTGTTAGGTTTCATCGGTATGTCGCTCTTCTTCATCCGTCAACGACAGAAGGAGATAGGTATCCGAAAGATTATGGGTTCGACATCGCGTGAGGTCACGCTGCTGATGCTCCGTACGTTCTGCGCTCCGCTGTTGGTATCGTTTATCATAGCCATTCCGCTCTCGTGGTTCATCATGAACGACTGGCTGACAAACTTCAGCTATCGCATCGCCCTCAGTCCTTGGATTTTCGCTGTCACCTGTGCGTTTGCCTTATTGGTAGCCGTACTCTCGGTTAGCATCCAAATTATAAAAGCAGTAAGAACAAATCCCGTAGAAAGTATCAAAACAGAATAATATTATGATTAAGTTAGAAAACATTCAGAAGGTGTTCCGCACGGAAGAGGTGGAGACCGTAGCACTGGGCGGCGTATCGCTCGAAGTAAAGAAAGGTGAGTTCGTAGCCATCATGGGGCCTTCGGGCTGCGGCAAATCGACCTTGTTGAATATATTAGGCTTGCTCGACAATCCCACCAGTGGCACCTATTACCTTGATGGTGAGGAAGTGGGCAAGTTGAAGGAGAGTCAACGCACGAAGGTTCGCAAAGGCCAGATAGGCTTCGTGTTCCAAAGCTTCAACCTGATCGACGAATTGAATGTAGAAGAAAACGTGGAACTGCCGCTAACCTATCTGGGCGTTCCCAAGAAGGAACGTAAGCAACGTGTTGAAGAAGTGCTACGCCGTATGGCTATCTCGCATCGCGCCCATCACTTTCCTCAGCAGCTCTCTGGCGGTCAGCAGCAACGCGTCGCCATTGCCCGTGCTGTCGTGATGAATCCCAAGCTGATCCTCGCCGACGAGCCTACTGGTAACCTCGACTCTAAAAACGGCCTCGAAGTAATGCAATTGCTGACCCAACTGAACCAAGAGGGCACTACCGTCGTGATGGTCACCCACTCTGAGCGAGATGCCGGTTACGCCCAGCGCATCATCAACCTCCTCGATGGCCAGGTTGTTCCAGAAGTTAGTCTTTGAAGCATAACTCTCTCGTTGATAGCGGGCAGTTATCGGTCACCTTGACTGGTACTGTCCGCAATAAAAGTGTCAGATTAAGAACATTTAACGCCCGACGATGCAGGATTTCCCGCTTCATGGCGTTTATATAGACAAAAACATTAACAACAAATATCGAAATGAAAACAATGAAATTCTGGAGACTCGCCTTTGCGATGCTTGCTGCTTTCTCCCTTGCCTCTTGCAGCAGCGACGATGAAGATTTCGATGCCAACAACCTTGTCGGGACTTGGCAGAAGGTCTATGATAAAGGTGTT
>LPNG01000039.1 GCA_001543395.1 Candidatus Alcium sp. F082 | reverse complement strand
GACGACCCCGACCTGCAAGGCACACTGAGTTCCAACATCGGTAAGTTCGCCCGCCCGAACGCCGCCGATGACATTGTTGACCAAATCATCAAAGCCATAAGCGAGGTGGAAGCCTTAGGACTGGAAGAACAGGTGAAACCCACCGTCTTCATCGACCGCATGGACCTGGCCTACGGCCTCGCCGATGTGGTCATCTCACGTGCCGGTGCCATGTCGATCTCAGAGCTGGCACTGGTGCAGAAACCCGTCATCTTCGTGCCTTTGCCCACTGCTGCCGAAGACCACCAGACCAAAAACGCCCTGCAACTCGTCGAGGCCGGTGCCGCCCTCATGGTGCGCAACGCCGAGACGGAACAGGAGCTCGTCCCCACGCTGTGACGACCCCGACCTGCAAGGCACACTGAGTTCCAACATCGGTAAGTTCGCCCGCCCGAACGCCGCCGATGACATTGTTGACCAAATCATCAAAGCCATAGAAGCATAAGACATGAAAAATGGAGAAGGACATACGATTTATTTTCTCGGCATCGGAGGCATCGGTATGAGCGCTTTGGCACGCTACTACCATAGCCAAGGTTATACCGTGGCCGGCTACGACCGTACGCCCTCACCGCTCACCAAACAACTCGAAGATGAAGGCATGGCAATCCATTATGAAGATAACCCCAACCTATTGCCTGCCTTCATCGATAGGGTGGTCTACACACCCGCCGTGCCGAAAGACCTCAAGGAGTTTGATGTGCTTCGCCAACGCGGTCTCCCCATCCTGAAGCGTTCGGAAGCCCTTGGACAGGTCACCGAAGGACACTTCACCATCGCGGTGGCAGGCACCCATGGCAAGACCACGACAACGGCTATGGTAGCCCACATCCTCAATCACTGCGGCGTGAGCACCACCGCTTTCATCGGAGGCATCGCCAACAACTTCAACAGCAACCTGCTGCTGAGCCTCGAGAAAGAATACATCATCGTCGTCGAAGCCGACGAATTCGACCGTTCCTTCCTTCATCTCCATCCCGATATCAGCATCATCAACTCCATCGATGCCGATCATCTTGACATCTATGGCGACCGACAGCATTTAGTGGCTGGCTTCAACGAATTCGCCCAACTTACCGAACGCGAGGTCATCGTCAAGGAAGGTCTTGCCATCGATGTCGCCAACAAGATCAGCTTCGGTTTCGGCGAAGGCTGCGACTTCACCATCAAGGACCTCGATTCAGGCCACGGCACCTCGGTCTTCAGCATCACGCATGAAGGCCACAAGACCGTCGTCAAGCTCCCAATGGCAGGAACACACAACATGTTGAACGCTACTGCAGCCTTTGCAGCAGCCCTCAAGTCGGGCATCCCTGCTGAGCGCATCGCCGAGGCCTTGGCCTCCTTCAAAGGCGTGAAACGCCGCTTCGACATCAAAGTCAACAATGAGAAGCATTGCTACATTGATGACTACGCCCACCATCCTGAAGAGATACGTTCCTGCCTGACGGCAGTGAAGGGTGCCTTCCCCGAGAAACGCATCACCCTCGTCTTCCAGCCGCACCTCTTCAGCCGCACCCGTGACTTCATGGAGGAGTTTGCCTCCATCCTGTCGCTGGCCGACGAACTCATCCTCCTCGACATCTACCCCGCCCGTGAGAAGCCCATCGAAGGCATCACCTCTCAGGCCTTGTTGGACAAGGTGCCGATGAAGGCAAAAAGACTATGCCCGAAAGCCGGGCTCCTCGACCTGGTCAACGAGGAAAGGCCCGAACTGCTCATCACCATGGGTGCGGGCGACATTGACCGTTTTGTAGAACCCTTGGAAAAGATGATTAAGACATGGTAAAGAAGATATTAAGCATAGTGTTATGGGTCGTCACGGCCGCCGCGTTGATTGTCTTGTTCGTCTTTGCAAGAGAAGACTACTTGAGAACACCGTTGAAGTCCATCCAGCTGATTACTGACACCGACACCGGTTTCGTCAGAAAAGGCGTGTTGCACGATGAACTAGGCCAGATATGCAGCCAAAAGAAAGTCGGCACCGTTAACATGATGGACATCCAAAAGCACTTGGAAGACAACCCCTGGATAGAAGACAACGCATCCTATATCGACCTTAACGGCAACTTAAACGTCAGCTTCAAGGAATACGAACCGAAATTCAGGGTGTTCAGCAAGGACGGACGCTCTGTCTACGTCACCGACGATGGCGTCGTCATCCCTTCGAGTCCCATTTATACGCCTTATGTCCTAGTTGCGAGTGGCAACTTCCAACTGAGAAACGAGACAGGAAGCTACAAACTGAGCGACACCATCGTCGACAGGAATCTCGTCAACGCCTTGCATTGGTATAAAGCCATCCAGGCCAACAGCTTTATCAAGAACTGCGTCGGACAGTTGTATTGCAACAGCCGTAACCAATTTGAGCTCACCGTGAAAGGCCTCGAAACAAGAGTGATCGTGGGTGATACCTGCAGTGCCGCCGACAAACTGAAACGTTTGGAGATCTTCATGCAACAGCGTCTCGACAGCCCCGAGACAAGACTTTTCAAGAGTATCAATCTAAATTACAAAAATCAAATAGTCTGTACAAAACGATAATGTTATGAACGAAGGAAAAATCATCGTCGGTTTAGACATCGGCACTACCAAAGTGGCCTGCATCGTGGGCCAGAAAGCCGAGAACGGGAAAATTGAAATCCTGGGTTACGGCAAGACCGTATCTACAGGTGTGAGAAGAGGCGTGGTCACCAACATCTTCGATACCGTCGAAGCCATCAAAACCGCCGTCAAGCAAGCCTCCGACCAGTCGGGCGTTGAGATCAATCGTGTCAGCGTGGGCATCGCCGGACAACATATCAAGAGCTTGCAGCACCGCGGCGTGATGATGCGCGACAACCATGAAATCGAGATCACGGAAGCCGAACTCGAACGCCTGCGCAACGACACGTTTAAAATCAATATGACGCCTGGTGAGGAAATCATCGACGTCATCCGTCAAGACACCTACGTCGACGGCGAACTGGCCACCAACCCCGTGGGTATGTTGGGCAACAAGATCGAAGCCAACTTCCACGTCATCATCGGCCAGACCTCAGCCGCCAAAAACATCGTCAAATGCATCGAAAGTGCCGGCTTGGAGATGGACTATATGATCCTTGAGCCCATTGCCTCGGCACAGGCTGTGCTCGACGACGAAGAGAAAGACGCTGGCGTGGTCCTCGTCGACATCGGCGGCGGCACCACCGATATCGCCATCTTCAAAGACAAGAAAATACAACACACCGCCGTGATACCTTTCGGCGGCAACATCATCACCGAGGACATCTGCACTGGCTGCTCCATCATCAAGCACTACGCCGAAGAGGTGAAAGTGAAGTTCGGCTCTGCCCTCGCCAGCGAGAACCGCGACGACGAAGTGGTCTCCATCCCCGGCATCAGAGGAAGAGAACCCAAAGAGATTTCCTTCAAGAACCTGGCCAATATCATCCAAGCCCGCCTGGAAGAGATCTTTGAGCTGGTCAACTACGAGATCCAGAAAGCGAAGACCGAAAACCAACTCATCGCAGGTATCGTCCTCACCGGTGGCGGTGCCATGATGCGTCACATCCAACAGTTGGCCGAGTTCAAGACCGGCTTGGAGGTGCGTATCGGCTATCCCAACGAGCATCTCAACAAGACCACGATGAAGGAACTGTCGAGCCCCATGTACTCCACCAGCATCGGTATCGTCATCGAGACCATCGCCCGCATGGACCATGACGAATACCTCAAAGCATCACAAGCAGCACAGCCCGCCATGAGCAGCCGCGCCGTGGTCCCCGAAGAAACTGTCGTGGACACCGAAGAGCCTGAAGTCGTTGAAGAGCGTGAAGACGACAGCAAGAAGAAAAA
Source organism: Candidatus Alcium sp. F082 (assembly GCA_001543395.1). Classification (GTDB taxonomy): domain Bacteria; phylum Bacteroidota; class Bacteroidia; order Bacteroidales; family F082; genus Limimorpha. The sequence continues at coordinate 8,461 of LPNG01000039.1, read as the reverse complement.
GAAGAAAGGCATCGACCTGAAAAAGATCGTAGTCTCGTTCACTGAGTTCTTTACCCCCGACAACATCGAATAACCCTTCTAATATAAAGACTATGGAAGACAATTTTATGATAAACAACGGATCTGACAACGAGTTATTCAAGCCCGTCGGCGTGGAGAAACCCAACTATATCAAAGTCATCGGCGTGGGCGGTGGCGGTGGCAATGCCGTCAACCACATGATGGAGGAAGGCATCCAGGGCGTCGACTTCGTCCTCTGCAACACCGACCATCAAGCCCTGCTGAAGAGCAACGTGAAGACCACCGTTCACCTCGGCAAACGCGAGTTGGGCGCTGGCAACGACCCCAACATCGGACGTGAAGCCGCCGAGATGAGTCGCGACGAGATTGAAGCCCTGCTCGACGAAAACACCAAGATGCTCTTCGTCACCGCTGGTATGGGCGGCGGCACGGGCACTGGCGCTGCTCCTGTGGTGGCCAAACTCGCCAAAGACAAAGGCATCCTTACCGTAGGCATCGTCACCATGCCGATGGAGAGAGAGGGACGCCGCCGTAAGCTGCAGGCCCTCTCAGGCATCGACGAACTCAAGAAATGCGTCGACACGCTCATCCTCATCAGCACCGATAAGCTTCGCGACCAATATGGCAATATGAAGCTCTCCGAGGCCTTCAAGAAAGCCGACGACGTGCTGGCTACAGCCGCCCGCGGCATCGCCGAGATCATCACTGTCCCCGGCTATGTCAACGTCGACTTCGAAGACGTCAAGACCGTCATGAAAGACAGCGGCAAGGCCATCATGGGCTCCGGCACCGCTGAAGGCGAAGACAGGGCCAAAAAAGCCATCAAAGACGCCATACACTCACCTTTGCTCAACGACTCCAACATCGAAGGTGCCAAAAACATCCTTCTTTATATCACCTCGGGCGCCAACGAGGTCTCACTCGACGAAGTCGACGAGATTCTCGAAATCGCTCAAAACGCCTGTGGCAACAACTCCGACGTCATCTGGGGTAACGGCACCGACGAAAGCCTTGGCGAGGCCATCAGTGTGACCCTCATCGCCACGGGATTCAACCACGATGCAAAGCCCTACTCCGCCGTCGTTGGCGAGAAGGAAAAGCCCAGCGCTCCTGTGCAACCTAAGAAGGTGTACAGCTTGAATGGAGACATCAAGGACAAGGAAACGCCCGACCAACCTGAAGCCAAGGCAGAGACGCCTGTAGCTCCCGCTTTCATCGCCCCTCAGGCCGTCCTTACCAAAGAAGAGCCTGTTGAAGAAAAGCACGAGGAGAAGACCGTGCACTCTCTGTTCGTTGAGGAGACTCACGAAGCCTCCGAAATGGAAGAGACGTTCCAACCCGTCGAAGAAGCCGCCCCTGTTGAGGAGCCGGCTCCCGAAGACGACGAGCCTCTGTTTGAACCCACAGTGGAAGCCACACCTGCCGCTCCGGTCCAAGAAGACAAACCTACCGTACATTACGAGGAAGAACGCCCCGTCGTCAGAGTCTTCGACAACCCCTTCCGCTCCAACAGCAGCGAAGACGATGGCTTCGAGATCACTTCTCGTATCATCACCAAGGAAGAGGTCCAGGCCCGTGCCGAACAGGAAGTCGCCTTGCTCGAGGCCAAAAAGGTCAAGAACAGCGATCCCAAAGCAGAGCTGAAGAGACAGCGTCTCCGTAACTTGAGCATGAACTTCAGGACCACACGTGGCTTGGAAGAGCTCGAAAACCAGCCTGCCTACTTGCGCCGCAACGTGGAGATCAACCAGGATGGCAACGAAGCCGACCTGTCGCACTACTCTACTTCGAGCAACGGCATCAGCAGCGAGAACTCCTTCCTCCACGACAACGTCGACTAACGCTGAACCTAACATGAAGATAGTACTTCAAATATAGCATTATCGTAACTGACTATTTGATTTTTTGTATCGTAGCGCCCGCATGATGGAGAAAAACACACTCCGTCAATGCGGGTTTTACGTTTTTGGATTATCTTTGCAGCATCAAACACCACAACCATGCGAAACTCAATAGCATTACTCATAGCCTTGTTTTTCCTCCCCCTCGGCATCATCGCCCAGGAATGGATTCCCATACAAAGCCAACAGCCTGAGTCACCGACCGTCAAACTTTTATCCTGCACGGAACAGGAATCAACTGTAGCCTTTACCTTAAACGGCTTCCATAAAACGCCTGTCAACACCCCTGACGGACTGCAATACAGCATTACCGTGCCGCAGATGGCTTCAATGCTCCAGGAAGGCGCACCCGACCTGCCGCTGTTTGCCGTCCCCATGCTTATTGGGGATGATGACGCTATGGAAGTGCTCGTAAGACAAACCAAATACCAAGACTATCAAGACATCTCCATCGTACCTTCAAAAGGCAATCTCAGCCGTCAGATCGACCCTGAAAAGGTGCCCTATCGCTATGGGGTAGCCTATCAACAAAACCAATTCTTCCCTGAGGCAAATGCCACTTTAGACACGCCTTATATCCTTCGCGACTGCCGAGGACAGAACATCTTGGTGCATCCCTTTGCCTATAACCCAGTAACCAAGACCCTCCGTGTCTTTACGCAAATGACCCTTACCATGCGTAAGACTGGAGAGAGAGGCGACAATCCGAAGCATGCCAACAAGCGTTCAATAAAGATAGCACCCGAGACAGAGGCCTTATACAGCCATCGCTTCATCAATTACAAAGCCAAGGCTGCCAAATACCCATTTCTGCCCGATGCCGGTGAGATGCTTGTCGTCTGCCCCGACCAATACATGGAAGCCATGCAGCCTTTCGTCGACTGGAAGAACCAGTCGGGCCGTCCCACCACCATGGTGAGCCTCTCCGAAGTGGGTGGCAACAACGACAGCAGTATCAAGAATTACATCAACAGCATTTACACAAATCCCGAACACAATCTCACCTATGTCCTGTTGGTGGGCGACTATGCCGACCTCACCCCACACTCGATGAGTGGTGGCCGATCCGACATCTGGTTCGGCCAATTGGAAGGCAACGACTATTACCCCGAGGTCTTCGTAGGCCGCTTCTCCGTCGAAAGTGTCGCTGACGTGCAAAACCAGGTGGCCAAAGTACTGTATTATGAACGCGACATGCCTTCCTCCGTAACCTGGGTCAACCATGGCATAGGCATTGGCTCTACCGAAGGCACAGGCAACGGGCACAATGGCGGCGAGTCCGACTATGTACACATTGAATACATCCGTGACACCTTGATGCACTACACCTACGAAAGCGTGTCACAGCACTATCAAGGCGTGGGCGTGGGCACCAACGCAGCCATGCTGAGCGAGGACTTCAACAACGGCGCAAGCCTTTGCAACTACTGCAACCACGGATCGCAGACAGGTTGGCATGTAGGCACATTTAACAACAGCCATGTCAACGCGCTCGTCAACGACTACAAATGGCCCGTCATTTGGTCGACGGCCTGCCTCAATGGTCAATTTAGCACCACCTGCTTTGCCGAGGCATGGATGCGTGCCACCAACAACTCGACTGGTGTCCCCACTGGCGCCATAGGCGGCATGTTCTCGTGGATCAACCAACCATGGCAGCCACCAATGACAGGACAAGATGAGATGGTCAACGTCTTGTGTGAATGGCGCAATGCCGACCATTTCCACCACACCCTAGCTGGGGCATCACTCAACGGCAACATGAAAATCCTTGACCTGCATCCCAGCGACCAAGGAGCCACCCACAACACTTGGATCCTCTTTGGCGACCCCTCGCTCGTCATGCGCACCGACAACCCGACTGAAATGAACGTCACTTGTCAGCCTGAGGCCATATTCCTTGGCCAGTCAGAGCTCGTGGTCACCGCCAATACCGACTATGCCACAGCCACCCTCTCGTTCAACGGACAAGTGCTGTGCAGCGCACCTATCGTCAATGGCGAAGGCACGCTACATTTTACAGCATTAGAGGAAGAAGGCACCGCCCAACTTGTGGTGATGGGCTTCAACAAAGTCACCGAGGTGCGCGACATCGAAGTCATCCCCGCCAACGGTGCTTATATCACCTACGAAAGCTTTTCCATCAACGATAGCAACCATCAAGCCGACTATGGCGAGACCCTAGGCCTCGACCTCACCGTCAAGAACTTGGGCAACGCCGGCACATCCAACATACAGGCGACCTTGAGCAGCGAATCGCCTTGGGTTGAAGTCATCGATGGCGAGTCCACCATCCCTTCCATCGATGCCATGGGACATTACACCATCAACAACGGCTTCGAAATTTCCATAAGCGATGCCGTCGCCGATGGCACCCAAGCCGAGTTCACTTTGGTTTGCAGCGATGCCAATGGCACTTGGACCAGCCGTTTCCGTATGACACTCCATGCCCCAATTTTCACCTTAGCTGAATTCCGACCCATTGGAACAGTGCATCCAGGCGAGACCTGCACTTTGTTGGTTGGCATCAGAAACATTGGATCATCAGACGCCCATAACGCCATGATTCAGCTGTTCAGCAGCACCACAGACCTCGTCTTCAACCCCGACATCTATTCCTTCGGAGATGTTGCTGCAGGTGATACCGTCACCGCAACGGCTTCATTCACTACAGATTCACAAGTACCCAACGGATCCAGCTTCGAGGCATATTATCATGCCTATGCCGGTCACTATGGGCTTGAAGGCACCGATTTCATTAACATCGGCCCCGTCAAAGAGACCTTCGAGACGGGCGACTTCAGCGCCTTCAACTGGGAGACTTTAGGAGGCGCACATTGGTATATAGACAATTCGACGGCCCATACAGGCACGTACAGCGCTCGTTCAGGGGCCATCGGCCATACCAACCTCACTACGCTTCAAATCAGTATCGATGTCGCTGAGGACGGAGAGATCAGCTTCTACAAAAAAGTATGCTGCGAGGCAAACAAGGACCTCCTCACCTTCTATATTGACAATACGGTGATGGGAGAATGGTCGGGCGAAGTCGACTGGAGCCGTGAGCACTTCCCTGTCACGGCAGGCACACACAAGTTTAAATGGATCTATTCGAAGAACGGTAGCGGTAGCTATGGCGACGATTGCTGTTGGATCGACGATGTACAGTTCCCTTCATCGAACACCATCACCCTGATGCCCGCCTTGCAACTGGAGGGCTATGCCAACATGAATCAAGTCAACCTGCACTGGCAGCCTCTAAATCCCGATGACAACTACATCATCCGTCGTGATGGCGAAATCATTGCCAATCAACACGGAAACTACTTCATCGAGTATATGGATCTTGGAACCTACACCTATAGCGTCACTGCCATCAGCCCACAAGGTCAACAATCCATTCCCTCCTTTATCACCATTGACATCAACATCGTGAACGTCGACGAGAACATATGCGATGCACAACTCTACCCCAACCCAGTACATGGCAACCTGAACATCAGTTTGGGGCGTCCTTTCCATTATACCCTGTTCAACAGCATGGGACAACAAGTCATGCAAGGTGAGTGCTCAGGAAACGACCAAATCTCGTGCAGCGGTTTGCCTGGTGGTATGTATTTCCTTCAGATCTCAACCGACACCCATAACTGCATCAGGAAAATCCTCGTGTATTAAGCCAAGCCTGCCATGAGCTATCTCAAGTCGAACGATTTATTTGAGCATCTCAACCCTGAAGGCCTCTATCAAAAGGTGCCGCATCCCATAGTCATTGCCGACCATTTGATGACACCCGACAACATTGGAGCCATGATACGTTTGGCCGACAACATCGGAGCTACTGAAGTCTGTTTCCTAGGCAAAGAAGAGGAACATAAGATGGGCAAGATTCGCCGTTCGGCAGCATCGAGCCGCGACAACATCAGATGGTACTTCACCGAGGAAAACGATCTGCGTAAGATTGTGCCCGAACATAAGAAAATCGTTGCCATCGAGACGGCCGACAACGCAACCTGCATTTACGAGACTCCTCTTCCAGAAGACGTGGCTTTTGTGGTGGGTAGCGAGCGTCACGGTCTCAGCGAGGAGCTGCTTTCGCAATGCGATATGGTGGTGTTTATCCCCGTGCCTGGTCCAACCCGTTCCCTCAATGTGAGCCATGCCGCTTCGGTGGCTTTGTTTGAATGGCAGCGTCAAATGCTACAGAAATGAAACCTTACAAGCATATTTTCTTCGACCTCGACCGCACCCTCTGGGACTTTGACGCAGCTGCTGAAGTGGCCTTCGAGCGTATCTACGAGAAATATGGTCTGAAAGAGCTAGGCATACCGAGTGCACACGACTTCCATATGGTCTATCACCCTTTGAACGAACAACTATGGGAACTCTATCGTGCCGACAAAATCACCAAGGACGACCTCAATCGCACACGATTCCTGAAACCATTGGAGCATTATGGCATCCATGACATCGAACTTGCCGACAATCTGAGCAAGGACTATGTGTATTGGTCGCCTCGCATCGTCAGGTTGGTGCCGGGCACTATGGAACTATTGGATTACCTGAAGCCTAAATACCACTTACATCTGATCACCAACGGCTTTCAAGAGGTGCAACACACCAAGCTGGGGGGCTCAGGCATGGAACCCTATTTCGAGACTTTGACCGTTTCGGAAGAAGTCGGCGTGAAGAAACCCAACCCCGAGATCTTTCTCTTCGCCTTGAAAAAAGCAGGGGCAACAGCCCAAGAAAGTCTGATGATTGGCGATGAAATGGTGGTTGACATTGATGGCGCACGTGCCGCCGGAATCGATCAACTCTTCTTCAATCCTAGCGGAGAAAAAACCATAGGAGAACGAACTTATGAAGTTCGTAGCTTATTGGAAATCAAAGAGATATTGTAAATACCAGTTTATTTCAGCTTAGCCAAAACCGTTTCTTTTCCTACGGTCTTGTCACCTATCTTAACCTTGATCTCGGCATCTAATGGGAGAAACACGTCCACACGGGAGCCAAAACGAATCATGCCCAGTTCCTCACCTACGACAGCCTTGTCGCCAGGCTTCAAGTCACACACGATACGCCTCGCCACGAAACCAGCGATTTGACGCACAAGGATCTCACGGCCTTTTATATCTTTAAGAATGATTGTGTTATGTTCATTATCGGAGGATGACTTGGGGTTGAAAGCCAGCAGATACTTACCGGGATGGTATTTATAATAAGTCACTAAGCCATCAAAAGGAAAGAAATTGATATGGACATTATAAATAGACATGAAGATGGAAATCTGACGACGCTCGTCATGGAAATACTCATTCTCCATCACCACCTCGTTGGCTGCAACCTCTCCATCGGCAGGAGCCAAAACGGAATCAGGTTCAAGAGTTGTCTTTCTCCATATGGGCACACGGAAAAAGCGTACAATCAAAACCAAGACGGCAAGTTGCACTGCATAGAATATGTAATGCCAAATCGTTTGAGAAGGCCATAGCCAATTGACGAAGGCAGTAACAACCGCAATCACTACAAAAGTGATCAGGATGGCTATGTTGCCTTCTTCATGTATCTTTTTATTGATCCTCATAGCAGGAGCAAAAATACAAAAACAAACGGAATGCTGAACATCACGGAGTCGAAACGGTCCAAAACACCACCGTGGCCAGGAATCAACTTACCCGAATCCTTAACCCCCGCTTGACGTTTCAGCATCGACTCACAAAGGTCACCTAATGAGCCAAACACGACGGCAATGGCGGCCATGCCTAAGGCTGCAGAGATGGAAAGCCAGCTGGCATAACGAGAGAAGACAAAAACGGCAATAAGAGTGAATACCAATCCGCCAATGCTGCCTTCTATCGTCTTTCCTGGAGATATGCGTGGGAAGAGTTTATGCTTACCAAGGAGTCTTCCCGTCAGATAGGCAAAGATATCATTAGCCCACAGAAGGCAGAAAACAAGAATGATCAATCCAGGTCCAGCCATATTGCCAAACATATCCTCACGATACATGAAAAGCAACAGTGAGGAAGGTAAGGACAGGAAGAATAAGGAGCCATAGACAAAGGCGAAAACATGTTTCACGTCTTTAGTCTTGGAAAACAATGCGATGAGAAAAGGAAACATCGGGAAAAGCAGTTCCAGCAATAGCCAACGCATTGGGATGATTTGTAATGCGGCGAAAGCGGCCAACAGGAACGAACCTATCGAGCACACCTCACCTAACAGAAGATGAGGCCAGGTCTGCATCTGATGCAGGCGTGACATCTCAAATGTGCCGATGACAACAATCAGCAGGAGCAAAGCGGCCAGGGCCCAAGGAGAAAGGCAGATACAGCCTATGAGCACGGCAGCCAGAATCAAGCCAGAGATGGAACGAATCAGCAATTCTTTCATGGTATACAGAATGTGATGCAAAGATAAGAAAAAGAACGATAGGCTACTGTATAAAAACAGATAAGCCCGCCAGCAGGTGCTGACGGGCTTTCCGTTATGGGTGGGCGGCGAACTACTTTTCCACGCTTTCGCGCAGTATCATCGTC
>LPNG01000038.1 GCA_001543395.1 Candidatus Alcium sp. F082 | reverse complement strand
GTGAGCCAATCAGATGGCCGTCGATGCGGATATCGCCGTTCGACTCGATGTCACCCTTGATGGTGGTGCCATTGCCTATGAGGTTGCGTACCTGTGATTCCATAATAGCCATAGTATATAGTTTTTATTGTTTGGATTCGTTGATGAATGTCTTGTATTCCTCCAGATCCTTAGCTTGATAGAAGATGGGATAGTTCTTGCTTGAGATGGGGATGGCAGTGTATTTCGACTTGTCGATACCACCAAAGACATAGTCGCCTATGAACATGGAGGAGATGTAATCGGCGGCTTTGCTTTCGCTATCGAAGTTGCCGATGGTGATGATGCTGTGGTCGTCGTCGAGGACGACATTCTTCAGGTTGAAGGTGCGCGTACGGTGTTCTTTCTTGTTGAAGTCGCTGATACGCACCATGAGCGGGTCGACACGGACCGACTTCGAATCGCAGACGATCATGACGAAATGCTCGGAATTGGGTTGGTAGACGTAGGGCGAGGCCTTCTTCACCTCGGGCTGGTCGCCGCCCTCCTTGTTATTGATATCGGTCAGCACAAGGCCGAGATGGTATTCTTCGTTGATGTTCTGCAACACCTCAAGGGCATAAGGCGTGATGCTGCTCTGAGGATAGGTACGCACCAGGTCATACAGGGCAAAGGCCATGGTGTCGATAGCGACGAGACGGCCTTGAGCCACGGCATGGAGGAAGGCGAAGCGCGGCATGAATGCCGTGTCGGACTCATAGAGGCGCATGGCGCGTTCGGTGTTCATCTTCACGCGATAGAACTGACCTTGCTCGAAAGCATCGTAAGTCTTGGAATAGAATTCAGAGGCTTCCTTCTCTTGCGCCTGCAGCTTCTCGAAATAGGTCGGGTCGTTGATAAACTCGGCATAGCTCGAGTTAGGATATTTGTCGAAGATCTTGCCTTTGTAGAACAGCGACTGCTCCTCGTGGTTGAGGTCCTTGTGCATCTTATAGAGGGCGTACCAAGTCGGGAGTTCCTTCTTGTTGCCGGGATAGCGGCTGTCGAGGCGTTCATACGATTCGATGGAACGCGGCAAGTCGGAGAGGCGGTCCATATACAGGAAGCCAAGATGATAAAGGCCGTCGGCGATGAGTGAGTCGCAGATCTCCTTCTCTTCCATGGTGAAGGGCAAGTCTTGCAAGTAATAACCGCGGTCGTGGTTAGTGTATGTAGCGTTGATTGAGTCCTGCTTGGCCTTGGCGTTTTTGGCTTCGGTGAGGCCTTCGTCGCCTGTATTGTTAAGGCTACGTTTGTCGCTGATACGCCAGTTGTCCTCCAGCTTACGCATACCCCACTTTTTGGTGAACTCCGTGATGCCTCTCGACACTGAGCTGGGGTTGTAGAAATACCACGAGGCTCCCGTTGAATTGGTCGGCTCGGAGGTCTTCGGCACGTCGCCACCCACGGTAGAGCCCATAAGGGCGAGCTGTTCCTCGTACTCGCGTTGTTCCTTTTCCATCTGTTCCTGTTCGATGACGCGGGCGATGATCTTGTCGATGAGGATATTGCGTGACACCGAGTCCATGGCGGCCACGCGCAGCAGGCTGTCCTGGTCGCGCACGACGCTGGCATACATCACCAGTTCGTTCAAAGTCTGGGAGATGTTCATGATGCTGTCGTAGCCTTCAAATTGGCGGTCCATACTGGTGACAGCAGTATCGTAGTAGGCCTGAGCCAGCTCGTATTCGTTACGGTCGAAGAGCATCGTGGCAGCCTTAAGCGACGAGTAGGCGCGTTGGATCTGGTTGTCCTTATAGGCGGCTACCGACTTGCGGAGGTAGTTGATGGCCTTGGCTTCGTCGCCTTCGCGTAGCGCGAGTTCGGCCATGGCATAATAGATGCGGTCGCAGTATTCCTCGTTGTTGGGGTCGCGCAGCATCTTGTTCATCATCTTATAAAGCTCTTTGGCGTTGCTTGACGTGCCGACCTTGGCCATGTTCATCTTCGACTCGAAGACCATCTCGTATTCGGGGTTGCGCTTGATGACTTTCTTGAATTGTGCCGTGGCACGGTTAGCGTCGCCTTGCAGCATGTAGATCTGGCCCAGAATGAACATCGCACGGGTACGAAGGTCACGGTCTCTGTTGAGCAGGATGCCGTTCTTCAGGTATTTCACCGCAGGGTTGTAATCCTTGGTGGCGATATAATAGTCGGCGATGGTGAAGTCGACATTACGCATCAGCTCCTTGGGCAGCTTATTGACGCCCGAGGTCTTGGCCAGCAGCTGTTCGATGGTGGCGACGGCCTTGGGATATTCTTCGGTCTGGATGTAGGTCTTGATCAGCCACATGTTGGCCACATAAGCGATGTCGTTGTAGTTGTATTCAGTGGCCACGAAGTCGAAGGTGCGTTTGGCCGGGATATAATCGTGCTTGTAGAAATGCGCCTTACCCATGACGAGATAGGCATCGTCGATCCATTTCACGCGTTCGCGGCTTCCAAACTTCATGGAGTGTTTCTGCACGCAGATGGAGGTCTTCTCGAGGGCGCGGTCCATGGTGGAGTTCATCGTCATGCCGTCTTGCTGAGAGCCGTAGTTGTAGACACGCAGCACCTTGGTATAGTCATCCTTGACGGTGCTACGGAGTTGTTTGTCGCCGTCCTGAAGACTCTTCTCGCCGTTCCAATAGATGTTGTAATGGCTGGTCAGGTTATGGTACATGCGACGGGTGAGTGTGTTCTTCTTGGTGGAGCAGCCGCTCAGAAGCAGCAGTCCCAGGACACAGCCCATCATCACGATTATGTTGGTTTTTCTTTGCACTTCGTTTTCGTTTAATATAACTATAACTCCATTTCCGCCCGATTATTACAAGGGCAGAACGAAAATCACTGCCGCTGGCCGAACCAGACCTTGGCGTTTTGGAGGAGCACCGTGTCGTTGGGTTCCTCGATGGCCGATCTCATTTGGATGGCGATGCTGTCGGTCGAGGTCTTAAACTCCTCGAGAAGCAGACGGTCGAAGTCGGCACGACGACTGTCGGCGATGGCAAGTCCCTGGTCATGAAGCACGCCGAGGGCCTGACGTCTATATTCATCCATGGCGAGGAACTGTACGAGGTTCTCCGCCTGGGCGAGGCTGTCTTCGCTCCAATCCACGGCCAAAGGCTCGTCGATCGACTTCAGCGCATATTTCTTGCAGAGCTCAGGCAGCTGGGCCTGCATCTTCTCCACCTCACGGGCAAAGTCAACGGCCATGCGCTCGGCACGCTCCTTCTCCACATTGGCCTTGATTTTGGGCACGTAGATGAAGGCCAGCGCTGCCAAGATTAGGGCCACTACCGCCAAGATGATGATCCTGACGATGGAATGGCTCTTGGTAATGGCAGAACGCACGTCGGAGATGCTGTCGAAACGTTGTTCTCGCGAGAACTGCGTGCAGTGGGTGGCGGCAGCGCCAAACTGCTTGGAGATATTGCGTTCGCCGATGAACTCCATGATCTTACCCAAGGAATAGATGTCGGAACGCGAGTCGATGTCCTCGCCCTTGATGATCTCGGGGGCGACAAACTCCATCTCCTTGATGAGCAGTTCGCGGTCGGCATCCTGTTTCGTCTCGGGGACGCCTATGTCGATGAGCTTGGTGCGGCTGTCGGCAGCTGTCACCAAGATATTGTCGGGATTGAGGTTGCAATGCACGACGCCGTTGCGGTGCAGATAAGTCAAGCCATCGCACACCTCGATGAGGACGCTCTTCACCTGTTTTTCCGACAAGGTGCCCACACGCACATGTTCGGCCAACGACTTGCCTTCGATGTATTCGAAGATGATGCAGTCGCCCAAGCCTTCGATTTGGACGAAGTCCAAGGCCTTGCGGATATACTTGTTGTCGAGCATCGAGGTGGTCTCATACTCCTCTTTCAGCGAGGCACGACAAGCGGCATCGTTGGCTAGCTCCTGCTTCAACGTCTTGACAATGACTTTCTTACCGTTGTTAGTTGCCGTAAAAACGCGGCTGTTTCCATAGCGCGAGGTATGGAGAAGCCTAAGGTTAGTGTATTCAGTTGAAAAGTTATTCTCTGCCATTCCTATTATAAAAGTATTTGGGCGCAAAGATAACGCATTTTTCCGAACCTACGGCAAAAGTGTGTCGGAAAAAGATTAATTGCCCCAAAAAGCGCTATGTTTCCGGAAATAATGCGTATTTTTGCACATCAATTAATGTGTACTTTTGCACATCAATATAGAAGGAGACAAAACCATGACGCAACTTACTTTGAATGTGACCGATGAAAGCCTGCTTCCCATGCTGCGAAAGCTGTTTCGCTCGATGGAAGGCGTTGAACTTGCCCCTCGCCGCCGTCGCAAAAGCGGTATTGAATTGGCCTACGAGGACGTTGAGGCGGGAAGGATTTATTATGCCAAAGACGGCTCCGACCTTATTCGCCAATGTTTAGACGAATGATAGCTATGTATCAGGTTATAGAATGACACCCAACTTACCCTCTTGATGCTCAACACTGGCACCCATTCCGATTTGTTCTGAGCGCCACGCGCCGATTATGGCGGACCATCACTCCGTTTGGGTGACCAATCCTGACAGCGGAATGTCGTTGTTGATGAGATAGACTTCGGCATCGTTCAAATGGCCGAACTTCTTCAAGTTCTTATATACCGTCTTGATTTCCGACTTGGAGATTTTGTGCAGCATATTGGTCCAAAAGACGAGCACCGTGTAGCCCTTCTCCCCTTTGATTTCTGGGAAAACAGTCTGCATTTCGCTTAACTTGACCTTATAGCCATCCAAAGGCACGGAAGTGGTTGGCGGAAACTCATCGAATTGATGGTTATAGTTCCAATTCAGGTTGAAGCCTAAAGTGGGCGGACAGTAGCAATTGACATGGAAGGAGACGAGTTCGCTGCTGTGGAAATACATGATTTTCAGGGGCTGGTAGAGGTTTTTCATCTGCATGGAGTCCGCGCCGAGGTTGCTGACTTGCCTGAATTGTTCTTCGTCGCACACCAAGGGCGTGAAGGCAAAATCCTTAGGCAGCTTGCGATAGAATTTCTCGCATTGCTCCGCGTCGTAGCCGTTGATTTCGCGGAAGCCGAAGAGCATGGGGGCGAGGGTGTTGCAGCCTGAGAGGACGAGCAAGACTGCAATAACAATTATGGACGCATATTTTCTCATTCATTTATCCTCATAATGTCCGTAAGCAGAAATGACGATTACAATCACTTCCAAATCTACAACGCTTCAAGATAACGATGCTTTTCCTCTGGAGAAGAAAACGAGAGATATTCACCTTTTTCGTAGTCTTCCATACGGTGGTCAATCATAGAAAAAAACTCCTCCTTTGTCATCAAGGAATCATCTTTTTCTTGTTGCTTTTGACGAGCAAGTTTTCTCAAGTAGAGCATCGCCTTCTTCATCAAATCCGAATCTTCGGCGATAATGCTCAAGCTATGGTAAACATCCGCATTCATTTGAACAGTAGTCATTTTCCCTCCTTTTTCCTGCAAAAATAGACATTTTTTCTGAAATTTATAGGAAAAAGTTTTCATTATTATTCCTCATCGGGTTTATATTCCAGAATATCCCCCGGCGTGCATTGCAACTCGCGGCAGATGGCATTGAGGGTGGTGAGGCGGATGGCCTTGGCCTTGCCCGTCTTGAGGATGGAGAGGTTGGCTTGGGTGAGGCCGATGCGCTCGGCCAATTCGTTGGAGCGCATTTTGCGCATGGCCAACATTACGTCTAAGTTCATGATAATCATAGGCGATTCATTTCTTAATTCTGAATGTGGAATGCTGAATGGGTGCAAAGCCCAGCGTCGCATCGCGACATTGACTCCATCGAATACTTCGTATTTCAGCATTCATCATTCCTAATTCCGCATTCATATTGTTAGGTTGTTTTCCTCCACCGCATCGGCGGCCACTTTGTACATGAAGGCGAAGAAAAGGATGCAAAAAGGAACAATGAAAACATCTGGCACGATCTGAAACAAGATTTCTTTGTATAATACCTGTTCGTTAGTCCGACATATCAAATAGACCAAAAATGCCAAAGCCAACCAAAACAATAGCCCCACATTTTTCATTGGAAAAGCCGTGTTTTCACGCAAACCTTTGAAGGTATTAAGAACGAATTTCACGCACAAAAACACAGAAATAGTCGTACTGATAATATACGCAGCGACTAAACTTGTCTTCCTCAATCTGTTTATTGACCAATCAATATCTTCATTATAACCAATCAGTTGAACAAAATGCACCACCATTAATAAAAACCAAATAGCACAAAACGCTAATGCTGCGTAAGAACAAATGCAAATTTTTCTTGTTGTTTTGTCTTTCATAGAAATATGAGTTTTAATAATCTGCAAAAATAAAGTTTTCAATAAATCGAAAAGAAAGGATGTCAACATTTTGACATCCTTTCTTAATCACAACTCCAATTTGCTAATTCAATGGCTCATAATCTACAGCCACAGCAACGTATCTTCCCAATTCAGCATCATAATAAGCAGTATAAATGCCTTCAGATATTAATACCGAATCATTCTGTATCTCAATTGAAGCACCTACTGCCAAATAACCATCTTCGGTGAAGCCATTATCCCCTGTAGTCGGAATAATAATCAATTTCCCGTCTTCATAATATCCCATTGCATTAGCATCAGCAACAGTATTATCTTTTCTTTTGATGACAACGCATAAACCATTGTAGTTAGAATCACAATTACCCCCAGATATTTTCCATTGCCAGTCTATGGAATACGGGAAGCCTGAAGACTTTTCATCAAACCCACAATCATTCACCACCTTTTCACACACAGAAGTGTAGTCTTTTATAGGTTGGTTTTCAAAGAAAGCCTTGCCTTCTTCCCAACTCATGGCTTCGGCCATTTCAGCCAAGGTATAATCTCTTGATTCAGCAGGTTGCTGAATAGTTGTTGTTTTCTGTTGCGCTGTTTTTTCCTTGCTGCAAGCAACGATGGCGACAGCGACCATTATAAGAGTCGTGGCTCCTAATGTGATTTTGAATTTATTCATGTTTTTCCTTTCTTTTTATTAGTTTAAATCTTACTTGTTTACAACGAGACGCAAGGTTTGTGTCAAACCTTTATCATCTGTAATCCTTAATACATAAATACCATCAGCCAAAGCCTCCACATTCGCCTCGTTGCCCCGAAAGTTCATCACACGCTGTCCCGATGCATTGTAAACCTCTGTCTCCACAGCCTCCACCCCGCCAACTCTGATAGTCTCCTTGGCAGGATTGGGATAGACGAACGCCATGTTTTCTTCTTGTATTTCATCAAGGCCGACATTGCCGTCAGCATCGATTTTCAAGGCAAAAACATCAAACCTTTGTGCTTGAAAATTTCCTAATGAACCAGCCACTAGGCAACCGCCGTCAGCGGTGGCATTAATAACCATGGCTTGATAGTTCCCGTCTCTCAAGAAACGCTTCTTCCATTCAACGTTCAGGTCTTGGTCGGCTTTGATGACCGAAATGCCCGTCGGGAAAGGCTGCATCAAACCACCTGGCCCCGGGTATTCATTAAGTATGGAACACTGAAAGACATTGCATTTCATCTCAGCGATCTCCCGAAAGTCCATTGACCTGTAGAATGCCGGATATTCAACAGTATCGTTCATGTGTTCTGTTATAAGCATGTTTTCAGGCTGATGAAAATCGTTCTCGTATTTGGCCAAGATAACAGAATGGTCGTAGGCATAAGGATAGCCGTTGGCATGGAGCAGAGTTTCCGACAATCTCGAGGAAACCACATAGGATCCATTCGGAAGCTTGCCTGCCTGGCTGTTAATCATATCATGAATAAAATAATGACATGATTCCCCACTGTTTCCTTCAGGCACTGTCCATTGAAATATGGTATCCCTGCTAATGGATTGCAAAGAATCGTCAAAAAGCAAAATGCCCATGTGAGAAGGGCCAAAGTCGCCAAACAGTCCTATCCTGCCCTCTTCGTCATGAAACAGATTACACGCTTCCGCCAAAGAATCTCTTTCCAACCTTTGGCAATTGAGCAGATTGCCGTCAAAATCAAATCTAGTAAGAAAAATGGAGTTGGGCATTTCTCCAAGCCTTGAAGTCAAGGCAGCATAGAAACTCGAGTCGGACTTAAGGAATTTCGCATCAAAGAATCTGCTTCCTTCATCGAAGAAAGAGCAGGCAATCGTTCTCCTTGAAACAATGTTCAAGTCTTCATCGACATGCAGGAGCATAAGCGCTGCCGTACTGCCATCGGCGGGATGGCTGGGGCATAAGACCATATACTCATCTCCATTTTCTTCGGGCAAATGCAGGATCCTATAGGCATAGATGGTCGTATCTTCTGCCATAACACTTCTCTTAGTTTGAATCTCTCCTTCAACTGACAATTTCAACAACATACTACTTGGCCCCCAATAGTCATACGCACTGACCAGGAAGCCGCCATCCGAAGTTTCTATGGCGTCGGTTACAAACCAAGAATGGTCCGGTTCAGAATACGTGGTCAGGAAGCCTTTTTCTTGGGCATTACAACAAAAAGTGACTCCCACAAAGAAAAGGAGAAAAGTCACCATACGGCATTTTGTTTTCATTCGTCCCATCCAATAAATTCACAATGAATAATAGCATAATCAATGTACAAGAAGAACAACACGGCACCAGGAATACTAGTCTTAACAGAATACATATACAATGCACTAACGGGCTCCTTACCATCGGGTTTGTAATGCAGCATTATTTCATTGAATTTGCTTAGATAGTAGTTCATGTCCTCAGGCGGAATACAATGCGAAGGGTTATGACTAGGATCGTAAGGGTCATTAGAATTATAGTAAATCTTATATCCACAGGGACTTTCACTATCTAATAAAAAGGGAATATCTCTCGCATATATCTCAATTGTCGACACATCTGTTACATATTTCCTAAATCCATTAGGACATCCATATTCAGGGATTCTCATATTGGCTTTTTGTGTCAATTCATGCGGGGCTCCACTCCCTTCGCATTGCCCCATGTAGGGACCACACTTACCAAAACCATATTGTCCGTCCTCATCATAATAATCATGCCAATAATCCGTAGAGCCGAATATTGGATATACTGGAATAACTCCACCCGTATTAATAATGATTTGAGCAGAAAAGCCACCATCTTTACTTTCAGTTGTAAACTTTGTTTGAATTGCAAGAATCCTTTTTTCTGGTAACATACACTCCTCGTATACATCTTCCACGTTGTTTGAAAAGGCATTGAAGGCTTCGTTGAGTTGGGCAAGGCGCACACATCCTTCCTTGGTTGGCAATTTGTAGTAAAAAGTATCACATTGGATTTCAGAGAACGGCCATTCTGCATCCCCATACGTATAGTTAAGTACTGCTTCAAGATGCCAGCGGGCGTCTTCTATTGAAAGGTCTCGTCTCCTTTTGATGCTGATTGCATTTTCTCTTTGAATTGTTTCAAATATGCACTCATATCATCTTCTTTTGAGACAGTTGTTAACTCACCATTATCCTGAGCAACCCTGTTTTCTTTCTCCTTTGTGCATGCGATAATAATCGCTGCTGCTATTGTGAGAGCCATGGCCCCCATCACGATTCTTGTTTTTTTCATTTTTAATCCCTTCCTTTTTTATAATTGTTTGAAATTGAAAAGTCTATCATTCTTCCTTTATAAACTTGCCATAACAGACTTCCCCCGAACCACATTTCACCCGCACCAAATACATCCCTTTGTGAAGAGATGAAACATCAATATTGTCCTGGATATTATCTTGTCTTAGCACCATACCTCCCACCATATTAAACACCTCAACAGATGTTACCTTTTCCGAAGAATTACCCAAACGTATGCTGAACGTGCCAGCGACAGGGTTGGGGAAGATAAACACTTCCGAAGGCGAAACTGAGGATGAGGTTTGATTTTTGCGTTCTATTTCATGTTTTTGTTGCTCGCTTTCATCCAACAATCCAGACAAAAAGTCACTTTCCCCTCTTGAATTGCCGCAAGTCGCGATATGAGCAGTGAATTCCGAGCCCTCAGCGGCATAAAAACCGTCAGTAAGCAGTATCTCTTCGCCCGCTTGGAGATGAACACTGGCGCCGCTATTGATCACATAATTGTGATAATTGTTGCTGAAACTGTTCTGCGCTGAATAATACTTTTGCTCATTTCCTGCAAATATCCTATTACACTGCATGATGATATCTTCCCAGCAATCGGTAGGGTGAATATTTAATATGGCGAGATGTTTATAATTATACGAAGAATGATATTGATCGGGTAATAGATTATCTAACGTATACCAGCCACTCGGATTTCCATTCCATCCCCAATTTATATGATACTTATAGGTTGAGAACCATGGCTTTTTATACCCATCACAAATAAAAGAATGTCCTTTTGATGATTGAGGATCCTCCGAAGTTCGTCCTCTATACTGAATAGGAAATCCTTTATCAAGGTTGTTCCTTAAAAGTGCCCCCCATTCAGCATCATCAATGGTATCTTTACTAACACAATAAGCATTTCTATATCCAAATTGTTTCAAAGCGGTAGCCACATCTTCAGTGTAAGCACCTGATTCTAATGTGTTACAAGTGCTTAGCCCTCCGCAATACTGCATATTAACACTTGTACCACAATCATATATAAGTTTTGAAATAGCATACCTCTCTGTGTCATAATTGCTATTACCTCCATGTATTAATTTGTTTGGCATATTACCCCAATCATATTGCAGGCATCTATCAGGCCTTTCTTGTGGTTCATGCCAGAACCGCAATATCTGAGCCATGGCGACAGCAACACATCCAGCATTGCAATGCTCATAATGACCACATCCCGGTGAAAGAGAATCATATGCATTTGGCCTGCCATCATTCGAATGACTCTGGCCCCATTTCGTTTTTATCAATGGAGAAACTCTACGCAAACTATCTGGTCGCGAATGCCCATTACCATATAGCAAAGAATCCCATTGGGATTGACAATAAAGTGGAACACTATTATCAATGCTAAACGATATTTGTTCTGCATAATAATTAATCAATTCCTGGAATGCTTCAGGCAAACTATCAAGTTTGCTTAATAAGCCAGTCGATGGTTCATCTTCCTCTGCAAATATCACACCCAATATGGGGGGACAAGCTTTATGGCCGGATAATAATACAGTGCTACCATTTGTAAAAAGCACTTCATATAAAAGAGTATTTCCATTTCGTGCTAAAATACTAGTACGAGCCACAGAATCCATCGTCAAAGAAACTCTACTTTCAGCTTGCATTAATTTCACAGCCACTTGAGCTGCTTCCTGTTGCGTTACCGATTGTGCAATTCCAAAATCGAAAACAGCAATCAGTATAAAAAGCATAAGGAAAACGCGAGTTTTCATATCATTAACAGTTTAGTTTTTAAAGTTTTTAATCTGTTCGACTTGAAAAAAAGGGACAAGGCAACAACAACTCATTGGATCTGCCGGAGAATCTTCAAAAATAAATGGCGAATCGTAAGTCATAATTCCAATCAAATAGCACTTTCGCATATCATCAATTTCATTAAGTACGGCTTTGTCTTTGCCCTGAACAAGAA
Source organism: Candidatus Alcium sp. F082 (assembly GCA_001543395.1). Lineage (GTDB taxonomy): Bacteria > Bacteroidota > Bacteroidia > Bacteroidales > F082 > Limimorpha. The sequence continues at coordinate 680 of LPNG01000038.1, read as the reverse complement.
TCGTCCCACCGATATGGTTCTCAGGATCCATCGCCGAAATGGAATCATCGACCATACTACATAGCCACCAATTATCGTCTGTATAATCAAATGGTTTCCCATAAGAATGCTTAATATATCCACACATCATAACCGTATCCCGCATCAAAGGCTCAACAGGATTGGGATAATGCTCCAAATAACCATTTACATCATTCCATCTCACAAAATATGCATAATTCAAAAGAACCGCATCGCAAGAGTTGTAACTATCTTTACTCAACACAGGGATTTGCTGTGTTTCACACAATTGCTCACACTTCTCAGGAAGTCGACTTTTACATCCGAGAAGACCTAAAATAAGAACCATTGATAACAAGTATTTTCTCATCACCATCGTCCCTCCTTATTTCTTTTTCATTTCATCAATCTGTTTCTGCAAGTCAATGACATAGCGAGTCAATTCCTCCACTTTTTCCAAAAGGATGGCATTCATCTCGCCAAGATCAACATCACCTTGTTCTTCCACTTCGCATGAAGAGGGAACACCCGGCAGATGCTTGTTGGCATTTACATAAGACTCGAGTTCTTTCAAATCCATAAGTTTGTATTCCTCACCAAAGACATAGTCTGGCCACTCTCCTCTGCCCATGCTTACTCTTATGCTATGTGCGTGGATTCCTCCAACCACCTCCAATTTT
>LPNG01000037.1:3742-16226 GCA_001543395.1 Candidatus Alcium sp. F082 | reverse complement strand
CTGGTACGTCTCTGAGACTTTCGCCAAATACAAGACCATGAATATCGTCCTGCACAAGGACGCACTTCCTAAGAACATCGCCAAGAAACTCGGTGTGAAATGACACGCTAAAGAAGCGCTATATAAAACGCAAAACCCGCTGAAACCAGCGGGTTTTGTTGTTGGTGGGACGTACTGGACTCGAACCAGTGACCTCTGCCGTGTGAAGGCAGCGCTCTAAACCAACTGGGCTAACGTCCCTCCCGTTGATAGAAAAGACGCTTTGCAGCGTCTTTAGTGTGGGGCGAACAAGGATCGAACTTGTGACCTCATGCCTGTCAAGCATGCGCTCTAAACCAACTGAGCTACCGTCCCAAATGCGGGTGCAAAAATACGGCTTTTTCCGAAACTGACAAGTTTTTTTCTTCCTTTTTTTGAAAAAATTCTATCTTTGTGCAATCAAATCTATTCGTTATGAAGTTCAAGTACTTATTAGTCAGTTTGTTCCTTGTTTTTGGAACGCTGTCGGCTTCGGCCCAAGAGAAGAAGAATTTTGAATTGGAAGACCTTTATCAGCGTGGTACATTCTATGCCAAGAGTGTGCGCGGCATGAACTCGATGAAGGATGGCAAGACCTACGCCTCATTCGAGAAAGGCCAACTCAACATCTACAATTACAAGACGGGCAAACTGGAGAAGACTTTGTTCGGCATCGCTGACCTCACCATGCATCCCGATTCACTGCCTATCGGCTTGCAGAACTATGAGTTGAGCGAAAATGAGGATAAGATGCTGTGCCTTACCGATATGGAGAGCATCTACCGCCATTCGTTCCATGCCAATTATTATGTATATGACTTCGCCACAAAGACCTTGCAACCCCTTTCGAAGAACGGCAAACAGCGTCTGGCTACTTTCTCGCCTGATGCCACTAAGGTAGCTTTTATGCGCGACAACAACCTTTTCATCAAGGACCTGAAGACAGGGGAGGAGAAGCAGTTTACGAACGACGGCCTATATAACCATATTATCAATGGCGCTCCCGACTGGGTGTATGAGGAGGAATTCAGTTTCTCGCAAGGTTTCTATTGGTCGCCCGACAGCAAGAAGATTGCTTTCATGAAGTTCGACGAGAGCAATGTGCGCGAGTTCCAGATGGAGGAGTTCGAAGGTCTCTATCCCGACTGGTACAGCTTCAAGTATCCCAAGGCTGGTGAAGACAATTCCATTGTTGAGATTTATGTCTACGACCTCGAAAGTGGTAAGACCGTGAAGATGGATACAGGTAAGGAAACGGATATCTATTTGCCTCGCATCGCTTGGACTAAAGACGCCAACGTGCTGGCCATCCAACGTCTCAACCGCCATCAGAATCATCTGGAGATTTTGGCCGCCGACGCCACCACGGGCAAGAGCCATGTATTTTACGATGAGACCAACGACTACTACATCGACATTACCGACGACTGGCATTTCCTCAAGGATGGCAAGCGCTTCCTGATGACTTCCGAGAGAAGTGGCTACAACCACATCTATCTTTACAATCTGGATGGTACTCTGGTGAAACAACTCACCGACGGCCCTTGGGATGTGACTTCGGTGTACGGCTTCGATGGCATGGAAGTGTATTTCCAAGCCGCAAAGAACACTCCCGTAGATCGTCAGATCTATGCTGTTAACCTGAAAGGCCAAATGCGCGAGGTGATTGGTCGCCCGGGCACTAACAACGCTACTTTCAGCAACGACTTCAGCTACCTTATTAATATAAACAGCACCATCAGTCAGCCCCGCCAATTCGAGCTTTATACCAACAAGGGCAAGTTGGTGCGTGTGTTGGAGGACAACCACGAATTTGCCGAAAAGCTAAAGACCTTCAATCTCGGCGAGAAGAAACTCATGAAGATCAGCGACCCAGCTTTCACTTTACCTGATGGCACCCAAGTCGACGTGGACGCATGGCAGATTCTGCCTCCCGACTTTGACCCCGCCAAGAAATACCCTGTTTTGATTTACGTGTATGGCGGTCCTGGCCACCAGACGGTCAACAATTCATGGGCCGACAGCGACTATTGGTGGATGCAGTTGCTGGCACAGCATGGCATCATCAGCGTGTCCATCAACAACCGTGGTAGTGGTGCACAGGGAGAAGTCTTCAAGAAGATGACTTACCTGCAACTCGGTAAATATGAGACAGAGGATATGATTACCTTGGCAAAGTACATGGCCAAACAACCCTATGTAGATGCAGAGCGTATCGGTATCTACGGATGGAGTTACGGTGGTTTCATGGCAGCCAACGGCATCACCAAGGGCGCCGATGTCATCAGCACGGCTGTTTCGGTGGCTCCTGTGACCAACTGGCGTTATTACGACAATGTCTACACCGAGCGTTTCATGCGCACGCCTCAGGAGAACCCTGATGGTTACGACCTTAATTCACCCGTCCACAACACGGCGATGATCAAGGGTAACTACCTGCTTTGCCATGGCAGTGGCGACGACAATGTCCACTACCAAAACGCTATGGAACTCATCAAGGCCATGATTTCGAACGGCAAGCAATTTGACCTGATGATTTATCCCAACAAGAACCACGGCATCTATGGTGGCTATGAATACGGCACCGGCGAATGCCGCATGCACCTCTTCAACAAGATTGACAACTTCTTGTTTGAACACTTGCTGGGAGAGTAAACCGTTAGTGTTTAAAAACACGTCAGCCCGACAGCATGCTGCCGGGCTGACGTTGTTTATAGTGGGTATTGCCGTTATTCGTAGTGCCTAATACGAACTTCCACGCCATCGTCTTTTAGTTGTTCGGCCAATCCAACCACGTTCGTCTGTCCGTAATGGTAAGGGAACAGCACTTTGGGTTTGATGATGCGAGCGGAACGAACCAGTTGTTCCGTGGTCATCGTATAAGGTTGGTTGCAGGGCAGGAAAGCAACGTCTATGTCCTTGATTTCGGCCATCTCGGGGATGTCCTCTGTGTCGCCAGCGATGTAAATCCTCAGTCCGTCGAGGTTAAGGATGAAACCGTTGTCGCGACCTTGGGGATGGAATTGTTGATGTCCTTCTGTGGTGTTGTAGGCGGGCACGGCTTCAACGGTCAGCCAGTCATTTAGCACGAGGCGGTCGCCGTTGGCCATAACCGTACCATAGCCCAGCATCTCGGCGCAGCGTTGGTTGGTGATGAGTTGGTTTTCTGGCTTTGTGAGTGCAGCGATGGCCACGGTGTCGAGGTGGTCGTGGTGTTCGTGTGTCACGAAGATATAGTCGGCCTTAGGGAAGGCTGCATAGTCAATGGTACGGTCACCCAACTGGTGTACAGGGTCGATTTCGATTTCCTTTCCGTCGTACTCGATTCGGATGCTGGCGTGTACCAAAGCGTGGAACTTCACGGTTTTCCCGCTTTTTGTGGTGAAGCTGTCGGTTTCGTAAGGCTCAGCTGGTGTGCTGTGCTGTCCGCAGGCAGTCATGATGCCGAGGAGAATAGGTAATGCGATGGCTTTCATGGCGTTTGTTTTTTGAAGTGCTTAATGGATTTCTGTTCTGCAAAAATAAAAAAATATGCAACCGCCAAAATAAAGTTTGTGTATTTTTGTGGCAATGAAATACATACAACATTATCGCACGCCTCAAGGCTTCGACGACCTTGTGATGAGTTCGGATGGCGAGGCACTGACGGGCCTATGGTTTGAAGGCTCGAGAGATGAAGACAAGCATTTGTTGGGTTTTGTCGGTTCTGCTGAAACGATTCAACCTGCCGTGTTCACAGATGTTTGCCGTTGGCTGGACATCTATTTCAGTGGCCGTCAGCCCGATTTCATTCCTACCTATCGTATGTACGGCCTGACGCCGTTTCGTAAAATGGTTTCGGACATCATGTGTGAGATTCCATTCGGGCAAACGGTAACCTATGGTGGTATAGCTAAACGTATTGCAGAATTGCGTCAGAGCATGTCGTTGCAGCAACCAAAAATGTCGGCACAGGCTGTGGGTGGAGCGGTAGGATGGAACCCCATTTGCATTATCGTGCCTTGCCATAGGGTGGTAGGCGCCAACGGCAATCTTACGGGTTATGGAGGCGGGATGCGCAACAAAATTGCATTGTTGAAACATGAGGGACTTGATATGAGACAATTTTTTTTGCGTTAAGTAACAACGGATTATAAGAAGATTTTGTTTATTTTTGCCTTTTTAATAATCAAGTCATGAAAATAACAAGAGTATTCACTATGATGGCGTTTTGCGCAGTCCTTGCGGCTTGCGGAAACGCCCAACCAAAAGAAGAAAACAACACTATGAAACAAAACCCACAACCTGGCAAAGATGGCAACAAATATGTGCCTTATGAACAACGCACCGGCGAAGAAGCGGTGGTTTATTTCACACGCGACCTTTCGGCCGAAGGCCTTATCAAGGCTTACGAACAAGTTAACGGGAAGATAGAGGGCAAGGTAGGCGTCAAAGTGCATACTGGTGAGCAACATGGTCCCAACATTATCCCTCGTGAATGGGTGAAGGCCCTGATGGAAAAAGACTTGAAAGATGCATCCATCATCGAGACGAATACCTATTACGAAGGCGATCGCTATACCACCGAACAGCATCGTGAGACCTTGAAAGTCAACGGCTGGACATTTGCTCCTGTCGACATCCTCGACGAGGAAGACACGGTGACCCTGCCTATCAAGGGAGGCAAGTGGTTCGACAAGATGGCTGTGGGCAGCCATTTGACCAACTACAACTCGCTCGTCGCCCTGACGCATTTCAAAGGACATACGCAAGGCGGTTTTGGTGGTAGCAATAAGAACATCGGTATTGGCTGTGCCGACGGTCGCATCGGCAAGGCTTGGATACATACCACTCCTGGTCAGCCTAACCAATGGGATATTGCCAAAGAGGAGTTTATGGAGCGCATGACCGAGAGTACCAAGGCCACCATCGATTTCTTTGGCGAACATGTCACTTATGTCAATGTGATGCGTAACATGTCGGTGTCGTGCGACTGCGAAGGCACTGCTGCCGCACCCGTGGTCACCCCCAACGTAGGCATTCTTTCCTCGACCGACATCTTGGCCATCGACCAGGCTTGCGTTGACATCATTTATGCCATGACCGAAGAGGAACACCATGATATGCTGGAACGCATGGAGAGCCGTCATGGCTATCGCCAGCTTTCGTACATGAAGGAACTTGGTATGGGCCATGATCGTTATATCCTCATCGACCTTGACAATGGTGGGAAGCGCATCACTGCAGCCGATGCTGCCAAAGACCTTAAGCCTTTTGTGAAACAATAAATCTATATGGCACTTATAAAGAGAGTAATCGTATCGTTGGTGCTGCTTTTGTTGTTGGTTCCAGCAATGGCACAGGAAAGCCATTCCTACCGATTCTCATTGGGGGATTGCCTGCGTTTTGCCCAGGCCAACAGTTACGAACGCAAGGCGATGGAGCTGACGGGACAGTCGTTGGAGACGACTTATGAGCAGTCAAAGCAGCAAAGACTCCCCAACTTGAACGCTTCGGTGGGGCAAAGTATCAATAACAACGAGAATGGTTGGTCCACATCGGGCAACGTGGGTGTGGGCTCTTCGGTGACGATTTACCAAGGTGGCAACATCAACAACACCATCGAACAGAATCGTCTCAATATGGAGCGCAACGAGGTGCAATTAGAGCGATACGATAATCAACTCGCCACCCAGATCTTGCAGAGCTTTCTGGTCATACTCGGCAATCAGGAACTGTTGAATTACCAACAGAAGGTGCTTGCCACCAGCCGTGAACAGGTGAAACAAGGTCGCACCCGCTATCGTGTTGGCGCCATCCTCGAGAGCGACTTGCTGCTGCTCGAAGCGCAGTATTATAGCGATTCGAACAATGTGGTCGATACCCGGATCAACATCGACAACAACTTGTTGGATTTAAAGGTGCTGCTATCGATGAACCCTTCCGACGATTTGGAGATCATAGCCCCTGATACCGACAACCTCGATGATTTGAAAACGTCTTTGCCTACAGAAGAAGAAGCTGTCAGCCAGGCCATGGAATACATGCCCGACCTTCGCTTGGGCGATTATGACATTCGCCTAGCGGAAAAGAGTGTCGACATGGCTCGTGGTAATTATTTCCCGTCCATCTCGGCCAATGCCAATGTCGGCATGGGCGTGCTTTCATATGACAGCGACGGCAATCACAAATGGTATAACACGCCAACCGAGTCGGCCGGCATCTCGATGAGCATCCCTATCTACAGCCGTGGACAGACGAAAGCCAATGTGAAGAAGAGTCGCATTGCCTTGGAGCAGGCCCAATTGGATTATGAGCAATCGGCCCTCTCAGTGCGCCAGACGGTGGTGCAGGCTTATCGGAATGTGGTTGCGGCATACAACGCATACAAAGTCTCGCAACTTAAGGAAGAGGCTTACAGCAAGAGTTTTAATGCCTATAACATCCAATACCAATACGGGAGCATTACTACGGTTGAATTGCTGCAACAACAAAACAATTACCTTAATGCGCTCAATTCCTACATTCAAAACAAGTATTCCTTGTTGATGAAACGGAAGATTCTGGATGTTTATATGGGTAAACAAATAACACTATGACTATGAAGAAGAAAAGAAGAATTTGGTGGATCATCCTTGGCATTGTCGTTTTGGCCATTGCCGTGATGGTGATTGTGAAAGCCACGAAATCGGCCAACAAGGAGTTGGTTATCCGTACCCATGTGGTCGAGGAGTATACGGTTGAGAACACGGTCACTGCGACGGGTACCATCGAGCCAGTGGAAACGGTCGAAGTCGGTACGCAGGTGTCGGGCAAGGTGGAGAAGATCTATGTGGATTTCAACGACGTGGTAAAGAAAGGCCAACTGATGGCGGAACTGGACAAGCAGACGCTCAACCAGAGCCTGAGTCGTGCCAGAGCCAGCCTTACCTCGGCAGAGAGCCAACTGAATTATGCCAAACTCACCTACGAACGCACCAAGCAACTGTATGAGGCAAACGCCGCCACACTAGCCGCTTATCAAGAGGCACAAAACTCATATACCCAGGCACAAATGAGCAAAAAGAATGCCCAAGCGGCCTATGACCAGGCAAGAGTCGACTTGGCCTATGCCGAGATCTATTCGCCTATCGACGGCATTGTCCTCGACCGCGCTGTGGAGGTGGGCCAAACGGTGGCCGCTTCGTTCAGCACGCCTACGTTGTTTACGCTAGCCAACGATCTGACCAAGATGCAGGTGGAGGCCGACGTCGACGAAGCCGACATCGGGCAGGTGAAAGAAGGACAAAGGGTGACCTTCACCGTCGATGCCTATATGGACGAAGTGTTTAACGGAACCGTGAACCAAATTCGTATGAAACCTACCACCACGAGCAATGTGGTGACCTACACCGTAATCATCGATGCACCTAATCCGGAACAAAAGCTTTTCCCAGGCATGACGGCCAGTGTGACCATCGTCACCGAGGAGCAGACAGGATTGGCCGTTCCCGCTGAGGCCTTCAACTTCACTCCCGACGAGCAAGTGCTGAAGGCTATTCGCAAAGCCGACAAACCCGAAGGTCAACGTCCTGAGCAGCCTAAGATGCAGGAGGGCGACACTCATGCTGCTCACAGTGTGGTGTGGTTAAAGAAGGGGGATGATATGATGCCACGCCCCGTCAAAGTGGGTATGAGCGACGGCGCATACAAAATCATCGAACAAGGCGTGCAGGCTGGCGATTCAGTCGTGTTGTCGGCGCAGTTTGTGGCCAAGGAGAAAGCCGTGAAGAAAGGAGAGAATCCATTTATGCCAGGCCCTCCCGGTAGGAATAGGAACAATAACAATGGCGGTAACGACAAAAAATGACCATGAGCGAACGTCAATCCATCATCAGAGTTGAGAATCTGAAACGGACCTTTGTCGTCGGCAGCGAGGAAGTGCATGCCCTCAAAGGTGTGTCGTTCGATATCTGTCAGGGCGAGTTCGTGAGCATCATGGGTTCGTCGGGCAGCGGCAAGTCCACTTTGCTCAACATCCTTGGTTGCCTCGACCAGCCCACGGCTGGCGAATACTTTATTGACGGCATCTCGGTGCGTGAGCGTTCGAAAAATGAGTTGTCGGACATTCGTAACCGTAAGATTGGATTCGTGTTTCAGTCGTATAACCTATTGCCGCGCACCTCTGCTTTGGAAAACGTGGAGTTGCCCTTGGTGTATAATCCGGAGGTGTCGCATCGTGAGCGTCACGAGAAGGCCCAACATGCCTTGGAACTGGTGGGCTTGAAAGACCGTATGGGACACATGCCCAACCAGCTCTCTGGTGGCCAGCAGCAGCGTGTGGCCATCGCTCGTGCCTTGGTCAACGACCCCGTCATCGTGTTGGCTGACGAAGCCACGGGTAACTTGGATACGCGTACTTCATACGAAATCATGAGTCTGTTTCAAAGTCTGCATGAACAAGGTAAGACCATTGCCTTTGTGACGCATGAGTCGGATATTGCAGTGTTTACAAGTAGAACGATATTCTTACGCGATGGCCACATCCTTCGTGATGAGCCCGTGGAGACCAAATCGGCAGCAGAGGCTCTTGCAGCCTTGCCGATAGAAAACGATTATTGATATGGATATACTGAATCTCATTAGAATATCGGTGAAAGCCCTGTTGCGCAACAAGACGCGCACGGCTCTTTCCATGCTTGGTATCGTGATTGGTATCGCTGCTGTCATCGCCGTGGTCAACTTGGGCGAAGGCTTGAAACAGAGCACCGCTAACCAACTTTCCGACATGGGAACCAACCTTATCATGGTGATGCGTGCCAACCAAAGGCGAGGTGGTGTCAGCATGGGCTCGTCCAACGTCCAGTCGCTCAAGGTGAGGGATTGTGAGTTGATTGCCAAAGGTGCAAAAAACGTGACGATGGTCAGCCCCGTGGTGAATAGCGGTGGACAGTTGGTCAATGGCTCCAAGAACTGGTCGGGTACCGTGTATGGCGGTTCGCCAGATTATCTTGAAATCCGCAAATACGAAATCGCAACAGGTGTCAACTTCACTGAAGAAGACGTGAAGAAATACGCCAAGGTGGGCTTGATAGGACAGACCATCGTGGAAGAGTTGTTTGACACGGGCGAAGATCCCATCGGCAAGACCATACGCGTGGGCAATATGCCGTTTAAGGTCATCGGAACGCTGAAGGAAAGGGGCGAGAACGGCATGGGTATGGACCAGGACGATCTTGTGGTGATGCCATACAGCACCGTACAGAAGCGTATGCTGGGCGTCGATTACATCCAACAGATTGTTTGCTCAGCCGCCTCTGAAGACGTGGCTGAGGCTGCTGTGGAAGAGATAGAGAGTATTTTGCGGGCTTCGCATAAGATACCAGAAGGCGGTAATGACGACTTCGAAGTGCGTACCCAACAGGAGATGCTGGAGATGATGTCGTCGATGACGGGGATGATTACGACGGTCTTGGTTGCCATCGCCTTGATCTCTTTGCTGGTAGGCTGTATCGGTATCATGAACATCATGTACGTCACAGTGACGGAGCGCACCAAGGAAATCGGTCTTCGTATGTCGATTGGTGCCAAGAACTCAGCCATCTTGATGCAGTTCCTCACCGAGAGTATCATCTTGAGCCTTATCGGTGGTGTGATAGGCCTTATGTTGGGCTTGTTGCTTTCCTATGTGGTCTCCTTGGCCATGTCGCTGCCCTACGTTGTCAATGTCGGGTGGATGATCATTTCCTTCGTGTCATGTGCCATCCTTGGCCTTATCTCGGGTTTCTTCCCCGCACTGAAGGCCTCGCGCACCGACCCGATCAATGCATTGAGGTACGAATAAGAAGACGACCTACGGTCGCTGAGAGTGTTCTCAGAAAGTATGTCCAAAGCTGAGGAAGAAACCGTAAGCTTTGGTTGTGGTGCCTGTGTTGCGTTTGTTGAGGTTTAGGAATCCGTAACGCCCGCCAAGTGTAACAGTGAATCGTTTGAATTCAAATTCCGCACCAGCCATGGCATACACGTTGAAGCGTTTCAAATAGCCATCGTCGCCGTACCATTCGTGATGCAACTCGGTATTGCTTGGCCAAGTGAATATTTCCGTGGTTTTGCCTTGAATGCCCCAACTCAGCATAGATCCGATAAATGGAGTGTTGGTGATTTTGTCAGTAATGGGGAGTTTGTATTTCAATAAGATGGGGATGTCTACAAGGGTCTGCCGTTCTCGAATAAGGCCGTGGGACATCAGAGGAATGACAATTCCATAGTGCTCAGACACATCTCTTAAGTTCATTCGATACTGGGCTCCTGCAGTGAGGTCGAGGTGGTCGCTGAGTCTGAAAGTCCTGTCTAAACCGAAGGAGATTCCATGGAAAAACAGCGTGGTGTCGGCTGTCGGTGTATAGGTCTTGATCAATTCGGGGGAATAATCCACATGGAGGTTTAGCTGCGCCTGTGCTTTTTCTGCAACAAGCAGGGCGGCAACAAAAGCTGTGATGACAAATAGTTTTTTCATTGTGGTTCTGTTTTGATTTGTTTGATAATTGTTGTCATTATTGCGTTACATTTGTTTGAGTTGCTCCACATATTCATCGATGCGGTGCAATTCCGTGGGGATGTCGATTTCTTGTGGGCAGTGCTCGGTGCATTGGTTGCAGCCGATACAGTGACTTGCCTGACGCATGGCTGGGATGTTGCGGTCGTAGCCGATGAGGAAACGTTTCCTTGCTTCCCAAAACGCTTTCGCTTCCCGATTGCCGGTTGGCATCTTGCCTTGAGTGATGCTCTCGTTGTAGTAGCCAAAGATGGCAGGGATGTTCAATCCGTAGGGGCAGGGCATGCAGTAGTTGCATGCGGTGCAAGGCACGGTCTTCAGCTTGATGAACTGCTCGGCAACGCTCATGAGGAATTCGTCCTCGTCGGGGGTGATGGGTCGCAGTGGTGAATAGGTCTCCACGTTTTGTTGCAGATGCTCCATATAGGTCATGCCGCTCAACACGGTGAGGATGCCTTCTGGTGTGCCGGCAAAACGGAAGGCCCAGCGGGCGACAGGTGTCTCGGGTTCACGTTCTTTCATCTGCTTTACGATGTGGTCGGGTTGCTTTGCAAGACCACCTCCAAGCAGTGGCTCCATAATCACTGCTGGGATGCCACGACGGTGCAGCTCCTCGTAAAGGTATGACGAGTTGACGCCTTCGCCTTCTATCTCGCCGAAGCTCCAGTCCACATAGTTCAATTGGATTTGCACGAAATCCCAATGGTATTTACCTTCATCATGCCATTGCATCATGGTGTCGAACAGTTTCGGGTCGCCATGGAACGAAAAGCCGAGGTTGCGGATGCGTCCGACCTTTTTCTGTTCGACGAGCCAGTCAAGGATGCCGTTGTCCATGAAACGGGCGTTGAACATCTCCATACTGGTCATGTCTTTGCCTGAGCCACCGATACTGTGCATAAGCAGATAATCGACGTAATCGGTCTGTAGCTTTTCGAGTGAGTTCTCGAACATGGCTTTCGAGGCCTCTTCACTCCATGTCGTGGGACTGAAATTAGAAAGCTTGGTGGCAATGTAATATGAGTTGCGCGGGTGGCGCGATAGTGCGATGCCCGTGGCAGTCTCTGAATAGCCTCTTGTGTAAACCGGGGCGGTGTCGAAGTAATTGACGCCATGCGCCAATGCATAGTCCACCTCCTCGTTGACCATTTCCTGGTCGACACGGGCGTTGGGGTCTTTTCGCATGTCTGCACCGTTTTCGATGGGCAGGCGCATCATGCCGTAGCCCAAGAGCGACACCTTGTCGCCGGTATTAGGGTTGGTGCGGTAGGTCATCTCGCCTTGGCCGTCGATGACATCCTTGGCGATGGGCGTTTCACCGTTGTTGTTTTTGCAGGCGGAAAGCACTACCGAAGTCGCTACCGCTGCACTACCTATATGTTTTAAGAAATCTCTTCTGTCCATGATCTTAACTATTATGATGAGTTACATTACCTTCCACATAAATCGCGCTGAACGGTCGGGCAGGGCAGAGGTGCTCGCAGGCGCCGCAGCCGATGCACTTGTTCTCGTCTACGGCAGGCACTTGCACTGTGCCGTTCGGGCCTTCGTAGTCTACCATTTGGATGGCTTCTGTCGGGCAGTGACGTGCGCAGTTGCCACAGCTGACACCGTCAGTCAACACCACGCAATTGTCCTTGACCCATACGGCATGTCCCACATGGATGTTCGTCTTCTCCTCACGGGAAATGGGCTTGATTGCACCAGCAGGGCAGACCTCGCTGCAGCGGGTGCATTCGGGACGGCAATAGCCGCGCTCAAACGACATCGTGGGTTGCATGAAATGTAACAGGTCAGTGGACGGACGCAACACATTGTTCGGGCAGCTTGAAACGCAGAGTTGGCAGGCCGTGCAATGCTTTTCCAGATGACGGATGGAGACAGAACCTGGAGGGGTTATGGGTGTTTGACGTTTCGGAGCCTTCTTGTCCTCAATGACGGCTAAGCCACCAT
>LPNG01000037.1:0-3654 GCA_001543395.1 Candidatus Alcium sp. F082 | reverse complement strand
CATGCCGCAGCTCTTGCACTTGTCCTTGTCGAAGCGGATGCGGCAGCCTTCTTTTATGACGCGCGAGATGCTACCAAGGAGGGTGCCAGCGGGACAGATGGTGTTGCAATAAAGGCGGCCTTTCCAAATGGCGAGGGCACCAAGCAGGACCAAGGTGACGATAGCCACCACGAAGGTCGTCACGCTGCGGGTCCAGATTTGGACCTCGGTGAAGTTGTAGCGGTCGTTGGCGGCATCGAGGCTGGCGAGCCAGTTGTTCAGCAGGTCATAGAGCGGCTTGAACAGGCTGTTGACGATGCGGCTGTAGGCGCTGTAAGGCTCAATCAAGGTCGTGACGGGCGCGAAGCCGATAATCATCGCGAGAAAGAAGAGGGCGCAGACCACGTAGCGTAGGATCTTCTTTTCTTTGGCGTAGGAGAAGCGGTTTTTCTTGAACTTGCCACCGATCCATGAGAAGATGTCTTGCATGATACCCAAGGGGCATACCACGCTGCAATAGATTCTTCCGAAGAATGCGGTGCAGCAGAGAATGAGGATCAACACGCCAAGGCTCACGGCGAGTATGGCTGGGATGAGCTGGATTTTGGCCACCCAGCCCGCCCAAAGATGCACCCGGAAACCGATGCCGAGCAGCAGCAGGGTCACTAAGGTCATCATGACCACTTGTAGACAGATTCTGATTTTTCGTAACATATTAGATTGATTTTGAGTTTGTCTTTTTTACAATTAGTATACTTGCTTCATATAGAAAATAAATGGGCAAGGTTACCAGCGTCAGTGTCACTGCGTCACCAGTAGGGGTGATGATGGCAGCCACGATGGCGATGCCCACGATGGCATGGCGGCGGTATTTCTTGAGCGTGTCGGCCTGCAACAGCCCTGCTTTGGCCAAGAGATAGTTGACAATGGGAATCTCAAAGAGAATGCCCATCAGCAGGCTAAGCATGAGTAGGTTGGAGATGTAGGACGAAAGCGAAATCTGGTTATACACCTCTGAATAGACTTGGTAATTGAAGAGGAAGCGGAAAGCGAAAGGGAAAATGATGAAGTAGTTCATCAGCACACCGAGGACAAAAAGCAAGGTGCCCCATATTATAATAGGTGCAGCATTACGTTTCTCCTTGTCGTATAAGGCAGGCGCGACGAAGCCATAAATCTGCACGATGAGGTAAGGCGAAACCACCACGAGTCCCGCCCAGAGCGCCACTTTGAGGTGCGTCATAAACTGTGCCGCCAGTTCCGTGTTGATGAACGAAGCCTGAAAGCTGCCTGGACAAAGCGATTGCCATCCTGTTTTGGCGCAAAGCCAAGCCAAACCACGATAGGAGACGAAACCGTCAGTCGAAGGGGCAAACAGTAGGCGAAACAAAATGTCCTTGAAACAAAATGCCGCCACAGCCCCGATGGCCCAGGCAATCAAGCAGCGTAACAGCACTTTCCGAAGCACGTCCAAGTGGTCCCAGAAACTGCTGACCTCCCGCTCACTCATTCCTTCTTTTCCTTGTCTTCCTTGATCTCGGGTTCTTCAACGCCGTTCATGCCATCCTTGAAGCTCTTCACGCCTTTGCCAAGGCCCTTCATCAGCTCCGGAATCTTGCGTCCGCCAAACAGCAATAATACAAGAATCACGATGAGGATGATTTCGGTTGTGCCAATGGTAAGTAATTTCATACGCTATGTTTTTGAGGGTTTTTCACTTGCAAAGATAGAAATTTTTCAATTTTGTGTTACGGAAAAAGAAAAAGTTGTACTTTTGCGGCCTCAAAATAATTCAATTAGTACTAACCATTTAAAAGAAGGAAGTGTTTTAAAATGATTATTGTTCCTGTTAAAGAAGGCGAAAGCATCGACAGAGCTTTGAAGCGTTACAAGAGAAAGTATGAGAAGACCGGCGTTGTGAAAGAATTGCGCGCTCGTCAGCAGTTCACCAAGCCCTCAGTCATCAAGCGTGCTCAGATGATGAAGGCCATTTACGTTCAGAAACTCCGTCAGGCTGAAGAGAATATGTAATTCGCCCGCTTAGGAAAATAATTTTTTTAGGCAAACTTCGCTGTGAATTGGTAATTTATTACTAATTTTACAGCGAAGTTTTTTTATTATGCTTATCGACCAGTTCATAGGATACATTCAAGCGGAGAAACGCTTTTCGGCGCTGACCGTTGAAGCGTACCGGAGAGACGTGTGTCAATTTGCTGAATATATGAAGACGGAATACGGTGTCGAGGACCTGACGCAAGTGAAAACAACGCAGGTGAAGTCGTACATCGTCGCTCTGAAAGAGAAGGGATTGGTCAACAGGAGCATCAATCGCAAGGCTTCAGCTTTGCGCACCTTCTATAAATATTGCTTGCGCGAAAACTTGATGGAGAAATCGCCCATGACTGGCATCAAGGCATTGAAGCAGCCCAAGGCCTTGGTCAAATTCGTCACCGAGAGTGATATTAATAAGGTGTCGTTTGATGAGGGGGACGATTTTGCCAGCCGTCGCGACCAACTGCTTTTCGAATTGCTTTACCAGACTGGCATGCGTCAGGCTGAATTGCGTGGACTTCGCGACGGTGATGTTGACCGTTCGGGCTTGGTGCTTAAAATACATGGCAAACGCAATAAAGACCGTCTGGTGCCGTTATCAAGGCAGATGGTGAAGATGATTGAACAATATCAGGCATTGCGCGATGCGATGTTCGCCGAAAAAGACGATCGCCTGCTTTTGAACGACAAAGGGAAGGAGATGACGCCGCATTATGTATATAATAAGGTGCATCACCTGTTGGAGGGTGTGACAACGTTGAAGCAGAAGAGCCCGCATGTGCTGCGCCATACCTTTGCCACTCATCTGCTCGACGAGGGTGCCAACTTGGTGGCCATACAGAAATTGCTCGGGCATGAAGACCTGGCCACAACGCAGATCTATGCCCACAACACGATAGAACAACTTAAGAAAATTCATAAACAAGCCCACCCGAAAGGGTGACCAAAAGAAAGGAGTTTATTATGAAAGTCATGATCAATTCAGTTCACTTCAAGGCTGACCAAAAACTTGAAGACTTCATCACGCAGAAAGTGGAAAAGCTTTGCGCTAAGTACAGCGAGGTGATCAATGCAGAAGTGTCGTTGAAACTCGACAACACCGACACACCTGAAAACAAGATCGCAGACATCCGCCTGGTGTTGCGTGGCGACGACCTGTTTGCCAGCAAGCAGAGCAAGACTTTCGAAGAGTCCATCGACACTTCGATCGACGCACTGAAGAAACAACTTGAGAAATACAAGGGTAGAAGCGTAAAATAATTCCCTTCGGAGACTCCGAAAAACCTTGTTAAACACGAAAGCCGGCCTGAAAACACCAGGTCGGCTTCCTTTTTATTTGAAAAACATGTTGATTTAAATAATTGAATATCAATTAAATAGTAAATATTTGAGAATTTTTTTCGAAAAAAAAGAAGAAAACGCATTGTCAATTCAAGAAAAGTATCTATTTTTGCACACCTTTTCGCGGAGAAAAGGGCGGCAAAAAGAAGCCGACAGTTCTTTCACATCATGCCGGTATAACTCAGTTGGTAGAGTAGCTGATTTGTAATCAGCCTGTCGGCGGTTCGAGTCCGTCTACCGGCTCAGTTAGCACTGGGGGAGTCGCATAGTGGCAATTGCAAC
>LPNG01000036.1 GCA_001543395.1 Candidatus Alcium sp. F082 | reverse complement strand
AGAGCCGATGTATCAGGTTTGACGGCATTATCATTGTTACTACATGCCGACAGTGTCATTATGCCGCAAATAATTACGAGGATGGCGGCGAGCATCCATTGTTTCATTTGTTTCATGGGTTTATTTGTTATCCGTCTGTTTCCTACCTTTCTCCTTTGCTTCTTTCAGCCGTTGGTAGTTCTGGCCGGCCTCTTCGAGCAGGGCGTTCTGGATGCTGTCGGCGGCTGATGCCTGCGACATTTCCTCACGCTTCTGACGATAGGTTACGAGGTCGCCATCGCTAACGTCCATCATCTGCTGGCACTGGGCTAGTTTCTCCTTCATCTCGCTTATTAGTACACCACTTAGATAGATGTACTCGCTTGAAAACGGGACGGCCATCACCTGCTCGTACTGCTTGAAGCCCTCAGCCCGCTCAAATTCAGCCATGTACTTGTCGCTGATGTCCTGCTTGTATTGCTGCCGCAGACGGTAGATATCCGACACGTTCTCGGCAAAGAGCACGTTGCCGAGGGTGTTGATGGTCTCGATGTTCGTCGAGAAGATGCGCTCCACCGTCTCAGTATAGTTGAAGTAGGGTGTTGACTTCACGAAGAGGAATGGATTCTCACTGAGGAGCTTTGGATTCTCGGCCACCTCCAGTTGAAGTTTGAAGCCCTCATGGAGCAACGAGTCGCACTGCTCGGCCTGCCCGATGCTGCCCGCCAGGTCTAGAGTATCATCATCACCATCTCGCGCCTGGCCTCCTCCTTCTTCTTGTCGTCGAGCCACGCAGCGGTGCCGAAGGTGAGCACGATGGAGATGGTGGTGGCAACCAGCGACAGCAGGAACTGCTTCAGGGTAGCCATGCCGCTACCCATCTTCAGACTCTTGGGGGTATGTATTTTCACATTCATAACTCTATGTCTATTTTCTTACAATGATTGCATTTGGATAATTCTTGGGATCGAACTTGAAGACGTCGTCGCTCACGCCAAACTTGATCTTGGTAACAGTCATGGTCATCGACTTGCCGTTTTTCTCGGCCACGGTTGCCGTCATGCCCGTTAGTTTTATCACCATGCGTGCTTCTACCGTCATCGTCATCTCTACCCCTGCGGGGTTCGACATTACTTCCTCGCACTTACGCATAATCTCCGTTACTTGCGGATCTATCTGCGCCATTGCACTCGTTGCGCCGCAGAGTGTCAGGATGGCGGCGAGCATCCATAGCTTCATTTGTTTCATTTACTTAGTTGCTTGACGGGGAAGGTGAAATAGGTATTGGGGAAGGGTTCGTCCTTCAGGGTGAAATGCCACCACTCGGTGTCGAATGGCTTGAAGCCGTGACGTAGCATAGCCTGACGCAGAATCATACGGTTATTGAACTGCTCGGGGGTGATGCTGCGCCCCTTAGGCGATTTGCTGTTATCGCCCGTGTATTCGCCAGTCTCAGGATTGCCACAGAAGTCAGGATGGCTCTCTGGGCCAAACCAGTCGAAGGTGCCGCCCATGTCCGCCTCCTTCTCTGTTGCCATGTCGAAGAGCGTCAGGTCGAGGGTGGAGCCGCGCGTATGACCGCTCTTCAGACAGATGTAGTCCTGAGGGAAGAGCACGCTCTTGTCGAGGTCGGGATAGAAGTAGTGCTTCATCAACGTGTCAGCTACGTTCTGCGCCCAGCGCACGAAGTGGTCAACACCTTTCTGCGGACGATAGGCATCGTAGATTTTCAGCCTATAACCCAGCTTAATTACGTCATCGCTCACGGCCTTCAAGCTGTCTGCAGCCTGACGGGTAAGCAGTGCCGTCGGCTCCTCGTAGCCGTCAATGCGCGTTCCCACGAAGTTGTATGTGCCGTAGTAGCGAATCTCCAGGATGGCATCGGGCACCACGTCGGTGAGGGTTACAAACTGGCTGGCATCGTCCGTCGCGCTGACTGCCGCGTTATCGTCGTTGCTGCACGAGGTCAGCACCGTTGCGCCGCTGATTACGAGGATAGCGGCGATGGCTGTGTCACTAAAAATCGAGCGTGATAGTCTGAACTGCATCATCTTTTATCGTAACGGTTTGAATGAAACTGTAGATACCTGCCTTGTCTGTACTATAGTAGCGCAGTTGGAGTGTCTCTCCCGACGTCGTAAAGAAGACTGTGAACGGCTGTCCAACCGTTCCCGCACCACGACATTCACTGCCGGCGAAGACTGCCACGACATCGCCGTCGGCAGGCGTGAAGGGCTTCTTGTCGGGTAGAAGGACCGTCAGCTGTCGTTGAACGGGATACTTTTTGCTGCCTTTGAGCAACGGTGGCATGTAGTCGCTGGTGTTACCGTAGGGCAGTTCGGGTGTAAAGGTAGCCTGCTCCTCAATCGTAAACAGTTGGCGCAGCTGTTCGCACCAATAGCTCAGTCTGATGTTCACCTCGCGGTCGGTACTGTTGCCGCCGATCGTCATCACGAAATAGACGCTGCCGTCGGCATAGATATTCGGGGCAGCAGGCCGTGTGCGCTGTTCGTTGCCGATGAACACCACCATGCGGTCGTCGGTGCTGGCGTGTGCTGCCAACTCGTCTTCCAGCTTCACCGTGACGTACATCCAGCTCTCATACTGTGACCGGTCGATGTCCTGCCACTGGGGGTCCGCATCGCTGCTTGTCAGGTTCACACTCCATGCCGGCTTCTCACTGGCCTCAAAGGTATAGGTCTTGGGGGCCTCGTCGTCGCTTGACGAGCAGCCCCACACCATAGTGAGGGCTGCTGTCAGCATTAATATCTTAATTGTCTTCATTTAATAACTTGCTTTTTACCATTATAGATATACACACCGCTCTGGGTTGGGGCTTTCTGCAGCTTGATACCCTGTACCGAGTACCAGCCATCCTGTGGCAACTGGTCGGCACGGACGAAGCTGATCTTCGTAGGCTCAGCAGGCGAGCCGCTGATGCCGTTGACCTTGTATTTCATCACCTCGCCCGTTATGGCAATCATCTTGTCACCACGTTCGATGGCAAATGTCAGCGGTGCCTCCTGGTCGCCCTCAATGCTGAGGTAGAACAGCGGAGCATTGGTGTCAGTGGGTGAACCGCTGACAGCAGGCTCGCTGACCGCAGCCGTTGTTCCTACGGCCTCGCCGTTGGCGAAAGCCACCAGACGGTCGCCCTCTTCTATCTCTACACCTACAACTTCAGCCACCATAGTCATCGTCGTTGCGAAGCGGGCTGCGCGAGCGATGGTTGTCTCAATATAGGTGTCGCCCGGCTCGTAGTACGGATAAGTGAACGTAGCCGTGTCAGCTTTCTGACGGTGTATCATATAGCCCTCACCAGGCTTCATGTACTTCAGCGTGCCTTGCCACTTGCCGCCGCCCTTGCCGTCGGCAGTGAACATGGCAAACTCGTGCTGGTTCTTCACCACGTCGCCAGGCGTAGCCTCGTCGAAATAGTCGCTCAGTGCCGTTGTCACAGGCAGGTTCACCAATGGCGTATAGCCGATGTTGCTCCAGCCTGGCTTCACGGTGATAGTGCGCTGTTCCTTATCCTTGAAGGCCGTACCCCAGATGTCTATCTGCTGACTGTTCTGCACTAGTATGCTGTAACTCACAACCTGCGACAGCTTCAGATCCTCGATGTTCGAACCAGTCGTACTGATCCACTGTCCTTTCTTATAGACCAGCGTCAGGCCTTCCGATTCATCGGTCAGGATGTCGCCTTCCTTCCATGGGAATCTGTTGAGGATGGCCGACAGGCTCGTGAAGTTCGGGTTATATACATTGAACGATATCCAGTTCCAGCCCTGAGCCAGGTCTATTGTCTGCTGATACTGGTCGTCGGCACTCAACTTGACAGGATTGTCCACCGTGCCCACGATGGCCTTGTTGCCGAACTTGATATCCCTTGATGGCATCAGCTGCATCGTCTTTCCCGTAGCGTAGTGCCACAGGCGGAACTCCAACGGCGAAGCCACCGTCGTACTGTCATAGACGGTCATGTAGAGCATGCTTTGTCCTGTAGTGGCGTCATACTCGATGTTGTTCACGCCCATGCAGCGGCCTTCGGCATCGAAGACGGCCACCATGTCGCGCGAGTCGGTAACGAGGTTGTTGTTCACGAACACCTGAGCCACCACGTTCATCGAGTAGCGTTGCAGGGCGGGATCCACCTTCCAGTCAGGAGCTTCACCCTCTACGGTCAGCTCCAGATAGTAGACATCCGACATACCATCTTCATCGGTTAGATAGATCATCTGGTCGTAAGTACCCACCTCCAGGTCCTTGCTGATGGTGAAGTCTATCTCGTCCTCTCCCTGCGGCTGTACAATGTCGCTGGTCTTATCGACCGTTATCCAGCGTGGCAGGTTCTCGATGGTGTAGGTATGTGCCTTGCCGCCATTGTTCAAGATGACACCGACGAGGGTCAGTGACTCGCCTTGCTGGATGGTCACGGCGCGGTACTTGCCCAGTTTCATCCACGTCAGCGGATTACGATCCACGAAGAAGGTCTCCGTAGCAGGCGATGCCATGAAGTTACCATTCTTGTCGGGTATGTCGCGCACCGTTACATATACGTTCCGCTTGTTGATGCGTGCGTCCGGCTCGTCGATGTTCACCAGCAACTGGTTGTCGCGACCCACATAGCTGAAGTTCAGTTTGCGCAGTTCCTCGTAGGCCTGCACGGGTGCGCCAAGGTTCTTGTCGATCATACCGAGCACCTTGTCCACAGAAGTGACAAAAATACTATCGGTCTGGCCGGTAGGATTGCCGTCGTTGTCGTATTTCACTACCTTGCTCAGGGCGTATGGCATCAGTGCCAGCTCGCCGGTGCGCTGCTCTTCCTGACGGTCAAAGCCCGTATAGACCTTCAGACCACGCTCCGATCCGCCGGGCGACTTGGTCGTGTAGCGCTTGATGAGCGTTGCGGGCAGGGCCTGCTCAAACAGAGCCAGACCGTCGATGTAGCCCGTATAGGCATTGGCCTCATAGTAGTCGGGGTTGCCCTTCTCCTGCCAAACCATGTCGCCGAGGAAGAAGCGTGTGCCAAGCATACCGCCGAGCGAGTCGGTGGTCAGCTGGGCCTTTACCACGTTGTCCACATAGATGCTGGCCACGTTGCGGCTGCGGTTCACGGTCATGGCAAAGTGGTGCCATGCGTCGTTGCACAGGTCATTGCCCAAGGCAAACTCGCGACCGTTGGTACGATACTTCAGCGTATCGTTCTCGAAGCCGATGAAGAACTTGTTGCGGGCACCCTCGTCGTCGGCACGGCCTGAGCCGTTGGCCATCAGCGTACCGTTCTCCTTGGCGGTCTTAAACCAGAACATCAGTGTGTAGTCCTCTTCGTCGGTGCGCTGGAAGAGGTCGGTTCTCAGCTGTAGGCCCTTCGGATGGTCAGCCATAAAGAGATTGTGTTCGTTATTGACACGAGGCACTGCGTTGCCGCTCTCATCCTTGAACCATTCTTTACCTAAGGCATCCACCAGTTCATCGGCACTCATAGACCCCACACTATTAATCACGCGTCCGATTGTGCCATTGGTCGTCCAGTTGTTTATGCCTGCCCAAGCAGTGGCACCAACATAGTTTGGTGCAATCCTTTCAAAACGTGAATATGTTCCATAGTCTAAACAGTTCTTCACGACAAGAGTAGGACTGTCACTCCATCCGACGAAGGCTCCAGCAAAACATGCCGGGTTGCCATTGTCGTAAACTTGGTAGCCTCTGTTGTGGATGGTGCCTTCGAATCGGCAGTCGCGTACAATGAGATTGCTGGAATATGCATGACCTACGATACCGCCACCAAATCTGTTGGCATTGATATATGCCGACACGCGGCAGTTTTCCACCACTACGGTTGCACTATTGTCTACGCCACCTACAATACCACCTGCAAATTGTCCACCTTTAATGTTGCCTGCAACATTCAGGTTGCGGATGGTGCTGTTGCCCGTCACATACTGTAAGGGGGCTGTGCAATTCCATCCTTTATCAATACTGCACGTCAGTGTGTGTCCGTTGCCGTTGAATTCACCACGGAAGTAGCCTGTGCTGACACCTGCCGGCTCGGTGATGTCGATGTCCGCCATCAGCTGGGCATAGACATCGCGCTGGCCCTTGGCATCCTCCACCAACAGGCGGAAGGTGTTCCAGTCGTCAGCGGTGTTGATCTTAAAGGTGGGATCGTACTGCTCGGCTGCCGCGTCGTTGTCAATCTTCAGCGACATGCCGTTGGGCTGTGCCCACGAAGCACCGTTCAGCGTCAGGTGAGCCCCTTGTGCTAGGTCTTCTGCATAGTCGCCCGTGCCGTCGTTCATGGGATAGTAGTCCACCAGTCCCATCTCGTAGCCCGTCAGCAACCGGCCTCCGTAGCGGTTCAGGCCTGCCAGGTCCATAGCTCGGTACCACAGACGGCCCTGCAGCATGCGGCCCTCATAGAACTTCACCTCCTGTGCATCATCCAGTCGGGCACCACCGAAGGTCAGCGGACCAGAGCCGCTATAGGTCACATCGGCCCAGCGGCCCATCTGCTCCTTGCCGTAAATCATCAGCTGATGGTTGTCGTTGTCGAGTACCACGGCTACGCGTTGGAATCCCACGGTCGTCAATACTGAATCGGTCACCAACTCGCGGTCACCAACCACGGCACGCAGCTTCTTCTCCTGCGTCAGCCACAGCTCTAAGCGCTTGCCATCGCTGCCATGCGAGAAGATAGGCATGTCCTTGCCCGTATTGTCAGGCTTGATCATCACCTCTACGGTCACGCTCTTGTCGCTGAAGTTACGACGCGTTTCCATCTGTGCGTAGCCGTTGCCGCCAAACTGCAGCGACGGCGCCTCCTGGATGGCGGTCTCGTTGGTCTCGCCCACCACCTCGAAGTTGGTGGTGGCTTGCAGGTAGTTGTATTCTATGTTCTCCGAGAAGTTGAACACGATGTTGTCGCCTGCCCCTACGATGCCGCTCTTAGGCTCTGGTGTGCCGAAGAGCTGCGGACGGCGCGTGTCTTTCACACCGCTCAACACCTTCGACTCGCTGGTCAGGAAGGCATTACCGTTTCTGCAGAACAGCACAGCCCTGAGGTCGTAACCCTTCTCCATCACCGTACCTTCGCCGAAGAAGCGTGCCATGATGTTGCCGTTCTCAGGAATCATCGCCTTCGTGCCGGTAGCGGCGCGGTAGATAGTAGAGTCGGCATAGTAGCCACAGAGGTTCGTCCAGTAGTCGTCGCCACGGGTCGTCTCCTTATATTGGAACTCGATGTGGTCGAAATTGTGCTGGTTCTTATCGAAGCCGCTGATGACCACAGGCAGATACCAGCCCTTGCTGCCTTCGGTGGGAGCGTCGCAGTTCATGATCCACTTGTCGCCCGGCGACGTGATGGCTATCGCGCCAGCCGTCTGCAGGAAGTGTACATCAAAGGCCACCTGCGAATAAACGTCCAGGTCGCCCTGCGAGATGAGTCCTATCTTCAGGCCCTCGTAGTCGAAGTCCTCACCGGCATATACCTCAAGGGTCTTCTCCGTCACCTGTCCCGGACGCACCTCGATGCTGCGCATGTTGCCGGTGAGCGGCATACCGTCAATCATCAGCTTCGCACCCTTAGGATTCGATTTCTCCACCAGGTAGAGGTCGAAAAAGGCGTAGGCGGCCTCTGGCTGCTCGCTCTCGTTGGTCAGGAAGAGCTTGAAGCGGGCTGGTTCGCCGTAAGGCACTCCGCTCAGGCTCTGCTTGTCCATCGTGATCTTGGGGTTCTCTATCTTCTTCGTGCGCTCATCCATCACTGTTCCCGGATTATAGAACAATGTGGTGCGCTCACCCTCCCACGGACGGCAGGTAGCACCGCCACGGGTGCGATAGACGAAGCTGCGCGGCGTAGCATAGTCCTCCAATTTCAGGTCTCGTTTCAGATACTCCTTGTTGTCCTCTGCCTGTTCGAAGAAGTTGTTGTTATAGAATACATCCATGACACTCAGATCTCCCACACTTGCCTTTTGACTGGCAGGTGTCACGTAATACACGTCGAAGTCCAGATGGCTCTTCTTGTCCATGCCAATGGTAAAGCTCTCCTTGCGAGTGTATGCCTTCGTTTCGGCATTCTTGGGGGTTACACCAAAACTCATCGAAGGTATCAGACCGAAACGGAAAGTGGTGCCCAAAGCCTGTACTTCCACCTGCATGTGACCGCTTTTGTCTTTGCCCGTTCCGGTGGCTCCCTCCGTAGCACCAGCTTTGGTCTTCAATACGCTGCCCAGCAGTTTGGCTGCCGTGGGTCCCAGCACGGCTAAAATACCCAGGGTGACATCGCCGCCCTTATTGTCAAAGTAGTCGCTGGCTGCCGAGCCAAATGGATGTACAACCGATGAGGTGTTGGAGTAATCGCTGGTGAACGACTCGCTGTAGCTCATTGATGTGCCGCCGTCGATATCGAAGTTCTTCACCAGGTCTTTGGCCTGTACGCTCAGTTTCTCTTGCTCGTTCTGCCCAATCATCTCAACCCATTTCACCATGGCATTGTGGAACACCGATACCTTGTCCACTCTACTGTCTGTGTAACCGTCGGGGTAGATCACCTCATACTTGCTGGCACCGAATTCGGGATCATCCGTCCCCACCATGGAACGATAGACGGGTTTCCCTGATGAGTTTGCCTTGGCTTGTGCCTCTTCCTTCGTGCCGATGAACATGAGTCCATAGATTTCTTCCGCCAGTTCGGGGATGAGCTGATTGATGAGATAGTGCTGTGAATGGACGAAGTTCGAGGTAAGTTCAAGTCCGTAAGTCACCACCTCGTCGCGTACGAAGTGCAGCAATGAGTCTCTATCGTCGCGTCCCTGTGCAATCTCCACCATACGGTCTTTCTCCACCGAGCCAGTCATTTGCAGGAAGGCGCTGTGAGGGATGGCACGGATGGCAGTGGCGGGTTTCACCACGATGTTCTGCACCACGCCGATATATACGTCTCCGTTGGCACCTATCAGTTTCTTGTCAGCACTGGTGGAGATGTCTTCGTTGACATTCATCGTGTAGTTGAAGGCACGGTTGCCACTGCCTGACCACACAATGTCAAGCGAGGTGGAAAGGTTGCTGGAGGCGATGGTGTTGAATCCGCCTACGCCACCGGCTCCCATTGGTGCAGCCACAACACCGGTGAAGGTGTTCAGTCCGCTACCTGTGCTAAACGTTAAGGATATACCAGCACTCCACGACATATCCATCTGGTACGCGTATTTCAGCGTAGAGCCTTTCGAGATGGTGGATTTCGACGTAGCTCCTGGCGGGTCGCGCAGGATGTCTATCAACTGCGGTGATGAGAAGCTAAGAATATCCTTGGCCCCGTCCTTGGGCTTCACGTTCAGCACGTAGGCTTTCAGCGGTTCAGCCTCATAGTGCGTGCCGTCCATCTCCAGGGTCATGGTCACCGTGTGCAGGGCATCGTCGCCGGTTAGCAGATAAGGTGTCTGTGCGGCCTCGATGGTGTAGTTGGCCTGTCCCAGACTGTCTAAATGCAAAGTGTCGCGGTGGGTGGCGCTGACCATACCGTTGTGGATGGTCACCACACCGCCCGACAGGTGCACCACGTCCACGGTGTCGCTCTTCGTATTGTTGTTATAGTAGTATCGCTCCAGGGCCGAGATGGTGAAGCCATACTTGCGGTCGATGTTGAACACGGGATACCCGAAGGTGTAGCGGGTCTCAAGGGAGTCGCGCTTACCCTCGGGCCAGCCCTTCTTCTTCACACCGTAGGCCAGTGCCAGCTTCTCCTTGTCGCCATTCAGGTTCTGGTAGCTGTAGTAGTGTTCGCCGAAGTAGTCGAAGTTGTCGAAGCCCTGCTGCTTGTATTCGATGAGCACGGGCGAGTGGTAGATGCGGTTGTACTTGGCGTAATAGGTCTCCACGGGGTCTGTCACCTTGTAGGTGGCGGTCTCCCACGTGCCCTTCACCACATCCTCGTGTAGCTTCAGCGAGTCGCTCAGGTCGATGACGTCGCCCACCTGTCCGTCCTGGAACAGCGTGGCATAGCCGTCGGCGGTAATCTGCTGTATCTTCCACTTCACAGGCGGCAGCAATATCTCGTATTCGCCGGTATATATGTCGGGCTTCACCACCATGCGGTTCAGCGTGGTGTGTACTTCCGTCTGGTGCTTGTATTTCTTATCCCTTTCGTTGGCTGCCTCGTGCTCAAACACCTCTGTGCGCTCCTTCAGGTCGCGGTTCTGGATGTCGAACACCAGGCGTGACGTATTGTCGCCCTCTAACGACAGCACCATCTGCAGGTTGTTGCCCAGGTTGTTCTTCGACAGGGCATAGCCTAACGGCAGTTCGCCCTGCGTCTTACCGCCCACGATGCGACCAATCATTTTTACACGCGTCTGGTCGTAGAACATCAGGCCGGCTTTATCGGTTTGTATGTTGTAGGTGGTCAGCGTGTCGGGGTCTTCGTCTTTCTCGTGGTAGTAGCCGCTGCGCCAGAACTTGTGACCGTCCTTCACGGCCTGGATTTTGGCATTGCCCGGCAGCATGCGGAAAGCGAACTTACCTTCGTGGTCGGTAGTCACCAGGCCGGTAGCATTGTGCACCTGGTGGCCGTTCACTTCGAATGTTACGCCCTGCACGGGGATGCTCGTGCCGTCGTACTGCACGTAGCCTGAAATCTTGACGCTCGTACCTACCTCAATCACCACGTTCTTCACGACATTCTCGCCAGCGCTGGTACCGAAGGTGACGGGCACAGGGTCGATGCCCGTGATGCCGACCACCGTCAAACTGTAGTCGGTCTGCGCCTTATCCTTGTAGGGCAGACCCGTGAGGCGGAAGAAGCCGCTCTCGTCGGTCGTTGTCGATACTTCCTTGCCATCGACCGTCACGATGATCTTCTCGCCCGGGATGCCTGTGCCGTCGAGGAAGCGCAGGTGGCCCTCCACGGTGGCGAACTGCTCACACATGCCTTCCACCTCCTTCGTCTCGTCGTAGTGCAGGCCCTCGCAGCTGGTCACTCCTCGTACCTTATATATATATTGGTGTACGGGTGAGGTCGTCTTATCCTCATACTGCATGTCGGTCAGCTGGGTGACGATGCATTTCCACTCGCCCGTTTCCTTATCCTGGCGATATACCTCGTAGTAGTCCACGGGTTCTTCGCCCTCGTTGGCCCATGTCAGCACCACAGAGGTGGGCAGCGTGCGCACCTGCAGCGACTGCTGGTCGATATGGCCCATGTTCTCGTAGTAGAACGTTGGCATGCCGTCAATAACGCCGCCGACATTCTTAGGTACCGGCTTGCCGGTAACGCTCAGCTGCCACCACTGGCTGCCTAACAGCATCACCAGCTCAGTGGCAGTCTTTGTGCCTACCTGATTTACTTTTTCCAACTGCTTGTAGGTCCAGTTGTTGGTGCCGCCCGCTGTCGTGTGGTCATTGATGTAGATGGCACCGTTTTGTTTAAAGTTGACATAGGTTCCGTTATCTAAGCAATTCTCGGCTTTGATATAGGTGGCTTCCTTACCCGTCATACCGATGAAGGCACAGGCGGCAACCCATGATGAGGTAGTTCCCACGTTGGTAATGGTGCCATCGAACAGACAGTTGCGCACAGTGAGATGTGTCCATTGTCCGTTACCGAAAATGCCACCTGCATAATGGTCGGTCGTGGTGATGCTTGCCGACACGTGGCAGTTCTCTACCAGGATGTAGTCATTTTCGTCAATGCCAATACCGGCAATGCCCGCAACATAGCGCTTACCCGTGATGGTGCCGTTGACGTTCAGGTTGCGGATGACGGTGTTGTTACCAGTAACATGCTGGAAGGGGGCCACGGATTCCCAATTCTTGTCGAGATTGACAGTCAGCGTATGTCCGCAGCCGTCGAATGTGCCGCGGAAGTATCCTGTGCTTTGGCCTGCAGGCTCGGTGATGCTGATGTCAGCCATCAGCTGGGCATAGACGTCATACTGGCCTTTGGCATCTTCCACCATGTTGCGGAAGGTGTCCCAGTCGGCAGCAGTATTAATCATGTAAGGATGCTTGGCCGAATAAGGTATCTCCACCTGCTTGTTGTCAGCCATCTTGGGAGTGACCTGACCATTGGCATCCTTTGTCCAGCCGCTGCCTAACGGGGCAATAATCTCGTCGGCAGTCTTGCCAGCCATGTTGCCGATGGTGACGAGCGGTGACGAGACGGGTACAACTATACCATCCCATATGCGCCATACGTATTTTTCGAGTTTGTCAGCCAGGAGGCTGTTGTCAATGCCCGCCGTACTGGTGCCTTGCTTGGTGTCACCATCGTCCATGGCGTTGGTGTAGTAGTTGTTGGTCAGCGTGAGCTTGTTGTAGTCGCGACTACGGGCAAAAGTCCTGCAACCTGATGTCTTGGTTGTGGAAGTACCATTGAACAAACTGTTCTTGATGGTAGTTTTGCCGTCGTTAAAACCTACGAAGCCACCGTTGGAATGACACTTGTCGCCAGTGAACTTGCCGTCGAAAAGACAGCTGGTGATTTCCAGCGTGGCATTTGTACCAACCACAGACACTAAGCCGCCGTTGGTGGCATCACCGTCGATGGAACTGTCGATGGTGGCCGACACGCGGCAGCATATAATGTTGTTGGTACCTCCAGAGCAGGCTCCCACGATGCCGGCCACGAACTTGGCAGACGAAGTGGCGGTGCCTGCCACGCGCAGGGTATGGATGGTCGCTCCCTCTACATAGCGGAATGGAGCGGTGTATTGCTCAGAGGTGTTGAAATTCAGGGTCAGCATGTGACCGTTACCGTCGAATTTTCCCCGATAACTATTATTGTATCCAACGCTGTTGCTGACAGTGATGTCGGCATTCAGCACGGCATTCACATCGCTGTTGCCACCAGCTTCCTCCACCTTCGTGCGGAAGGTTTCCCAGTCGCCTGCATTGTTGATGACTAAATAATTGGCATACTGGGTGCTACTACTGCTATTATACTCTCTGGTGGCATGGCAGTTGACAATGTTCACGGTTGTCTTATTGCTACGAACCCACGTCTGGCAGTCTCTAAAGCTTGTGTTGATGGCGGTAGGTGCGAAGAGACAGTTCTGAATAGTGATAGGACCAGCACCGCTAACCCATCCCACGAAGCCGCCATTACGCTGGTTGTTGGGACCCTCAAAGCTACCGTCGAACAAGCAGTTGTTGAAGATGGTTTGCGTGCTGCCATCACCTACACGCCCGATAAAGCCACCCACGCAGGAGTCATCGTTCACGCTGCTGACGAGCTTGACCGATGAGCGGCAGTTCTCTATCGTGACAGTAGAATTTTTCTCCGTGTAGCCAATCAAACTGCCTAAGTGTTTCTGTGTGCAACTGACGGTACCCGTCAGGTTCAGGTTGCGGAAGGTGGCTGTTGCCACATGAGAGAAGAGAGCTGTGTTCATGGCATTATCCGAGATGTTGAGGTTCAGCGTATGACCGTTGCCCTCGAAGGTGCCTCGGTATGCCTGAGCGGAATTATAGGCTGCAATCTCGCTCACGCTGATGTCAGCCAACAGCGAGGCATTCACATTCTTGCCACCGGCATCCTTTATCTTTTGGCAGAACGTCGTCCAGTCCTCTGCCGTGCGAATCTCGAAGTACGGCGCTTCCAAGGGGAGTACCGATTCGCTACGCTCCACACCGAACACTATCGAATAATCTACG
>LPNG01000035.1 GCA_001543395.1 Candidatus Alcium sp. F082 | reverse complement strand
GAGCTGGTGCGAGCCTTTGGCGGCGTTGGTCTGTAGGCGCTCGTAGGGATGCCGAGGAAGGGATTGGAACACATCGACGGTATGCAGCAGTAGCACCTTGACGATGGCAAGTGCGGACTGGAAGTCGATGTCGGTGCAGACGATTTCCTTCGACTTTTTGACCAGGGAGAGCGGCGAAGCCGTGCCCCGAGAATCCATCAGGCGAAGGACCGAGAGAATCATGGCGATGCGGAAGAGGATGAGGCCAAGGCGACGAACAGAGGCCACGATGTCGTCGCCGAAAGTGAGCGCATACTCACTTTGCGTTTCAGTGAAGAACTCATTGAAACGCTGCTTTTGTGAGTGGCTGAGCGTGAACTGGACATCATCCTTGGGGAAATCCTTCAGGAAGGCGTAGAAGTCCTTCCCTATTTGACTGAAACGCTCATCGGCGGTGATGGTTCCCTCCATTGCGGGAAACATATCACGCCAAACTATCTCCGTTCCCATGGAATAGAAGATGAAACGGCTGAAGAGGCCGTTTTCAGCATTCGGGATGAGGTTGAAGATCTGCTGTCGTGTACCAGACAGCACAGCGGAAAACTTCGGCCTGCGGATTTCAACATACTCATGGTCTTTCTTGCGGAGATAGGAAATCGTTTCATGGTGAAACGCTTTCCTGAATCCGTCGGAGTAGTTGCCCAGGTCGGAGTTGAAAGCGTTGGCCAGGGTGTCGCCTTCTGTCTCGAACAGAAGGCCGACACCATCGTTCTCAGAGAGAGTCTGATAGACGACCGTGGCGGTGCTGTTGGCAGGAATAATCAATGTGAGGAATGGCGGTTCTTTGGGCGGCACGGCCAAAGAAGCCTTTTTGTTGGCATTGTAAACCACCATCTCCTCGTTGTACTTCTTCAGGTCCTGCTTGTACTTGTCGCGGAGATACTTGTGCATTGGCTCAGCGAGATGACGGCACAAAGAGAGCCGTCCTTTGCCAGCCGATGCCGGAGCAGTGACGAAGAGGAAGAGATTGGCATGAACAGGCCGACGGTCGTAGACACCGTACACATTAGGAATGCAAGCAGATATGACGGCAAGCGAGCCGAGGATGAGGATGTCGGAATCCTCATCCGAGTGCGTGTCAGCGATGACGCGCTTCATGATGTACGGCAGGTTGTCGTGGATGACCTGGGAGAAGGTCATGGGCTGCGATGCGGTTTCCTCAAGTTCCTCAAATTCCTCAACTGGTTGAGTTGAGGAAGAGAGACGAGACACGCCCGACCTGCGGCCTGTCCCTCTTTGAGGGGGACATGGCGCAGGGAGAGAAACACCGTGCTGAGCGGCGATGTAGAAGAGCGTAGCGATGGTGACGCGGGACTTCCCTGAAGGCGGTGCGCTTTGATAGCATTGGTTGAACTGCTTGGAAGCCTCATCCTGTGAATAGTTGGTATAGAACGCTGAAATACGGTGGAAATAGGACTCACCATCCATGCCAAACTCATCGATGAGAGCGAAGGCGATACGGAGCCAGTCGGAGTAATTGGCCGTGATGTCGACGCCTTGCGACTCGATGAGGATAGTCAATGCTTCGACAGCTTCCGCCGTGGTGTCGGATTTGCGTGGAGGTGTCATTGCAAGATCTTTTCGTTGATGTAGGCGTTGGGGTCGTAAGGAAGGAAGCAAGCGCGGACGATGTCTTTCCCGGATTTGTCAGTAGTGAGGCCATATTCTTTCAAGAGGTAGTAAGACACCGACTTGAAGAATGAGGGATGGTAGTCAACCTGGTTTTCGAGCGGGAAGAATCGCTCACGGCAGAGGAATTGGCGTTCCATGGAGATGACCCATTTCAGGCCGTCGCCGGACGGGCTGCGGAAGAGCAGCAACGTCGGAAAGTATTTGTCCTTCAGGAGCACATTGAAGGTGCCTTCGACATCTGGAAGATGGTCGAAGTCGAAGCACACCAGGCTTGAATGGCGGAGCAAGTCGCCACTGCGACGCGTGGAGAATATGCCTGAGAAGGTGCAAAAGTCGAAGGAGTTTTGCTTGTAGATGGTGTGTGCTTTGCCTGACAATGTGCGAAGATGAGCGGTGGTTTCTTTCGCGATGCCACCAGTGATGTAGTGGTAGGCATCAAGCAAGGAGAAAGCGGAATGCGGCGCAATGTTGGTGATAGGTGCGCGGAAATAGGAGAAGTCGTTAGTCATGGTCGTCCCTTTCATAAAGTATGGTTTTTCGTTCTTCGATGTAGGCTTGAATCTCATCGAGCTTGTAGAGGTAGAGGCGTTGATGAACGTCGTAGTATGGCAGGCCGCAATTGCGGAGCGTCTGGAGCGTGCGCTTGCTGCAATGGAGAAGGCGCATGACATCGCCTGAGTCAAGCCAGATGCCTGAGAGGTTGGGATGAGTGAGGTGGATGACCTTCTGCAATCGCTTTGGAAGTGGTTTGCCTTTATGCGCGGGCTGCTTCATTTGTAGCCTCCTTTCCTGCTTATGGTGGCACCGCAGGCCGATTTGGGTAGCAGCGGCTTGTTATCCTCATCATCAAGGTCGCTGTTGTAAACCAGCGTCTCGATGCCAAGCCATTTGTCGATTTCCGATTTACGGAAAGCGAGGCGGCCCTGGCTGGGCTTGTGGTGAGGGATGGTGGCGCTGTTCACCCAACAATAGACAGTCTGCTTTGAGGGCTTGCCAGGCAGGTACTCGATGAGCTGGTCCACATTCATCCAGCGGTCTGCAGACTGCTCGTTTTGTTGGATCATGTTCCTGATGAGATACTTCACGTCGTCAATCTCACGGAACAACCTAAACACCGCCTTGGGGAGTTGTTCGAGGGTTTGGATTTCGTTAGGTTGGATCATTGTCTTACATATTTGCGTTAGTGGATGGTTTTTCCCGTGGCCACAAGAAGAAACCGCACTCCTGGTTGGAATGCGGTTGCAAAGAAATAGAGGTAAAAGGATGTAAAACCTAAACTCTATATCAAGTAAGCAATGATTTTATAAAACTACGAAGACAGACCATTGATTTCCTTTTGCTTATTGAGCATGGCATTGAAGATGGCCAGCTCATTGTCGCAGTCGGAATTGGCGCGGGAACGGCCTTCGCTCAACGAGGATTCGTAGTTGCTCAAATCGCTATTCAGGAAGGAGCCGAAGGCATGGAATACTTTATATTTTTTGGCGGGCTTGTTCTTTGAGTCGACAAAAAAGCCCAGCTTCCAAGCGACATTAATGATGCGCTCCATATCGAGCTTCATGCCTTTTTCAGGGTTGAGATAGATATCGGATGTGTAAGGCTCAACGGGTTCGGGCGTGTTGTCGGCTATCTCTTGCTCAGCCTTGACGCGGGACGGAAGGTCGGAGATGCCGGCAGCGAAGATGCCCAGCACCAGATAGATGTCGCGGGTCTTTCGCTCATAAGCTATCTGAAGGAGTGCATCGATGGTGAACTGGTTCTTTTTCAGCTCCTGGTTATCGGTGAGCAAATCGCGGTACTTGCGGGATAGGTCGGCGAAGGCTTTCTCCACTTCTTCCTTCTGTGCGATGAGGGAGGTATTAATGGCCAGGCAATCCTCTTTCTTGAAGCCTTGGGCATCCTTGGGGAAACGAGCGACGATGGCATCACGGAGCGAAGCGAAGGACTGGTCATGGATGTCGTTCTCATTGAAGGGATGGGAAAGCTTGTACTGCGTTTCGATGGCATCGAGGATGGCATGTTGGCCATCCTCATTAGGAGCCAGTAGCACGGCCTCAGCGACCAGCTGAGGGTTGTAGTCGTGGGTGATGCTTGCCCAGTTGAGTTTGCCTGGCAACTTGACATCGATAGGCTCAGGGATGAAGGTCAGAGGGAAGGCCAAGCCGATAGAATTGAAATGCTCAGCGATGGGAACAAACAGGCCGAAATAGGCAGACTTGGGCGTTAGACGCTCACGGATGATCTGCGCAAAGTTCTCAGTCTTGACGGTGC
This sequence comes from Candidatus Alcium sp. F082, assembly GCA_001543395.1. Lineage (GTDB taxonomy): Bacteria > Bacteroidota > Bacteroidia > Bacteroidales > F082 > Limimorpha. The sequence continues at coordinate 10,418 of LPNG01000035.1, read as the reverse complement.
GGCTTGCCATGGATGACAAGAGGACAAAGACGATGGAGAAAACGACTTCTGCAGCAATAGTGCTGCCGAGGTTCTCGCGGGCATCGATGAAGTAGTTGTTGTAGATGTCCTCTTCGGGGTGTTTGTCGATGTGCAGCTTGATGCACTGATAGTATGCCTCATTGAAGATCTGCAGCGCAGGGACATTGAGGCGGTGAGGCCTGTCGTGTTCGGGGTCAGGCTCACGGACTGCAAGCAACGTGTCGTAAATGCTTTTGTTCAAGGTTGCCGAGGGCAACAATAACAGAAAGTCGTCAAGATCCTTTCTGTCACAGTAGATTTTTTCACGTAACATAATGGTACTATTTTGACGATTAGACATATTGATGATTGCATAGTAAGGGGACAAAAAAGGGAAAGACGCGCCTGGCGACTTTCCTTTTTTTTGCAGGAAGATTTACTCTTCGGATTCGTCCTCTGGGTCGTTGAAGAGGAGGTTGTTGAGCTTCATCCTCTTCTTCGGACTGATTACGCCTTGGTAGCCACGGAGGACATTCTTGGAGTCGACGTGGCCGACCATGGAATCAATGAAGGCATCAGAGATGCCGTGCCAGGTCAGCGTAGTAATATAGGAATTACGCGCGGTGGACGCTGAGACCGGACGAATGTTCAACTCCTCGCAGACGTTCTTCATGCCCGTCCTGATCATACGATTGAAGTCGTGGACGCGATAGTTAATCTGATTGGGAGTTTCGGCCTCCAGCAGGATTTGCGGGAAGACGAGCGAGCCGAGATTAGGCGTGGAAGCATACTTGTTGAGCAATGCACGAAGCGGAGCGGTGATGGGGATGTTGACCACGACGGGCACCCTGTTCTCAATCTTGGCGCGGACATAGCTGAACTCCGTGCCGAAGATAGCATCCTCAGTCCAGCGCAGCGTGGCCAGGTCACGCAGGTTTGAGCCATTGCAGAGATAAATGATAATCCACCAATCAGCGGCGACCTTGGACGGGCCATCGTAGTCGCGAATCTTGATGATATCGGGGACGGTGAGGAAATCCTGCTTGCGACGGGCGCCGGCCTTGATGGTCATCTCGGGGCGCTTGGTGATGACCTTGTCTTTGAGAAGGCTGTTCATTACGGCACGGAAGGCACGGAGATACATGCTCTTTGTGGATGCTGAAAGGTTCTCTGCGTCCATGAACTGCTCCCACTTGGCGACGACGGCAGCAGTGGCTTCGGCTGGCCTCATCCTTGTGGGCTTGCCTACGATGGTCTTCTTCTTGGTGTCTTCACCGGCATCGTCCTTGATGGGGACCATGTGGCAACCCATGGCACGATAGAAGCTGCGGGCTGCGCAACGATACTGCTCTTGGGTCTTGATTGACTTCTTGCCTTCGCCGAAGGTGGTCCAGTATTCTAATAAGGTGAAGCCGACATCACGCTTGATGGGGAGCTTCATAGCCTCGGCGAGGTTGGAGAGTGAGAAGTCATCTTCGCGGATGAGTCGTTGGATAGTGACGCACACGTCGTCGAAGTGTTCTTTGATGGCCGCCCTGGCTTTGGCTCTTGGGTTTTTGGCACCAGTGGCGTTGCGGATTGCCTCATAATCTTCGTAGGTGACGCGGTAGCCGGTAGGATAATACCAACGCTCACGGCTGAAAGTGACGCGCACAGAGACGGGTTGGAACTCTTTTTTGCTCTGATTTTTGATGTTCCAGATGGCTGAAACGGTGACTCCATCGATCACATCGATGAAAATCGGTTCGATTTTTCTTTTTTCAGTAGACATAATTATAACTTTTTATTGCGTAAAATGTTAGTTTTCAAGGCAGGTGAGGACAATTTGCGGTGTAAAAACAGGACACAAAAAGGACACGCACCAATAAAACAATGCAAAAATACACAAAACTTTTCAAATACGCAAGTATTTGTAAAATAAAAAGATATATAATTTTTTGCCTCTATGGAACAAGATATAAAAGTCGTCAATTTTGCTTTGGGAGCAGGGGGTCGAAGGTTCGAATCCTTTTGCCCCGACAAGTTGAAAATGAGGGAGTTACGAAGATTTGTGACTCCCCTATTTTTTTGCCATTTTGAGGATTTGCCCATGATTTGCCCATGAGATTTAAAATGTGGATATAAATTTGCCCATCATGTATTTATATTTTTCGGGCATCGACGAGGTTTTGATATAAAAACTATGCGGCAAAGTCACCCCTATTTTCTCATCGTTTTAGGCCAATTCACTCAAGATTTGCCCATAAAAGTAGACAAAATAATTGATTATCTGATAGTTATATTTTTATCAAAAGGCAATTACATACCTTCTATAAAAATTTAAATCATTGATTTACAATAGAAAGCAAAAAGCCGCTCCTCGCGAAGCGGCTCACGCAAATATAGATAACCCATTAGTGAAATGGGGTGCTTTTGCCGGATGTTAGGGCCGTCAAAAGCGAGACAAAAATACAACCTTTTTTGATTTCGGCAACACTATATAATTAAGGTGCGTCATCGTGCGCCTGTTTGCCGAACCTACTCCCCTCCTTTTTATAAACTGGAGCCTGACTGACTGACAAAGGCTGCGGCCCTAAAGCTTCCCCAACGGGGACGAGCGACCTCCGCAGCCTTTGGCAGGCAGGCAGCCCATCCGAATCGTTTTCATTGCCGGTGCTTTTTGACTAAGACCGAGCGGGAAAACGGAAACCAATCTATTAGCCGAGGACGGACAAAGGTTGCGGCCAAGGAGCTTCCTAAAAGATGCGACACCTGACCCCGCAACCTTTGGCCGGCATCGGATTAACAATTACACTACGACAGAACCGCTACACCAACCATCGAGCGACGGGCAAAAAAAGAAGGCCTCCATCAGGAAGCCTTCACCATCTTTATAATAACTACCATCACGAATGCGAGGATGCCAGCCAAGACGATAACCATGCCCAACAAGACCCAAAGGAAGTTGGGCGGTTTCTTCGATGGAGGCGGCTCCTCGATGACGACTTGCTGAAAGCGCAGCGTGTCGGCATAGTGGATGGGCTCTTGCTCGGCCTCGTAGGTGACTGTGAGGCTGTCGTTGGTGGCCGTTGCCGTGAAAGTGCCCTGCTCCGTCTGGATCTTGACGGCTTGGCCGTCAAGCAGCGGAGCTAAGGGCATCACGGCACTATCGGCCACTGGAGGGAGCGGGATGAAGGTGTCGATGGGCTGTGCCTGAACGCTCAGCAGCTCGGGGCATCGCTCAGCGATGCGACGGATGCGACGCTGGGCGCGGCGCTTCGCGTCGCAGGCACATAGCGCCATCGACACCAACAAAAGGAAGAGAAAACAGCGTGTCTTCATGGCCTTACAGGTTTTCGATCAATTGCTTCAGCTCGGCGTTTTCAAGGGTGAGTTGTGCGACCTGAGCGGACAGCCCGACAATTTCCTTTCGGGCCTCGGTCAGCTCGGCGTAGACGCGCTTGTTTTCCTCAACTAGGTTGAAGATGGTTTGCTGCATCTCTCGGATGGTGCGGTTTTGGCGGAGCCGCGTAGCGGCGAGCCAGGAGGCCACACCAGTGACAGGAGCCAGCAACATCGAAATCCATTCAAACGTGGTCATGGCTGTTAGGATTTGTTGATCTTACGACCTGCCTTCTCGGGGCGGGTCTTGATGATGAACGAGCCGAAGCCACGGAGATAGACGTTTTCGCCAGATGCGGCATAAGTGAGGTAGAAGCGGACGGAATCGCCCTCTTCAGCCCAGTTGCCGACAGGAACGGACACACCCAAGCCGGGGTTGGTGACATCGGTGTTGAAGACACCGATTTTGCGCTTGGTGACGTTGTAGGCGACCGCGATGAAGTTGGCCTCGGCAGGCTTGCCGATGGCCTCAGCTGCGGCAGCTTCAGCATAGATGGCCAGCGAGCCATCGATTTCAGAAACGAGGCTTTCGAGCATTGGCGAGTCGATGCGCTCACCGTTGCCGATGCCCTCCATCAGGGAGAGGTCGACGGATTTCACGTCGTCTGTCACGGTAGCGGCAGCGGCCAGCTGACGCGTGAGCATGTTGCGGCGGGTCATGCCGCGCATGACCGACGGGAAGAGCGACTGCAACTGCTCGTCGGTGAGTTGGCCGACGAGGCCTTGCAGATCCTTGAAGTAGGCGCGCTGCTGCAGCTGCGCTGCCGTCTTCGGGTTCTTTACTGACTGGGCAAGCCCACGCATGTAGGCGATGCCGTTCCACGAGGCACCGATGACGGTGCCGACTTTACCTTTGAATCCTCCGAGGATTCCTTGCTTGATTTTTCCCATAGTTTTACTTGTTTTTAGGGGTTAGACATTGAGTTTATTTGCCCGTGCGAGGGTTGCGACGCTGACGGGCGGGACGATTGATGACACCCAAGGTGCCGAAGAAGTGAGGCGCAGTGGTTGCACCTGTGCTGAGCATGAAGCCGTTGAACTCGCTGGAGCCAATGCCAAAGGCATCGCTTTCAACGCTGAAGGATTGAGAGCCGGATGCGCCGACCGTCACTGTGGAATGAACCAGGAAGATCTTCTTTTGGGTGACGTTGAACACACAGATGGTCGGGTACTCGTCCGCGTGCTGGCTGCGCCAGGCGGTGTCGGCATTCCAAGAGATGGTGACAGCGGAGCGCGATGCGACGATGGACACATCAGGCAGGTCAGCCGTCGGCGCATTGCCGAGAGAAACGATGTCGGCCAGGTCGGCATGTTTGCCTTCCTCCGCTTCGATTGGATAGGCTGACAGCTGCTTCGTTAGAAGATTGCGGCGGGACATGCCCTTGACCGAATTGGGGAACAGGAAAGCCAGCTGCTCATCGGAAAGCTGACCGACGAGATCCTGGACTTCTTTGAAGAAGGAGCGCTGCTTCAGCTGCGCCTCCGTCTGCGGGTTCTTGACGGATTGGGCAAGCCCACGCATGTAGGCGATGCCGTTCCATGAGGCACCGATAACGGTACCGACTTTACCTTTGAATCCTCCGAGGATTCCTTGCTTGATTTTTCCCATAGCTTTACTTGTTTTTAGGGGTTAGACATTAGTTGTTTTTCTTAGGTGGGCGGGCTGGACGTTCATTCACGCTCAAAGTGGCGAAACCGACGAGCGGAATCTTGCCGCCAGTGCTTAGCATGAAGCCGCTGTACTCATCGGAGTCGATGCCAAAGGCATCATGGCTGAGGCTGAATGATTGCACACCGGATGCGCCGACCGTCACTGTGGAATGCACGAGGAAGATTTTCTTCTGAGTGACATTTAGCACACAGATGGTCGGGTACTCGTCGCCATGTTGAGTGCGCCAGTCGTTTTCGGCATCCCATGCGATGGTGACAGTGGAACGCGAAGCGGTGATGGTGACATCGGGCAGATCTGCGGTTGGAGCATTGCCCAAAGAGGTGATGCTGGCCAGGTCGACATGCTTGGAGCCTTCGGCGACAAGCGGGTCGGCAGACAGCTGCTTGACCAGAAGGTTACGGCGGGACATGCCCTTGGCTGAGTTGGGGAACAGGAAAACCAGTTGCTCATAGCTCAGCTGGCCAACGAGATCCTGGACTTCCCTGAAGAAGTTACGCTGCGCCAATTGGGCAGCGGATTTACGGTCTTTTGTGGATTGCGGAAGCCCACGCATGTAGGCGATGCCATTCCATGAGGAGCCGATGACGGTTCCCACTTTTCCTTTGAATCCTCCGAGGATTCCTTGCTTGATTTTTCCCATGATTTTTTACGATTTTTAAGGTTGGTTTTCTGACGTTTTAGCTTGCGAACTTGGTAGGGACTTGGTAGGGACTTGGTCAGGACCAGAATAGGGCAGTTTTTCGTCCTTTTCATCCTTCTTTTTCTTGGGCGGCTTTTCGGGTCGTTTGGTGACTGACAAGGTGCCAAATCCGACCTTTGAGCGGCCTTGGCTTGTGACAAGCATGAAGCCTGAGAACTCGTCGCGCTCTTTCCCATAGGGTTTGAGGCCGACGGCAAAGGATTGTTTGCCGGAGGCTCTCAGCGGTACGCTGGAGCCGATGAGGAAGAGCCGCTGCTGCGTGGCGTTAGCCACGAGGATGACAGGGTAATCGTCGGGATGTTGGTCGCGATAGTAGGTCACGGCCTCCCAAGAGATTTGCAGATCATCACGGTTGACAGCGACGGCGACCGCAGGAAGGGCGGTCGTCGGAGCGTTGCCCAAGGTGCTGAGGCTGTCGAGGTCAACGGTCTTGGACTTGCCGCCTTCGTCGGCAAGCTCAGCGAGTTGCTTAACGAGTAGGTTGCGCCTGGACATGCCTTTGGGCTTGTTCGGATAAATGAACTTTAGATCCTCGTTGGAGAGGGACATGGAGAGGGTGACGAGCTCCTTGAAATAGCCTTGCTGCATCTTCTGCTTTCCTGACTTGCCGCCTTTCCTTGAAGAATGCGGGAGGGCTTTCATGTAGAAGATGCCATTCCAGTAGGAGCCGACCACGGTGCCGACTTTGCCCCTAAATCCACCGAGGATGCCTTGTTTGATTTTTCCCATTGCATTACGTTTTTAGTGTTTTCAAAAAAAGCCGCCCGAAGGGACGGCTTTTGACGTATTGCCAAAGATGGTTTAGTCGCGCTTCTTGGGTCTGGCGGGACGCTTAGCGACGCCCATCGTACCAAAGCCCACAAGCGGGATTTTGGAGCCGGAGAGCATCATGTAGCCGCTGAAGGTGTCGCCTTCCTCGCCGTAGGCGGCCAGGCCGACATTGAAGGACACTTCACCCGTGCTGCCGAGGGCAGCGGTGGAGTTGACCAGGAAGACCTTCTTCTTGGTGACGTTGGCCACGAATACCGTTGGGTATTCGTCGGCAGCTTCGGCACGGTTGGCCGTGTCGCCGTCCCAAGAGATAGTCAGGGTTTCACCTGCAGCGGTGATGGCGACATCAGGCAGCTCGCCAGTCGGGGCGTTGCCGAGAGAGTTGATGTTGCCCAGGTCGACGCTCTTCACGTCGCCATCAACGGCAGCAACCTCGGTGAGCTGCTTGATGAGGGCGTTGTGACGGGTCATTTTGGTGGGAGCCGTCGGGAACAGGAAGGCCAGCTGCTCTTTGGAGAGTTGGCCAACGATGTCCAGGACTTCCCTGAAGAAACCGCGTTGGGTCGTTTGGCCAGCGGTCTTCGGGTTCTTGACAGATTGGGCAAGGCCACGCATGTAGGCGATGCCGTTCCAGCTGGAGCCGATGACGGTTCCGACTTTACCTTTGAATCCACCCAGGATTCCTTGCTTGATTTTACCCATGATAATTGAATTTTAAGGGTTAATAAATAGGTTAATTGCAGGCCGCTGCCGTCATGGGTAGAGAAGCAGATCATAATCTTTATATTGTTTTTCCTCTGCGGCTCATTTGCCTATTCTGGCGGCGGCAGGGCAAAAGTATAAGGAAAATAGAAATAAATAGAGATAAGTGCCTATCGTTCCGTAACTTGCGGTACTAAGGCGGTTTTTGTGCGGGAAAAGTGGTATATTTTTGCAGCGCAATAAAAAAACAATAGAGATATGAAAAAGATTTTGATGTTGGCAGCTGTGTGTCTTATGCTTTCTTGTAGCTGCCACCAAATGACAGAAAGCAGACCGCCGAAAGGCGGGAGCCGCTTGACGGCGAATGTGACAGGGTGTCTATCTGGAAGCGATAGCGTCAAGGTGTTCCTGAAGGTGAGCCGCGTCATCGACGGCGACACTTTCGAGGGAAGAATGACAGTGAACACCAAGGAGGCCTATAACCCCGGTGTGAATCCGTGGATGGTGCAGCTGACCAAGATTGTGGTCCGCATCAACGGCATCGATGCGCCAGAGCGGGGTCAGTATTACGGCGATGTGGCCACACTTCACCTGCACTGGCTCATCAGCGGGAAGGCCGTAGGCCTGAAGCTGAAGCAGCGCGACATGTACGGGCGATGGATAGCGACGGCGTTTCACGACGGCGTTGACATCGGCGCGGAAATGCTGAAGGAGGGTTTAGCCTGGCATTATAAGGAGGTCGACGGCAATCCCCATTACGCTCAGCTGGAAGCTGAGGCGAAGCTGGCCGGACTGGGTTTGTGGTGCGATGACAGAGCCGTTCCCCCTTGGGAATGGCGAAGGATGAGCAAGTATGAACGTGATGCTTACAGATAAGGAGGTGCGCGATGGAACTGTCAGAATTATCGAAAAAGCGTTTGGAGGGCGTGGATGAGCGCCTGAAGGCCATCGTGATTGAGTGCGCTGCTCGATGCTCCTACCCCTTCAACGTGTCGGAAGGGCTGCGCACTGAAGAGCAACAGCGCGAATATGTGCGACAAGGCAAGTCGAGGACGATGAAATCGAAGCACCTGACCGGGAAAGCGGTGGATCTCTATCCGCTGAGCATGGACAGGAAGGTTGTCGACTGGTCAAGGTTCGAGGAGCTGGCAGACCTGATGTTTCAGGTGGCCAGCGACCAGGGCACAGAAATCGTCTGGGGTGGCAATTGGAAGACCTTCGTCGACAAGTGCCACTTCGAGCTGAAATAGACGGAGTCATCATCAAAAAAAATACATTTTTTTCATTTTTTTCGGGGAAGCCCTCGCCGTGACGGTGGAGGGCTTTTCTATTTCTTCTCTCTGAAAAAAAGAGACGATTGCGCCTTTGGACAAAAACGAGGTGGTTAAAAAAGCAAGTTCCCTAACGGCAAACGGAGACCCGCGATAGCGGGGCGGAGTTTATTTAGGGACTTGGCATTTTTTAAGCACCGGACCCACAGAATGAGACATTAAGCCTTTACGACTTTGTTATTCAACCGTTATTCGGAATTTCTTGGTCTGTTAGGCTATCACGATCGATCAGTATTATATCGAGGGGTGTTAAAAGCAATTCTGCTATGAATTGGGAGCGGTTGGACATTTCCTGAAGGAATAAACGAAGGGTTTTGGGATGATGTGAGCAAACATAATAAAGGAGTGTGTCTCGATGAAATTCCCAAATTTTGACTTTAGTAAGTGCGGTGATATAAATGGTTGTTGCGGTGTCGTCGGATGCGAAAGGAATTGTTGGTGCGACCAACTTAGGGCTGTGAAATTGCTCACGTAACACCTTTTGCCCATTTTTCACAGTTGTAATGGTTTCAATTGTGCCTTCAGTCAAGAAGATAAAGAAATCAGTGTGATATCCTTTATGTTTAATTGCATCGCCAGGATTATAAGTGAAGTGATAGCATCTGTAGAGTAATTTTTCCAGTTCTTCTTCCTTATAATTCTCGAACATTGGAAATTGCTTTAATTCCAGTATTTGACCAGGATCATGAAACATAACTGTATGTATTTTTCGGCAAAACTAAGCAATTTAGTTAAAAGAAAAGCAATTAAATTGTTCTATTTTAGGAACGTAGTTTCACGAATTGACGTTTTTCTGAACTGTCAATTCAGGGAGGTGGATGGGGACGACGGTGGTACGGAGCGAAGCGGCAGCGGAGCGACACCTTTCCGAATTTTCGACACAGGGTGGCTGGAGGGGATTGATGGTGGTTGCCCAGAGCGGAGTTTCACGGAGCGACGTTTTTCTGAACTCTCAAATTAGGGCTGGTGGTTGGGGACGATGGCGGTACGGAGCGAAGCGGTAGCGGAGCGACATCTTTCCGAACTTTCGACTTAGGGCGGTGGTTGGGGACGATGGTGGTACGGAGCGAAGCGGTAGCGGAGCGACATCTTTCCGAACTTTCGATTTAGGGTGGCGGTTGGGGACGATGGTGGTAGCAGAGCGGAGCTTTGCGGAGCGACACCTTTCCGAACTTTCAACTTAGGGTGGTTGGCGGGGTTAGAGGTGGTTGACAAGAGCGAAGCGTTAGCGGAGCGACTGCCATCTTAAATATCGTAAGTTTTTACGATAAACTGTTTTATGTCCTCAGGTAGACGATGTAAGTAATGCTTTTGAAGGATTTCCCTGAATTTATAAGGGGCCCATGTACCTGCATAGGCCGCTACATAAGAAGCGATTTCTTTTTGAAGAAATGCTTCGTCGGTAAATGCTTTGTCTGTTTCAAAGAAATGCTTCTCAGCAAACCAAAGAAGTCTGCGCTCATCGTTTTCTTCGTATGGTGGAAAGTTTTCACCATCATAGAAATAGCAAAATTTAATCATGGTGTTTGCTGTTAGTTGACGCAAAACTACAAAATTCTGATTTATGCCTGGTCTAAATTTAGGGTGGTGGTTGGGGACGATGGTGGTACTGGAGCGGAGCTTTGCGGAGCGGCACCTTTCTGAACTTTCAACTTAGGGTGGTTGGTGGGGGTTGATGGTGGTCGCCCAAAGCGAAGCGATAGCGGAGCGACCTGACCTGAATTTCGGGGTGGTGGTCGGGGGTGACGGCGGCATTGCCTGCGCGTTGGGAAAAACCGAAAGGGGGAAAAGCGCCTGCGGCCCAATCACGCAGTTCGCTCAGCAGAAAAGAGAACACTGCGCCCAAGAACTACGACTGCGA
>LPNG01000034.1 GCA_001543395.1 Candidatus Alcium sp. F082 | reverse complement strand
AAGGCGGTGAAATGCCGTTTCGTTTTCTGCAAATTAAAACCTATCATGGGGCAAAGATACGCAAAAAACAGTACTTTTGCAGAACGATTCGTTAACCGGCCCTTCGATGCTTCGACAGGCTCAGCAACCTCGGGCTCAGGGACCTAGCTACATGATATATTTGATTCTTGCCATATTATGCTCCACGGGCGTCTTCGTGGCCATGCGGCTCTTCGAGCGCTTCAACCTGGACAACCACCAGGCGTTGATGTGGAACTATGTCTTCGCCACCTGCACGGGGTCCCTCATGTGCAAGCAATTCGACACTCCCACGCAGCTGGTCGACGAGCCCTGGTTCGGCCTCTCGCTCATCACGGGATTCTGGTTCATCTTCACCTATGTACTGATGACCGCCTCCACCCAACGCTCGGGCGTGACGGTGACCTCGCTGTCGAGCAAGCTCTCGGTGGTGTTGCCCACATTGGCGGGTGTGGTGCTCTTCAGCGAAAAGCTAAATTGGGTCGCAACGATGGGCATCGTGTTGGCCCTGGTGGCTTTGACGTTGGTGATAGGCGGAAAAAGCCAACACGATAAATCCAACAAAATCAATTGGTTATTACCCATTCTCATCTTTTTCGGGACGGGCACTGGTGACATTTTGATGAAACTCACCGAACAGAAAAACACCGCTCCCGACATGAGTTTCATGATTGCCTTCATCTACTTCATCGCCTTGCTTTTCGGCATCATTCTGGTGGCCTACGACCTCATCAGAGGCAAGTCGAAATGGCAATGGAAAAGCGCCGTCGGTGGCATCGGCTTGGGCATCATCAATTTCTTCTCCACCTTCTGTGTCTATCACGCCATGCGTTGCTTCGACAACGTGGTGCTCTTCCCTGTCTATAACATCGGCGTGGTCAGCCTCACCGCCCTCACGGGTTGGCTGCTCTTCAAGGAAAAACTCACCTGGAAGAACTACCTAGGCCTGGCCATCGCCATCATCGCAGTCATCCTTATCACCATGAAGCCATGAACGACGACACCTATAATATGTTAGCCACACGTGGCGATGGCCTTTACAAGGAGAAAGGCAGCAAATTCATCGCCGAAGCCTTCACCGTGATGAACGAAGACGAGGCCAAAGCCGCCATCACTGACATCAAGAAGAAATACTTCGACGCACGACACCATTGCTACGCCTACATGATCGGTCCCGACAAGAAGACCTTCCGCTCGAGCGACGACGGAGAGCCCTCGGGCACGGCCGGCAAGCCCATCCTCAACCAGATCCTCTCGAAGGACGTCACCAACGTGTGCGTCGTCGTTACCCGCTACTTTGGTGGCATCAAACTGGGCACCTCTGGACTCATCAACGCATACAAAACTGCCGCACGCGATGCCCTTGACAACGCGCAAGTTGTGGAAAAAACCATAAATGAATTTTACAGTTTGGAATTTGAATACCCATTGATGAACGAGGTGATGCGCATCATGAAAGAGGAAAATTTGGAGCAACATAATCCGCGCTTCGAATTGGACTGCTACCTTGAGTTTTCAACAAGGCAAAATGACGCACCAAAAATTGAGGAAAAATTTCGTAATTTGTTTGGGGTAAAAATAACACATCTAAAAACAATGTAAATCAAAGATTTACAATTATCCTTGTTTCTTCAAAGGAGAAAATCTCGTAATATTGCAAAAAGAAAATTGAAAATCAATAGCATTTCAATTTTTTTATAAACAATTAATCGTATACCTTTGCAAGGTCAACAAAAGCCCGAAAACGAGCATTTCGAGACAGTATTTCGACCCCTAAAAGTAGTTTGATAAACAACTGATTAAAGCATTTTTTCGATGACGAACAACCATGTGGAAATATGGAATAAGTGTCTGTCTGTGATCAAAGACAACGTCACAGAGCAGGGCTATAAGACATGGTTCGAACGCATCATCCCGCTCTCGCTGGTCGACAACACGCTCACCATTCAGGTGCCCACCTATTTCTTTGTGGAGTATCTGGAGGAGCATTATATCGACCTGCTGAAAATGGTCATCAAACGCTTCGTGGGAGAGAAAGGCAAGCTGGACTACAAGGTGGTCGTCGACAGCAGCAACAGTGCAGGCACCGTCACCGTGCCCAGTGCCAACCGTAACTTCCCGAAGAATCCCATTGGGCAACCCGCTCCACAACGGCTTTCTGACGGCCCCATCAACCCCTTCGTCATCCCTGGCCTAAAGAAGTTGCAAATCGACTCTCAGCTCAACGAGAACTATACCTTCGACAACTTCATTGAAGGCGAATGCAACCGATTGGCCCGCTCAGCCGGCCTCCGTGTCGCCAAAGACCCAGGCAAGTCGGCTTTCAACCCCTTGGTCATCTATAGCGGCACAGGTTTGGGCAAGACCCACCTCTGCCATGCCATAGGCCTAGAGACGAAACGTCTGCATCCCGAGAAAACAGTCCTCTATGTGCAAGCCGAACAGCTCTCGACACAATATGTGACTGCCAACAAGAACAACAACCGCCCTGACTTCATCAACTTCTACCAGATGATCGACGTGCTTATCGTCGACGACATCCAGTTCCTCTCGGGCAAGGCAGGCACCCAGGACGTCTTCTTCCACATCTTCAACCACCTGCAGCAGAACAACAAGCAGATCATCATCACCAGCGACAAGTTCCCGTCGGACCTGCAGGGCATGGAAGACCGCCTGTTGTCGCGCTTTAAGTGGGGCCTGACCGCCGACCTTCAGTCACCCGATCTGCCCACACGCACCTCCATCATCCGAGAGAAGCTGCACGACAATGGCATCAGTTTCCCCGACGAAGTGGTGGAATACATCGCCAGCAACGTGCGCAACAACATCCGTGAGTTGGAAGGCGTAATGAACTCACTCATGGCCCAGTCGTTGCTCAACAAGAAAGCCGTCACCATAGAGATGACGCAGCAGATTATAGACCGCTTTGTGCGCAATACGGTCAAGGAAGTCTCCGTGGAATACATCATCAACAGCGTGTGCGACTATTTCAAGATCTCACCCGAGCAGATGTCACTCAACACCCGCAAGCATCAGGTGGTGCAGGCCCGACAGATTGCCATGTACCTCTCCAAGAAATACTCCAACGCCAGCCTCGCCTCCATCGGACAGCAATGCGGAAAGAAAGACCATGCCACGGTGCATCATGCTTGCAAGACCATCGCCGACCGTCTGGAGACCGACAAACAGTTTAAGGCCATGTTTGCCGACATCGAGAAAAAAATCGCCATGCAAGCATAAGTCCACCTAAGCCCCTTGCCCTTATGACCAACAACTTCGGAAAACTCTATCTGGTGCCCAACCTACTTGGCGCCACCAAACCCGAACAAGTCATTCCTGCCGGAACACTTGAAATCGTTAGACGGCTGAAACATTTTGTGGTGGAGAACACCCGCACTTCCCGCCGCGTACTGAGTCGCATTGGTATGGACAACGCCATCGACGACATCGAATTCATCGAACTCGACAAGCACAACGCCCGTAACCTCGACCTGATGGAGCACCTCGGCGCCTGCCTGCAAGGCGAGGACATGGGCTTGATGTCGGAAGCTGGCACGCCTTGCGTCGCCGACCCAGGGGCGTTGGTGGTAGACTTGGCCCACTCCGCCGGCATACAAGTCATTCCTTTGGTCGGACCCAATGCGATGATTTTGGCTTTGATGGCTTCGGGCTTCAACGGACAAGCCTTCGCTTTCCACGGCTACCTGCCCATCAAGAGCCCTGAACGCCAGAATGCCATCAAGGACTTGGAACGCCGCTCTATGACCAACAACGAGACAGAACTCTTCATCGAGACGCCTTTCCGCAACAATGCCATGCTGCAAGACTTGTGCAAGAACCTCCACCCTGCCACGCGCGTATGCGTCGCATGTAACCTCACCTGTGACGACGAACTCATCATCAGCCAAAGCATCGGGGAATGGAAGAGCTACAAAGGCGACCTAAACAAGAAGCCCGCTGTGTTTTTGGTTTACAGCGAGCCAAGAAGGAACTTCCAAAGGAGGAAGTAAACTATCTGATATTCAATATCCTGTGAATTTGCAAGGAAAGCCGCCAGCCAGGATTCTGCATCACGGCTTCGACACAAGCTTTCATGTTTGCCTTGCACAGCATTTCGTCTTCACAAAAACAAGGCTGCAAAAAACGATGCTTGGCTTCGATGTCATCATATTGCGCCAGATCCTGACCTAAATAGACCACTTTCAACTCATCGCATTGCTTCAAAACACAAGGCTCTAAATCGCCGCCTTCAAAGGCAGTTTTGGGCGACAATGTAACCCAATCCAAATTGGTGGGCAAAGGACGCGTTCCGTTGGTTTCGATGGTGATTTTCTTTTTCGTCTTTTGTTTCAATTCCGCCACAAATGCCTCATCAATAAACAAGGATGGTTCCCCGCCCGTCAGCACAATCAATGGTGCGATGGGATATTTATTCACCTTATCCACAATCTCTTGCAAAGACATCATCTCGCCTTCTTGGTGTTGTGTATCGCAAAAGGCACAGTGAAGGTTGCAACCACTGAAGCGCACGAAGACGGCGGGCGTTCCTGTATAGAAGCCTTCACCTTGAAGTGAATAGAATATTTCGTTTATTTTGTACATAGACTTCGGGACTTCGGGACTTCGGGATGACAACTCGCAGTCCCGCAGTCCCGCGTCAATTAATCAAAGTTTTGCGGAGCGTCGTCCTTGATATAGGAAGCCTTGTTGTCGCGCGACTCCCACACATCGGCGCGGTAGCAGTTCGGGACGGTGTCCACAATCCACTTGGCCAAGTTCTCAGCCGTCGGGTTGAAGTCCAGCACCTCATTGATGTTGGTATGGTCAATCTTCCCGTGAATCAATCGCTTGATCTCAGTGAAGTCGCACACCATGCCGTTGCTGTCCAACTTCTCGGCCCGGCAATACACATTGATTTTCCAGTTGTGGCCGTGCAGGTTCTCGCATTTGCTCTCATAGTCGAGGTAAAGCTGATGGCATGCGGATATTTCTAGGGTTTTTCTGACGTAATACATATTCAGTTGGCAGTTATTCAGTTGTTCAGTTATTCAGTTGAAGCAGGTCGTTGAGCTTGTCGAAACGCCGTCATTATCTGTCGGCCCTTCGACGGGCTCAGGGACCTTAGCTTTATGATTCATATTCAGTATGGTCTTCGATGCCGGCGTCGAGCAGGGCCTGACGGCGCTCGCGGCAGGTGCCGCATTTGCCGCAGTGCTTCTCGCCTCCTTTGTAGCAGGAATAGGTTTCGGTGTAGTCTAATCCTAAAGCCTTGCCGTGCTCGGCGATTTCCTTCTTGCTCAAGTGGGTGTACGGCGCATAGACTTTGATGTTCTCATACGTTCCCTCCGACATGGCTTCCGACATGGCATTGACGAAGCCCGGACGGCAGTCGGGATAGATGGAGTGATCACCGGCGTGGTTGGCAATCATCACGCGCTTCAGACCATTGCTTTCAGCAATGCCAGCGGCAATGGCCAACATAATGCCATTGCGGAAGGGCACCACTGTCGATTTCATGTTTTCATCGTCGTAGTTGCCTTCAGGGATGTCATCGGCGGTCATCAGCAAGGCACTCTTGAAGTAACGATGCATGAATTCCAAAGGGACAATGATATGTTTGATGCCAAGACGTTGACAATGCGTCACGGCACACACGCGTTCACGACCATTTTGGGTGGAGCCATAGTCGAAAGTGATGGCCAAAGCAATTTCGTCCTTGAACTCATAGAGCATGGTCGTCGAGTCCATGCCACCTGAGATGATAATCACAGCGTCTTTCATGAGTTATGGAAAGCTGACATTAAACGTTGTTTGACCATGCCCTGGTGCTCAGCGTCGCCGTAGTTGGCGAAGGGCTTGATGGAGATGCCGCCACGGGGATTGAACAAGCCTATAACCTCCAGATACTTGGGATCCATCAGCTTGACCAAGTCCTTCATGATGATGTTGACGCAGTCCTCGTGGAAGTCGCCGTGGTTGCGGAAGCTGAAGAGATAGAGTTTCAGGCTCTTGCTCTCCACCATCAGCGTGCGCGGGATGTAGTTGATGATCAGGTGACCGAAGTCGGGCTGGCCCGTCTTGGGGCACAGCGAGGTAAACTCGGGGCAATCCAAAGTGACAAGGTACTCGTTCTCAGGATGTTTGTTCTCAAACGTCTCCAGCACCTCGGGCGTATAGTCGTAGTTATACTGCGTGTTTTGGTTGCCCAACAACGTGACGCCTTTCAGTTCTTGTTCGTTTCTTGACATGGTCTATTATTTTGCTGCAAAATTAGGAAAAAAACGTAGAGACGCAACAATTTGCGTCTCTACAAGATTTCATTCAGATTTTGACAGATTTGTTTCCAAAATCAGCAACCCGAGGTCGCCCGCTCCAGTCGCTTCATGATCGAGAAGATGAACACGGCGGAGAGCAGACAGAGCACCACGAGCACGCCCCACACCATCCATAATGGCATACCGGTGCCCCAGATGCGGGCGATGACGCTGGTGAGGTAATTGCCGATGGCGGTCACGCAGAACCACATGCCCATCATCATTCCCTTGTACTTGGGCGGCGCCACCTTCGTGACGAAGGAGATGCCGATGGGGCTCAGCAACAGCTCGGCGAAAGTCAGCACGAAATAGGTGCTGATGAGCCAATTGGGCGAAACCAAAGTGCTGCTCACACCACCTTGTGCCTTCAGCTCTGCTGGACTGGCCAAGGGGAAGGAACAGACAACCAAGATAAGGAAGCCCAACGCAGCCACAATCATTCCAAGACCAATCTTGCGCGGCGAGGAAGGCTCCTTGCCTTTCTTTGCCAAAGCACCAAAAACTGCCATCGAGACGGGCGTCAGGGCAACCACGAAGAAGGGGTTGAACTGCTGGAACTGCTGCGGCAGGATGTTAATCGGGTCGGGCATAACGTGATAGAACGTCCACGCCATAATCCACAAAAACGCCGTTACACCACATAAGATGCCGCGATTTAAAGGCTTGGTGGCCTGAGCAGCCCCAAACATCGTATAAATCGAGATGGCGACCATCGTCAGCGACCAGATATTGAAGCCAAACCGAGTGAAACCACTTGCCGAGCTTTGCGTGTAGTCGCGGGCAAAGTAGGTCAGGCAAAGACCAGCCTGCTGGAACGACATCCAGAAGAAGATGACCACGGCGAAGACCATCACCAAGGCCGTGATGCGCTCACGCGTCTGCTCCTTTGAGAGTTCCGTCACATTCACGGTGGTGCTTTCCATGGCCTTGGCCTGCTTGGTGTTGACATCGGCATGCTTGAACCACTTGCGGCAACTCAAATAAATAGCCATTGAGAGAATCAACGAGATGCAGGCCACGCCGAAGCCGTAGTTATAGGCACCCGACAGAGCATCGATATAGCTATTGGCAAAGCCAGCCAAGTCGTTGACATTGCCGCCTTGCTGCACCGCCAAGGCCTCAAAGGTAGATAAGGCATCGGCAGAAATCGTTCCGTCCAAATACTGGTGCGCCAGCGAAGGAATCTGTGGCACATAGCTATAGCCCGCCTTACCCAAGAACAAATCCGTCACCTTGGTGGCGGCCATGGGAGCGAACATAGAGCCAATGTTGATGGCCATGTAGAACAGGCTGAAACCATTGTCGCGGAAGGCGCTATATTTGGCTTCGTCGTAGAGGTTGCCCACCATCACCTGCAGGTTGCCCTTGAAAAGCCCTGTGCCGATGGCGATGAGTGCCAATGCGGAGAACATGGTGACCTTTGCCGTAGTCGTTGCCATAGGCACCGCAAGCAGCAAGTAACCTAGGAACATCACCACGATGCCCGACTTCACCATCTTGCCGTAGCCGAAACGGTCGGCAAGCATACCACCGATGAGAGGCATGAAATAGACGCATCCGAGGAAGATGCCATAGATGTTACCCGCTTGTGCTTCGTTATATCCGAACTTGGCCTGCAGGAAAAGCACAAAGATGGCCAACATGGTATAATAGCCAAAGCGCTCGCCCGTGTTGGCTAATGCTAGGGCGTATAGCCCTTTAGGATGACCCTTGAACATAATTGAGAAGTGAGAATTAAGAATTGATAATTATTCGGTTAAACGACAAAGGCTTGCTTACGCAAGCCCTTGTCATAGATAAATGCATTTCAATTATTTAGCGACTCTCTCAAGCCATTTCAGCATACCAAGCATGATGGACATGGAGATGAGGCAAATCAAGGCGAAGACCGCCCATGTCATCCACTGATGCGGGAAGGTGTTCAACATCTTGACACCAAGGAAGATCAAGAGATTACCAACAGCGGTAGCCGACAGCCAGAGGCCTTGGCACATACCGACCATGTGGCGCGGTGCAATCTTCGAAACGAACGACAAGCCCAGAGGCGAGATGAACAGCTCAGCCACCGTGAGGAAGAAGTAGGTCACAATCATCACCCAAGGTCCGGTCTTCATTGCCATCTTCTCGGCTTCAGGAAGAGCCTTGAAGGCATCGCCAGACGGATAGTTATGAACGACAGCGATGATGATCAAGAAGATGTAGGCACAGGCTGCGATGAACATACCAAGTGCAATCTTCTTGGGCGTCGACACTTCCTTACCCTTGCGAAGCAGCGAGGCAAAGATCCACATGACGACAGGTGTCAGCACGATGACGAAGAACGGGTTGATGAATTGCAAAATCTCAGGCGGGATGGCACTGGTGTCTACAAAGTCACGAGCGAAAATGGAGAGTGACTGGGCGTTCTGGTGGAACGAGAACCAGAAGAAGACAGCGATACCGAGAACGGCATACAAGGCAGCCATACGCTGCTTGATTTCCTTGGCATCGGCCTGACGCTCGGCTTCAGAATACTCTTTCACTTCGGCCTTTTCCTTCTTCACAGGATTCGGTAGCTTGTGCTTGACAGCGATGAAAATGAAGAGGGATATAAGCATGGCTATCACCGAAACGATGAAGGAGTAATGCACACCCGTATTATACACATGGAGGTAGTTCTGGCAGAAACCAGCGAGGTTCTCCGAGGCACCCGTGAAGTTCTGCGACAGTGCAGTGAGGTTGTCCATATCGTTGCCTTCGGCAGTACCCATAATGAACTTATGGCACAGACGCGGCAAGTCGGCATTATAAATCAAATCTTTCGTCTTCAAGTACCAGTCACGGATGATGGGAGCCACAAACGGGGCAATCACACCGCCGATGTTAATGAACACATAGAAAATCTGGAAGCCGCTATCACGTTTTTCCTTAGCAGCGGCGAGCGCCTCGGGGCCTTTCTTGGCCGCCTCGGCCTCAAAGTCATCATACAATTGACCCACAATAGCTTGCAGGTTACCCTTGAAGAGACCATTACCGCAGGCGATGAGAACCAAGGCGAGCATGGCGAGAGCGAAAGGCCATGACTTCATACCTGCTCCGTCGCTGAACACCGGGATGGACAACAAACCATAACCAATAGCCATCACAATGATACCGCTAATGATGGTTCTCTTATAGTTCTGCGTACGGTCGGCAATGATACCGCCTGGAAGCGCCAAAACATAAATCAAAAAGTAAAACACAGCGAAAATGAGTCCCGACGTAGCATCAGAAAGACCGAACTTGGAGCAGATGAAAAGCACCAGTACGGCATTCATGATGTAGTAGCCGAAGCGTTCGCCCATGTTACTTAAAGCAGCGGCAATCAAGCCTTTAGGATGCTCTTTCTTGGCCTTGTTCAAGTAGAAGATCAAGAAAGGGATGACAATGATTAAGATCATGACAAAGACCACCAATGTCCTGTGGTTCTGCCAAAGATTTGCAAATGTACCCATAATTGAGATTTTAAATGATTATTGAATTTATTGAATTGATTTCTCGTTTTCCAACAGCGGACAAAGATAAGGAAAAATTTTTTGCGATAGCAAAAATGGCGAAAAAAGTCGGAGCATTGCCGAAAAAACACTACTTTTGCGCTTCATTTTTACGACTATGGAAATCAGCAGCAAATACAGCCCTCAGGAAGTTGAAGGCAAATGGTATGAACACTGGATGGACAAGAACTACTTCCACTCCACTCCCGACGAACGCGAACCCTATACCATCGTGATCCCGCCGCCGAATGTGACTGGCGTGCTTCACATGGGCCACATGATGAACAACACGATTCAGGATATCTTGATCCGCCGCGCTCGCATGCAAGGCAAGAACGCCTGCTGGGTGCCCGGCACCGACCACGCCTCCATCGCCACCGAAGCCAAGGTGGTGAACAAGCTGGCGCAACAGGGCATCAAGAAGACCGACATTGGCCGTGAGGAGTTCCTCAAGCACGCTTGGGACTGGACCCACGAGCACGGTGGCATCATCCTCAAGCAGTTGCGCCGTCTGGGTTGCTCCTGCGACTGGGAACGCACCTCGTTCACCATGGACGGCATCCGCTCGAAGAGCGTCATCCGCGCCTTCGTCGACCTGTATAACAAAGGCCTGATTTACCGTGGCGTACGCATGGTCAACTGGGATCCGAAAGCCTTAACGGCTTTGAGCGACGAGGAAGTTATCTTCAAGGATGAGCACAGCAAGCTGTTTTACCTCCGTTATTACCTCCACGAGGACGACGGCACGGGTGCCACGGGTGCCGAAGGCGAAATCATCCACACTGATGAGCAAGGTCGCCGCTACGCCGTGGTGGCAACCACGCGTCCAGAGACCATCATGGGCGACACCGCCATGTGCATCAACCCCGCCGACCCCAAGAACCAATGGCTGCGCGGCAAGAAAGTCGTGGTGCCGTTGGTCAACCGCGTCATTCCCGTCATCGAGGATGATTATGTTGACATCGAGTTCGGTACGGGCTGTCTGAAGGTCACTCCCGCCCACGATGTGAACGACTACATGCTGGGTGAAAAACACAACCTGCAGAGCATCAACATCTTCAA
This sequence comes from Candidatus Alcium sp. F082, assembly GCA_001543395.1. Lineage (GTDB taxonomy): Bacteria > Bacteroidota > Bacteroidia > Bacteroidales > F082 > Limimorpha. The sequence goes on along the minus strand of LPNG01000034.1, from coordinate 4,125 downwards.
CGATGATGCCACTTTAAGCGAAGCCGCAGGCATGTACATCGGCATGAGCCGCGAGGACTGCCGCAAGCAGATCATCATCGACATGAAGGAAGCTGGACTGCTGGAAAAGATCGAGGACTATAATAATAAGGTGGGTTATTCAGAGCGCACCAATGTGCCGATTGAGCCGAAGCTCTCGATGCAATGGTTCCTCAAGATGGAGCACCTCGCCGACATCGCACTGAAGCCAGTATTGAATGGCGACATCAAGTTCTATCCTGCCAAATATGTTAACCTCTACCGTCACTGGTTGGAGAACATCAAGGACTGGTGCATCAGCCGTCAGCTGTGGTGGGGCCATCAGATTCCTGCCTACTACCTGCCTGAAGGCGGTTTCGTGGTCGCCGAGACACCCGAAGAAGCCTTGAAACTGGCTATCGAGAAGACGGGCAACAGCAACTTGACGATGAAAGACTTGCGTCAGGACGATGATGCCTTGGACACTTGGTTCAGCTCATGGCTGTGGCCTCTGTCGCTCTTCAACGGCATCCTCGACCCCGACAACGCCGAGTTCAAATACTACTACCCCACCAACGACCTCATCACCGCCCCCGACATCATCTTCTTCTGGGTGGCCCGCATGATCATGGCCGGTGAGGAATACCAAAATGAGGTGCCGTTCAAGAATGTGTACTTCACGGGTATCGTGAGAGACAAGTTAGGCCGCAAGATGTCCAAGTCGTTGGGCAACTCGCCTGACCCGATCGAGCTCATCGACAAGTTCGGTGCCGATGGTGTGCGCATGGGCATGATGCTCAGCGCCCCTGCCGGCAACGACATCCTCTTCGACGAGGCCCTCTGCGAACAAGGCCGTAACTTCTGCAACAAGATTTGGAACGCTTTGCGTCTGGTGAAAGGCTGGAATGTGGACGAAAACGCCGCCCAACCCGAGGCCGCCAAGATGGCCGTGAAGTGGTTTGAGGCTCGCTTCAACCAAGTGCTGGCCGAGACCAACGACAATATCGACAAGTACCGCCTCAGCGATGCCTTGATGGGCATCTACAAGCTCACTTGGGACGACTTCTGCTCGTGGTACCTCGAAATGGTGAAGGCCCCGCAAGGCCAGGGCATCGACCCCGTGACCTACGCTGCCACCATCAAGTTCTTTGAGAACCTGATGCTCTTGCTGCACCCCTTCATGCCGTTCATTACCGAGGAAATCTGGCATGCCATTGCTGAGCGCAAAGAAGGAGATGATATCATTATCGCTCAGCAACCCAAGTTGCAGGCCGTTGACGAGCAGATTCTGAAGCAGTTCGAGTTCACCCAAGAAGTCATCAACAATGTCCGCAAGGTGCGCAGCGACAAGAACATCGCCTTCCGCGACGCTATCCAACTCGTGGTGAAGGGCACGGCCAACAAGGACTTCGACTGCGTCATTGCCAAGCTCTGTAACGTGAGCGAGGTCAGCTATGTGGCTGAGGCTCCCGCCGGTGCCTTCGGTTTCATCGTGGGCAGCACCGAGTTCTTCGTGCCGCTCACCGGCAGTGTCGATGTGGATGCTGAAATCAAGAAGTTGGAAGAGGAACTGAAATACGCCCAAGGCTTCTTGAAGAGTGTTGAGGCGAAGCTCTCCAACGAACGCTTCGTGAGTGGTGCTCCTGCCGCCGTGGTCGAAAAGGAGCGCAAGAAGAAAGCCGACGCCGAAGCCAAGATTGCTGTGATAGAACAGCAGCTGGCGGGGCTGAGGAAATAATTCAAATGAAATGGGTAGAGACGTAGCGCGCTACGTCTCTATTATGCAAAAAACGGGTTTCATCAGTGAACGATAAAGCCCGTTTGTTTTAATGTGCCATGGCACCCATCAGCAGTAAAACCAGGCCGCCCAAGGTTAAGCCTGAGGCCAGATAAAACGTCTTGCGACCGTTTCTCACTTTGATCATCTGGTCTTTTTCCATTGCATTGACTTGGTATATCGGCGAGTTCGAACCACACATCTTTTCATAATCTGACGGATCACTGACCTCACAGGCAGCAATCTCGGCGGCATCGACATATTGTTCACCTTTCTTCGTTTCCCTCAGCAGATACGACACCGTATAACTCATGGAATGTCCAATAGCATTAGTGAAACGATAAGTATCGCGGGTCACATAATTGTTAGCCAATTCTGTCCCATAACCGCCTTCTTCGGTATACGATGTCCTTAATACGATAAGATCATTCTTCGTTTCCGAACTAGAACCCGACAGGTTGAAACCCTGTTGCGACATCTCATCACTAACCTGAGAGATTACCTGATCAAAAGTGGTCTTCTTCGTGACATATTTAGTATCCATGCAACTCGAAAACCAGATAAGTGCAGCAAGGCAAAGGAACAGACAAGATTTTTTCATAACAAATACCATTTAGAACAATAGAAAAAGCTACAAAAACCAGACCAAAACCATCAATTAAGACAAAGAAAATAAAACTATATAACCAAAGATAATCTGCGCAAATGGCATCAAAAAGCATCAGTTGCGCAGAAAATCTTTCAATAAGTTGCGCAACTATGGTAATTTTTATACTTTTGCGCAGAAAATATTATTGCCATGGAAAAGAAACTTATCGGAAGAAATGTTGAATATAAGGCTCTTACAAATTATTTCACCTCAAAAGGCTCGGAATTTATCGCTGTGTATGGTCGTCGGCGCGTCGGAAAAACCTTTCTCATCCGAAAAGCCGCCAATGACCAATTCGCTTTTTTCCTCACAGGAGCGCATGAAGTACCCAAAAACGAACAACTCATCAACTTTGCCATCGCCGTCCGAAAGCATTTCAAAACCGAGCGGATTGAGATTCCAAAAAACTGGATATTAGCATTTTATGAACTCTCAAAACACTTGGAGGCCTTGCCTAAAGGCAACAAGATCATCTTCATTGATGAACTTCCGTGGCTGAGTACAGCCAAATCAGGGTTTGTGGCTGCATTGGAAAACTTCTGGAACAGTTGGGCCTCCTTGCGCGACGACATCAAATTGGTGGTTTGCGGCTCGGCAACCTCTTGGATGATTGACAACCTCATCCACAGCCGTGGCGGACTACACAACAGAATCACGCATCAGATTGTACTTGAGCCTTTTACATTGAATGAATGTGAAGCCTATTTCCGCGCTTACGGTTTCTCATATTCAAGGAAACAAATCGCGGAATGTTATATGGTCATGGGCGGCATACCTTATTATATGTCGCTGATGGACAGAAGCAAAAGCGTGGCGCAAAATGTTGATATGCTGTTCTTTGCCCCCAATGCGAGCCTCAAAGATGAATTCAACGAACTTTACCACGCCCTGTTCAAGAAAGCCAACACGCACATTCAGGTGGTGACAGCATTGGCTACGAAAGGCAAAGGCCTGACCCGACAAGAGATTGTGAAAGCAGCCAATGTCACCGACAACGGAGCCTTAAGCACCGTGCTTGAAGAATTGGAAAAATGCGGATTCATAAGGACTTACGAACCTTTCGGAAATCTTCAAAAAGCCACCGACAAAAGGCAGAAAAGCGACACACTGTTCCAACTCATCGATTTCTATACCTTGTTTTATTTTGATTTCATCGTCCAAAACAAGTATCACGACGAACAGTTCTGGACCACCTCTTTCAATAGCCCTATCCATAGCACTTGGAGCGGTATCGCCTTTGAGCGGCTTTGTTTGGCGCACTTGACGCAAATCAAGAAAGCATTGGGAATCAGCGGAGTGCAGACTTTGGCGTGTTCTTGGCGAAGTTCGTCAGCGAATAAAAGCAGCCAAATTGACTTGCTCATCGACCGCAAAGACGAAACCATCAACATCTGCGAAATGAAGTATTCCAAAGGGAAATACGAAATCGACAAAGCTTATGAAGATACGCTCAACGACAGACTGACGACTTTCGTTCAAGAAACCGGCACGAAAAAAACGCTTTTGCTCACCTTCGTGACTACTGAAGGCATAAAGCAAAATGCACACAGTGAAGGTGTTCAGTGCGAAGTGGTTTTGGATGAACTATTTGAGTGATGAATTTTCCGCAGAAAATCCAAAGATAATCTGCGTAAATAGCATCAAAAAGCATCATTTGCGCAGAAAATATTTCAATAAGTTGCGCAATTTTTAAGGAAAACAT
>LPNG01000033.1 GCA_001543395.1 Candidatus Alcium sp. F082 | reverse complement strand
GGTAGATTCAACTACGAAGTGCAACACTTTAATGCAAAGATTGCAAAAATTTTTGTTTAGGGGATAAATAGTTGAGAAGTTTTCTAGGACGCAGATTCAATTCTGTTTGTACGAGGAGGATGAAATCGTCAGAGATTGAAGAGAAATCCGTACCGTTAGGGATATACTGACGGACGAGTTTGTTTGTGTTTTCGATGAGACCCTTTTCCCAAGAGGAATAAGGGTGAGTGAAAAAGACTTTGGTGTGCAGCATCTTTGCGATGTATTTGTGGTCGGCGAATTCAGTTCCGTTGTCTGTGGTGATGGAAAGGACAAACCGTTCAAAGGGTCGCAGAAGTTGTACGACGAGACGGGATATGGCCTTGGCATTCTTGCCTTTTGCGGATTTTGCCATGATGAGTTTCTTTGTGGAGCGCTCAACCAAGGTGACAATGGCTCCTTTGCCGTCCTTTCCGTTGATGGTGTCCATCTCCCAGTCTCTGAAGCGAGACCTCTCGTCCACCACGGAAGGCCTTTCGTCGATGCTGACGCGGTCCTTGATGTGGATGCGGGCACCCACCTGCCGTCGTCGGTGCTTGAGGTGGTGGGGCAGGTATGTGTACAGCATGCCGCCGCGTTCTTTGTCCCGTCGGATAATGCGGTACAGACATTCGGCCGAGACACACGGCTTTCCGTCACGTTTCCGGACTCCGGCAATAGTTGCCGGCGACCAGTGCCGCTTGAGACACTGCTCGATATCCTTCCAGTCCTCCTTCGATAACTTCCTTGGCCTCCGAGGGATTGTTTTCCGCATCTCGGAGAACTGTTGCGCGTCTATCGCGACATAGTGGTGGTGCATGTTGGAGTTCCTTTTTATCTCTCTGCTGACTGTTGATTTGCTGACATCTATCAGATTAGCGATTCTCGACAGCGAGAGATTTTTTCTAAGACACATGGAAATTGTGTACCTTTGCTCTTGGGTAAGGTGTTTATACTTTTTCATATGGCAACACAAAAGTAGTCACTTTGCCTGAGAGTGCCAATTTGATGGTACTCTTTTTTTACTTAGTGTTGCACTTGTAACTGGAATCTAGGCACACCCGGCCCATGTCCGATGCAAAAGAGAGCGCTCACATCGTGAAAATACCTGCAGTCAATCATCCGATGAATGTTTAAAAGGTGAGTTTTCGATATTTTATGAAATTTACAATGCGCTTGTTTTATGTGACTTATGAAATAATTTTGACAAAAAGTCGTTAGTTTGTCAAAAAAATCGTAATATTGCCAATCATTTTAGACTTGTTGTGCATACTGTAAGGCTATGAAAATAAGAACACGGATATCGCTGGTTTGTCTGCTGCTGGCAGCCCTTCAGGGCGCCAGTGCCCAGGACATCGGATTCTCGCAGTTTTATGCCAATCCGCTTTACCTCAACCCGGCGTTTGCGGGCTCCAAGATTGCTCCGCGATTCTCGCTGACATATCGCAACCAGTGGCCTAAGCTGGTCTCCGCGTTTCAGACCGTATCGGTCTCCTACGACCAATACATCCCCTCATTACATGGTGGTATCGGTGCCATTGCGCTGGCCGATCGGCAGGGCGACCACGGCATCCTCAATTCAGGATTCTTCGGCGCCATGTACTCATTTCGTTTTCAGATTGCCCGCGAAATCTATATAAACGCCGGTCTGCAAGCCTCCTTGTCCAATGTATCCGTCAATTGGGATTATAATTACCTGCGTTTCGGCGACCAGATCGATCCGAACCAGGGCTTCATCTACCAGACCGCTGCGCAGGAGCCCGACCGGACCAGCAAATGGTATGCCGACTTCAGTGCCGGTCTCATGGCGTATGGCGACATCTGGTACGCCGGTGTTGCGGCTGCCCACCTGAGCCGTCCTTCCCAAGGGCTCTACAGCGAAGATCGGCTTCCGGTCAAATACACTTTCCATGCCGGTGCGCTCATCAACGTCTCCAAAGAACGTCGCCGCACCTCCTCGTTGGGCCTTGGCACGCCCGTTATCTCCCCCAACTTCATCTATCAGTATCAAGGCACATTGCACTACTTCAACTACGGACTTTACCTCGATTGGATGCCCTTTTTGGTGGGAGTGTGGTACCGCAACGGTGTCGAAAACTCCGATGCCTTCATCTTCATGCTGGGTTTGCAGCAAGACCACTTCAAAGTTGGCTACAGCTATGACGTCACCGTTTCCAAGCTCGCCAACCAGACAGCCGGGGCCCACGAAGTGACATTAGGATTCCTGCTTCCTGTCCCCGAGCAGCGCAAGAAAGTCAAAGCCATCCGTTGTCCCTCCTTCTAACCATCGTCAGCTGAAACAAAAGCAACGCGCTGTTCCGTACATAAATAATAAGCCAATAACCAACCATAGAAATAGAATTATGAAAATTCTCCAGAATTCATGTCTTTTCCTGTTTTCCGCGTGGCTCCTGGCCTCCTGCGGCAGCAGCAACAACACATCGTCCACCACAGGTTGGGAACTGAACGACCCTGAGTGGGGCGGTTTTGAGGTCTCCAGCGAGGTTGAACAACCGACAGCCCCCGGCTTGGTCTTCATCGAAGGCGGCTCGTTCACCATGGGCCGTGTGGCCGACGATTCCCGGTTCCAATGGAACAATGTCGCGCATACCGTCACAGTCTCATCCTTCTACATGGATGAGACCGAGGTCTCGAACCGTAGCTATCGCGAATTTGTCTATTGGATGCAGCGGGCCTATGGCGAGGAATATCCCGAGCGGGTGCGCGATATCTATCCCGACACCAACGCATGGCGTGATAAACTGGCATGGCGCGAGAGCTTTGTCGACTACTATTTCCAATATCCGGCCTACGACGAGTACCCTGTTGTCGGAGTCAGTTGGGAGCAGGCATGCAAATTCTGCACATGGCGTACCGACCGCGTCAATGAGAAAATTCTCGTCGACCGTGGCATCATCGTTCTCGACCAGACCGATTTACGTGGCGAATCTGCATTCCAGACCGATGTCTACTTGGCCGGTCAATACCGCGGCGAGGCAGGCGAAGAATTGGAAAACCTCGATCCTGCTGCAGGTGGCGAGCCCCGTCAAGTGCGTCGTACCGACGGCATCCTTGTCCCCTCCTACCGTCTGCCTACCGAGGCGGAATGGGAGTTTGCAGCCTTGGGTATGATAGGCAATACCTACGACGAGCGTGTCGTTGAGCATAAAATCTACCCTTGGGCAGGCTCCAGCGTCCGTTCAGCGAACAAGAAATATTACGGTCAATTCTTGGCCAACTTCAAGCGCTCCCGCGGTGATGCCATGGGTGTTGCCGGCAACCTCAACGACGGCTGGGACTACACCGCCCCCGTCAAGTGGTACTTCCCCAACGACTACGGTCTCTATCACATGGCTGGCAATGTCAGCGAATGGTGCATGGATGTCTACCGTAAAGACGCCAATCCCGTCGGAGGCGAAGACATGAACCCGTTCCGAGGCAACGTCTACCGCACCCCCGTCTACATCGACGACGAGATTTCCATCAATGACACCACCGGCAGCATCAACTACAAAAACGTCGACGACGACCTCAACCGCCGCAACTACCGTCAGGCTGACAATATCAACTACCTTGACGGCGACTACGCCTCGGCCATCTACGACTACAACACCCAGACGTCCATCACCGAATGGGTCAACAACGAGGGTGACGAAGATGAGTCCTACGACAGCGAAGACGGTGGCTTCGACATGGCCAACCCCGACAGCGTCACCAACATGATGTACCGTCGCAACGTCAGCGACGCCTCACAGGTCACCTCGTTGCTCAATAACAAAGTTCGTGTGGTCAAGGGTGGCTCCTGGAACGATCGTGCCTACTGGCTGCAAGCCGGTACCCGTCGGTTCTACGACCAAGACAAATCCACCGCATGGATCGGTTTCCGTTGCGCCATGGACCGTTTGGGCTCCCGTACACTCAAATAATTCCACGTCCGGATGCCCTTTTGTAATCCCCTACATACCGGAAGGCTGCCTTTGGGCGGCCTTTCTTTTCAATAACCGACAACTCAGCCTTTCGTGTCACGCCGCCTTCTGTTCTTATCGCTCCTCTTCTGTGCCGCCACTCCGCTTTGGGCTCAGAAATTCATCTCCTACCAATCCGGCATGGGGTCGCGAGACCCGCACAATCCCGACGTATGGATACTTTACAACGGTGTCACCGCCGAGCACGAAGGTATGCTTCTTTTTGCCGATTCGGCCCTGCTCGACGTCACCGGAAACAACTTCACCGCCTATCAGAACGTGAAAATTCAGTTGAGCGACACCTCGTTCATCTATGGCGACCATCTCTTCTACGATGCCGAAACCCGCATCGTCGACATCTACGGCGATACAGTGACCTTCATCGATGGCGGTACCGAGATGAAGACCGCCCATCTTTCATTTGACCGCATCGGCAATATAGCCAGCTACTCAACTTGGGGGCGAACCACCAATGCCGACCAGCTCCTCAAAAGTCGTGAAGGATACTACAACGCCACCACCAAAATGATGGAAATATTCCGCAAAGTGGAGCTCAGCGATTCCTCCATGGTGCTCTACACCGACACACTCTACTACTCCACCGACAACAAGACTGCCACCTTTGTCAGTCCCACCGACATCCGTACCGACTCCACCTTTATCTACAGTGAACGCGGCACCTACAACACCGAGACCCGCTATGCCGTCTCCACCGAAGCCTCCCGCATCCAATCCGGCGCCCGTGTCCTCACCTGCGACTCCTTGCGTTACGACGGCCTCCTGCGGCACGGTGTCGCTCATGGGCAAGTGGTCATCGTCGACACCGTCAACCAGATCACTTGTACAGGCCTGTTCGGTGTCACCGACCGGCAAAGCAACTACTCCTACATCACCGACAGTGCCTTAGTCTACCTGGTCGACCATGGCGACACCCTGTTCATGCATGCCGACACCATCTTTGCCTACAACGACGACAACAGCCAGTTCACCTCCATTCGGGCCAACTACCATACCAAAGTCTTCCGTTTTGACATGCAGGGGATGTGTGATTCAGCCTACTACTCCGTCACTGACTCTCTGCTGACCCTATACGGCAACCCGGTGCTCTGGTACGGCAACTACCAATGCCTGTCCGACACCATCTCCATGCAACACGACACCTCTGGCGTCTCGTTGGTCCTCATGCGTCGCAACCTCTTCATTGCCGAGTGGGTCGACTCGCTCAAATTCAATCAGCTCAAAGGGCGCAACGGGGTGATGCATTTCTCCGGTGGCGAGCCCTCCTATGCCGACGTGCTCGGCAACGCCCAAATGGTCTGCTACATAACCGAGGAAGACAGCTTGGGGCGGTATAGTCTCATCGGTGTCAATGTAGGAGTCTCGTCCGACATGAGAATCTACTTCCGCGACCGCCGGCTCCATCGCCTGCTCTCCTACGTCAATCCAGACATGCACACCTATCCTGTCGATCGGTTGCCCGACGAATATTTTCGCCTTCATGGCTTCCGGTGGCTCGACAGCCGGCGTCCCCGAACCCGGCTTGACGTCTTCCAGTGGTGACAATCTGTCATATCTGCCGCCGCTGGCAACAGGCTTGATAGAGCCATTATATCCTTAAACACATAACCATTTTTTTATCACGACATGAATCAAGACACTGATATCAAGCAGAGCGCCGTTTCGGGGCACCCGGACGGTGAAACGGACAACCGCCGTGATCAGCGGCCGGACGCCGGCCGTCACGCCGTCAGACACCAGCGCAAACGCAGGGGAGGGCAGTGCGACATCGAGTCCGGGCAGGTCCAGCAGTTAGGCGAGAAACTTGCCGAACTCAACGACAAATACCTCCGTACTGTGGCCGAATACGAAAACTACCGCAAGCGCACCACACTCGAAAAAGCCGATCTCGTCCTCAGTGGGGGCAAAGACATACTGCGTGCGGTGCTTCCCTCCCTTGACGACCTTGAGCGGGCCTTGCAAGCCATGACCGACGACAATGCCCGCGAGGGAATCACCATGATCCACAACAAACTCCTCAACGCCCTTGCTCAAAAAGGTCTCAAACCGATGGAGGCCCGGGGAGCCAGGTTCGACGAGTCGCTTCACGAGGCCGTTACCCAGATTCCCGCCACCGACGACAATCCCAAGGGCACCGTGGTCGATGTGGTGGAAAAAGGTTACTTCCTGCACGACAAAGTGCTGCGTTATGCCAAAGTTGTTGTGGCCGTCTGACATACCTTCACTTTTCGATACACCGTGATAATCTATGGCAAAAAGAGACTACTATGAAGTGCTGGGCGTCAGCAAGGACGCCTCGCCCGACGAGCTCAAAAAGGCCTATCGCAAGATGGCCCTGAAATATCATCCCGATCGCAATCCGGGTGATAAAGACGCTGAAGAAAAGTTCAAAGAGGCCGCCGAGGCTTACGACGTGTTGAGCAACCCCGACAAGAAAGCCCGCTACGACCAGTTCGGCCATGCCGGACTTGACGGTCAGGGTGGTTTTGGAGCCGGGGGCATGAACATGGACGACATCTTCACTCATTTTGGCGACATCTTCGGCGACATCTTCGGCGGTGGTCGGGGTTTCGGCGGTTTCAGCGGCTTTGGAGGGGGCGGACAGCGTCGTCGTCCCGTCATGCGAGGCTCCAATCTGCGCATCAAAGTGAAGCTAACGCTCGAAGAAATCGACAAAGGTTGTGAAAAAAAGATAAAAGTCAACAAATACGTTCCCTGCAAAACCTGCGGTGGCAGCGGTGCCCGGGGCAACGTCTACGAAACTTGCCCTCATTGCCATGGCAGCGGCACCGTCATCGAGGTCAAACGCACCATCCTCGGACAGATGCAGACCCAGTCCGTCTGTCCCCACTGCGGCGGCCAGGGGCAGATCATCAAAGATAAATGCCGCGACTGCAACGGCGAAGGCATCGTCCGCTCCGAGGAAATCATCACCATCAACATCCCCGCCGGCGTACAAGACGGCATGCAGCTCTCCCTCTCCGGCAAAGGCAACGCCGCGCCGCGCGGTGGTGTTCCGGGTGACCTCATTGTGCTCGTTGAGGAACAAGCCCATGACCTTTTCGACCGCCAGGAAGCCAATCTCTACTACAACCTCTTCGTCACCTTTTCCACTGCGGCATTGGGCGGGTCGGTCGAAATACCCACCCTCAACGGCAAAGTCAAAGTGAAAATCGACGCCGGCACTCCATCCGGCAAAGTCTTGCGCCTTCGGGGCAAGGGGCTGCCGTCTGTCAACGGCTACGGCAGAGGTGACTTGCTGGTCTGCATCAACGTGTGGGTCCCCAAAAGCCTTTCGCGTGAAGAAAAAACACTGCTCGAGCAGCTGGGTGCTTCGCCCAACTTCCAGCCCAACCCCACTCGTCAGGAACGCGGTTTCTTCGACAAAATGAAAGACCTGTTCAACTAAATTCCCGTCCCACCCGTTCCCATCACGTGCCGACCATGGTCGCCAGCGAATTATCCTCCATACTTGATCCGCAGTCGTTTCGTGTCGAGGTCCCCGACAGCCCGATTCTGCATCTGGCCACCGACAGCCGCCGTGTCGCCGACCCGCAAGGCGTGCTTTTCTTCGCCATACCTACACGACGCAACGATGGCTCGCGCTACATTGTGCCGCTCTACAAAAAAGGGGTGCGCAACTTTGTGGCCGGAGCGGCCCTGTCCGGAGAATTACGCACCCAGGTCGATGCGTTACCCGGTGCCAACCTCTGGTATGTTGACGATGTCATAGCTTCGCTGCAGCGTTTGGCCGCTTCTCACCGTGCGCAGTTCCATGTCCCGGTCGTGGGCATCACCGGCAGCAATGGCAAAACCGTTGTCAAAGATTGGCTGCTGCAGCTTTTTGCCCCCGGCGGCCATCCGGTAGCCTCGCCACGCAGTTACAACTCGCAGATCGGCGTCCCCTTGTCCGTATGGCAGATGGAGTCGCATCACGACATAGCTTTCTTCGAAGCCGGCATCTCCATGCCCGGCGAGATGAGTCGCCTGCAAGCCGTCATCCAGCCCACCGTCGGCATCCTCACCAACATAGCGGCCTCACACGACGAGAACTTTGTCTCGCGCAGGCAAAAACTCGACGAGAAACTCCAGCTCTTTATTCACAGCCAAGCCCTCATATACAACTCCGACGATGCCGCCGTCCGCGATGCCGTCGCCGCGGTCCTGCCGGCATCCGTGCAGCGCCTTGCCTGGGGTTCTCGTCCTTCCGATGCGCTCTGCCTGCTCCATCGTCAGGTTAGCCGCAGCCAAACCACACTCTCCCTGTGCTGGCGCCGTCGTCACCGCTTCGAACTCACCATACCCTTTGTCGACCGTGCTTCCACCGAAAACGTCATGCACTGTGCCACCCTCATGCTGCACATGGGCGTTCAGCCCGCCGAGGTGGCCCGGCGTTGTGCTGGGCTCAAAGCCGTGGCCACACGCCTCCGGCTTGACGAAGGCGTCAATGGTTGCCTTCTGCTCAACGACAGCTACAGCCTTGACCTCGACTCCTTGGCTGTTGCGCTCGACTTCATGCAGCAAGAATCGCAGCACAAACATCGCACGCTCATCCTCAGTGACTTCGTTCAGCCGGACCACACCGTTGAACAAACCTTGGACCGGGTCGTTTCACTTTTACGTTGGAGTGGTGTCGACCGTTTTATCGGCATTGGCGACACCATGCTCTGCAACCAAGCCCTTTTTGTTCCCTTCGGGGGTGAATGCTATGCCACCGTTGACGAATTTCTTCGTCAATGTGCTCCCGACACCTTCCGCGACCAGACTGTCCTGCTCAAAGGCGGCCCCGGTTACGGTTTCGAGCGCATAGTCAGAACACTCCGGCAACGTTCCCACGAAACCGTCATGCAGGTCGATCTCAGCGCCATGGTGCACAACCTCAACTATTACCGTTCGCTCATCCGGCCTACAACCAAATTGATGGCCATGGTCAAAGCCTCCTCCTACGGGGCGGGCAAAGTCGAGGTCGCCGGCATCCTGCAGTACCATCGGGTCGACTACCTCACTGTAGCCTACATTGACGAGGGCATCGAACTTCGCCGTAACGGCATCACCTTGCCCGTCATGGTCATGAATCCGGAAGAAGACGGTTTCGACGACATGATTCGTCACCGGCTCGAGCCCGACATCTACAGTTTTCGCATCTTCGACGCCTTTGCCCGTGCCGCCCGCCCCCATGCCGCCGGCGGGCCGTTGCCGGTCCATATCGAGGTCGACACCGGTATGCACCGCTTGGGCTTCGACGAATCCGACCTGCCCTTGCTGGCCCGACGTCTCTCGGAGCCTGGCTGCCCCATGCGTGTAGTCTCCTTATTCTCTCACTTGGCCTGCAGCGAAGACCCGGCTATGGACAGATTCACCCGGGGCCAGATATCCCGTTTCACACATTGTTGTGACCGTTTCAAGGCCGACCTCCGTCGCGACGACCTCTGCTGCCACATACTCAACTCCTCCGGCATCACCCGCTTTCCCGAGGCGCAGCTGGATATGGTGCGTTTGGGCATAGGGCTCTACGGCGTTTCGCCCGAACCTGCCGTCCAAGCCTGTCTGCAGCCCGTCAGCCGCTTGGTGACCCACATCTCGCAAATAAAAGTCATCCCTGCAGGCGACAGCGTGGGCTATGGTCGCCGCTGGGTCGCACCGTGCGACTCCCGGATAGCCATCCTTTCCATTGGCTATGCCGACGGTCTCAGCCGCCATCTGGGCAACGGTCACGGCCGCGTCGTCGTAGGCGGGCTTCAGGCGCCCATCATCGGCAGCGTCTGCATGGACATGTGCTTCGTCGACGTCACCGGCATCGACTGCCGCGAAGGCGACGAAGTCACCCTCTTCGGCGACACAGCGCTCTTGCAGCAGATGGCCGATGCCGCCGGCACCATAGCTTACGAGATACTCACCTCCGTCTCCCCCCGTGTCAAAAGGGTCTACTACCAGGAATAGCTGTTGCCGTGTCGTCATTTTCGTTTAAAAAACGCACCGTTTAAACAAAAAATAGTATCTTTGCAGCAATATTTACAGATTAAATTCAGTATAATCAAAAGCCGACGTGCCCGATGGTTGATAACAGGGCAAAACAATCATGAAAAAAATCTTATCAGTTCTTCTTGCGGTGCTGATGGTGTCTGTGGCTTTTGCCCAGGGTTCTTTCCGTACCCTTGGCGCTGGAAATGGCAATCAGGTGCCCGCGCTTGTGAAGGCTCGCACCCAGCAGTCTGTACACCATGCTGTCCGTGCAGCCAAGACTACCTACAATGTCACTGCGGTTTCGTTCCAGAAACAATACTATGACTCGGATGGCGATTGGTATTGCCGCTTGCAAGATGCCGATGACAATGCTTTTACTTTCGACATTTACACCACCACGTTGGTTTCTGGACAAACCTACACTTTCGACGAGATGGACGATTATTATTCTTACGCCTTGGTAAACGGCGAGGCGTATGACTACACCGCTGCCACCTTTACCTATACTCAGAATGCTGACGGCTCGGAAACGGTCAATGCCACTGCCACCTTGGACAACGGTGACGTCTATGTCATCTCTTACTACTACATGGCTCCTTCTATGGATGATGCGACGGACACTATCGCCATCAATATTCCTGCAGCTGCGTTGATCGACCTGACCGCTACCAGTACTGGTGCATTCCAGATGCGTGGCTACACTGTCGACAGTGCCTACTACGCCTCTGTTACCCCCTATAGCACCCAGATTCCCGGCAACTATACTATTTCGGATTTCTATGCAGACTATACTGTTGTGTATGAGAGTGCAAACGATGTCGATATCTCAATCGTTGCTGGTCATGCAAGCGTGACGGCTACCGCTACGGGCTACGCAATGGATGCCTATCTTTTGGGTCAAGACATGCATTGCTATCATGTCACCATGACTTATACGACTCCCGTAGCCGCCGACACGGTCGATTTGGTTGTTCCTGCCGCTACTTTCAACGACTACTCCGGTTATGATGGCTCATATCAGTTCATCGGTACCACTGCCGACGAAGCCTCTCAAGTCTCTGTGAACTACTTCTCCGAGACAGTTATCGGCTCGTTCACCATGGCTGATTGCGATGCCAGTTATACGGGCATCGTTTACAATGGTGAATCTAAAACCACCTACGACGGTAACTTCACCGTTGCCGCCACTGATGCCGGTTATGAAATCGATGGCCACATCCTCTGCACCGACAATGTTTGCTACCACTTCACCATGTACTACACCATCCCTGTCGCTACCGATACTATCGATGTGCTTGTTCCCACTGCCATGCTGGTGACCGAGCCTGGCGATGGCTGGTTCACTGCCACTTCGCAGAACTGGACTGGTACTTCGAGCGACAACGCCTACACCGTTGCCTTGTCCTACAGCGGCGAGGAAATCGTTGGTAGTTTTGTGGCCAACAACCTTCAGTCCAATTCCAACATCAACAATATCAACTTCGTCGAGGGACATTTCGAGGTTGCTGCCACCGACGGCGGCTATGCGCTTGAAAGCCACCTGATTGGCTCCGATTTGCACTGCTATCACATCACCATGACCTACACCATCCCCACTATGGACGATGCCACCGATACTATCGCTGTCAACATCCCTGCTGCTATGTTGACGGACTTGACCGCCGATAATGGTGTCTTCCAGATGCGCGGCTATACTGTCGACAGCGCTACTTATGCCAGCGTCGCTGTTTACAGCTCTCAGATTCCCGGCAACTATGAGTTTGAGGATTTCTATGGTCAATACACTACTGTTTACGATGTCTTGCTGGGCAATCAGATCAATGTTGTTGCCGGCCACGCCACTGTGTCGGCAACTGCCGTTGGCTATAGTCTCGACGCCTATCTGCTGGGTGCCGACCTCCACTGCTACCACGTCACGATGACCTACTCCACTCCTGTCGCCGCTGACACGGTCGAGGTGGTCATCCCCTCCGCTACATTCAGCGACTATTCCGATTATGACGGTTCTTATCAGTTCATCGGCGCCAGTGAGGATGAGACCTATGAAGTGGGATTCAACTACTTCTCTTCGACAATAACGGGTTCCTTCACCTGGGCTGACTGCGATGCAAGCTACTCCGGTCTATACGTCAACGGCACATCGCTGTCGGTCTACTCGGCTGAGTTCACTGTGACGGAAGTCGAGGGTGGTTACCAGGTCGAGGCTTATGTGCTCTGCACCGACAACCACTGCTACCATGTCATGATGTTCTACTCTGCTGAAGGTATCAACACATCGATGTCATCGACGCTGCCGGCCGTATCGTCCTCAGCAATACCCGGAATGTCAACACGCTCAACATAAGTGGTCTGTCCAACGGTGTCTACATGCTACGCACCGCCACCACCGAGGGCGTCAACATCCAGAAGATTATCAAGAAGTAATCTCACTTCAAGACAACTTTCTGTCAAGCATGGCCGGATCGCATGTGATCCGGCCATGCTTGTTTTTTGCCGCTTCGAAATAAACAGTCTACAAATGACTCACACAACAATCCGGCGCTCAATATTTCCTTGGATATCAAGATAACTCAGATTATCTGCATCAGATTCAATGATTATTTTTTATATTTGCACATTCAAAACATAATTCAGACTAAATCTAATTATCTCTAAATTATAAAACTAATTCAATTTCAAAAACCGATGACGCCCGATGGTCTACAACAGGGCAGAACAATTATGAAAAAAATCTTATCAGTTCTCGTGGCGGTACTGCTCATGACTTCGCTCTTCGCCCAGTCATCTTCCCGCATCCTGAATGACATTCGCGACGGACAGATCCGTGGAATGTTGGTGAAATCACGTGCCCACCGTGCGGCCGCCCCCGGTGCCCCTACATCCAAGGCTACTTACAACCTCACCATGACAGATTGCCAATCCCACTATTATGAGGAAGATGGAGATTGGTATTTCGGAATGTCAGATGGCAATGCCCAGTTTTATTTCGACATTTATGCGGAGAATATTGTCTCGGGCCATACCTACACATTCTCTGACATGGATGACTATTATTCATACGCCAAAATTGGTGGTGAAGAATATGATTATACGGCAGCTTCGTTCACCTATACTCTCAATGCCGATGGCACCGAACATATCAGTGCTATGGCTACATTGTCAACTGGCGACATCTACTACCTTACGTATGACACCCCTGTCGCCGCCGACACGGTCGAAGTGGTCGTTCCCTCCGCTATGTTGGTCGATTTGACAGCAAGCAACGCTGTGTTTCAGATGCGCGGAACGACTGCGGATCAACGCACTCTTGCATCCGTGGCCATCAACACCTCTCAGGTGGCAGGTTCCTATGTCTCATCTGATTTTAATGCCTACTATACGTACATGGGTTTCATTTCCGCCGATGCAACAGACACAACCTATGCCGAATTCGTTGCCGGCGAAGCGACTGTCACGGCCACTGCTACCGGCTATACACTCGAGGCATACGTCCTTTGCGACAACAACCATTGCTATCATATCACGATGCGCTACGCTACCAATGGCATCAACACACATCGATGTCATCGACGCTGCCGGCCGTATCGTCCTCAGCAATACCCGGAATGTCAACACGCTCAACATAAGTGGTCTGTCCAACGGTGTCTACATGCTGCGCACCGCCACCACCGAGGGCGTCAACATCCAGAAGATTGTCAAGAAGTAAGACCGTTCGTTGAGACACAGCGTCTGCTTTCAAACCATCTAAGCGGGGCGGCCATTAGGCCGCCCCGCTTTCGTTCGCCCCGCTACCGACCGGACCTGCATATTTCAGCCCTGCTGTCCTGTATGTTGTAACATTGTTGCAACCGTTTTCTTTTTCTTTCCTTACTTTTTCCGTACCTTTGCACTTGCCGATGAATAATGCCGCTCCTTCCGAGAAACTTTGGAATCTGAACTATATAAAAGTTTGGACAGCCAATTTCATGATTTTTTTTTCTTTCATGTTGCTCACGCCGTTGTTGCCCATCTATCTGCACGACACCTTTCAGGCAGACAAGGACACCATTGGCATGGTGCTCTTCGGCTATTCACTCATGGCATTGCTGGCGCGGGCGTTCAGCGGTTATATTGTCGACAGTTTTCCCCGAAAGCAGGTCCTCCTTGTCTGTTTTGTTCTCTTCACGTTGTTTTTTGTCGGCTACATTGCTGCCGGTTCGCTGCTGCTTTTCGCGGCGGTGCGTACCGTCCACGGAGCTCCTTTTGGTGCCACAACAGTGGCCAACAGCACCGTGGCCATCGACGTGTTGCCATCGTCGCGGCGCACTGAGGGCATCGGCCTCTATGGGCTCAGCAACAATATCGCTTCGGCCGTCAGTCCCTCTGTGGCCATCTGGATTTATTCGACAACACACAACTTCGACATCCTGTTCTGGTTAGCCATGATAGTGGCTGCAATAGGCCTTCTCATCAGTTGCACCGTGCGTTTGTCTGGGCGTGAGCTGGTGCGGGACCGTCAGCCGCTCTCCTTGGACCGTTTTTTTCTGCTGAAAGGCTGGAGCGAAGCGCTCACCATGGTTTGTTTCGCCTTTTCCTACGGAGTGCTGTCAACCTATGTGGCCATTTATGGCAAGGACCGTTTGGGTGTCGAAGGCGGGGCTGGCACCTTCTTTCTGCTGCTCTCCCTCGGATTGATATTTTCCCGCTTGCAGGGCAGCAAGGCGTTGCGCAAAGGGCGTATCACCCGCAACGCGGCCCTGGGTGTCTCGGTGTCGCTCGTCGGCTACCTCCTCTTTGCCGCCATGCCTACTGAGGTTGGCTACTATGGTGCTGCGTTCATCATAGGGCTGGGCAACGGCCACATGTATCCGGCCTACCAAAACATGTTCATCAACTTGGCGCCTCACACGCAGCGGGGCACGGCCAGCAGCTCCATTCTTGTGGCATGGGACGTGGGCATTGGCTTAGGCATCCTGCTGGGAGGAGTGGTCGCCGAGCACGGTGGATACAGCCATGCCTTTTGGATGGCATGGGCGGTCAACTTGCTGGGTTTTCTTGGCTTTTGGATCTATGTCCGAGGCAGCTACCTGCGAAACCGCCTACGTTAAACCTACATTGCACCATGCTTCGCATCATCCGTATCATCCTTGCCCTGTTCTTTTTCTTGGGGATCACGTTCCTCCTGATCGATGTGTCAGGCCTTCTGCACCACAGTCTGGGCTGGATGGCACACCTGCAGCTCTTGCCGGCCGTTCTGTCTTTCAACATATTGATTGTGGCGATACTGATGGTGCTCACATTGCTTTTCGGACGGATCTATTGTTCGATCGTCTGTCCGATGGGGGTCCTGCAAGACATTTTTAACCGCTTGGGAAGGCCATTGTTTAAAAAACGCCGTCATTTTTCCAAAGATCGCAAAGGGCTTCGCTACACAGTGATGTCGCTCTTCATTGTACTGTTGGCCGCCGGACTGAATCAAATCGCGATGCTCATTGCCCCCTATAGCGCCTATGGACGCGTTGCAGCCACGCTGTTGCAGCCGCTTTATGCAGGGGCGAACAACCTTTTGGCCCTGTGGTCAAGCCACGGCGGCCATAGCCTTTTCTACGAGGTGCCGGTGGTGTGGCGCGGCGGTGTCGCCGCCATGGTGGCCGTGGTGACATTGGTTGTCATCGGGGCGCTCTCTTCCCGTTACGGTCGTCTGTGGTGCAACACCGTATGCCCTGTGGGCACACTGTTAGGCATAGTGTCGCGTTTCTCCTTGTTCCGTGTCGTGCTCGATGCCGGACGGTGCAAACACTGCAACCGTTGCGCCGGTAATTGCAAATCGATGTGCATCGACATCGGACATCATCAAATAGACCATTCTCGCTGTGTGGTCTGTATGGACTGCCTTGACCAATGTAAGTTTGGCGCCCTCCGCTACAAATTTACAGGATTGAAACCCGATGCCGGCCGGCCGGTGTCCCGCTCTTCCGGCGATGATGCTCCTTCCCGCCGCCGCTTTTTGGCCACATCCGTCCTGTTGGCGGCTGGAGCCGCCACTGCGGCGTCCGCCAAAGTGGTCGATGGAGGTTTGGCTCTTATCGAAGAGAAGCGACCGCCGCTCCGCAAGACACCGGTCAAGCCGTTCGGTAGTCTCTCTCAACGCCACTTCTCATCCCATTGCACCTCTTGCATGCTTTGCGTAAGCCAGTGCCCGCAGCATCTCTTGCAGCCGTCCCGTCGCTTCGAGTCGCTTCTGCAGCCCGAGATGCAATTCGGTCAGGGGTTCTGTCCGCCTGCATGCACCCGGTGCTCGCAGCTATGCCCCACGGGAGCCATCCGACCTGTCACGCCCGAACAGAAGACATCCATCAGCGTTGGTTATGCCGTTCTCGTGCCCGACAACTGCATCTCCAACACACGCGGAGTGAACTGTACGGCATGTTACCGCCATTGTCCGGCCGGAGCCATCCACATGGTGCGCAACCAAGGCGGTCGCCTCATTCCGTCGGTCGACGAAAACCGGTGCCTGGGATGCGGAGCCTGTGAATACTACTGCCCGTCACGTCCTTTCTCGGCCATCTATGTCGAAGGCCGCGACACACACACCCTTATTTAGTCCAGTCCGGCCTTGCTCCGGCGTGCTCCTCACCGCTTGAAAACCTAAAACAAAAAACATTCTTCTATGCACTTTAACATTTTGACACCCCTCGCTACCGGCAAATTCTGGAAAGAATTGCTCATCATGACTCTTGGCATGGCAGTCACTGCCGCCGCAGTCTATTACTTCCTTGTGCCCAGCAAGCTGATTATCGGCACCATTTCCGGTCTCTCCATCGTCCTTTCCAACATCTTCGAGGCTGCCGGCATCCATATCGGGCTTTCGCTCATCATCATGGTTATCAACGCGCTGCTGTTGGTGCTGGCCTATTTGCTTATCGATCATGAATTCGGTGTCAAAACAGTCTACACAGCGCTTATCTTAGGCCCTCTCACCGACGTTTGGGCGGCTGTCCTGCCTTGGGAGAAACTGGCGGTGGTGAACACCGCCACAGGATCCCCTTCGGTGATGGGCGATCCTTGGTTCGACCTCTGCTGCTTCGTTCTACTGCTCAGTGCCGCCCAGGCGCTTATGTTCAGCATCAACGCCTCCACCGGCGGTCTCGACATTTTGGCCAAGATAGTCAATAAATACCTTCATTTCGACATCGGTGCCTCGGTTTCCATAGCAGGTGCTGTAATCTGCTGTACAGCTTTCTTCATCAACCCGTTCCGCATGGTCGTCATCGGACTCATCGGTACTTGGATCAACGGTCTGGTTGTCGACTACTTCACCGCCTCACTCAACAATCGCAAGCGCGTTTGTGTCGTCTCGAAAGAGTATGACCGCATCCGTCGCTACATTATCGACGAGCTTCACCGTGGCTGTACCCTTTACGAGGTTATCGGAGGCTACACCAACGAAAAATCCATCGAGTTGGAGGCGCTGCTCACCAAAGATGAATTCTCCAACCTGCTCGCCTTCATCAAAAACAACGAAATCCCCGCTTTCACCACGGCGGGCAATGTCAGTGAAGTCTACGGGCTGTGGCTGAAACACAGCAAAAAGAAAGCCCTCAAGTCTGAGGTGGATCAACGCTAAACACATCCTTCCATGGATAGACGCAAATTTCTCAAAGTCTTGGGTGGAGGTGCGGTGGCCGCTGCCGCCGTCGCTGTCGGCTGCGACAATCCCCAATCCGTCGAAGCCGGGGGATTCTCTGTCGGAGAGGTCCCGACGGGCCGTATGACATACCGCACCGACAGCCATGGCGTCCAGGTGTCTTTGTTAGGCTATGGCTGCATGCGTTGGCCGACCGTTAGCGGCGACAGTGGACGCGAGTCGTCCGGCGAACTCGACCAGGAACAAATCAACCGTCTGGTCGATTACGCCATTGACCATGGTGTCAACCTTTTCGACACCGCTCCCCCCTATTGCCAAGGCCGATCCGAACATGCCGTGGGCATCGCCTTGAGTCGTCATCCACGCAGCAGCTATTTGATAAGCACCAAGCTCTCCAACTTCAATGCCGCCACATGGAGCCGCGAAGCTTCGGTGCGGATATTCCGCAACTCATTGCGGGAGTTGCAAGTCGACTATATCGACTATCTCATGCTCCACGGGGTCGGCATGCCTTCCCAAGACCTGCAGGGTAACACCCTTTCCGGCATGGAGGCATTCCAGCGGCGCTATATCGACAACGGCATATTAGACTTCCTGCAATCCGAGCGTTCCGCAGGGCGAATACGCAATTTAGGGTTCTCCTACCATGGCGATGTGCAGGTGTTCGACCACCTGCTCTCTCTTCACGACACCATCCGTTGGGACCATGTCCTCATCCAGCACAATTACCTCAACTGGCAGCACGCACAGGAAGTTACAGGTCGTGACGCCAATTCAGAATATCTTTACGGAGAGTTAGCTCGCCGTGATATTCCTGTCTTTGTCATGGAACCTTTGTTGGGCGGACGTCTGTCAACACTGCCTGACTATGCCGTCGACCTGCTCAAACAGCGGGCGCCGCAGAGCAGTGTCGCCTCATGGGCATTCCGTTTCGCCGGCACCATGCCGCGCATTCTCACGGTGCTCAGCGGCATGACATACATGGAGCACCTGCAGGACAACATCCGCACCTACGCACCGTTGCGTCCGCTCGATGATGCTGACATGGCATTGCTGCACGACATCGCCGAAAGCTATGTCCGGTTCCCCTTCGTGCCCTGCACAGACTGCAAATACTGCATGCCTTGCCCTTTCGGAATCGACATTCCGGGCAACTTCGCCTACTACAACCGTTGCCTCAATGAGGGCCTGTTGGTCGATGCGGGCAATGCCGGCGCAGAACGCCGTTCCTATCGTCGCCACCGCCAAGCCTACCTGTCCGGCTACAACCGGGCTGTGGAGCCCTTGCGTCAAGCCGACCGCTGCATAGCCTGCGGGCAATGCCTGGTCGAGTGTCCCCAAGGCATCGACATCCCGTCTCAGTTGCAGCGCATCGAGTCGTACACCCGTACGCTTCGCGACGAAACGCTATGAGACACCTGTCGTCACCCGTTTGAAAACATCAACCATTAAATATTTAAAAACATGTTTCACTTATTATTTTTAAGCACTTGGGAGATCCTTATCATTGTGCTGATCATCCTTTTGCTCTTTGGTGGTGCCAAGAAAATCCCGGAGCTCATGCATGGCCTTGGCAAAGGAGTCAAAAGTTTCAAAGACGGGATGAATGGCATGGACGATTTCGACGATGAGTGCTACGGCAAAGAGGATTCCGGATCCCGTGGCGGTACAGAGACAAACACCCGTCAGTAGCTCTTCTGCATGGGCGGACAGACATTTTGGGATCATCTCGATGCACTTCGCGGTGTCATCCTGCGTATACTTGCGGTGGTGTCAGTCGCTGCCGTGGTCTGTTTTTGCTGCAGAGAGTGGTTGTTTGCAGTGATACTGGCTCCGTCCAGTTGTGACTTCATCACATATCGTCTGATAGAACGGATTTCCGGAGCGTCGCGACAGTTCGACGTCTCAATGTTCAATCCACGGCTGACGCAGCAATTTCTGATCCACATGAAGTCAGCCTTCTGCATGGGTCTGCTCATCGTCTCCCCATACGTCATCTACCAGATATTTGGATTCATCGCTCCGGCGCTCTATCGTTCCGAGCGGCGGTTGGCGATACATGCGGTGGGGGCGGGCTACGTCATGTTTCTTATAGGTGTCGCCTTGGGCTACTTTATACTCTTCCCGCTCACATTCCGTTTTCTTGGCACCTATCGGGTCAGTCCTACGGTGCCCAATATCATCGAACTGTCCGACTACACGTCCATGCTGTTGCTGCTCTGCCTGATGACAGGGCTTGTCTTCGAGCTGCCTGTCGTCTCATGGCTGCTGGCCCGGATGGGAATTCTCAAAGCCGGCACGATGTCACATTATCGTCGTCATGCTCTTGTCGCCATACTCATCGTTGCCGCGGTGCTCACACCGACAGGCGATCCGTTCACCCTCGTCTTGGTCTCCCTGCCCGTCTATCTTCTATATGAGTTGAGCATTGTCCTGGTCCGCCGTGCCCGCCCCGATGCATGACCGACGGGATGCCGGTTCGCTGAACGCTCGACCCTCCCTGAATGGCATATTGCAGCACAGCCACAACACAAATCACCCCATGTTCCAAAAAATCATCCGGTTCAGCGTTCGTCTGGTGCAGCGTTGGTTGCCCGAACCCTTTGTCTTCGCCATAATCCTCACCCTTGTGGCGGCATTGCTTGCCATGCCGATATGCCGTCAATCACCTTTGGAAGTCCTTGGACATTGGGGTGGCGGTATCTGGAACCTGCTGTCGTTCGCCATGCAGATGGCCTTGGTGCTGCTCTGCGGTTCCACCTTGGCCTCGGCGCCCGTCATCAAGCGTTCGATACGTCGGCTCGCCGCACTTCCTAAGACCCCGGTGTCTGCCATAGCGATGGTAACCCTTGTCGCCGCTGTGGCCTGTTGGATCAACTGGGGTTTCGGACTCATCGTGGGAGTCATCTTCGCCAAAGAGATAGCCCGTCAGGTGCGTGGGGTCGACTACCGCCTGCTCATTGCGTCAGCCTACAGCGGTTTTGTGGTGTGGCATGCCGGTTTGTCGGGCTCCATCCCGCTCACAATGGCCACCCCGGGCGACAGCCTTGCCGCGGCCACCAACGGGGTGCTCACCAGCCCCGTACCCATCACCGAAACCATCTTCAATCCCTACAACTGCCTTATCGTCTTGGCTGTTGTCCTTGCCCTCACCGCTGTCAATGCCCTTATGCACCCCAAACGTGACATCGTCACGGTCGACCCGTCGCTGCTTGCCGCCGACGATGCGGCTGACCACCAGCCTTTCGGCGATCCCACGCCGGCCCAGCGCATGGACCGTTCCCCTCTGCTGGCATGGGCTGTGTCCCTTCTGGGCCTGGCCTACCTGACACTTCACCTTGGATGGCAGGGGGGCGCCTTCGATCTCAACATGGTCATCCTTCTCTTTCTGAGTTTGGGCATACTCTGCTACGGTACAGCGCAGTCCTACGTCCGGGCCTTCGCTTCCGCCGCCGCGGGGGCGGCGGGCATCATACTGCAATTCCCATTCTACGCAGGCATTATGGGCATCATCACCGGGGTAGGGGAGAGCGGCATCTGTTTCGGAACCGTTATCAGCAATGCCTGCATAGCCATCTCCACGCCGGTCACCTATCCTTTACTGACCTTCCTCTGTGCCGCGGTGCTCAACATGTTTGTTCCGTCCGGTGGCGGGCATTGGGCCATCCAAGCCCCCGTCATGTTTGCCGCGGGAGCCGACTTGGGTGTCGACCCCGGACTGACCGGCACAGCCATTGCCTGGGGTGATGCGTGGACAAACCTCATTCAACCTTTCTGGGCCTTGCCTGCACTGGCCATAGCAAAACTCAACGCCAAAGACATCATGGGTTTCTGCTTGATAGACCTGCTTGTATCAGGCATCATCATCTGCTCCGGACTCTTGCTTTGGGCGATATAATCGTTCGAAAAGCTGCCGTAGCCTCACTTCGTCCTCCATCAGCCGGCGCAACTCCTCCAAGCGCCGTGCATTGGCCGATTCCGGGATCCACAGCTTCATATATCCGTCTGCACCATATTTCTTCCGTAGATGCGACACCATACGGTGCCATTGACCCTCCTTCCCTGCTTCAGGACAATGCTCCAGTCCGAACTGCAGCGCCCGCAGCACAATCCGCTCGCTGTCTATATCCCGGTCCGCTTCAGCCACAATCATCCCGTAAATACTGCGAGGAGCCCGTAGCGACGAAGCTCGGTGATCCTCTGCCGCCTGAGCCATAACCTCAATCTGTTCCGCATCAAACCACTGCCGCAGAATCGGCCATGTGCGGATATAACGGCCCGAGACGACATGGTGAGTGTCACGTCCTTCCCTCAGCCCCGCGTCATGAAATGCTGCAATCGTATACACCATGTCCGCGTTCAGCCCGTAATGCCGGGCCAGGGCCATACTTTGCGCCATCACCCTCAAGACATGCGACCGTCCGTGAGCTTCGTCAAAATTGTCATACAGCGGCAATATCCGTTCCTCCACATACATGCGCAGCTGAGGGGTCACCGTCAGATAATTCATCCTCTGATAAGCCTTCCGCCAGCTTCCGTCCTCCAGCTGAATCATACCGCAATAGACAAAATTATGCCGTTCCAGCAGTCGCTGCACGACATAATTATCCTCATGGGTGTCGGCCCGCAGGCTCTCCGTCCGCTGTGCGCACCAACCGATAGCCGCCGCTGCAATGCCGTGCCGACCTTCCGAGCGTGCCATCCGGTGCATCGTGCCGTACCCCTCCGACTCATCCATCCAGTGCCCATGGTGAATCGTGCGGTAAGTAGGCTCCTCGTCGGTAAAAAACACAAAAGTGCCGGCCACAGCGTCTCCCTCTGTCACCACATAACTTTGTCCTTTCGCAATATCATTCTCGACAAGCGACCTTTGCGGATAACCGCCCACCCATTGGTCGCGGTTCCCGGCAGCCCGCATCAGATTGCGCGAATAATCAAACATCGCCATCAAGACATCCGTCTCGTCCGCCCGGGTTTTTCGTACACCTAAATCCATATAGGTTGCAAAGATACACCAAAAAAACAACCCCTCATGCACATCCGCCCGGGCTTTCCATCCGAATCACTAAAAAACCGTACCTTTGCATATTGTGAAAGGAAACGAACTCAAGCCGCATGTCGGCATTTTTGGCCGGCGCAACTACGGAAAAAGCGCATTGGTCAACTATCTTACAGGCCAAGACATAGCCATAGTCTCCCCGATGGCCGGCACCACCACCGATCCGGTGCGTAAGACAATGGAAATCTCCGGGGTCGGTCCGGTAGTATGGGTCGATACAGCCGGGCTCGACGACGAAGGGTCCGTAGGTCGCAAGCGCATCGAAAAATCCCTTGCCGTCCTCGAACAGGTCGATTTGGCGCTCATACTCTTCACACGCAACCTTTTCGAAGCCGAAGAGGTCGCATTGGTCGAACGATGCCGTCGGCGTAGCATCCCCTACCTCCTCATCTACTCACAGGCCGACCGAGTCCCCCCCGACGGCGAACTGCTCCGAACACTCGAAACCGACTATCAGACCTCCGTCTTCATCCTCTCCGTCAAAAATGAGCAGTTTCGGGAACCACTCATCCAGCGCATCCGCCGGTTGTTGCCGGACACCTCCTATCGCCACACCCCGTTGCTTGCCGGCGTCGTCTCCGGCGGAGACCATGTCGTGATGGTCACCCCCATCGACTCCTCGGCGCCCGAAGGGCGCATGATACTGCCCCAGGTGCAAGTGCTTCGCGATCTTCTCGACCTACATGCCCGTGTCAGCGTCTGCCGTGAAAGCGAATTGGCTCAGACCTTGTCCTCTCATCCGGCGCCGCCGCACCTCGTCATCACCGACAGCCAAGTGTTTTCCCAGGTGGCCGGCATAGTCCCCGGGCATATCCCTTTGACCAGCTTCAGCATCGTCCTGGCCCGAGCCAAAGGACTCTTCGAAGAATACGTTCAAGGCACACCAGCCATATCCCGCCTGAACGACGGGGATAGGGTTTTAATGCTGGAATCCTGCACCCACAATATTACTTGCGAAGACATCGGTCGGGTCAAATTGCCAGCCCGTCTACGCCAGTTCACCGGACGGGACCTCCAGTGTGACGCAGTGGCAGGCCTCTCCTCCCTATTCCGTCCTGTCACCGACTACCGTCTTGTCATTCAATGTGGCGGGTGTGTCGTCACCCCGCGGCAATTGCGTTCCCGGCTCCTCCCCGCCATCGAGGCCGGTGTGCCCGTCACCAACTACGGCATGGCCCTGGCCTACCTGAGCGGTATCTACGCCCGTGCCATGCAAATCTTCCAAAATTGACAATTTCCATATCTGTCGCGACTCCATATACACCATACATCTTTCTAACGGCAATCCCATAAACACAGTCCAACCATGAACCCGTCCAGACTTTCACTCATCGCAGCCGTGGCGCAGAATGGCGCCATAGGCAAAGACAACAGCCTTCTGTGGCATATATCCGACGATCTGAAGCACTTCAAAGAGCTCACCACAGGTCATCCCGTCATCATGGGTCGCCGCACCTTCGAATCACTGCCCGTCAAACCGCTCCCCAAACGTCGCAACATTGTACTCACCCGCGACACGTCATTCTCGCCCGCCGGTGTAGAGATAAAACACACCGTGTCGCAAATCCTCGATGTCGTCCGCGACGGCGCCGAAGCCTTTGTCATAGGCGGTGCAGCCGTCTACCGCCTCCTCCTTCCCTACGCACAGCATCTCTATATAACCTGGGTCTATCGTGACTTCGATGCCGATGCCTTCTTTCCTGACATTTCCCATGCCGACTTCCGTCAAGACTCACTCACCCCGCGCCGTCTCGATCCCGCGTCGGGCCTTGTCTACGCCTATGCCGAATACAGTAGAATCATTTCCTGACCGCCCTGTTTCCTGACCGCGAACTTTAATAATTGAATATCATGTCATTCAATCCTCTTGTCCACAATTCTCCCCGATAGCATCCATACTGAAAATATTCATAAATCCGCACAAATCAATACATTATAAATTTATCAACAAATCCGTTACGTCCCGCGTCGAGAATTCATAACACCGAAATCCTTCTTCGTTCATCATACCCGTCATAAACCCCTCGTCCAAATCGTCAACAAAAAAATAATTCTATTTGCAAACAACTATAATACAGAGCGCTATTCGAATTTATTGCAAATCCAAAGAAAAAAAATTTTGGTAGTTTCAAAAAAGCCCGTATCTTTGCATCCGCTTTTCAGGTCACAGATACCTGTTGATAACAAAGCGAGCGTTATTTGAAACTAATTGAGACAAGGGATAGCGTGTGTCGACGTTGCCGGCCGAGGGGCCGGAGGACGGGACACAGGAGTCACAAGGTGAAAGAAGCAATTCATACAATGAAGAGTTTGATCCTGGCTCAGGATGAACGCTAGCGGCAGGCCTAACACATGCAAGTCGAGGGGCAGCGGGAGGCAGCAATGCCTTGCCGGCGACCGGCGGACGGGTGCGTAACGCGTATGCAACCCACCTGTAACAGGGGGACAAGCCGTGGAAACGCGGTCTAATACCCCATATAGCCGTGCCTTCGCATGGGGGTGCGGCGAAAGCCGAGAGGCGGTTACAGACGGGCATGCGTGGCATTAGATAGTTGGCGGGGCAACGGCCCACCAAGTCGACGATGCCTAGGGGAGCTGAGAGGCTAGACCCCCACACTGGTACTGAGACACGGACCAGACTCCTACGGGAGGCAGCAGTGAGGAATATTGGTCAATGGTCGGAAGACTGAACCAGCCATGCCGCGTGAGGGAGGGAGGCCCTACGGGTTGTAAACCTCTTTTCCACGGGAGTAATAAGCGGCTTGCGAGCCGCGATGAGAGTACCGTGGGAATAAGCATCGGCTAACTCCGTGCCAGCAGCCGCGGTAATACGGAGGATGCAAGCGTTATCCGGATTTATTGGGTTTAAAGGGTGCGCAGGCGGAGCGCTAAGTCAGCGGTGAAATGTCCCGGCTCAACCGGGGAGCTGCCGTTGATACTGGCGTTCTGGAGTGCGGACGGCGCCGGCGGAATGTGTCATGTAGCGGTGAAATGCATAGATATGACACAGAACACCGATCGCGAAGGCAGCTGGCGAGGCCGTTACTGACGCTGAGGCACGAAAGCGTGGGGATCAAACAGGATTAGATACCCTGGTAGTCCACGCAGTAAACGATGATGACTTGTTGTCGGCGACAAACGGCCGGTGACAAAGCGAAAGCGATAAGTCATCCACCTGGGGAGTACGATCGCAAGGTTGAAACTCAAAGGAATTGACGGGGGCCCGCACAAGCGGAGGAGCATGTGGTTTAATTCGATGATACGCGAGGAACCTTACCCAGACTCAAATGTTCGAGGACGCGCCTGGAGACAGGCGTTCCCATATGGGCCTCGAGCAAGGTGCTGCATGGTTGTCGTCAGCTCGTGCCGTGAGGTGTCAGGTTAAGTCCTATAACGAGCGCAACCCCTACGTCCAGTTGCCAGCGGGTGAAGCCGGGGACTCTGGAGGGACTGCCGGCGCAAGCCGAGAGGAAGGTGGGGATGACGTCAAATCAGCACGGCCCTTACGTCTGGGGCGACACACGTGCTACAATGGCCGGTACAGAGGGCAGCCACCTGGCGACAGGGAGCGAATCTCGAAAGCCGGTCTCAGTTCGGATCGGAGTCTGCAACCCGACTCCGTGAAGTTGGATTCGCTAGTAATCGCGCATCAGCCATGGCGCGGTGAATACGTTCCCGGGCCTTGTACACACCGCCCGTCAAGCCATGAAAGTCCGTGGTACCTGAAGTCCGTGACCGCGAGGAGCGGCCTAGGGTAAAACGGGTGATTGGGGCTAAGTCGTAACAAGGTAGCCGTACCGGAAGGTGCGGCTGGAACACCTCCTTTCTAGAGACGGATCCGCGTGGCTTCAAATCGCTATCCCTCTTGTTTCAATAGTTATAATGAGTCATACATTTGACTACAGTCTGGTAGCTCAGTTGGTTAGAGCACTACACTGATAATGTAGGGGTCGGCAGTTCAAGTCTGCCTCAGACTACACTATGACTCTGGGGAATTAGCTCAGCTGGTAGAGCACTTGCTTTGCAAGCAAGGGGTCATCGGTTCGAATCCGTTATTCTCCACCTGATGGAGAATGCGGTCGCCGGCGCCTCAGCCGATTCCGCAGTCAGCCATAAGAGGAATTTGACATATTGGGGACAGGACATATAAGAGAGAAGAGCGGCCCGCCGTTGCGGCGGGCCAACTAGAATCAAACGTATAGAGCGGTCCTTATGCGCGGCGAGAGCCGGCGGAGGGGATCGCGACTCGAGACGAGAAAGTCAAACAAGAGCGTACGGGGGATGCCTAGGCTCTCGGAGGCGAAGAAGGACGTGACAAGCTGCGAAAAGCCGCGGGGAGGCGCAAATAGCCTTAGATCCGCGGATGTCCGAATGGGGGAACCCGGCATGTGGAAGACATGTCACCGCGCAAGCGGGGCGAACGCAGGGAACTGAAACATCTAAGTACCTGCAGGAACAGAGAACAACAGTGATTCCGCGAGTAGCGGCGAGCGAAAGCGGAGGAGCCCAAACCGGGTCCGTCGAGGCGGGTCCGGGGTAGAAGGACAGCGAGAAGGCGAAGGCGAGGCAGGGGAGCCGCCTGGAAAGGCGGGCCGGAGAGCGTGAAAGCCGCGTACCCGAAACCGAGCCGCAGCTGCGCTGGATCCTGAGTAGGGCGGGGCTGGAGAAACCCTGTCTGAAACCGGCGGCACCATCCGCCAAGGCTAAATACTACCGAGAGACCGATAGAGGACCAGTACCGTGAGGGAAAGGTGAAAAGAACCCCGGACAGGGGAGTGCAACAGAACCTGAAACCGTGCGCTTACAAGCGGTCGGAGCCCCGTAGAGGGGTGACGGCGTGCCTTTTGCATAATGAGCCTACGAGTTGCTTCTCGCTGGCGAGGTTAAGGCGATTCAGCGCCGGAGCCGAAGCGAAAGCGAGTCTGAACAGGGCGTTCAGTCAGCGGGAGCAGACGCGAAACTTTGTGATCTACCCTTGGGCAGGCTGAAGGCGCCGTAACAGGCGCTGGAGGGCCGAACCGATAGCCGTTGAAAAGGCTCCGGATGACCTGAGGGTAGGGGTGAAAGGCTAATCAAACTGAGAGATAGCTCGTACTCCCCGAAATGCCTTTAGGGGCAGCCTGGCGTCAGATTCCGAGAGGTAAAGCTACTGATAGGATGCGGGGGCTTCGCCGCCTGCCAATTCCTGACAAACTCAGAATGCTCGGAATCGATGCGCCGGAGAGAGGCGGCGGGTGCTAATATCCGCTGCCGAGAGGGCAATAACCCAGACCCGCGGCTAAGGTCCCGGAATCTGCGCTGAGTTAAACAAACGTGGTTACACTGCATGGACAGCTAGGATGTTGGCTTGGAAGCAGCCATACATTTAAAGAGTGCGTAACAGCTCACTGGTCGAGCGGTGTTGCATGGATGATGAACGGGTATAAGCGCGGTACCGAAGCCCGGGGATAGCGATATCGGTAGGGGAGCATTCCATATGCGCCGAAGGCGGGCCGTGAGGCTTGCTGGAGCGTATGGAAAAGCAAATGTAGGCATAAGTAACGATAAGGAGGGTGCGAAACCCTCCCACCGGAAGACCAAGGTTTCCTGAACAACGATAATCGGTTCAGGGTCAGTCGGGGCCTAAGGATAAGCCGAAAGGCGATACCGATGGACAGCTGGTCAACATTCCAGCACCCGGCGGCGAATCGAAGGAGAGACGGAGAAGTGACAGACCCGCGCGCTGACGGAATAGCGCGTTGAAACGGGTAGGGCAGGCCGGCAGGCAAATCCGCCGGCCGATCCCGAGCGTGAAAGTACCGCGGACCCACGGGCGAGCGGACAGCGGTCGTAAGCAAGCTCCCTGGAAAAACTTCTAAGGCGTGTCGCCGCCGGCCCGTACCGGAAACCGACACAGGTGGTCGAGGAGAGAATCCAAAGGTGCTCGAGTGATCCGTGGCTAAGGAACTAGGCAAAATAGCCCTGTAACTTCGGGAGAAAGGGCCCCCGCGCGAGCGGGGCGCAGAGAAATGGCCCAGGCGACTGTTTAACAAAAACACATGGCTTTGCGAAATCGCAAGATGAAGTATAAGGCCTGACACCTGCCCGAAGCGTTGAATTGAAGCCCCGGTAAACGGCGGCCGTAACTATAACGGTCCTAAGGTAGCGAAATTCCTTGTCGGGTAAGTTCCGACCTGCACGAATGGTGTAACGATCTGGGCGCTGTCTCAGCCACGAGCTCGGTGAAATTGTAGTAGCGGTGAAGATGCCGCTTACCCGCAACGGGACGGAAAGACCCCGTGAACCTTCACTACAGCTTTACATTGATTCTGGGCAAACGATGTGTAGGATAGCCGGGAGGCTTTGAGGCGGGCACGCCAGTGTCCGCGGAGCCGCCGTTGAAATACCGGCCTTTGTTTGTCTAGGGTCTAACGCGGCGGGTGCCGCGGACAGTGTATGGCGGGTAGTTTGACTGGGGTGGTCGCCTCCAAAAGAGTAACGGAGGCTTTCAAAGGTTCCCTCAGCACGCTTGGTAACCGTGCGCAGAGTGCAATGGCACAAGGGGGCTTGACTGTGAGGCCGACAGGCCGAGCAGGTGGGAAACCAGGACATAGTGATCCGGCGGTTCCGCATGGAAGGGCCGTCGCTCAAAGGATAAAAGGTACTCCGGGGATAACAGGCTGATCACCCCCAAGAGCTCACATCGACGGGGTGGTTTGGCACCTCGATGTCGGCCCGTCACATCCTGGGGCTGGAGAAGGTCCCAAGGGTTCGGCTGTTCGCCGATTAAAGTGGCACGCGAGCTGGGTTCAGAACGTCGCGAGACAGTTCGGTCCCTATCTGTTGTGGGCGCAGGAAGTTTGAGGGGCTCTGACCCTAGTACGAGAGGACCGGGTTGGACAGACCTCTAGTGTACCGGTTGTAACGCCAGTGGCACCGCCGGGTAGCTAAGTCTGGAAGGGATAAGCGCTGAAAGCATCTAAGTGCGAAGCCCGCCCCAAGATGAGACTTCCATAGAGGGTGGTCGCAGACTACGACCTTGATAGGCCGCAGGTGTAGAGGCAGCAATGTCACAGCCGAGCGGTACTAATGACCCGAAGGCTTTCCGTAGAACTCTTATATGTCCTGGGCCAATGTGCCGAAAGAACATTTTGGTGGCTATGGAGCGGGTGTTCACCTCTTCCCATTCCGAACAGAGAAGTTAAGCCCCGCATCGCCGATGATACTGCACTTGTTTGTGGAAAAGTAGGTCGCCGCCAATCTTTTATAAGGGAGCCGTGAAAGGCTCCCTTTTGCCATTGCACTCTGCGCACGGTTACCAAGCGTGCTGAGGGAACCTTTAGGAGCCTCCGTTACTCTTTTGGAGGCGACCACCCCAGTC
>LPNG01000032.1 GCA_001543395.1 Candidatus Alcium sp. F082 | reverse complement strand
CGTCAAAAGGGACGAAGCTTATCAACGAAACTACATGATATTTACTCCTACACAAAAAAACTTTCAAAAAGCCATTGCCAATTCATAAGAATAGATAGGTAAAATCTTTAGAATGTTGTGGAAAAACCCTACCTTTGCGCCGAAATATT
Organism: Candidatus Alcium sp. F082; assembly: GCA_001543395.1. Classification (GTDB taxonomy): domain Bacteria; phylum Bacteroidota; class Bacteroidia; order Bacteroidales; family F082; genus Limimorpha. The sequence continues at coordinate 15,313 of LPNG01000032.1, read as the reverse complement.
GAAATCATGCTCCAATTCGAACAATTCGTCTTCAACCCTTTTGCGGAAAACACATACGTCGTTTACGATGAGGAAAGCAAAGCGTGTGTCATCATCGATCCAGGCTGTTCCTCGGCAGGCGAAGAGAATGAACTCTTCGGCTTTATCGACAGTCACCGATTGAAACCTATCTTGGTCATCAACACGCATGGCCATATTGACCATATCATTGGCAATGCGGCCGTGAAAAAACGTTATGGCATTGAGGTGGCTGCACATCCCAATGTGAAAAGCGACTTCCTTCGTTCGCACCAACAAGCTCAAATGTTTGGAATGCCGTTCGACAGTGATTGCGAGCTCCCCAAGCGCGACCTTGAGGATGGAGAAACCATCAAGGTAGGGGAAAGCACTTTGGAGGTCATCAGCACTCCCGGTCATGCCATCGGCAGCATCAGCCTTTACGCCGAAATCGAAGGTTGGGTCTTTACGGGCGATGCCCTCTTTTGCCGCAGCATTGGTCGCACCGATTTGCCAGGTGGTAACTATGAGCAGCTCCGCACAAGCATCATCGAGCGATTGTTCCACCTGCCCGATGACACCGAAGTCTATTCCGGTCACGGCGAGAGCACGACGATATTTGACGAAAGACGGTATAATATGTTCCTCTGATGAAAAGGTTGCTGCTCATATTGTCGTTTTGCATTCTGTCGATTTGGTCGTTGGCCCAAGACGACACCCGCGTTGTCGACAGCCTTGAAAAAGCCTTGGCTTCGCAACAAGGCAACGAAAAGATACAGACCATGATCCAGATGGTATGGGCGTTTTACGATGTCTCTTTTGACGACGGCATTGCATGGGGTGAGCAGGCTATGAGACTCGCACACGAATCTAATGAGAAAGAACTTGAAGCGCAGGCAACTTACGCTCTTGGGATGCAATACGGCTATCATAATGACCTTGATTTGTGCCAAGACTATCTGAAAATAGCCTATGACTTGTATGAAGAAGCAGGCAACGGAGCGAAGGCTTTTGACGCTTTGTGGAACCAAGCTTATTTTGAATTGTTGCTTGGAAACATGGATTCGGCACGTATTGCTTATAACGAAGTACTTTCATTGGCAGAGCGTCGGCATGACACTTTGGCTTGTGCGCAAACCTTTGGCAATTTGGCAGTGATACATTATCAGTTGAATGATTTCAATGCTTCAATAGAGGCTATAAAGTTGAGCAGAAAGTTTTATGAGCAACTTAACGATAGTGCGAAAATTGTCCAGACCGACTTCAACTTGGCTACGGTCTATGGTGAAAATGGTATGGTTGAAGAGGCCAGAAAGCTATATATCTTAGTAATTCCACAGCTTAAGAAGTTCGAGAGTTATGACGTCTTATTGCTCGCTTACAAAAACTATGGCCTCTTGTTTGAGCGCGACTTCGTGAATTACGACTCGGCATGCTATTATTTTGACAAGGCACTGGAGGTAACTGCTTTGGAAGGCTTGTCACGTCAGGACCGTCAAACCATGGCTAACTCGAAAGCGGATGTACTGACCGAATTGGGCAATGTGGCTTTAGACCGAAAGGAATATGACAAGGCAAAGAACTATTATGAAGAGGCATTGGGTTTGGCTGCTGGGAATCACTATCATTTCGGACAGATGCAGGCTGCTATTGGACTAGGCCAACTCTATGCCCAACAGGGACAGGCCAACAAATCGCTTCAATATTTGGATATTTACGCCGAGGAGGCTGCCAGCTCAGGCATTACCATGATGGAACATGCCGTTAGGAAGTCCTTGATCCTTAATTATGCAAGGCTAGGCCGTTTTGATGATTTGGAAAAGAAGTTGGATGAGCTGGATGAGCATCGCGCGGCTCTTTCGCGAGAGAATGCTGATCTTTATGAACAAAACGCCGAATTGGAAAAGGAAGTACAAGGGCTTCTCTCCCAGAACGCCCAAATACAAGCCCTCCAATCCCAACGCGACCATTATCGTTTGGCGTTCTTTGGTCTTTTGGCTATCGCGCTTTTTGTCTTGGTTTTGTTTGTGGCCTACAAAATTGTTCGGAAAAAACGGGCAAAAGTGTGAAGTCATGAAATAAAATCCTACCTTTGCACGAGTTTTTGAATCTTAAATCTTAAATTTTAAATAAACAACAATCATGATCGAAAAAATCACATCATCGCAACAAGCTATGGACCTGGAAGCCAAGTACGGTGCCCATAACTATCACCCGCTGCCGGTCGTCCTCGCCAAAGGTAAGGGCGCCAAAGTGTGGGACGTCGAAGGCAAAGAGTATTTCGACTTCCTGTCGGCTTATTCCGCCGTCAACCAAGGCCACTGTCACCCGAAAATCATCAAGGCCATGACCGACCAGGCCGAGCGCCTCACCCTCAGCAGCCGCGCCTTCTATAACGACGCTCTTGGCGTGTGGGAAAAATATGTGACTGAATATTTTGGCTACGACAAGGTGTTGCCCATGAACTCGGGCGCCGAAGCCGACGAGACAGGTCTGAAGCTCGCCCGCCGTTGGGGTGTCGTCAAGAAGGGTATCCCGAACGATAAGGTGAAGATCGTGTGCTGCGAAGGTAACTTCCACGGCCGTACCATTACCATCATCACGATGAGTAACGACCCCGAGTCGTATGCCAATTACGGCCCCATGACTCCCGGTTTCATCCGCATCCCTTACAACGATCCCGACGCACTGGAACAAGTGCTGGCTAAGGAAGGCAAGGAAATCGCTGGTTTCCTGTTGGAACCCATCCAAGGTGAAGCTGGTGTCTACGTGCCGGATGATGGTTACCTGAAGAAGTGCTACGACATCTGCAAGAAGTATAACGTGCTGTTCATGGCCGACGAGGTGCAGTGCGGTATCGCTCGTACGGGTAAGATGCTGGCTTGCGACCACGAAGGCGTGCGCCCCGACATCCTCATCCTAGGTAAGGCCCTCGGTGGTGGTGTGGTGCCGGTCTCCTGCGTGTTGGCCGACGACGACATCATGTTGAACATCAAGCCCGGTGAGCACGGTTCGACCTTCGGTGGCAACCCGATCGCTGCCCGCGTGAGTATCGCCGCCCTTGAAGTTATCAAGGAAGAGCACCTCATGGAGAACGCTGAGCGTCTTGGTAAAATCTTCCGCGAGGAAATCGGCAAGATTAAGAGCCCGATGATCGAGAAGGTGCGTGGTAAAGGTTTGTTGAACGCCGTCATCATTAAGCCCAAAGACGGTAAGGAAGCTTGGGACGTGTGCCTCAAGATGCGTGACCTCGGCCTGCTGGCCAAGCCCACCCATCAGCATATCATCCGTTTCGCTCCGCCCTTGGTCATCACCGAGGCCGAGCTTCGCGAAGCCATCGAAATCATCAAGAAGGCCATCGCCTCGTTCGAATGATGAAACGAAAGAAAAAGCCCACCGCTTGGTGGGCTTTTTTTATTTGATTGGGATTTCCTTGAAGATGGCCTCAACGGCATCCTCGTATTCCTTCAGCGCATTAAGCTTCTTGATTTTTCGCCAAACCACCTGCGGCTCTTCAAAGCTGTTCATCAGATACGACCACAGTTCCTTCATGCGCCCCAACACCTTAGGGCTGCCACCGGCATGGTGCAGGCGGTCTTCATACAGGTCGAGGAGGTAATTATGCAGACGTTCCGTTTTGTCGTGGGTGGGTGCTGTGTTGTTTTTAATCTGTTCAGCCAAGAACGGGTTCGCCAAAATGCCTCGTCCGAGCATGAACTGCTCAACAGTTTTGCAGGCTCCTGAGCCTGTCGAAGGACCGTCATTCAGAATACCATTAATCCTAACAAAACTTTCCACCGAAACGATATCGCCATTATACACCAACGGCGCTTTTATAGAAGACATCAAAGCCTTAAAGCGTTCCACGTCGGCTTCACCCTTGTATAGCTGCTTTCCGATACGCGGATGGATGATCAGTTCGCTCAAAGGATACTTGTTGAAGATAGGGATGATGGCATCGATCTCCTCCGGGTTGAAATATCCCATGCGGCACTTCACGCTGAACTTCATGTCGATTTCGCCGAAAACCCTATCTAGCATATCCTCCACCTTGTCGGGGTAGGGCAGGAGCCCGCTGCCACGTTTCTTGTTGGCCACGCGGGGAAAAGGACAACCCATGTTGAGGTTGATTTCCTTGTAGCCCAGCTGCTGGCATTGCTTGGCGAAACGCAGGATTTCCTCCGCGTCGGTGCTGAGGATCTGGGGCGTCAGTGTTTCCACGTCGTTGTATCTCGGGTCGATTTCCTCGCCTTGCAGGTTTTTGGCGTGTTCTTCCTTGTGTATGCCTGTGAAGAACGGCGTGTAGAACTTGTCGATGCCGCCGAAATGCCGCTTAAACACGTTGCGGAAGGGTGCATCGGTGATGCCTTGGAAAGGACCTAAAGAGAGGAAGACCTGGTTCATTTTTTCTTTCTGGTACCAGTGGCTTTGACGGCTTTTCTGTTCTTTCCGAGGTCGAATAGCGACTTGGCTATCCAAGTGATGAGCAACACAAAGGTAAGGTAGACGGCAATGCGACTGAGATAATCGCCATGCTTCGCGTAGAAGGTCACCTTCGTGTTGGCTTTCAGCGTCTCCTTGATGGCTGTAGGCACCCAATATTCGGTCTGTTGCAGCACGTCGCCGCGTTGATTGAAGAATCCTGAGCGACCCGTGTTGGCCGAACGTGCGATGCAACGGCGGTTCTCTATGGCACGCAGCTTCGAGAACTCGAAGTGCTGCCTATAACCCGGTGTGTCGCCCCACCAGCCGTCGTTGGTAATGACGAAGAGCAGGTCGGCGCCTTTCTTGCAGAACGAACCGACGTATTCGCCGAAAGCCGACTCATAACAGATGGCTACGCCAACTTTGTGGTCGCCAAATGACATTACCTTGGCTTCAGGGTCGGTCTTCAAGGTGCCGCGCGCAATGCCCATAGTGAGGCTGTAGTTTTTCAAAAAGCCCATCCATTCGGGGATGGCCTCCACGCCAGGTGTGAGTTGCGACTTGTTGCGGTGCTGCATGTTTATGGTGTCGATCAGCAGGGCGGAGTTGTGACAATAGTAATAACGGTTGAGCCCCGCTTCACGTGCAGGGAAATCGTCTTCCATGCCCTCGGGTACCCACTCCATGGTGGTGCCACCGATGACAAAGGCGAACTGTGGGAAGCGTTGAACATAGTCATGCAGTGTCTTCAACGAGCGAGAGTCACTAGTCCTGTCAAGCCATATACCTTCCTGAATGGCCGACTCGCTGCTGACCACAAATCGGGTGTTGGGCGAGAGGAGGGGTAGCGACAGGTTGATATTGTTTTGTATGACTTGTTGGTCAAACTGATGGTCGAACTGTTCGTTCCACGGGTCGCAGTTCTGCTGCACGACGACGACTTCGGTGTCGGTGCCTTGGTCTTCATAATGTTTGTAGACCTGTGTGCTGAGGATGATGGGGAGGAGAACCACAACTACTTCGCAGCCGATATTAATAAGGAGCGGCTTAGTCTCTCTCAACTTGAAATACTGAATAATGTTGGCAATCAGTATGTTGACCAACAAAACCCAAAGCGTTCCGCCGGCCACGCCCGTGTATTCGTACCATTGTATCCATTCGTGGCTTGTGGAAAACACGTTGCCGAGGTTGAGCCAAGGCCATTTGGCGGCCCAAAGATAGGTGAGCATTTCAAATGCCATCCAGTAGGGGATGAGGAAGAAATTGCCCATAGGGTTGTTGCAGACCTTCTTCTTCGTAAAGTGAAACACGATGAAGACGGTGGCCATAAACAGCGCGTTCAGCACCCATGCGGCGATGGCGGCGGGAGTGGCATTCCAAACCCACCATGTGGTGGCCACATTCCAGACGAGGAAGGCTAGAAACGACAGCCAAAACAGTTTGCCCCTCTCGCCTTTTGCGATGCGGTCCTCGAGCAACAGCAAGGGGACGAATCCGATAAATGCCAGCGGAGCGATGCCCCATGTAGGCCAGGCTGCTGTGAGCAGTCCTCCGGTCAACAAGGCCATGATGATGTTGTATGTCTTACGTCCTTTCGCTCCTTGTGATGATACCGAAGCTTGGCTTTTCTTTTTTTTCGTCATAGGATTCAGAAAATTTGCGCAAAAGTACGAAAAAATGATGTCTCGCAGCAACAACAAAAAAAGCCAGACATCGTCTGGCTTTTGTTTTACGTGGTACCGACGGGAATCGAACCAGTGACACGAGGATTTTCAGTCCTCTGCTCTACCAACTGAGCTACGGTACCTCCGTTTTTGCGCTGCAAAAGTACGACTTTTTTCTTTTGCGTCAAGGAAAAATCTTCAAAATCAACATTTTTTTTGCTTTTTAAATTCTTTCTTGTTGAAATTCAATGAGATACAAAACATAGGATATAAAATAGGCAATAAAAACTTGCTCAAAGAGTTAAAAAATCGGATATTTGCACGCTCAAAAGAGCGCGCGTAAGATTTTACTTATGAGAAATGTATTGTTGAAAAGCATTATAATGTTGCTGCTTGCGGCTGGTCTCAGCATTGATGTGATGGCCCAGGCGGATGTCGATTCTCCTTATTCACTTTTTGGAGTGGGGCAGGTGAGAGACAAGTCGATGAATGCCAGGCTACAAGGTATGGGCGGAACGGCCAATGCCTTATACGGAGGAGGTATGATCAATGCCGAGAATCCGGCTTCCTATGCGAAGATTGACTCGTTGGCATTCCTTTTCGACGCCGGTTTGTATTTCAAGTCGTCGACGTTCAGCACTTCCAACCTGTCCGAGAAGTCGGCCAATGCTTCTTTCGATTATGTGTCGATGGCTTTTGGCGTGATGCCTTGGTGGCGTATGGCCTTGGGTGTGCAGCCTTATAGTACCTCTGGCTATACCATGCTTGTCAAGTCAAGTGTGCCTGAAGTGGGTAACATCGCCACACGTTTCAAAGGTGCAGGCGGTCTCAATCAGGCCTTCTTGGGCAATGCCTTCAAGATCGGGAAACACGTGGCTGTTGGAGCCAACGTGCATTACGTGTTTGGCGATACCCAGACGGAGACCACCCTTTATTTCCCAGACTCTGCTTATTACATCGGAACCCGTCGCAGTGTTGACTTGATGGTCAGTTCGTTCATGTTTGATTACGGCGCACTTTGCAACTTCGATGTTGCCAACGATATTCATTTAAGCCTTGGTTTGACGTATACTCAGAAGGTCAGGCTCAAAGGCAAACAGACCCTTTTTGTCCGTTCTTTTGAGGAAGACGTCGACACGGGAGTGGAATTTGTCATTGACACGGTATCCAACCAAACGAATAGCACGAAGATCACCATGCCGCAAGGCTTGGGCTTTGGTGTTGCCCTTCAAAAGGACAACCGCTGGACCCTTGGTGCCGACTTCAACTGGATGCAATGGTCGAAGTTTGCCCGCGAAGGGGCAAGTGATGTGCTTCAGGACGCTTGGAGCGTGAGCGCCGGTGGCGAGTTCATCCCGCGCCACACCTCTGTGACGGGCTATTTCTCGCGTGTCGCTTATCGTATTGGTGGCTTCTATGAGCGTGGCTTCATTTGCCTCCCCGGCAACGATGGTGGCGAACATCATATTAATAAGGTGGGCTTTACCGCTGGCATGTCATTGCCGCTGCCCAAGACCCTCTCGAAGGTTAACCTTGCCCTTGAAGTCGGGCAGTATGGCACCCGCGAGGCCGGCTTGATACAAGAACGTTATCTGAAGGTAAATGTAGGCGTTTCGGTGTATGAGCGCTGGTTTATGAAGCGCAAATACAAATGATTTTCCGCAGGGAAACATTTTGGAACGATATTTGAATATAGCGTAAACAAGTCAAACAATTAAAATAAGAAAGAGATGAAAACGAAAAGATTTTTGGTGATTGCCGTCATGATTGGAATGGCAATGAGTGTAAACGCCCAAGAGGCATCGGAGTCAAAGTATGGCGCCGATAGCGTCGCCTGCGTGACCAACCTCTCCATCTACGGAGAAGCTTATAAACAGTGGGAGTCGAACAAGTTCGCCCCCGAATCCATCAGCATGGAAATGGTCAAGGCTTGGAGAGAGGTGTTTCTCAACTGCCCCCGCGCAAGCCAGTTGATCTACACGAGAGGTGAAAAGATCATGGACTATTTCATCCGCACCAACCCGAAGGACAAGGACGCCTACATCGACACCATCTGCATGATGATGGACAACCGCGCCAAGTACTTCCCGGTTGATCCCAAGACGGGTGGCTCTCAAGTGGCCAACATCATGGGCCGTAAAGGTCTTCTCATCTACACTTATAATAAGAACCGTTATGAAGAGGCCTACAACGTCCTGAAAGATGCCGTCGCCATGGATCCCTCGCAGCTGCAGGGTGCCTACATCGACGCTTACTTCAAGGCCACCATCGACATGGTGAACAACGACAAGGCCGAGAAGATGACGGTCATCAATGTCTATCAGGAACTCAGTGAGGTGCTCGATAACAATATCGGTGCCCTGGCCGAAACGGAGGCCGAACTGGTCGCTGCCAAGGAAGACGCTGAAGCCTCAGGCGATGCCGACGCTGTGTCCGGCTTCGACAAGCAGATTGAGAAGAACGAGAAGAACATCAACATCAATAAGGGTGTGAAGAGCAACCTCGACAACCTGTTCCAGCCCTATGCCTCGTGCGAAGACCTGATCAAGGTGTTCAGCGCCAAGATGAAGGAAACGCCCGACGACGTGGTGCTCCTCAAGCGCATCACCACCATCTTGGATAAGAAGGACTGCACCGACTCGAAGCTCTTCTTGGACGCTGCCGTCAGACTCAACGAGCTGGAGCCCAGCCCGGAGGCTTCCTACAGCTTGGGTGTCAAGTTCTTCAAGGATAGAAAATGGAGCGATGCCGCCACCTTCTTTGAGCAGGCCACCAAGACCGACAACAACGACCGTAAGTATCGTGCCTATCGTAACCTGGGTATGTGCTACGAAAACATGGGCAGCCTGTCGCGCGCACGTGACATCTACAGAAGAGCCGCTCAGGTCGACCCGACCAACGGCGAGCCTTACCTCCTCATCGCCATGCTGTATGCTGGCAGCGCCAAGCAGTTCAGCGGCGAAATCGAAAGCAAGGCCGTGTTCTGGGCAGCCGTCGACAAGTGCTTGAAGGCTAAGGCTATCGATCCTTCATGCGCCGACAAGGCCAACGGTCTGATCCGCGCCTACACCGCCGCCTTCCCGTCGATGGAAACCATCTTCTTCAACGACTACAGCGAAGGCCAGTCCTTCAACGTGGGTGGATGGATCGGCGAAACGACGACCATCAGAGCTAAGAAGTAATTGAAAAACATCCTGAAAATAGGAATCATACTCAACATCACAGCCTTCATGGCTGTGATGTTGTTTTCGTGTTCTAACCCCGATGCGCTTGTGCAAGCCATGGGGTCCGACGACACGCTGTCGGGCATCATCGCCGATAGCGTGGTTTTCTATCGTAGCGACTCGGGTATGGTCAGCATCGAACTGCGTACACCCCGCATGGTTCGTATGGAGACGGAAGATGAAATCATGGAGTTTCCTCTGGGCTTCGATGTGTATATGTACGACAAACAGCAGAAGAAGACTGAATTGCATGCCGATTATGGAAAGAGCTATGGTAAGACCGGCTTGATTGAGGCACAAGGCAATGTGGTCGTGAAGAACTTTGGCAGCGACGAGACTATGTATTCCGATAAGCTGTTTTGGTATCAGAACCTAAAGATGCTCTACACACGGTCGCATGTGAAAATCGTTACGCCCGACAAACAAATCGAGGCCGACAGTTTGGTCGCCAAGGAGGATTTCTCGGAATATACCATGTATTCGGGCAGTGCCTTGCTCGACATTGATGAGGAGGAATGACTATGAATAGCTGGATTGTCGTTGCGGTTTCCCTGTTTTTCTCCGCCCTGTGCTCGGGTCTTGAGATTGCCTTCAATAGCATCAACCGCCTGCAACTGGAGGTCGAATTGACCAAGAATTCGTTTTCCGCCAAGCTGATCAGCCTGTTTTTCAAGAACCAGTCGCGTTTCATCACCTCGCTGCTGCTGGGCAACAACATCGCCCTTATCATCTATGGCATGAGCATGTCGCAACTGCTCGACGCACCCGTCAACCATTGGTTGCAGTACATTGCATTCGACAACGACTTCATGGTGCTTCTGGTGAAGACCATCCTTACCACCCTGTTGGTGCTGCTGGTGGGCGAGTTTCTGCCCAAGATGTTGTTCCGCATCAACCCCAACGCCATCCTGTCGTTTTTCGCTTTCCCGACCTTTGTCTGCTATTGCCTTTTCTATCCCTTGACCCTGTTGTATACTGGCATCTCGGAGTTTGTCATCCGTTACGTGTTACGTATGAAGGTCGACAGCCAGGAATACAAATTCAGCACCGTCGATTTGAACGACTATATCGCAGAATATGCCGACCAAGAGGAAGCCGACGAAGACATGCAGCAGGAAATACAATTGTTCCAGAATGTCATGGAATTCCGCTCGGTGAAGTTGCGCGAGTGTATGGGCCCACGCAATGAGATCGAGTCGGTGAAGCTGACTGATTCGCTGGAGACCGTGAAAGCCCGTTTCGAAGAAACCAAACACTCCAAACTGATCGTGATTGGCGAGAGCATCGACGACATAGTGGGTTATGTGCATCTCAACGATGTGGTACGCGCCATTGCGGGCCACAAAGAGGTGACCCTTTCGGACCTGGTTCGTCGTATCGATTTCTTCCCCGAGACCTATACTGCCGACCGTTTGCTGAAGCATTTCATCCAGAAGCGTCAAGGCGTGGCTGCAGTCGTCGACGAGTTTGGCGGTACAGCCGGCATCGTCACCATGGAGGATGTGGTAGAGGAGATTTTTGGCGAGATTGATGACGAGTATGACGTGGAAGAGGAAAAGGAGGAGGTCATTGACGACAACACTTTCGTTTTCTCTGCCCGACTTGAAATAGATTATCTCAACGACACCTATAAACTCGACTTGCCCGTTTCCGACGATTATGAGACACTGGCGGGCATGATTTTGCATTATTGTGAGAGCATTCCCGAACAAGATCAGGTGCTCGAAATAGGCCAATATCGCATCAAAATCCTCAAAGCATCCAATATGAAATTGGACGAAGTTGAATTAAAAGTCGTTAGTAAATAATTGAATACCAATTTATTGCATTGGTTTAAACTATGCTTTTTAGGGTTTTTTGAAAGAAAAATCAAACATTTATCCCTGCGCGTCGAAATCTTTACTAAATTTGCACGCTCAAAAAATGAAGTTTAATAGTTAATAGATCAATAGAATTATGGCAGCAATTGAAAAAATCAGAAGACACTCCGGATTGTTAATTGCAATCATCGGTCTCGCATTGTTAGCGTTTGTCTTACAAGACCTTTTCCAGAGTCAGGGAAGAAGCACCGGTCCCACCGTTGCAGTGGTTGACGGCGACAAGATCCCGGTGAGAGACTATGAGCAATTGAAGGAAAAGAATCTTGAAAGCAGAAGGTCTTCAAGCAACACCAACAACCTCTCTTCCGCTGAAACCTACAGCATCTACAACAACACCTTGGAACAGATGATCAAGGACAACCTCATGGGCAAGGAATATGAAGCCGCTGGTATCGGCGTCACCTCTGAGGAACTGCTCGACCAGATGACTGGCGACAACCCGCACCCGTGGATCGTCCAGAGCTTTGGCGACGGCAATGGCAATTTCGATAGAGAGCGCGTGAACGAGTATCTCCAGAACCTGAATAATCTCCCCGCCGAGTACTACGATCGTTGGATTGAATTTGAAAGAGAATTGAAGGCCAACCGTTTGGAGACCAAGTTCGACAACCTGGTGAAGGCTTCCTATTTCCTTCCTACCGCTTTGGCCGAGAAATACTACGAGATCAAGAATAGAAAGGCTTCGGCAGACGTCATCGCTCTGCGTTATACCACGATTCCCGATTCAACGGTGGTGGTCACTGACGCCGACAATAAGGCTTTCTACGAAGAGAACAAATACCGTTATGAGACTGACGAGCGCCGCGACATCGAGTATGTGGTGTTCGATATCAAACCGTCGTTGGAAGACCGTCAGGAAGCCCTGAAGTATGTGCAGGACATGAGAAACGACTTCCAAGCCACCGACAATGTGATCAACTTCGTCAACGCCAACTCAGATCAGCGTTACGACAGCACTTGGGTGGGCAAGAACGATGTCTCTGAAGCCGTCCAAAAGGCCGTCTTCGAGAATGGCAATGGCGTGGGTTATGTGTATGGCCCTTACGAGAGCGAGGATGCTTTCAACTTGGTTCGTATCGTTGATATGCAGAACCGCCCCGATTCCTTGATGGCCAGCCATATCCTGATCCCCTTCAAGGGCGCTTACAACAGCCAAGACACCATCAGCAAAGAAGCCGCCGAGGCTAAAGCCAACGAATTACTGGCCCAGCTGAAGAGCGACGCCAAGAACGAAGAACTGTTTGCCGAGCTGGCCAAAGCCAACTCGACCGACCCGGGTTCGAAAGACAAGGGCGGCGACCTCGGCTGGTTCACCGATGGTCAGATGGTTCCCACTTTCAACGATTTTGTGGTGAACAACCCCGTCGGCACCATGGGTGTTGTTGAGTCCCCCTATGGTTACCATATCATTAAGGTGACCGACAAGACCCAACCTCAGCCCAAAGCCCGTCTGGCTTACCTGACCCACGAAATTATCTCCAGCACCAAGACCTATCAGTCTATCTATGCTGAAGCCAACAAGTTCGTCACCGAGAACAGAACCTATGACCAATTCAACAAGGCCATCGAAGAACAGGGTCTCACCAAGCGCAGCATGCCTAAGATGAGCAAGTCGACCTATCAGATCGCTGGTATCGACAACCCGCGCGAAATCGTCCGTTGGGCTTTCGACGAGAAGACCAAGAAGGGTGATGTTTCTGAAAAGATCTTCGAACTTGACAACATGCTGGTTGTGGCTGCTCTGACGGGTGTGATTCACGAGGGTTATGCTCCTATGGACGCTGTCATTGAACAGGCCAAGTACCAGATCCTCAACAAGAAGAAAGGCGAGCTGGCCGTTGAGAAGCTGAAGGCTTGTGGTAACGATGTGACTAGAATGGTCAATGAATTGGGTGCCGAGTCCACCTCGGTCTCCGATATCACTCTCGATTCCCGCGTGCTGAGCAACTTTGGTGTCGAAGCCGACATCATCGGTACCCTGCTCGGTATGAAGGAAGGTGAAGAGGTTGGTCCTGTCGCCGGCAACAGCAGCGCTTTCATCATCAAGAACGTGAAGTTCAACCAGCCTGCACCTCTTACCGACTACTCTGACATCATCAGAGAGAAGACCAGCCAGTTCACCAATAAGGTCGGTGGCGGCGCTGTGTACAATGCCATCAGAAACCAGGCTAAGATCAAAGACAACAGAACTGAGATTTTCTAATCTAAACAGTACAGCGTTGTTTCCATAATATGAGGTGCGTCGGTTTCTTCGACGCACCTTTTTTTCGCTTCAGTATACTAAACAGTAGGAATTATCGTTTTATCTTCGACGAATTAATACAACAAAGCATATGAAAAAACTTACTTTTTTGATTGTTGCAGCTGTGGCTTTTGCCTTTGTCGGCTGCCGTAAACCCGTTACGGTTTCCTTCTCTACCACAACTCAGGAGATGGATGCCCAAGGGGGTAGTTTTGAAGTGGTACTGACGTCAAACGGAGAGTGGAGCATCAGCGAGACCTCCGATTGGATTACCGTCGACCCGCATTCGGGCAATGGAGGCGCAACGTTGACCGTCAATGTGGAGAATTATATGGGTGCTGAAGCCCGCCAGGGAATCATTAAGGCCACGACGAAGGACAATAGCGCCGAGTTGACCGTGACCCAACGTGCACCGATGTATTATGTCGTTGTCAATCCGACCTCAATTGCTTGTGGCCCCGAGGGAGGTGAATATAGTGTTCAGGTGACTTCAAATATCGAGTGGGAAGTCACAGCACCTCAATGGATAAACTGCTCGGTAACGACTGGGGTTAATAACGAGGTGGTTACCTTGAGCATCAGTCCTATCGCAGGTGAAATGGCCAATACGCGCGAGGGTGATGTGGTTATTGGCAATGCTGCCATGGCTACGGCTACAGTTCATGTCGTGCAGACCATTAATCCTGTGTTAGGTATTACAGTCACACCCAACATCATTGGCTTTGAGTGCACGGGCGAAACCAAAACGGCGCTTGTCTCCACGGAAGACAGTTGGACTGCCTCCACCGAAGCCGATTGGGTCACGCTGAGCATGACCGAAGGTACTGGCGACGCTACCGTTAGCGTGACCGTGGGCGAGAATCCCGTTTATGTAGATCGTCAAGCCTTGGTTGTCTTTACTACAGCAGGAGATGCTCAAGCTATGCTTACCATCAAGCAAGAAGCCTCACCCGACCCGCATTTCCTTGAAGTCGATCCGCATTCTTTCCAGTTTGGGAAAGAAGGTGGTCAGCAGACCATTAATGTCGGCTGTGATACGGATTGGGTGTTCGAAATCAACGAAGAATGGCTGTCGGTTTCACCGCAAACGGGTTCGGGTAACGCAACGGTTACGATTACCGCACTCCCCAATACTGTGATGGAACCACGTGAGGCCCACTTCAAGTTGAAGTCAAACGGTTTGGTCGAAGTGCTGTCAGCCACTCAGGAAGCGGGTGACGAACAGGTTTGGGTCGAACTCTCGCCCGACACCCTTTACGTTGCCTATACAGGTACCACAAGCGCAGCCATCGAGGTGACTTCCAATTCGTCATGGATGTTGGCGGCATCGGATTGGATTTCCAATGTCCCCGCACAAGCGATGCAAGGCAACGCAACGGTTTATCTCATCGTCGACCAGAATTCAAGCGAAGAGCCTAGAATTGGTTTTGTCAGCGCTTCTCATAACGGGCAAGTGATGGATGAGATCGTTGTGGTCCAGGAAGGCAAGCCCGATCTGCTTGAGACCGACATTACCGAAATGGACGTCAGACCCGAAGGCGCTGATTTCACTTTCCACGTGACTTCTAACCAAAACTGGCTGGTGGTCACTGATGTGGATTGGATGAGCTGTTCGCCTACCTCTGGCTTTGGCTCAAAGGATGTGACGGTGACAGTTCAGCCTTTAGCAGGACCAAGGCCTCGTACAGGCGTGATTCGCATCAAGGCAGAATCAGGAAAGACCGTGTCTATAACGGTCACGCAAAATCCTTAATAAACTAAAAAGAAAGAGGGGAGCGACGCTGATGTGACCCCCAGAAGTTGGACGGTTAAACATTAATTATCATGGTAAAGAGTTCGGTATTGTACCGGACTCTTTCCTTTTAGTCTTAACTTGATTCT
>LPNG01000031.1 GCA_001543395.1 Candidatus Alcium sp. F082 | reverse complement strand
GCCACGAAAGCGGCTGGCCTTGGAGCCGCTGACGCTCGTCTGGAGCCGCGCCAGTGGAGCGCAGCGGAACGCTTGTCGCGGGACAGACGAAGGAAGCGGCGGTGTTGCGCAAGGCCGCCGATGAAAGCAAAAGCGCACGACGAAGGAGCTCAGCATTTTGTTTTCATCAGCGCTCG
The DNA here is from genome assembly GCA_001543395.1 of Candidatus Alcium sp. F082. Lineage (GTDB taxonomy): Bacteria > Bacteroidota > Bacteroidia > Bacteroidales > F082 > Limimorpha. Next base: position 15,339 of record LPNG01000031.1, on the reverse strand, counting down.
TTATAGCCTTGCGCACACCAAGGTAGGCGCAAGAAGCGGCGACGCAGGGAACACCGATTTCCCCCTCGGTTTTTTATTGGGTGGGTTGTGCGGTGGCCAAGATGCTTAAAGTTCCGTTGATGTTTAAAGATAGAAGTTGGGACAGCCGCTGGCGCGGTGTTTTTGCCCATCATCAAGCTCAAGCTGTGGGTAAGGCGCGACGGCCTTTCATTAGATTTCCATAGAAGCAGGGACTTTCAAATAACCATGTGGCCGACCTGGGCAAGTGTCTCAGCGGAGCAAGGGCCACAAGAAAAAATGATGAAGCCCGCGACCGCGAGACTCTTGCCCAGGGCGATTTAGAAGTAGAGGCAGGCCGTCGCGCGGCGCTGGGCGGTGATGTCGACGAGCAGAGTGGTCTACCGCAGGAACGAGGACAGCCACCCTGCTCGGCGGCTTGACCGCACAGCTTTGGGGAGGCAGAGTAAAAGTCCAAGCCTTGCAAAAACCGTGACAGCGGCGGCTTGGTCGGTAGAGGCTAATAATATGAGCTATAGGACAGATGGGACTTATAGTGAAGGGTCGGTGCCCTCTTACGGGGTGCGGCTGCTGATATTGGCCGCGGAGTGGAGTCCACAGGCGTTTTTGGGTGGGTGACGGGCGACCGACTGCGGCGGGTGTGGCTTATTCTAATCATATAGCTTTATGGCGGTGATGTAGCCAGCGACCTGACAACGGACTGAAAGCGGAGCGAGCAGACGACGCTGGAGGTACGGAAGCGTCGTCTGCCCGACGGAGCGAAAAGGTAGTCGTCAGGCCGCGGACCTTAGTAGAAGCTGAGGGAGTTCGTTAGCTTTGGCAACGCCCGTGAGCGACCGTAGCGGCGAATGGCAGCAGCAGGCCTTGTGCGGTTGACGGGACAAACACGATGTGGAGACCGCCGACGATGCCTAAAGGACTGGGAAGGCAATGCTGGGCGCGTTAATGGAGCGGAAGGCACAGAGAGGTACGAACCGTGCCTGTAGCGGAATGATAGCGACCGTTGCACTGCCGCACACAGTACAAGGGCTTCGACGGTGGGCGGAACACCTTGACGGGGATGGGATGGTGATGTTAAAAGATGCTTCCCCACGGTAAAAGCCAGGGTTAAAGCCTTAGAGCGGAGTAAGGGCTTTCCTACTCGTTGAGGCTTTACTGCGGGGAACGCGCAAGGGATTGGAGGGGCTTGGTGGTTTGCGTAATGGAGCGGGGAACACCGTGAGGAACGAACAGTGTTCCATCGCGGAATGGAGCAAAGCACGGGAGCGATAGCGTACCCCCGGAAAGCCCGCCCCCCGACGGCCTGTCGATGCTTCCCTATCGATGGAGCTTCAGGGACGGCGGGGGATGCGCCCAAATAAAAATATACAAGATGCTAATCCATACAAGTAGTCCACTCTACCCGATTCAAAGCTTTTATCAATCCTTTGTAGTCAAGAGATTGAAGAAACTCCTTCCCACCAGCAAAGCTACACGAGTTTGCTTTCTTATCCCAAGAGACCGAACAGAAATTATTAGGACGATTACAGCCCAGTAAACAAGAAGGACTCTGGAACGGTTTACCTTCAGCCACAAAAGACAGCTGATTTGCAGAAGGTGTGTTTGAAAAACGTTGAGGAACAAGGATGATTTGGTCTCTTTCCAACAATTGCAAGAACCGCTGAAACACATCAGCGGCAGCGGATAAATTGTCAGCGCCTACCAATAGATTAAGACCAGGCTTTATCCCAATAGAACCTATCTTGGGAAGCAGAGCCTCCACCCTTTGCACTTCTTTATCATCGTCTGGATGATGAATTGTGACGTGAATCTTGTCGGGCTTGCATTGCTGCAGCTTATGCCAAACGACAGAATTTTCAAGAGGCAAGCCATTGGTGGTGACAGAGAGATAACATTGAGGATATAGCGCTTTGATGACATCGAAGATACCTTCATACTCGAATGGTTCACCACCGCCCAAAGACACTGCTTTAATGCCATGCTTAATGCAATCAGAGGCAAAAGCAATCACCTCGGAAGGCTGCCAGAGCGTGTTTCCCTTGCGGGTGCTATGGTTATAGCAAAATGAACACTGCTTTGAGCAATAATTAGAGAGGTCAATGGAGAGGAGTTCTATCATCTTTGATTTATCCTTTCCATTTCCTCGACTGAAATGATGTGGGGTATCTTTTTGCCTTGATATGGAAGCATTGCCAAACGCTCAATCTCTTTTCTGTTACTCTCAACCTCTGACTGCCTATACAATGGATAATCAACGCCATTGATCGTGATTTGGTTTTTGGCAATTTTGTATAGTTTTTCCAAAAATGTTACAGCAGCTTCACATAAGATAATTACCCTTGGATTGAAGCGGGCAATCATGTCTTCAAGATACTTTCTGTTATCGCTGAGAAACTTCATCAGCATATCACTATTGACATGTTTTGAAATAGTCTCAGACGAAACATAGGATTCGTAAGGGCTTGAAGATAATACGCCAGGGCCAATTGGTATTTTCAATGGTATTTTGGGCAAAAAAGGAATCCAAATGCTACGCAACATAAGACTGTCTGACTCAGTTTGCCTTAAATAGTCCCATTGTTCGAGAGGATGCATGACCACGAGAACTGTAGGTTTGGTTGTGAAGCATTTGTCGTTACAAGTATGGCAGTGGCTTTCACAGCTAGAGCAATGATATAATTCCTTTTCGGAGCAATAACGGAAAAACTCCGATGGTAAAATTATGTCTGTACAGATATAGGCCATTGAGCCGTCTGTTAACGGCAATAATTCATATTCACAACCATCAACATTTTCTATCTTGGTTGATACGCCCGATGCAGCACATGGATACCATTCAGCTATTTGAAAACGCACAGTTTCTTTAAACCTAACAGGAATTCTGAAAACTCTTTCTCTTAGCTTCGTTGGAATCTGTTCCAATTTCACAGGACATTTAGGAACATTCATACACACAGGGAGTTCTTCCGTCCAATATGGTTGGTGGAATAGATAATAAGGAGCCGAAGAATAATGTTTTTCGTGAACAATTTCATCATCATCCCATTCGTCGTTCATCCAAAAGTCTTTTTTGTTGAACACTTGTATGATGATATTTTGGTCAATCATTTTTTTTAGAGAAGAGTGCTCTAATACTTGGTAACGGTCATCAATCATTGACTCAGATGTACTGCGATATGCATCAATATCATATAGTCCACGTTCTTTCGAGATACAGTGTTCAAGGTCAAAATCAGGATTCTTGGCCAGCTCAAGAAACTCCTTTTCTTTTTCTAGGTTTATTTGAACGATACAGTCAAACCATAACTTTTCTTCTTCAGGAGAATGAGGATTATCCATCAAATCGTCTATCTGTTCATCTGTCAATGCAATCGGCAAAAACACTTTGTTTTCAAAATCCTCGTCGTGCCCATATATCAGATTCTCAATACAATTTTCTTCTGTGAGCCAAGGTACAGGGCCATTTTCATTGAAATCCATGATGCCCACATTGCCGTCATCATCAGCTATATACCAGGCGGTAGACATTGAGTGTGTTGCAGGGTATTCTTTATCTGTAATCATCTTAGATAATTTGTTTTCAATGAAGTTTTTCTTTTAATTGTTTCACCATACGTTTTGAACGATTGGGAATCAATTCGTGGCAGAGGTTAATGCATTGATCTAATGCTTTGAAGTAGACTTTAGGAGGAGTCTGGTCACAAAGTGAAAAGTCCTCGGTGAAAGGCTCAGGGTTGCCGTAGTAATCCATCAGCACCTCGTCGAAAAGCCAACGCTTCATCAACAAGTCCCAACCTTGTTGGCCGAAATAGGGTTCAAAGAATTTTTTTGAGCCTGATATGGTAGACATGATTGCCTTACTACCTTTGTTGGCAACCAATGCGTTTTGCAGATCGTTAAGCATGTGGTCAATAAGGAAACGGCCAAACACATTGCAGTTTCGGTAACCTGATAGATACGATGGCTGTAGATATATGTTTCCAATGGTTTTGCAAAGGTCGGCGCAAGGTTTGATACGTTCAACCCATGGAGCTTTATCGCCATAAGGGATGCGTGAAAGCATGAAGAACCAATCACCGACCTGTGTACCCCACATTTTTTCTTGTATCACAGGCGATGGTCTAAGAATTAGATTACCATACTTTTTGTCAAACATCACCTCTTTTGAGGCAATATCATTGAAGATTATGGTACAAATGGCACATACCAAATCGGTTTGGTAGATGCCATAAGAATAGCCGTGGGTATCGCCATAGCGTTTCATGCCTTCAAGTTGACGAAAGTCGTAATCTACGAGACGGTTGATGTCACCATCAAGTTTTTCTTCTATGAAATCTTTTACCAACTGGCGAGGTTCTTTGAATGGGTCTTCCAACTTTAGATAAAGTTTCCACCGTTCAATTGCTTTTCGCTCAGCTTGTGAAGGCTCGTTTAGTTTAGTCTTACGGTATTCACAATGACCTTTCAGGCTGCGGTCGCGGAATGAGCGGGTAAACAGTCGGCCACAACCTTTGCCGCCTGGTTGAATACCACGAGTGTAAATACAGCCTTCGCATACGGTGCCCTCCACTCCTTGCCACAGGTCAGGCAATTCTACGTCATACTCAATGCCGGCATGCTCACCGTAGAGCGCTTTCACATAGCCGAAATGACCTTCACGAGCGATATAGAGATAATTATCATAATCTTCCATCCACTCAATCTTGTCATATTCCACTGGCAGCAACACTTCGCCACGGACATGAAGCAGCCCTTTAAGATAGCGCGTTGGAGTGGTTTTAGTCTTACGGATAGTGTTGCAGGCAATGATGTAGCCATTACGATAACCATATAGAGAACCGTAGGATTCTTTGAAGACCATCTTTCCATCGCTCCACATCAGGTTCTCTTTACCGCCAGGAGTAACCTGTACCAAATAGAGTGATCCAGCCAAAAGCTTTATATACCAGTATTTGCATTCACAAACCACATTACCCTGAATGTCTATCATTCCCCAACCACCTTCTTCAAGCTTATGGTCGTAGTAGAAGACAATGGCCACACCATTCATAAAGACATCGATAGAGCGGTAATGCTTTTCTGTGCTTATGATAACATTATGCTCTTTGTCCATAATGCCCATGTAATAACCTTCTTCATAGGCGATATAGCCGTCTTCACGTGGGCCTATTATGCGGTAGTCGGACATTTGTACGTGGTTTTTATTTGGCTCCAAAGATACAACTTTTTAAAATCATTCTTTCTCCCTATTGATGACATCTGTATCTTCATAAGTGTCATCCATTGTCCAGTATTTATAGCCGTCAATATGGAGGTATGGTAAATTGTAGTTGCCCCAACGTTGGCGAATGCCAAAGCGGCGTTGCATATCAACAAAGTACATGAACTCATCGTAAGACAATGGGCATTTGCCACGGACAATGTACTCGTGGGGACACCACGGCATGGTCTTGGCATACGTCCATTGGCAGCGGGCTATCATTTCACGCAGCCGATTGATGTCAGGCTCAGAATTGTTTTTTGAAATACTCATTCCTATTTCCTTTAGTTGTCAAACCAAAATATGATTCTGGCAGGTTCTCCTTCATCATCAGAATCTTTCATGTATTTGAGAATATGATGATAGTTCTTTAGTATTCTATCGACGTATTCATCAGGATTGTTTTCTCTACATATTTTTTCAAAGGTAACAATACATTCGCTGAACTCTTTTGTTGTAAGCCAACTTTCAGTATGTGCATTTCCTAACCAATCCTTATAATCTTTATAGGTTATCAAAGTAATGTCATCAGGCAGACCTCTGGGAGGATAAAGCGGTTTGATGTAGTCATATACGCCTGCTAGAACACTAAATACCGCATAAATTCTATCACCAGTGAATTTTTCTCTAGAATGTATCCACTGTGGTTTCTTGCCTTTTCTACAGCTCTGGTATTCAACATGTATATGTATATCCGTTCCCATATCATTTCAGAAACCAAACAACATTCACATTATCGGATACAGCCAGGTCATCAGGGGTAATATCGAGGCCGTTGGGGGTGCTTGCCGAGGCTTCTTCATTGCTGTGAATCGAACGTGCCTCAGAATAGATGTGGACATCCATTTCACCATATTCAATCTCTTTGACTTCTCCAAGCTCGCGGCCTACAGCTTTTGCCATAATTGAGGCTTTATCACGAGCGTCTGTGACAGCACGTTCCAGTATCTTAAGCTGAGTGGGTCGAGGATCTTTTAGGGTATAACCTACACTGATTTGAGCACCAGGAATAAATTTACCTATACCTTTGATGATATTGTTCACCAAAACAGTATCCATACCCAGGTCTATTTTAATTCGTTGTTCGAGGTCGTAACCATCTTTCTTCGACCCAACATAACTGCCGTTTTTGTAGATGTTTTCGCTGTGTTCGGAAATGTCCATTCTGATGGTTTTGGCCAGTTTGCCAGATTGCTGATTATACTCCAGTATTTTCACCATCCACGTGCTGTTCTCCTTTGCACTGGCATAGGCATCTTCGTATGTCTTAAATACACGGTTGATGCTAATATCTAAGCGTGTAACATCGGGCACCACGTGAATGCTACCAGTGCCCACCACTTTGATTGTTGATTCCATAATTATTTGCGTTTTCTTGTTGTGTTGTTTGTGGTTTCTTCTTCGTCGCGGCGGCGGATTCTGATGGTAAGCTGTACCTGCTGCTCAGGGTGCGTTTCGGGATTCAGCTTGGAGATGCGGCACTCGAAGATGTCGCCCCAGCCCATTTCAAAGAAAGAAGCAAGCTGCTGGTTGTCGGAGCGAGGGATATAGCCTAACAGATAGTCTTCGCCGTCTTTGTTGTAGATGACTTGGATTGCGTAGGCATCGTGATAGTTCTGCTCATCACGTTCAAGGCGAACGGTCTGACCTACTTTAAGGTCGTCCCATACCAGATCTGCATCGTGATACTTGCGTCCTGCCAGGTGACAGTCGGTGAAAAATTGGCTGTGTGCTTTCATATCGTTACTGTTTTAATTGGTTGAACGATGCAAAAGTATATACCCACTGCGCCAAAAAACGGGCCAGTCGAAAATTATTTGTAATTTTCTTGTGCAGCTTGTAACATTTGCTCGATTTCCGATACTATATCTTGGGGAGATATTACCTGTAGCCATCCACCACGTGAAAGGATGTGAGCCAAAAAGTCGCGGGTCGGATGCAGGGTTACTTCAAAATCTGTGTAATCTTTTGTGACCGCGATTTCCTTTTGTGAAGGATGCAGCGGTAAGTCACGAAGGTAATACGGTTCGTTGCCGTAGGCACGTAACACTATGGGCTGTACCGGCACACGGTCGTCGGTCATCACACCGAAGTAGTCGCTAAAGTAGGTTTGCGCATCAAAGTTGCGATCCAACTTGAAAGTCTCTTCGGTGACGTTGATTTCCAGCATACGGTCAAAGGAAAGGGTGATATATCCAGCATCGCTGAAACGGCCAAGCAAGTACCAGCGACGACGGAAGAGTTTGATGCAATACGGTTCAAGTTTCCAGACTGAGGGCTTGGCATCACCGTAACGGCGGTAAGTGACACTGATGCGGTGTGAGTTGCGCATGGCCTCAATAACAATTTGCAGGTGTTCGCTTTCGCTGGGGATGCTTTCCAGAAGGATGCGGTCGTGCAAGCCACGAGCTTCGCTGACGATGTTGCTCACGGCAAGGGTACTAAGCATCCAACGAGGCACACTGTCATTGCTCATCAACGAGGGGTCGTCGATATAGTATCGGTTCTCGTTGTCGCAATCGATGACAATGCCAAACATTTCCTCCACCTCTTCACGGTGGCGGCGGAATGTGGTGCGGCTGTATGGTATACCATCGCTCATCTCGGTACGGAGCCAGCGGTCGTTGATCTCGCGCAGCGTGATGCGACCCGCTCGGCGTATGGTATCAACGAGCCAGACATATTGTTTGAATAATATAGACGCTTTCATAAAGCTAAGGGTAAGGATTTGCAAAGGTAATGCTTTTTATATGTTTATCAACATTTATCATTAAGTCATACTTAGTGGAAATGCTCCAATCACTTCGATTATATTCATTTATTAATTTGTCAATTCGGTTTCATAAGCAAACATTCACTATTTTTGCCACAATAAAACCCGGATGTAAATGGAGAAACTATACACCAAAGAAGGCCCGCAGGGAACGTTTACTTGCGAAGTAGATATTAGCAAGGATGAATGGCTTGAAATACTGAAAGACGAAGCGGTTCCTGAAAAGTATAAGGAGGCTGTGATTTGCTACTATTATATGCCAGAGAATAAGGGAACATGCGTAGCAGTTCGTAATCGTTTGGGTAAGAACGCCAGTTCTCTTAATGCGTTGATTAGGAGTTTTGGAAGATCTGTACAGAACAGGCTTGCTCGTTTTCAGGTGTTCAATGAAGATGGCAGCAACACGTATTGGCCAATTCCTATGAAAACTGGCAAGAATGTGTCAAGTAAGGATGAGGGGGTGTTTGAATGGACTTTGCGCCCTGAGTTGGTCGCAGCCATTAGAGAGTATCTGTATTGGTTTTTGATTGAACGATACAAAGAGTTGCGTAAAGAAATTCCTATTCGCGAAGAGAATTATGACGAGCTTTATAAATGGGAACTCATCACTTCCAGTAAAGGAAAGAATCCATATAACATCGTTGCTGATGGCGTTACGCATTCCAATAATGCCACTAAAGGCGGGTTTATAAATCTGATTGATGTTGTAAGAGACAATAAGACGCTCAAATACCTGGTAAAAAGCGAAAAAGAAGAATTTGAAAAGATATTGAATGAATTGGCTGATGAAAGTCAACCGCTACATGATAGAATAGCGAAATTCAAAGTAGCGGTGCCAGGTTTACTTCCCCCGGATGGATATAATAGCAAGGCCAATGATGAGCGGACTGCGGCAACAATTCTTACGTGTTGCAATCCTGACAAGTACACTTTCTACAAATACGAAGGAATGTATGACAACCTTTGTAGATATTTGAGCGAAGAAAGAAAGCCTACGGGGTCGTGTTATGAGCATTATCTTGACATGATTCGTCCTTTGTCTGATTTGGCTAAGCAGGATGCGGAGCTTCAGAGCCTTGTTTCGCCCATGCTAGAAGGACAGCGGAAAAGCGACTTGCTGTTAGCACAGGATATGGTTTGGATGCTGGTGTGTAAAATCCATGATAGACTGGGCTATATCGGAGCATTGGCATGGAGTGAAAAAAGGCGCGTATGGCTTTGGAGTGGTGACAAAGAAACAGCCAATCAGACAATGCTGTGTTGCGGCTCGTCAGCAAAAACCATCAAAGACTTCAGGCCTTATAAGTCCAAAAACGCACTTTTGAAGGCTTATCAAGAAGATGTCGGTAATAAAGACACCAATATTCCCACTGCATACTGGAATTTCGTGCATGAAGCTAAGCCGGATGATATCGTGGTCGTGTTCAAATCAAAAACGGAGAATGGCAAGCGGTCCCATCTATTATTTGGCTGGGGCAAGTTCGCTTCTGATTGTCTTTTTGACGAATCTAAAGCAGACCCGATGTGCCGAAATATAGAATGGCATCTGCCATTTCTTGAAGCTCCTGTTGAGGATTATGCGATTGGGAACAGTCTTTTCTTCCATGGCACAACAGACAAACAAGCACAGCATATCATTGAATTATTGAATATCGAAAACGAAAACGCTTCTGAAACTATGAATACAAAACTACAACCTTACATCGATCTATTGATGTCGAACCGCAACCTTATCCTGACAGGTGCGCCAGGAACGGGCAAAACCTATTTGGCTAAAGAGATTGCCAAAGTAATGAAAGCGGAAACCAAATTTGTCCAGTTCCATCCTTCCTACGACTATACTGATTTTGTGGAGGGGTTGAGGCCTATTAAGGATGGAAATGGAAATGTAGGTTTTGAACGAAAAGATGGTGTGTTCAAGGAGTTTTGCAAACGAGCTGTTATTTCACGGTCAACCGACAAGGAGGTTTTTGGTGAACTGAACGACAATCCTACTGTCTGGAAGGTGTCATTGGAAGGGACTGGAGACAATCCTACCAGAAAAGATTGCATGAACAATGGATATATTCGAATCGGATGGAGCGGGTATGGAAACGTGGAAGACTTCAATGACTTTACAGAGTTTGAAGATGGGGGTAAAAATGTGCTTCGCGCGTTCCAATCATCTATGCAAATCGGAGATATAGTTTTGTCCTGCTATTCAGCCAAAGAAATAGATGCTGTTGGAATAGTTACAGGTGACTACGAGTACCGGGAAGAAGGCGGTGATTATCCAAGGTACAGAGCGGTGAAATGGTTGGTCAAAGGGATTAAGGAAAATATCGTTGACCTAAACAAAGGAAAGACCTTTACCCTTTCTACAGTTTATCGCGCGAATATTTCAGCTGAAGAGGCGCTGGGTATTGTTAGGAAATACGATTCTGAACAAGTAAAGGTTGACAAACCTTTCGTCTTCATCATTGACGAAATCAACCGAGGTGAAATATCAAAAATTTTCGGTGAGCTGTTCTATTCCATTGACCCTGGCTATAGGGGTGAAAAAGGCATGGTGCAAAGCCAATATCAGAATCTCATCGAAGAGGGCGACATCTTCAAAAAAGGTTTCTATGTGCCAGAAAATGTCTATATCATCGGAACGATGAACGATATTGACCGCTCGGTGGAAAGCATGGACTTTGCCATGCGCCGTAGGTTTACTTGGAAAGAAATCACGCCTGAGGACACCCAAACCATGCTCGACTCGCTGCCTTGTGCAGATGAGGCTAAGGCGGCCATGAAACGATTGAACGAAGTCATTGCTGGCACTGGCGGTTTGGGTGCTGCCTATAGCATAGGCCCGTCCTATTTCCTAAAGCTCGGAGAGAACGGAGGTGACTTCAAGAAGCTTTGGGAAATGAACATTGAACCATTGCTGAAAGAATATCTGCGAGGTTTCCGCAAGTCGAATGATATTCTTGACAAGTTCGCCAAGGCTTATTTTGATGTAAAAGAAGCAGCTGAAGAGTTGACAGATGAGAATTAACCTGACAGATAACAACAATTCTAACGAGGGTGCATTCACCAGAAAAGATGTGGCCGCCTTGTTTCCTATAGCGAAAAAGACGGTTGCGGAGCTGTGTAGGGAGAATGAAAACATGCTTATCTTCCCATACAGCATAGATGAGTCTGATGATAGAATTGGGGATGCAACTGTTATGGAAATTGAGAGCACCAGTGACCCTGACAAAGTACACGTAAAAACTGGCAATGTGATGGGATTCATTGGCGTGGGCAATCTACAAATCAAGATAAAATCGAGATTCGATGTGGGAAGAGATGACTTCCTGCTTCACTATATGCTTCAGCGTGTGTTGTCGTTCAACCTGTTTGATCTCAACCATAACAACGAGCAGGAAGACGTGTTTGATTTTATCATGTTCATGTTTCCGTACTTCCTGAAAACAGCGATGCGCCAAGGCATTTACAGGGAGTACCAGAACTATAGGTATAATGATGCCCACTTGAAAGGAACCGTGGATGTTGGCAGGCACATTGCGAGAAACACACCTTTCGTTGGCGACTTCGCTTATTCAACGCGAGAGTACAGTTATGACAATAATATGACTGAGCTTATCCGGCATACTATTGAGTATATGAAAACGAAAAAGTATGGCCAAGCGGTGTTGAATATTGACGGCGAGACAAAAGAGAACGTGGCGGCCATCATTGAGCACACACCGTTATACGACAAGAATGAGCGAAGCAGTATCATCAGCAAAAACCTGCGTTTAAGGATGCACCCATATTATACAGAGTACCGACCGTTGCAAACCCTGTGCTTGCAGATCTTACGGATGGAAGAAGTAAAGTACGGGGAAAGTGATGATGTGATTTGCGGCATCCTGTTCGATGGTGCCTGGTTGTGGGAAGAGTACGTCCATACCGTTCTTGACGGGCTGGGCTTTGTGCATGGAGAAAATAAGCTTCGCAAGAATGGTATTTATATTTACGAGGGACGAAGAGGAGTCAGATACCCGGATTTCTATAAAGACGATTTTGTGCTTGATGCTAAGTATAAGAGGTTGGGGAGCTATAAATCGGTAACAAAAGTTGACCCTAACGACCAAAATCAGGTTATTGTTTATGGGTCGGCAATTAAGGCGAAAAGAGGTGGTTTTGTGGCACCACTGATGCAGAAACAAACGGAGATACCTAAAGAGTATTTTAAAGAAAACCATTTCGAGCTTGCCATCTATGGTATAGAAATCTGCAAGTCGGCGAAGACGTATGCAGATTTCTGTGACAGCATGAAGGAAATGGAGCTGGCATTTATTGAATCATTGAAGTTGTAAATCTATTGTACAATGGAGAAAATAGGCATAGACATGGATTCAAAGGAGGTTGGAGTTAAGTATTATGAGTATGGTATGAAGCTCTTGAAGCAATACAAGTATGATAGAGCGAATGCCTATTTTCGGGTTGCATACGATTTATTGCAAGAGCATAAAGCAGTAGAATGTTATCCCGACCTGTGTTATCGTATCTATTGTGGGTTGTCGCCGTATTCTTCACCATACGACAGGATTCCATTCTTGGAAGAGGCTTTAGAAGGTTTCAAGCGACTTGCTTCGATGGGGATGGATGTTCCGACAAAGAAGGTGAAGGAAATAGAAAAGAGTTTAGAGTTTGCACGTTACGAACAATCGGAAAACAATTGCAAAGAAGTTGTTACGTCAACTGCTGCATCTAAGGTGAAAGGCCTTGAAAAGATAAACGAATTCTTAGGGTATGACTACACAAACAGATGTCAGTTCCATGATGCAGAAATCTATGACTTAACATGGAAACGAAATGAAGTAGTATTGCGAATCAATATCAATTATGAGTGTATCGCAACATTTCGATTCATTGATGCGGTGGAAATGAAGGGGGCATTTGAGCTGCCGTATCTATATGAAATGAAGTTCCGCATGTATAACTGTTTTGTTGAATGTTTTCTGGATGGTGTAGGAGTTACAATCACCAGCGAAAAAGTTGTTTGCGAGAAGGTGGAGAAGTATGAGGATAATAACGAAGATTAGATAATGGAAACTCCTAAAATGTATTTTTGTCAAAAATTTCAGCGATATGAAAGTAAGTATGTATATTAAGAACAATGGCTGTTCTTTCCGTTACCATCTTGACGCGGAGTTTCCATGTGCGCCCAGAGTTGGGGAATTTGTGTCAGTTGATTGGGATCCCGTGAAGGAAGCCATCATAAACAATGACGACCTGTTTGATTATTGTGAGTTTCTGCCGCGCGACTTGGCCGAATGGTATATTAATCCAAGAAAGCAAGAGACGGAACCAAAACCAACGAAGGATCAATTATGGGAGGGATTATGCTTTGATACTGTTGGTGAGGTTGAATCCGTGCACTGGGTTGTCAGGGATGGTGTAGCGCAGTGTGAGATTGTGTTAGAGGATTTGGAGCGACACAGCAGCTGATTTGTGGCTTATGCCGCATCACAGATTCTCCTATCATAAGGATAGGCAAAATATCAAGAAGCCCCGGACATCCCAGATGCTCGGGGCTTTGCTTTACTTGTATGCGATGGAAGGACTTATAGGACGGATGGAGCTTAGATTTTATAACTCCAAGGCATTAGGATTGAGCAGGAAGTCGTAGATGCTCATCGTGGTGATGCCTTGCTCGTTGCGATGGACGAGGCTTTCCTCGCCTGTGATGATGATCTTTTTGAACGAATCGTTTACCTTGGTCAATGAGGCTTGCTCTTGTTGCTCCTTGCTCTCGCTGTTCATGCGGAAAGCCGATTGGATATAATAGCGTTTGCTACCTTGGTTGCATACAAAGTCAATTTCCAGTTGGGAACGCTTTTGCTTGCCGTTCTCGTCGCGGATGACCACGGGGACGACTCCTACATCAACGTTGAAGCCACGAATCAACAGCTCATTGTAGATGACGTTTTCCATTATGTGGGTCTTTTCGTCCTGACGGAAATTGATGCGAGCGTTGCGCAATCCCATGTCGGAGAAATAATACTTTGACGGGGTGTCGATATACTTCTTGCCTTTGACATCATAGCGCATGGCCTTTGACACAAGAAACGAGTCGCAAAGGTATTCGAGATAGTTCTTGATGGTTTCGGGGTCAATGGTCACTTGCTTCACGCTTTTGAAGGTCTTGGACAGCTTTGTGGGGTTGGTGAGGCTTCCGATGGACGAAGAAATGATGTTGAGTAGTTCTTCAAACTCTTCTTCGTGCCTGATCTGATAACGCTCCTTGATGTCCTTGATATAGGTCTCTTCAAACAGATTCTTCAGATATGCCGATTTCTGCTCTTCCGTCTTATAGGTGAGTATCAGGGGAAGGCCTCCGAATGTCATGTATTCGTCCAGGCCCAATTGTGTGCTTCCGTTGTATGCGGTCATGAACTCAGCAAACGAGAGGGGATAAATCTTTACCTCGTCGCCTCGGCCACGGAACTCGGTGATTACATCCTTTGAGAGGAAGCGGGCATTTGAGCCGGTCACGTACACGTCCGCATTGGAAACATCGAGATAACTATTCAGCACATCCACGAACTCATCCACCATCTGCACCTCATCGAGCAGGATGTAGTGCATCTGCTCGTCGACAAACTTTCCGTCAAGATATTCAAGGAGTGCATCAGGATTGCGGAGCTTCTTGTTTCTGCGGTCCTCCAGATTCACCTTGATTATATGATCGTCGTCCACGCCGATTGATTTCAAGTATTTGGTGAACAGGTTGAACACCAGGTATGATTTTCCGCATCGGCGGACACCAGTCACGACTTTAATCAATCCATTGTGCCGCCGGTCAATCAGTTTCTGCAAATATAAGTCTCGTTTGATTTCCATTTATTCGGTTTTTGTGTCACATGTGACAGTTTTATCGGATGCAAAAGTAGGGTTTTTATTCTAAACCGCAAGGAGTTTTGAGAATAAACCTTATATTTGCGGCATGAAAAACGAGAAACAACAAGCTGTTGCAGCGGCGGCGTTTGCCGAGCGGTGGAAGGGTCGCGGATATGAGCGCGGCGAGTCCCAGCTGTTCTGGGCCGACTTATTAAGCAATGTGTATGGCG
Source organism: Candidatus Alcium sp. F082 (assembly GCA_001543395.1). Taxonomy (GTDB): domain Bacteria; phylum Bacteroidota; class Bacteroidia; order Bacteroidales; family F082; genus Limimorpha. The sequence goes on along the minus strand of LPNG01000031.1, from coordinate 200 downwards.
TGGAGGATTTGCCCTCCTTCATCCGCTATGAAGAGCAAGTGAGTAGCATGGTGGACTCCACCAACTTCATCGATGGCCACATTCCATCGACGAGGGTGCTGATTGAGCAGAAATCCATCAACAAGGATTTGAGGAAGGGCATCCCGCAAAGCGATGGCTCCGTGCTGAATCCTTTCCAGCAAGCGAAGAAATATGTGGCC
>LPNG01000004.1 GCA_001543395.1 Candidatus Alcium sp. F082 | reverse complement strand
TTTGCCAGCACAATTCAAATCGGCAAAACGATAGTATGATTCGTCACACAGGTAGATACTGTTATGATGGTATGTCTGCGATTCATACAAATAAGTGTTGTTGTCATAGCCTCTCGTGTAATAGACATCGAAGTTTGTAATGTTTGTATTATAATTGTGTACAGGTTGTATGATGTCATCCTTGCCGTCGCCATTGATGTCGACCACAAAAATAGGATACATAGGTTCACCAGAACTAGTTGATGAGTTGATAAAAGGGAGTGCTATATCATCGGTATACGCGTTCCCTTTCGACATTTTTAATTTCCAGTTGCCGTACTTGAAACGAATATAATCTTGTTTGCCGTCACCATTGAAGTCTCCGAAATAGTCTTTAGCGCTTGCTGTTGCAAGAGTTCCTGAATCCAATATCTTTTCAAACGAATTGGTTGGGGCGTTATATTCATATATGTCAACGGTTGTTCCGTTGACAACATGGATGTCGCTCTTCCCGTTGCCGTTGAAGTCGGTGACGGAGATATTGCTGTCTTTATTGACTGTTTTCGAAACCGAAAGCCAATTGTTTGGTCCGATTTTCTTTTTGAGGGTAAGCGTGACATTGTTTCCTGTCGGTTTACTTCTGAACATGAATTGCGCTCCCCCTTCGCCAAGGAAGTCTCCAAAGTAGAAAGTGTTTGTCTCCGATTGCGGATAAACGATTATATCATTAGGGCTTTCGACAGACTTGATTACTTTAAATGTATATTTTTCATCATTTGAATCGTATGTGCAATAACCAAGACCGTCCTTCCCGCTTCCTTCAAGATCAACTGAGAACAACGAGTTTACACCATTCAACGTTCCGTAATAATTAGAAGAACTAAAACCTCCATCTCTATTGCCCAACTTGACTTGCCAATTGCATATTCCATAAGAACATGTGTATAGGCAAAGGTCTGTAATGTTGTCTCCATTGTAGTCTCCTGTACAAATGACATGATCAGCAAAATTGCCGAATGTCTGATATGATACTGTAGAATTGTCACTACCCCATCCAATAGTTGTCCTTGTTAATTCCGACCCTGAATTATCTTTCAGAATAACAGCATTAAGTCGTGTGCTTCGATCGGTTGTGTAATTGAAATCATACTGACGAACCAATTCATTCCCATATTTCACGAGAATTTTATTTAGCAATTTGGTTGGCCTAATAATCTTTCCTCCAATATACGTTGTGTTGATGTTGGAATCGGTTGTGTATTGGAATACTACCTTAGCGTATGTTGATAGTCCTGCCGCAGTATTGCCAGTATAGTTTATTTCGGTAGGCCAAATTTCACCGTTTGAGGTAGATTGACCGTAAGAAATGGTCATAAAGTTTCCGTCTGCATCGGTAATCTTGTTGACCATCCATGACACAATCTTATTGTTTGTCGTTTTTTGTTTTGAGTCATCGGTATTGCCATACTCAATAATCTCACCTTGGTCGGTGACAGCGACAAAATATTGTGAAACGTCATTGGGTGTCCCTTTTAAAGTCACCCTGGTGAAATTCTCAATTTCTGTACCGTATTTTGCATTGGTTGTGGCATAATCGCCTCCAGATAGTTTCATCAGCTTGACACCATCCAAAGCATATCTGTCGTTGCCATCCAAATTGACGGCACCAATACTTCCATCAGGATATTGTGTGCGTTGTACTCTTGTGATGGACGAAAGACCTGATAGCTGCCAATTAGAGCCCAAATAGCCCCTTCCAGACGAACTGTTATATACAACGGCAAGATTGGGTTGTACTCCTTTGGTTCCAGGAACCACATCAATAGGAATGCTATAAGTAGCTATTCCCATAGGAGAGACACTGACATCTCCAGCTAATGAACCTACGATGCCATTTGATTGTGCAAAAACAGTATTAGTGATGAATGATGCAATAATACACAACAATCCCGTGACGATGTGTAAATGCTTATGTAAACAAGCGAGCTTATTCATTATTATTCCTTTATGATTTTATTTGAGTAAACTTTATTTTTGTTTTGGAATTCAATCAGATAAACTCCATTGGGATATCCTGACAAATCCAAATCGAAAGCATAGCTTTCACAAATCCCTTCCATTAGAAGGCTTCCTTTTAGATCAAACAGTTTGTAATGGCCCAATACGCCATCAGGCTGTCCCATTTCAAAACGGACGACTCCCTTTGTGGGGTTAGGAAACAAGGTCATGCGATTACCATCGGGCAATTCATCCGTAAATAATGGAATGGCATCGCCTTTTTGATCGCCCCTCGTTAGGGTTACTACACTTCTTCTGATACGATTTCCTGCCTGGTCATAATCATATTCGTATGAAAGGGACTGAGCCATTAATCCCATGCCACAAAGCAGTAACAAACTCAATAATAGACTAATTCTTTTCATATTACAATCAATTTAAAACTTCAAACTCGCCATAGTACTCGTCTCCATTGGAGAGCGTGAAAGTGACAATGTAGTCGCCCGCATTGGGAATGTAGCACTGAAAGCCCGTTGGAGTACTAGTGTTGACGCAATCCACCGTGGCTCCAGTGTCTGTTGTGATTTCCACCGCCACTTGGCCGATGTTTTGTGTGAACGATACTGTGAGAAGATGGCCACTGATAGTGGCATTGATGGTGGAACCTTTGGGAAAACCCTGCAATATCCCCTCCTTGATTATTATATGACTATAACCATCAAATTGAGTAATAACATTGGCACCACACCATACTGTTGGGAAAATGATACCCAACAGCAAAACGAGTAGTTTGTTTTTTATGTGTCGCATAAGTTTTGTGTTGTAATTTGTTGCAATAATATGGCATTTAATTACAACAAAGTGAAAAATTGCTTTTGCAATTTTTACAGTTATTTATACAATAATTTGAAAACCAGCACTTAAAGAGCTTTCGCCTCTTCTAGAAGAAAAGCGACCAAGCCATGCTTGCATTGGAAGACCCGTTCCAACTTCAAAGTATAACGCCGACAGGTATGGTATGATTCCTGTAGCATTATACTAATACTCATTTTATCCAGCTGCAAAAGATATAAGAGGCAGAATCTCCAATCTTTTTGGTTTATGTCTGGGTGTTTTTTCTTTAACGAAGGGTATAGACAAGGGAAAAACTCATCAACAGTTTTAGAAAGAACAACCAGTTGCGTTGCTGATAGGGCAAAAGCCTTATACTCCGAAATGTCCGAGTCGGTCTTAATCGCTGTTCTTTTGTCTGAATGCAGCTGATCAACTCGGCCTAGAATCTCTTGGCAAATGGGGGCCTCTATAAAAGCGGCATACTGCTCTCTGCCTATACATGCCTCTTGACTATGTTTATTGTTTTCCAGTCTATCCTCATGCTTCTCAATCTGTTTTAAGGCCTCTCGCAGCGTCTCATTGCTCTTTTTTAGCCTACCAGACAGGGCTTTCTGTTGAACGTCATGAGTATATTGTTCTTCCTTGATTTGAACTTCAAGACGCTTTTTCCTTTTTTTGTTCTTATGAAGAAAGAGTATTAAAATCAATATCAAAGTAAGGAGTCCTCCGACAATTGCAACAGCCCATTTTTGGCTTTTCTTTTTCTCTTGTTTATGGATCTGCTCTAGATTATTCTGACTATAGTTTTTATAGAGTTCCGTTAATTGTGATTTTATCGCACTTTGATTCTCTTCCTGATTGGCAAAAGGAGCCAAGTATTCAGCATATTCGAATGCCTGTTCACCTCGACCTTCTATCTTACAGATTTCAACCAACCACTCTGCTGCTTGTTTTTTTGAAGCATCATTTGTAGTCTCATGAAACACCTTGTCCAAATATAAAAAGGCAGAATCATACCGCTTTTCATAATAGAATACTCCACCGATAGTTAAACATCTTGACAAATACTCCATTTCGCTATTTGCAAATCCAATCAGTTTGTATAATTGTTTCAAGGAATTCTCTGTAGTGTTCCTTTTTTTATATGATAAAAAAGACTGCCTCGCTGCAAGGTCTTTGTATAATAAGCAATTTGTGTCATTTAATAAGGAAACCGCTTTTTGATAATAGATGTCAGCACTATCCAACTGCTCCAACATGTCATATTGAGCACCTATCTCACATAACATCCGAGACAGATACCATATTGGAACATTTTGTTTTTTGTAATACGACAATGATTGTCTTGAAAAATAAACGGTTTGTTCATGAAGGTAAAGTCTGGAAAAAAGATCGGTTAATCTTGTGTAGACTAATGCCATAAACTGCGCCTTATGTCCCACCAGCTCCTTTTCCTCAAAATGGTCCTCCATGATTTCCAAGGCCTTCATGTATTCCTTGCAGGCAGGCACCACGCTGTCGTTTTCGTAGTAGCCTACGCCGTTCATGTAGTGGGAACGGGCGGAGAGGAAGGCGATGGATGGCCTATTGGCGGACACACGCGGTGTGTCCCTACGGCAGAATCCCTGTAGGGACGCACCGCGTGTGCCCGCCGACAACGAATCGAAATAGGCCACAGCCTGCAACAATTCTTGGCGATTGGTCTGGGCGGAATCGTTTTTGTACAACAACTCTGACAATAACAGGTTGGCGTAATGGCGGTCGTATTCTGCGTCAGCAGAGACGTAGCGTGCTACGTCTTCCGAATTACCGTTGTCGTTTTCCGTGTAGACGTTGCACGCAACGTCTCTACAGTCGTCAAACCAGGGCAACAACAGGGTCAACGCACTGTCGGGGCGCTGCCACATCAGGCTGTCGATGGCCGACAAGGCTTCAGACGGCCCTTCGACGCTTCGACTTTGCTCAGCAACCTCAAGCTCAGGGACCTGCTTTTTTGGGGTACAAGCAGCCAACAAGGCTACGAGGACCCATAATACTATCAGGACAAGGCGCTTCATACCTGCAAAGGTACGAATAAAATCAATACTTCGCCTTAAACGTCAAGCCAAAATAGAATCTGTCTACAGGTTCGTTCACCCACAAGTCGTTGTCCATGCGGGCAAAGGCGGAGAGGTAATAGCGTCTCGAAAGGCGATAGTCAACCGAGAGCACGGTGCGCAGGTTGTCGAGGCCGCCTTTCTTGGGGTCGTTGGTGAGCCAGAACAATTCGGTGGAGAGGGCATATTTCCACCGGCTGTTCATAGGCTGGTAGGTCACCTTCAAGCGGTTGCGCCAATACAACTTGGGGTTGACACGATGCTCGCCCGTGCGCTCATCGTAGAAGGTGCCGATGGCCTTGCTCCGCACCTGGAACTTGAAGCGGCGCCACTCCTCGGCATAGGTGACCTGCACGCCCAAACGGCCACGGTTCTCGTAATAACCTCTGTCGTTGTGGCGACGGATGTAGTCGGCCGTGAGCCCGATGTTCATCCTATTGTGCAGGCAGTTGTAGTTCACCCCCACCGAGTTGAGCCAGCGGTCGAACTGCGTGAAGTCGTGGTCGAAGCGCAGCTCCTCCTCTGCCGACAGGCCCCATGGCCCGCCCAGACCTGCCTCCGCTTCAGCCGATACAATGCCTCCGAAGTCGGTCGCACGTTCGCTCTGCGCGTAGGCGCCAACCGTGAGGAACAATAGCAATATGGTTATTAACCTTCTCATTTGCGTTTCTCGCCTATGGCCCATTGCCTATGGCCTATGGCTTGCCTTTACGTAGAGGCAGCCATAGGCCATTAGCCATGGGCTATAGGCTAACTATCAAAATCCTTCAGTTTGGTCACCGTATCGATCGTATTCACCTCGCCGTCGATGGGCTTGTAGTACACCTTCACAAACGCCACGTCTCGCAGGTAGTCGATATGCCCCACCTCCACCTTCGAAATGTCGAGGCCCGTGCGTTCCACGAGGTCGGCTTTCAGTTCCTCTTCCCTGCCGTGCTTGGTGTTCTCGATGCGGTCGTAGAGGATGATCTTCGTGGCAGTGTGTTTCAGCAGTTTCGTGCCGTCAAGCAGCCACACAATCAGCACGGTCAGCAGGTTGACCAAGACGAGCTCCGCATAACTCGTCGAGAGCGCCATGCCGTTGACGATGCTCAGACCCATCACCACGAAGAGATAGGTCATCTCACGTATCTTGATGGTCTCCGTTCGGTAACGTATCATGCCGAAGATGGCGAAGAGGCCCAAGGCGTAGGCAATGTTCATCTTCATGTTCTCCATCAGCGAGATGATGAGGAAGATGACCACGGCAAACATAAGGAAGGTGAAGTAATAGTCCTTGCGGTTGGCCTTCTTGTAATAGAAACAATGGATGATAACCCAGCAGACGAGGAAGTTGAACACAAAGCGGATCAACGTCGTCCACAGGCTATGGGCGTCGAAAAGCGGCACACCGAGGAAATCCATAGCCGAGACGTCGCCACCAAACTCGCGCGCGATGTCAGGATCAAAGTCCTGCATGTTGATTTGTAATAGGTTCATATTGTCGTTTTATTGATTGTTTAATTGTTGTTTACTAGGCTTATGGCCAATAGCCAATGGCCAATGGCTTGCCCTCATGTCGAGGCAGCCATAGGCCATTAGCCATAGGCCATAGTTTTAAGCTTTTCAATTCTTCTCAACTTTTTCTTAAACCGGTTCTGCTTCACCTCGGGGCGGGTCAGACAGGTGCCGATGCAGTATTTGCTGACCTTAAAGGGTCTGATACGCATTTCAAAGAGCACATCCTTCAGCAACGAATGGGCACGTCCGTCCTGCTTCAGCTCCATCACGACGAGGGGCGTCATCGCGGCCTTGTTGCCGCTGCGCAGGTTCTCGAAGCGCAGGTTGCAGTCGATGGTGAGGCGTTCCGTCTTGTCGTAGTTCACCAAGGTGATCCTATCGAAAGCGGTGACGAGATGCGGGCTCAAAGTGCTTACCTCGTAGGGTTGCTTCTCAGCCAAAAACGCCGCTGCCTCGGGGTTGTCGATGATGTTGGGGATGGGTTCCACGGCGATGCGTTTCTTCTTGGTCCGGCCCTTGTTGTTCTTATGCTTCACCTCGCAGAAAGTCAGGTGGGAGTCGACATAGGTACGCACCCGCACCTTGTCGCGCACCAGATGACGGTCGTGGTGGATGAGATACATCGTCAGCTCGGGTGTGTCGTAATACACGGTGCTATAGGGCGAGAAGCGATGGCCTTCCACCTCCTGGGCATAGTAATGGTCGCAAATCGCCGACAAAATGGCCTTGAGCTGCGTCTCCGTCACGACAAATTTGGTGTCGATGCGGTTCATCAGCTTCACGCCGCTCATCTCGTCGAGCGTGATAGGCTTCATGCCTTGCACTATGCCGAGGATCTCTTCCACGCTGGCCTTATTTTGGGACGTACTCGTAGGTCTTCACCGACTCCAGCTTGCCGTTCGGATAATAGTTCTTCTGGCATTTCTTGGAGCCGTCTTCGTTGTACTCGTACTTCTTGATTCGGGTCACCCTATCGCGGTCGTTATACTCGATCTCACGCAACACCTTGGCTGTGATGTCGCTGTTTTCAGGATACTCAAACACCACGCGCCACTTCTGGCCATAGCTGGCATATTCGATCTCCTCAATCTTACGGCCCAACGCATCGTAGGTCGTCACGCGGTCGAGGAAGGCGCGCTTGTCGCCCGCCGCCGTGTTCCATTCCTTCAGCACCATGCCCTTGCGGTTCTCACGCTTCTGAATGGTACTCTCCGAGACCGACTGAGACACCGCACCATAGGCAATGGAGCAAAATGCCAATAAAAACAATAGTTTCTTCATATTCAGCAGATTATTTAGTTTTTTTATTCTTATAAACCGGCCCTTCGACTCCTTCGACAGGCTCAGGGACCTTGGGCTCAGGGATCTTGCTTTTACACATTTATTATCACCTCAAATTGTTCAGGAAGCTCATAAACCTGTTCCGCTTCATCCACTACGATGGATTGGAAGACAAAGTCGGGGATCTCCGTTGCGATGTCGTCGGATGCCGTAAAGACCTCGTATTCGCCTGGTTGAAGCTTCTGGAAGGCAAAGTAGCCATCGGGTCCCACGCGGGTGTCGTCGAAGGGGATGTCGTCGCCCACTCTGCGGATGTAGACACGGTGCTCGCAGGCCCAGCCTTCGCCCCGCCAGCTGCCGTTATGGTAGTAGGACGCATGCACACGGCCTTTCACCACCGAAGTGCCGTAGGCCTTGCCGTCGTGGATATAGAGCGTAGGCACTTGGGCCACCGCGCCGCGTTGCAGCTCGACCGTCTCGCTCACCGCCACCTTCTCGCCCGAAGGCAGCGTGGAATAGGAAAACACGGTATAGCTGCCAGGCAGCAGATACTCGAACCTATACAAGCCATCGGCATTGGTCTCCACATCGTTGCCGAAATAGGCCTCATCACCGTAGATGATGAAGACATCGGTCTTGGCCGCCACCATGGTATCGGGAGTCAAGGTATAGTCATCGTCGGGATGATGCACAAGCTTCACCACGCCTTGCACCGTTCCTGTGCCGCCCTCGCCCGGACCTTTGTTGCACGAAGGCATAAGCAAGGCCAGCGCGAGCAAAGCCATCAAAAATCTTGTCATTCTATTCATTTCTTTGAAATATTAGAGGTACAAAAGTATATAATCCAATCCTTAATACGAAGTGTTTCACGCAATTATCATACCAAATGCCATAAGAACCTTGAAAACTGTCAAATATTGGCGCAGACTTTTTTCAGCACGTCCACAAAGACCACCACATCCTTTTCAGGTATGCCCTCAAGCGCCTTGTTCATCGTTTCGATGGCCAACTGCTTGGTGGAGTCCTTGAGCGCCATGCCTTCTTGGGTCACGACAATGTTGTTCACGCGGCGGTCTTCTCTCGACACGGAGCGGGCGACGAGGCCTTTCTTCTCCAGGTTGTCGATAAACTGGGTCACCGAGTTCTTGTCCTTTTGGATGATGAAGGCGATGGCCTGTTGGGTAAGCGTGCCCTCATTCCATAGCGCGTCCATAACAAGGTACTGTTCGCCCGTCAGGTTGACGCTATTTTTCTTGAATGCTTCAGCAATGTACTTTTTGAGCTTGCAATTGACGATGTTGATGTAAACACCGACTTGTTTTACGAGTATCATATTATCCTGTTTTTGGGATTATCTTACTTTATGAAAGTGCAAAGATATAGATAATACTTGAAATGTGCAAAAAAACACCATAAACACAAAACGTCATTGCGGGCTTGACCCGCAATCTCCTACTCGTAAGGGAATCGTCTCCGCACGCAGGGGATTGCGGATCCTTGTCCGCAATGACGTCAAAAGGGTCAGAATAGTCCTTCGTTGTGAGACAATTGCTATTCAATCCTCATATTCGGCACTTCCGTTCCGTCGTAGTAGCCCTTGTCGAGCTTCTGCCGCACTTCGGCGAAGGCGTTCAACGTGTAGTTGACGTCGTCCATGGTGTGGGCAGCCGTCGGGATGATGCGGAAGATGATCATGCCCTTGGGGATGACGGGATAGGTGATGACCGAGCAGAAGATCTTGTAGTTCTCGCGCAGGTCCATGGCGATATTGGTGGCTTGCACCACATCGCCCTGCACGTGCACCGGCGTCACGCATGCCTCGGCAGGACCGATGTCGAAGCCCAGGTCGCGGAAGCCCTTCTGCAAGGCGCGGGTCACCTTCCACAGCTGGGCACGAAGGGCGTCGCCCTCGGCGCTGCGGATGATCTCCAGACGTTTCTCGCAGCCTTCTACGATGGCCAGCGGCAAACTCTTGGCATACATCTGCGAACGCATGTTGTAGCGCAAATACTCGATCACATACTTCGGGCCAGCCACGAAGCCGCCGATGATGGCCATGGCCTTGGCATAGGCGCCGATGTAGATGTCGATGTCGTCCATCACGCCGAAGTGCTCGGAGGTACCGCGGCCGTTGGGACCCATCACGCCGAAGCCGTGGGCGTCGTCGATGAGGATACGGAAGCTGTATTTCTTCTTCAGGGCCACGATGCCGGCGAGGTCGCCCAAAGCGCCCGTCATGCCATACACGCCTTCGGTGATGACGAGGATGCCGCCACCCGTCTTGGCCACCACCTCAGTGGCGACCTTCAACTTCTTCTCGAGGTCTTCCATGTTGTTGTGGCGGTATTTGTATTTGTTGCCGATATGCAGGCGGATACCGTCGAGCAGGCAGGCGTGAGCCTCATTATCGTAGACGATCACATCGTGGGGGCTAGTCAGCGTGTCGATGGTCGACACAATGCCTTGGTAGCCGAAGTTGAAGAGGTAGGCGGCTTCTTTCTTCTCGAAGTCGGCTAGCTCATGTTCGAAATGCTCGTGCATGCGGGTGTGACCCGTCATCATACGAGCGCCCATGGGTGCGGCGAGGCCGTATTTGGCAGCGGCTTCGGCATCCACGCGACGAATCTCGGGGTGGTTGGCCAGACCCAGATAGTTGTTCAAGCTCCAGCAGAGCACCTCCCTGCCGTTGAAGGTCATGCGAGGTCCCAGTTCGCCTTCCAGACGAGGGAATGCGAAATAACCGTCGGCGCGTTCGCGGTATTGCCCAATCGGGCCACCGGAATCCTTTGATATTCTTTCGAAAATGTCCATATTTAGTTTAGAGTTTAGAGTTCAGAGTTTAGAGTTGGGGCAGACCTACGTGTCTGCCCTTTCAACCATGATGATTGATGCCACAAAATTAGTAAATATATTGATTATCCCAACATGAAGGAATTATTTTTATCTTTGCAGCGTAGAAAAGAGATTCCCTTCGGGAATGGAGTTGTATCAATAATCATCCAGCGGCGGCAAGAACAAGCCGCCTATTCGCAAGCATCACAAACCGCCGCAGGGAAACAACAACGGGCTCTCCATTCCCCGAAGGGGAAACTAAAGGATTGTATAAACCTATAAGGCATGTTAGACCTAAAAAACAAAACCGCCCTCGTCACTGGCGGAGGCACGGGCATCGGGCAGAGCATCGCACTTCATCTGGCGCAGGAAGGCTGCCACCTCGTGCTGACAGGCTTGGGCATTGACGACCTCAACAAGACCAAGGGCCTCTGCGAGCAGCTGGGCGTGAGCGCCTACGCCATCGAGACGCAGTTGGACGACTACACCTCCATCGACCGCCTCTACGACTACGTGGTCGGGCAAGGCCTGAGCATCGACCTTTTCGTGCTCAACGCCGGCATCTCGCAGCGCGAGAAGGCCTTGGACACCGACTTCAGCGTCGACGAGAAAATCCTGAAGATCGACTTCATGAGCGGCGTCTATCTCGTGAAGAAATTCAAAGAGATGATCAAGGCCAAGGAGCACGTGCAGTTCAGCGTGACCACTTCCCTATCGGGACTGTTCGGTTTCCCGTTGCGTTCGGCCTATTGCGCCGCCAAACACGCCCTGTTTGGCTTCTACGAGTCGTTGGAGCTGGAATACGACAACATCAACGTCACCTTCCTCATCCCCGGCCGCATTAACACGCAAATCAGCAAGAGCGCGCTGATGGGCGACGGCACGGCCCACGCCAAGATGGACGCGGGACAAGCCAATGGCTTGAGTGTCGAGAAATGCGGCCAAATCGCCGTACGTGCCATCAAGCGGCAGAAGCACCGTAAACTCATCGGCCGCACCGAGCTGCTGATGGCGTACATCCATAAGTATTGCTTACCTTTGTATTATAAACTATCCAGAAAAATATCAGCAACATAAATTAAGGACGGCCCTTCGACAGGCTCAGGGACCTGCATAAGCTAAGGTCGTTGAGCCTGTCGAAACGCCGACATAAAAAGAACACCCATGAAAGAGAAAGTCATCTGCGGAATACAGCAAGTGGGCATCGGAGTCAACGACTTCGTGGAGGCCTGGAAATGGTATTACGACAACTTCGGCTTCGAGGTCAAGATCGTCGACGACGAAGGCGTGGCGGAGCGCATGCTGCCCTACACGGGCGGCAAACCCCAGCCGCGTCGTTCGGGCATCGCCGTCAACATCCGCGGCGGCGGCGGCTTCGAGATATGGCAACCCAAAGGCCGTGAACTCAACTACCTGAAAGAGCCCGTGCGTTTGGGCGACTTGGGCATCCTCATCGCCAAGGTGAAGACCCCAGACATCGAAACGGCCTACAACACCTTCATCAATAAAGGACTCGACGTCATCAGCCCTGTCACGACCTCGCCGGCAGGACAGAAGGAGTTCTTCATGAAAGACCCCTATGGCAACCTCTTCCAGCTGGAACAGGACGATTATGTCTTCATCGACGAGAAGAAGACCACGGGCGGCGCCAACGGTGCCGTCATCGGCGTGAGCGACATCGAGCGCTCCCTCCCCTTCTACACGCAGCTGTTGGAATACGACAAAGTGGTCTTCGACCAAACCGGTGTCTTCGACGACCTGAAATGTCTCCCTGGTGGCGAGGGCACGTTGCGCCGTGTCATCCTCCAACGCAGCAAGCCCATCGAAGGGCCTTTGAGCCGTATCATGGGCACGTCACATCTTGAGCTCATCCAAAGCGTCGATGCACCAGGCAAGAAACTCTATGAAGGCCGCTATTGGGGCGACCCAGGCTACATACACCTCTGCTTCGACGTGCGCCACATGGATGCCGTCAAGGAGCAGACCGAAGCCATGGGGCATCCCTTCGTGTGCGACAGTGGCGCCGACTTCGGCATGGGCGACGCCAACGGCCATTTCACCTACGTGGAAGACCCCGACGGCACCCTCATCGAGTTCGTCGAGACCTTCAAAATCCCGATTGCAAAGAAGTTCGGGCTCTATCTCAACCTGGCCAACAAAGACGACTACAATCCTTTGGGCATACTGAAGCTGCTACGCTTCGCGAAAGTCAAGCGCGAAAGCATCAAATAACAAAAAAAGCCGGCTCAAATGAGTCGGCTTTTTTCTTGTTCGATCAACCGTTATTATTTGATACCGAGTTTGGACTTCACATCCTTGGTGGCATCAACGGCATTGTCGCCAACATAAACGGCAGCGCCCGTTGCGAGGTCAAGCATATAGGTGTAACCCTTCTCCTTACCCACGGCGTTGATGGCGTTCTGGATCTTATCGAGGATAGGCTTCAGAAGCTCGGCGCGCTTGTTTTCGAATTCGTTCTCAGCGTTGGCTTGGAACTGGGTGATACGGGTCTGCAGGTCGACGATTTCCTTTTCCTTCGACTGCTTCACCAGGTTCGACATAGTGGCTTGGTTGGCCTCGTAGTCTTGCATCTTGGTCTGATATTCCTTGGCCATGGTCTCGAGTTGGCTCTGCAACTCACCATAGTACTTCTCCAAGCTCTTCTCAGCCTTGGCTTTGTCAGGCATGGCATCGAGGATTTCAGCCGTGTTGACGTGTGCAATCTTCACTTGAGCATTGGCAATACCACTCATCACGAAGAGGGCCACACCCAAGAACATAACTTTGAATAATTTGTTCATTTTATTGAATTTTAATAATTTAACTCTCTTTTTTATGCGAATCAAGCTGCAAAGATACAGTTTTTTTGCATTCCATTGCCTTAAGCGGCATTATTTCCTAGGTTTCACGTTGCCGGATTTGCCACCGGTGGTACCACCCGTTGAGCCACCCATAGCATTGGTGGCCTTGCGGCGGTCTTCGCGGCGCACGGTCTGCATCACGTTGCCGAGCTGGTCGAGCACGTCATCGCTGATGTCGTTCTTGTCGTTGGCATAGAGCACCGAGGTGCCAGAGGCCAGGTCGAGCACGAAGGCGTAATTCTTTGACTGAGCCACTTCCTTCATGGCAGTGTAGATCTTCTCTTGGATGGGCTGGATCAACTCAGTACGTTTTTGATAGAGCTGACCTTCGGCGCCGAAATACTGCATCTGCAGGTTCTTGGCTTCTTGTTCCTTGTCGATGATGGCCTGCTCGCGGGCGCGCTTCTGGTCCTCAGAAAGCAGGAGCATCTCGGTCTGATACTTGCTGTACATCTCCGACACCTTGTCATACAAGGCCTTCACCTCGTTCTGCCATTTCGTAGAGAGGGAATTCAACTCTTCTTGAGCGTCACCATATTCCGGAATGTTTTCCATGATGTATTCCGAATCCACATAGACGATCTTCTGTCCACCGCCAAGCTGTGCGTTGGCAGTCATGATACCGCCACACACCAAGGCAGCGGTCAAAATCAAAGCTTTAAATGTTTTCATTGTCTTATAGTGTTTCTAATTGCTTTCTTGTTTGCTATATCAATAATCGTTCCAAAATAAGAACGGCCCAATAATAAGTCGGCCCTACGACGGGCTCAGGGGCCTTCGCCTTTAGTCGATAGAGCCTCCGATGGAGAAGTGGAACTGGCTGTGGTTCTCACCCGTGGTACCATAGACGTCGTCGAAGCCATAGCCCCAGTCGAGACCCAACAAGCCAAACATGGGCAGGAAGATGCGCACACCGAGACCCGCGGAGCGTTTCACCTCGAAGGGGTTGAAGTTCTCGAAGCCGAGCCAGCAGTTACCAGCCTCGAGGAAGGTCAAGGCATAGATGGTGGCCTGCGGATTCAACGAGAGCGGATAACGCATCTCCAAGGTGTACTTAGTCATGAGGTTACCACCCGTGCCTCCCGAGCTAGAGTTGTTATAATAGCCTGGCGTGAGGGCGTTGTTGCCGTAGCCACGCATACCCACCAACTCACGGCTGTCCATGGAGATGTTGTTCAAGCCATCACCACCGAGATAGTAACGGTGGAACGGCGTAGGACCGATCTGACTGTTGAAGTGGCCCAGATAGCCAAAGCGCACACGGGTCATCATCACGAGCTTGTCGTAGAGTTCGGTATACCATGCTGCCTTGAAGCTCCAGCGGTGCATCTCGATCCACTTGTATTTTTCGTTCTCTTCGAGACTGCTGTAATCCTTACTGGAAAGGAGGGAATAAGGCGGTGTGATCTCAAGTCCCAGCTGGAACTCGGAGCCGTTGCGCGGATAGATGGGCTGGCTCACCGAGTTGCGCGACAGGACGAAGTTGTAGCTGATGAGGTTGAACTGGCCATTGCCGTCGCCGACATTCAGATAACCGGTTTGGTAGTTGTTCAGATTATAACGTTTCAGATTGATGCCCTGATACAGGCTGAAGTAGTCGTCAGGCCAGGTCAAACGACGTCCCAAACCGATGGTGCCACCCGTCATCTTAAACCAACCCCAGTCAGGAGAGTTTCTATCAACATATTTGGAGAAATAGGACTGATAGAGCGAAACCGACAACGCATTGGGCTTACGGCCACCCAGCCAAGGCTCCGTGAACGAAAGGCCATAGGAGATGTAATGCGTGCCATAGGTGGTGACGTTGAGCGAGAGCTTCTGACCGTCGCCCATGGGCAGAGGCCTCCAGGCCTTCTTGTTGAAGATGTTGCGCATCGAGAAGTTGGAGAACTGCAATCCTGCCTCCAACATCAAGAAACCGGCGCCATAACCCGCAGAGAAACGGATCTGGTCGGCAGCGGCTTCTTCAACGGAATAGTTGATGTCGACAGTGTTGTCGGAGAAGTTGGGCTGCACATCGGGATTGATGCTCTCCTGGTTGAAGAAGCCCAACGTGGCCAGCTCGCGGATGGAACGGACGACGTCGCTGCGGCTGTAGAGCTGTCCCGGACGGGTGTACAGTTCGCGCAGCACCACATGGTCGTAGGTCTTGGTATTGCCCGTGAGCGTCACATTGTTGATGCGGGCCTGCTTGCCTTCGGTAAGGCGTATCTCCAAATCGATGGAGTCGTTATCCACAGCAACTTCGACCGGGTCAACACGGAAGAAGAGGTAACCGTCGTCCATATACAGCGAACTGATGTCGAGGTTGGTCTCGCTATAGTTCAGGTTCTTGTCGAGCAGCTCCTTATTATATACGTCGCCCGGCTTGATACCCAAGATGGAATTGAGGGTCTCGTCGGAGTATTTGGTGTTGCCCGTCCAGTTGATGTTGCGGTAATGGTAGCGGTTGCCCTCATCGATGACAAGGTCGATACCCAAGTTCTTGTCGTCAATGCGGTAGACCGAATCCCTGACGATGCGTGCATCACGATAGCCTTTCGCATTGTATTTCTCAATGATATGCTTCTTGTCGTCAACGTAATTGCTCTCGAGGAACTTCGACGCCTTGAAGATACGCGGACGATAGTTGTCGTAGAAGTATTCCTCCACACCCGTGATGGCCCTCAGCGGCTTCAGCGTAATCACATCAGCCACCGTATTCACCACGAGGGGACCCAGGGGCGACAGCGGATCGAAATGACCGCGTTGCTTGGTGTCTTTCATGGCTGCAAGGATCTGCCCGTCAGCGAGATGTTCGTTGCCTATCACGTTGATCTTCCCAATCTTCACTTTCGGTCCTTTGTTGATATAAATCTGCATATCGATATAATTCTCGCGGGCGGTGTCGGCCACTTGCTGGATATCGATATCAACGTTGTTATAGCCTTTCTCGAAATAATAGCCTTCGATGATGCGGGTGGTCTTCGTCAGAAGGTGGTCGGTGGCAATGTCGCCACGCGACAGGTTGATCTTGTTGCGGATGTCATCGGCCTCGCTCTTTTTGATGCCTTTGAAAGAGAACTTCGAGACGCGGGGACGTTCTTTGATACAAATCTGCAGAAACACCTTGTTGCCCACAAAATTTGTGGCATTGATGGACACGTCCTCAAACAGGCCCTGCTCCCAGATCTTGCGGATGGCACGGCTGATGTCGTCGCCCGGAATCTTGATGGTATTGCCCACCCTCAAATCGGCAATCATGCTCAACATGGAGCCATCGACATATTTGGCGCCATCAACGACGATACCGCCAATCTCATATTCGCGGGGGCTAGAATAATCGATCTCCGAGAGGTCGTCGCCGATTTGGATCTGGGCGAAGGCGGCACTCCCGAAGCCCAGCAGTGTCATAAACAGCAGTAAAGGAATATATCTCAATCGCATAGTTCTATCTTTCAATCATTGTTTGGTTACTTGTTCGCTAGTCTTACCAAACCGGCGTTCACGGTGTTGGTAGTTGAGGATGGCCTCGTAGAGGTCCGCCTTGCGGAAGTCGGGCCAATATTTAGGGGTGAAATAGAGTTCGGAGTAAGCCAGCTGCCACAGCAGGAAGTTACTGATGCGCTCCTCACCGCTGGTGCGTACCAGTAGCTCGGGGTCGGGCATGCCTGCCGTGGAGAGGTAGGACGCCAAGGTGGCATCCGTGATGGACTCGGGGGCGAGACGGCCTGCGGCCACTTCCTGTGCCATGCGGCGCGAGGCTTGGGTGAGGTCCCAGCGGCCCGAATAGCTCAACGCCAAGGTCAAGGTCATGCGGGTGTTATGGCTGGTGCCGTCGATGGCTTGCATCAGCTGTTCATAGTTGGCTTTGGGCAGGCTCCCCAAGTCGCCGATGGCGTTGAGGCGTATGTTGTTCTTGTTCAAGGTGGCAGTCTCAGCCTTGATGGTCTGGGCCAACAGCGTCATCAGCCCCGTGACTTCGGCGAGTGGTCGGTTCCAGTTCTCGGTGGAGAAAGCATACAAAGTCAGATACGACACACCGAGTTCGGCGCAGGCTTCGGAGACCTCACGCACCGACTGGATGGCGCTCTGATGGCCGAAGATACGCTGCTTGCCGCGTTCCTTGGCCCAACGTCCGTTGCCGTCCATGATGATGGCAATGTGCTGCGGCAGGCGCGCCATATCGATTTGTTGCTTCAACTGTTCCTTGAGTTCCATGTTCAGAATTTGCTAAGATTGCAGCCCCTTCCGTCGGGGAGGTTGATTTTCCAGGTCAACGACACGCGTGCCATGCCAAACCAATCGTTGAAGGCAGAGTTGCCGCGCTGTTGTCCAGCGATATAATTACCCGAGGGGTCGCTTAAGTCGTATGTCGTATCACCGATTTCAACGGTGGCATGCTCTTCAGGATAAACCGTGGCCACATCGTCGAGATAGTCGGTAAAGGTCTTCTGCATCCTCCACTCCATCGTGGCTGCGATGTGACGCGACAAGGCCAACTTGACGCCAAAGCCGAAGGGGATGGAGAGACCCACTGGGCTCGACTTCACCGAGAGTTTGTCATACCATTTGACCTCGCCCTCAGGACCCTCGGTGGCAATATTACGCAGATTCACCAAGGTGTCGCCCACCTGCATGAACGGTGTGTATTGGAACACGGAGATGCCGCCAAAGATATAAGGCGACACGTTACGTTTGGGGTTACCCGTATAGTACTCCAGGAAGTTGAACTCCACAACCAGACTGACGTCGTTGATCTTGGACAGGAAATTCAAGCCACGCTCAGGACGCCATTTGATCTGCTCATCCGATGCCTTGACAGTAGCGTGAGTGTAGTCCAAGCGATAGGTCCAACGGCTGTTCTCATTGAAACGCACTATACCGCCATACTGCAGGTCAGCCATGGCAAAAGGCAACAAAGGATTAAGGTCGCCCATATAGTAACTCACGCCACCATGGGGACCGATTTCCAGCGTTTTAGGGTCGTCAAACTGGGCATTGGCATTAAAAACAACAGCCAAACCGCTGACTATCAATAATAAACGAAGTTTTCTCCACATAATTTTATCGTGCAAAGGTATGAAATTTTCTAATGAAAACGTCAGAAATCAATTTCTATTGTCTTTTCCCCACATCAACTTGTTGCGGATGGTGCCGAAAAAGTCCTCGCCGCGCATCCTGACCAAGTTGAGGCAAAAGCCTGCCTTACGTACCTCCAGTTGTACGGAAGTGTCTAACGTACAGCTTCTTGAGTCCATACTGAAGACAAATTTCTTCTCACGTCCCTCCACCTGGATGCGGATGGTGCTGTCGTCGGGGATGACCACAGGGCGCACCGTCAGATTGTGGGTCGCGATAGGCGTGATGACGAAGTTCTTCGCATTGGGTGCGATGATGGGGCCGCCTGCGCTCAGCGAGTAGGCTGTGGAACCCGTCGGGGTGGCCAGCAGGATGCCGTCGCCCCAATAGGTATTGAGATAGACATCATCGACGAACACCTTGATAGCCAAAAGACTATGCTCCGGGTTACGGATAACGTTCAACTCGTTGAGGGCATATTTCACATTGTCGAAGACCTTCTCCGGTGAGACCAGCTCCAAGAGGGTACGCTGCTCAACGGTATAGTCACCAGAGACCACACTGCGCACCGCCATGGCAATCTCGTTTTTGGAGGTGCTGGAGAGAAAGCCCAAGCGACCCATGTTGATGCCCGCCACGGGAATGCCCGAATCGAGAACGAAAGGCACGGTGTCGAGGATGGTGCCGTCGCCGCCGATGGAGAACAGCAGATCGGCCTTCAGGTCTTCATGCGAGTGAAAGACTGTGTATTGCACGTCATCGGGGACATAGGCGGCAACAATGGAGGCAAAAGGCTGGTAAACAGCAATTTCAATATGATTGTCAACCAGTTCCTTGAACAGTTGTCGCATATACTCCCCATTCTCCGGGGCGATGGTCTTTCCAAATAGGGCGATGGTTTTCATATTCCTTCTTCTTTAACTGAATCATGGCTCTCACCCGTCATCATGCGGATGTAATTCACATAACGCCAGTCGGCGATGTCGCCGTTTTCGACGGCTTCCTTCACCGCACAGCCGGGCTCGTGGGTATGGGTGCAGTTGGCGAAACGGCACTCGCTCATCAAGTTGCGCATCTCGGGGAAACGCTGTGCCAAGGTCTCTTTCTCGAGGTCGTACAGCACAAACTCCTTGATGCCAGGCGTATCCACAATCCATGCACCGAAGTCGAGATGATGCATCTCGGCAAAAGTGGTGGTATGCTTGCCTTTTTCGTGGTAGTCGGAGATGGCTCCGATGCGGACATTCAGCGAGGGATCGAGAGCGTTCACGAGGGCTGACTTGCCCACGCCTGAATGGCCTGAGAACAGGCATATCTTGCCTTGCATCAAGGCTTTCAGTTGGTCGATTTGGAAGCCAGTCTTGGCTGACACCATAAACGAAGTATAGCCTAGGCTCTGGTAGTATTCCATCAACACGCACATCTCCCCTATCTGCTCGTCGGTGTAGAGGTCGCACTTGTTGAACACCAAGGCGGCGGGGATATGATAGGCTTCGGCGGTCACCAAAAAGCGGTCGATGAAACCAGTGGAGGTGCGTGGCTGGGCGATGGTGGCCACCACGATGGCCAAGTCGACATTGGCAGCAATGATATGCGAGGCCTTGCTCAGGTTGACCGACTGACGGACAATCACGTTATCGCGCGGCTCGATCTTCTTGATGACACCCGTGTCTTTGCCTGGTTCCTGCTCAAACTGCACGTTGTCGCCCACGGCTACGGGGTTGGTGGAGCGTATGCCGTCCAGGCGGATCTTGCCGCGCAGGCGACACTCCCACTGTCGTCCCTGTTCATCGAGGACGATGTACCAACTGCCCGTCGATTTGATGACCTTGCCTAACATTTCTGATATCGCTTTCCAGGCAGTGCCATCAGCACGCCGTCGAATTCCAAATTCAATAATAACGAGGCAATCTTCGTGGTCGGCAGCTCCGACTTCACGATAATGTCGTCAAGACTGACGACGGCATTTGCGCCGAAGCAGTCCATGATTAGCTTTTCCTCCTCGCTGAACTCACGGAACAAAGCGGTTTGTTTCTCAGCCTTTGTCTCAGAGTCCCAGCGCATGATATAACGCAGGTTGAGCACGCTCTCCATGAGGTGGGCACGGTTGGTGCGGATGAGGTAGTTGCAACCTTGGCTGTAGATGTCCATCACGCGGCCAGGAAAAGCAAACACATCGCGGCTATATGAGTTGGCCAAGTCGGCCGTAATCAAAGAGCCGCCTTTCATCGCCGACTCGATGACCACCACAGCATCAGCCATGCCCGCGATGATGCGGTTGCGACGCGGGAAATTCTCTCGATCAGGCAAGGTGCCGCTCATGCACTCCGTCAGGATGCCGCCTCCTTGCTCCACCATGTCGGTAGCCAGTTTCTTATTGGGTGCAGGATAGACCTGCTGCATGCCGCTACCCATCACACCAACTGTTGGGATGCCGTTTTTCACCGAAGCCTTATGAGCACAGGTATCGACACCGTATGCCAATCCACTTACGATCAGCACATTGTCATCTTTCAAATCCTCCACCAACTGATTGCAGTTCTCTTTGCCGTATTCCGTGATGTTGCGTGTGCCGACGATGGCCACCACACGGTTGGCGTTGAGGTTGGCCTTGCCCTTGTAATACAGCATCATCGGGGCGTCGTCGCACTGCGACAGACGGCGCGGATAATCAGAATCAAGGAAAAACAAGGGTTGAATGTCATTTTTCTCTATGAACTCGATCTCCTCCTCTGCCCTTTTCAGGTATTCTTTGGGCTTGCAGATAGCGTCGATGGAGGCCTCACGCATACCCGTGATCTTCTCCAACGACTTGCGCTTCTCCTTGAAGATGGCCTCGGCGCTGCCGCAATACTGCACGAATTTCTTCCCGCTGATATCACCGATACCAGGGAGGAGGGTCAATGCTATTTGATATTGGAGGTCGGTCATTTAGTTTAGAGTTTAGAGTTTAGAGTTTAGAGTTTAGAGTTTAGAGAAGGATCAATCCAATTTCAGGACAGCAAGGAAAGCCGATTGTGGCACCTCGACGTTGCCGATTTGACGCATGCGTTTCTTACCTGCCTTCTGTTTTTCGAGCAGTTTGCGTTTACGGGAGACGTCGCCTCCGTAACACTTCGCCGTCACGTCCTTACGCACCTGCCGCACCGTTTCGCGGGCGATAATCTTCGCGCCGATGGCCGCTTGAATGGCGATGTCAAACTGGTGACGAGGAATCAATTCCTTCAGCTTCTCGCACATGCGACGGCCGAAGTCGTAGGCATGACCACGGTGGATCAAGGTCGACAGAGCGTCAACAGACTCACCGTTGAGCATGATGTCGAGTTTCACCAAGTCGGCATCTTGATAGCCGGCGATATGATAGTCGAAGGAGGCATAGCCCTTCGAGATGGATTTCAGCTTGTCGTAGAAGTCGAAGACGATTTCGCTCAACGGCATCTGGAAGGTCAGCTCCACACGGTCGGTGGAGAGGTAGACCTGGTTCTTCAGCACGCCACGACGGTCGATGCAGAGCGTCATGATGGGTCCTGTGAACTCGTTCTTCGAGATGATTTGCGCGAGGATATATGGCTCTTCGATATGGTCGATCTTCGTCACCTCGGGCAAGCCGCTGGGGTTGTGCACCTCGATCATCTCGCCGTCGGTCTTGAAGCACTTGAACGAGACGTTGGGCACCGTGGTGATGACATCCATGTCGAACTCGCGGTCGAGGCGCTCCTGAACAATCTCCATGTGCAACAGGCCTAAGAAGCCGCAACGGAAACCGAAGCCCAGGGCTGCCGACGACTCCGGCTCCCAAACCAAGGAAGCGTCGTTGAGTTGCAGCTTCTCCAACGAAGCACGCAGCTCCTCATAATCGTCCGCGTCTACGGGATAGATACCCGCAAACAGCATGGGTTTCACGTTCTCAAAGCCCGCCACCGGTTCGGCACAGGGACGTTCAACATGCGTGATGGTGTCGCCCACCTTGACCTCTTTTGAGGTCTTGATGCCCGAGATGATGTAGCCCACGTCGCCTGCAGAGAGTTCCTGCTTAGGCACTTGCTTCAGCTGCAGCACACCAATCTCGTCGGCGTTGTATTCCTTACCTGTGGCGAAGAACTTCACCAAGTCGTTGGTATGCATCGTGCCGTTCATGATACGGAAATAGGCGATGATGCCACGGAACGAGTTAAACACCGAGTCGAAGATGAGGGCTTGCAGCGGTGCTTTGGGGTCGCCCTTCGGGCATGGGATGCGCTCCACGATGGCATCGAGCACAGCAGGCACGCCTTCGCCTGTTCGGGCGCTGACCTTCAGAATCTCGCTCGGGTCGCAGCCCAAGAGGTCCACCATCTGGTCTTCCACAATGTCGACCATGGCGCTGTCCATGTCGATCTTGTTCATCACGGGGATGATCTCCAGATCGTGTTCAAGGGCCGAATAGAGGTTGGCAATGGTCTGGGCCTGAATGCCTTGTGTGGCATCCACCACCAACAAGGCACCTTCGCAGGCCGCGATGCTGCGCGACACCTCGTAGGAGAAGTCGACGTGACCAGGAGTATCGATGAGGTTGAGGGTGTATTCCTCGCCCTTGTAGTTGTATTTCATCTGGATGGCGTGGCTCTTGATGGTGATGCCGCGCTCACGCTCGAGGTCCATATCGTCGAGCACCTGGTCGACCAATTCCTTGGAGTTGAGGGTATGTGTTAGTTCCAAAAGCCTATCGGCCAGGGTTGATTTACCATGGTCGATATGGGCAATGATGCAAAAATTTCGGATGTTTTTCATTATGGGCGCAAAAATACAAAAAAAATCCTCGTTCCTTGACGCATAAAAAAGGATTATGCATAATTTTGCAGTCTGAAAAAGAAGATTGCCTATGACGCCCATTTTACCCGACACCTATTCCAAAGAAGAGAAAGAAGAAATCGAGCGACGACACCAGCGCCTCATTGACGCCTGGCAGACGCGAAAGGAAGCCCAGGACTTGGCCGAAGTCGACAAGGCGTTTTATTTCGCTGTGGAGGCCCACAAAGACCAACGTCGACGCTCGGGCGAGCCTTACATCTACCATCCCATCGAAGTGGCCACCATCGCCGCTCACGACATCGGACTGGGCCGCACCTCCATCATCTGCGCCCTGCTACACGACGTGGTGGAAGACACGAAATACACCCTTGACGACATCCGTGAGATGTTTGGCGAAAAGGTGTCGCGTGTGGTGGACGGGCTCACCAAATTCGCCAACCTCGAAGGTGCCGAGAGCGCTCAGGCCGAGAACTTCAAGAAGGTCATCTCCTCGCTGTCGTACGACATCCGCGTGGTGCTCATCAAACTCTCCGACCGCCTGCACAACATGCGCACTTTGGACTCGATGCCCAAGCACAAACAGCTGAAGATCGCTTCGGAGACTACCTATATCTATGCCCCCCTCGCCTATCGTCTTGGGCTTCATGCCATCGAAATCGAGTTGGAAGATTTGTCCTTCAAATACACCAACCCCACTATTTACAACAACATCCGCAAGCGCATGGACGACGTGCGTGGCAAACGCATGGGTGAGCTGCGCGACTTCATCGCCCCCATCGAGGCTGAATTGGCGAAAAACGGCATCAAGGCAAGAGCAGAAATCAAGGAACGCTCAGTTAATTCGGTTTGGAAACGCATGATGGACAAGGAGTTGGCTTTTGAGGACCTCTATGGCTCCTTCATCGTCCGCCTCATCACCGACTGCCCGAAAGAACAGGAACGCATGGAGTGCTGGAAGATCTACGCCGTGCTGACCAACTGCTATCGTCCCTACACCAAGAAGCTAAAAGACTGGATCTCGTTCCCGAAAGCCAATGGTTACGAGAGCCTTCACGCCGTGGTGATGGGCCAGACAGGCAACTGGGTAGAGGTGCAAATTCGCAGCCAACGCATGGAGGAGATCGCCGAGAAGGGATTCTCCGCCTATTGGAAATACAAGACCGATAACGACACGACCGAAAGCGGATTCGACGAATGGCTGAAGAAAGCCCAAGACCTCATCAGCAACGAGTCGGACAACGCCATCGAATTCGTCGATAATTTCAAGCTCGACCTCTTCTCTGACGAGATCTATGTCTTCACTCCGCAAGGCAAGATGATCACGCTGCCGAAGGGCTCCACCGTGCTCGATTTCGCCTACAACATCCACAGCGAAATCGGCGACCACAGCATCGCAGCCAACGTCAACAACCAACTGGCGCAACTTGACCGCAAGCTTGTCAAAGGTGACCAAGTGGAGATCATCACCTCCGAGTCGCAGCACCCGCAAGAGAAATGGTTTGAGTTCCTCGCCACGGCTACGGCCAAGTCGCGCCTCAAGAGTGGCATCAAGGAATACCGCCGCGGCTTCCGCGAAGAAGGCGAGCAAAAGTTTGAGGCCATCATGAAGAAACTCGACATGGAGCCCTCAAAAGTCAACCGCAACGAAGTGATGGCAGCCGAAAAGCTGACCAGTACCATTGATTTTTATTACAATGTGGCCATAGGCAAAATCGACGAGCGCCTTATCCGCAGCGTGCTGAAACCTCAGTCGAACGGTAGCTTCGTGCGTTACATCACCTTCGGCCTCTTGGGCAACAGCAGTAAGGAAAAAGATGAGATGCCGTCTATCACCACCTCGGGCGAGTTCGACTTCAACGTGTCGACCTGCTGCAACCCCATCCCCGGCGACGATGTCATCGCATTCAGCTTCCCCGGAGAACCACTACAAATCCACAGGAGCAATTGTCCCAAGGCCATTCAGCTCTCTTCGCGCTTCGGCAACAACATCGTGAAGGCCAAATGGCAACCCAAGAGTGAGATTGCCTTCCTCGCCGAGCTGAAAATCACGGCTTTGGACACCAAGGGACTGCTCAACCGCATGACCAACCTGCTCTCCAACGAGATGCAACTCAACCTACACTCGCTCCACATGGAGGCCAAGCAAGATGTGGTGGAAGCCGCCATCTCCATCTACGTACATAACACCAAGGAACTTGACGACCTGATGGCCAAACTGAACCAGTTGAAGGAGATACAGAAAGTGGTGCGCAAGAACATTTAAAAATAATGCGTATTATTTAGAATTGTTCTGAAAAAATACTTATCTTTGCGCCAACATCACGACTAGAAAAATGAAAGACTCATTTGACAATACCTATCTGGCTGTCAAGAAGTTATTCATCGATTACCTACAGCGGAGGAAGTTGCGCAAGACCCCCGAGCGCTTTGCCATCCTGAAGGAGATTTACTCGACTAACGGGCACTTCGACATCGACTCGCTGTATAACCAGATGAAAGACAACAAGTACCGCGTCAGTAGGGCTACACTATACAACACCATCGACCTCCTCCTAGACTGTGGGCTTGTCATCAAACACCAGTTTGGGCACAACTGCGCACAATACGAACGCTCATACAAGTTCCGCCAGCACGACCATTTCATAGACATGGATACGGAACAAGTCATGGAGTTTTGCGACCCGCGTTTGCTTGAGATCCAAAGATCTATTGAGGAACAGTTGGGTGTTGAGATTACGCATCATTCGTTGATTTTTTACGGACATAAGAAAAGTTGAGAGTTTAGAGTTTAGAGTTTAGAGTCAGTGGTTAGTTTAGAGTTCAGAGTTTAGAGAATAATAGATAAAATATTTATAATGAATAAAATAGACATTCTTTTAGGTTTACAATGGGGCGATGAAGGCAAAGGCAAGGTGGTCGACGCCCTCACCCCGAATTATGACATCGTTTGCCGCTTCCAAGGCGGTCCCAACGCTGGTCATACCATTGAGTTTGAAGGCAAGAAATTCGTGTTGCACAACATCCCATCGGGCGTGCTCACCCCGGGTTGCATCAACCTCATCGGCAACGGCGTCATCATCGAGCCGCATATATTAAAAGGTGAGATCGAAGGCCTGCGCGAGGCTGGCTTCGACTTACGTAAAACCTTGATGATCGCCAACCGCGCCCATCTCATCCTGCCCTCCCACCGCGCCATGGATGCCGCCAACGAGAAGGCTTTGGGCAAGATGAAAGTCGGCACCACGCTGAAAGGCATCGGCCCGACCTATACCGACAAGACCGCCCGTAGAGGCCTCCGCATCGGCGACATCAATGCTGCCGACTTCCGCGAGAAATACGAGAACCTGAAGAAGGCCCACCTGCAGCAAATCGCCGGCCTCGGCTTTGAGATGCAAGGCTTCCAACTCGACGGCCTCGACTTCGCCGAGTACGAGAAGTTGTGGTTCGAGGGCATCGAATACCTGAAGCAATACCAGTTCGTCGAGGGCGAGTATTTCATCAACGACGCCCTTGACAACGGCAAAAAAGTGCTGGCCGAAGGTGCCCAAGGCTCCATGCTCGATGTGGATTTCGGCAGCTATCCTTTCGTGACCTCATCCAATGTCATCGCTGCTGGTGTTTGCTCCGGCTTAGGCGTTGCCCCGAGCCGTGTGGGCAAGGTGTATGGCATCTTCAAGGCTTACTGCACGCGCGTGGGTACTGGCCCCTTCCCCACCGAGTTGTTTGACGAGACGGGCGAGATGCTTCGCCAGAACGGGCATGAGTTTGGTGCCACCACGGGTCGTCCGCGCCGTTGCGGCTGGCTTGACCTGCCCGCATTGAAATATGCCGTCATGCTCAGCGGTGTCACCGACCTGATGATGATGAAATCTGATGTCATGGATGACTTCGCCACCCTGAAAGTCGCCACGGCCTACCGCTACAACGGACAAGAGACCAAACACCTGCCTTTCGCTGCCTGCACCGAGACCATGGAGCCCGTCTATACCGAAATCCCTGGATGGCAACAGAAGATAGAAGGCAAGATTCCACAGAAATTAGAAGATTACATCAAATTCATTGAGAATTACGTCGGCGTGCCGATCAAATTCGTTTCGTACGGACCGGACAGAACACAGAATATTATTAGATAAACCGACCCTGTAGAGACGTTGCGCGCAACGTCTTTACAACACAACGCAAAACACAAACCATGATCATTTTAGAAAAACCATACGTTTCCGCCCCGTTGGTGGCCTATCTGGAAGAGAAACAAATCCCCGTTTTGCATAACGACATGGCCGAGGTGCTGAAGCAGCAAGGCCACAAGCTCAACCTTTTGGATGACAAACAGTTCGTTGAGAGATACAACCAAACCAACCAACTCTATGCTGTCTCTGAGAATGCCTTGGTGTGGCTCTATGCCCAGCTGCCCGAGTCGGAGCTGGTCAAAAAAGTCAAGATCCTGAAGGACAAGGCCGCTTTCCGTCGCATCTGCCAGCAGATCTATCCCGACTTCTACTACAAAGAGGTGGAGATGAAGGCCTTGCGCAGTCTCAACCCTGACGAGTTGCCGTTGCCATTGGTGCTGAAACCAGCAGTCGGTTTTCTCAGCGTGGGCGTGTATATCGTCCGCAACAAGGCTGAATGGCAAGCCGCATTGGACGACATCGACCACAACTTCGCCAAGCAATGCGCCGTGTTTCCTGAGACCGTGGTGCGCAGCGAGAAGTTCGTGCTGGAACAGTTCATCGAAGGCGAGGAATATGCCGTGGACGCCTAT
The DNA here is from genome assembly GCA_001543395.1 of Candidatus Alcium sp. F082. Taxonomy (GTDB): domain Bacteria; phylum Bacteroidota; class Bacteroidia; order Bacteroidales; family F082; genus Limimorpha. Next base: position 47,089 of record LPNG01000004.1, on the reverse strand, counting down.
TATGACGCCGAGGGCAAGCCCAACATCATCAACATCTTCCACCACATCTTCAAGAACGAGACCGATGTGAGCGACCGCCTCTACTGCATGAGCAAGCAGATCTTCGAGACCAACTATCCCGCCTTCAACCAGTTCTGCATCGACCTGAACGGCGTGCTCGGACTGAAGAACTTCCCCATGCACGTGGAGTTCCGCGTCGACAAAAACACAGGTCGTGCCATCCCGATCGAAGTCAACCCGCTGCGTTTCGCCGGCATGTGCCTCAACGACCTGACGCGTCACACCTGCCATCTGTTGCCCGTGCAGTGCTATTTCGAAGGCATTCGCCCCGACTATGCCACCATGTGGGACGGCATCGAGAACGACGTGTTCAGTTTCATCGTCTTGGACAAGCCCTACGACACCAACCGCGCCTTGGACTTCGAGCGCATCAAGCGGCATTTCCATGGCGTGTTGGAGACCCGCGACATCATGAACCCCGCCATGAGCATCTGGGGATTCCTGTTCACGCAGACCACGCCCGAGCACAAAGAGGAACTGAAAGAGATTCTGTTCTCCTCGTTGGAAGAGTTTATGGTTTAGTGGATGTGGAACTTCGGGACACGGGACTTGTCGTCGCTTTGCGTCATTGAGAGGAACGAAGCAATCCAGAAATAATGTTGAAAAAAGGTGGTAAGTTTACCACCTTTTTTCAACATTTTTACATTGACGAAGTGATAAACACGCGCCAGCCTCCCTCATCATCACGTTCGATATATCCCTTTTCAATCATGGTTTGAATCATTTTCTGAAGAGCCGAGCGGTTGACCCCAGTCGCTTCCTGCAAAGTTGCGTATGTAGGATGACTATCAGTTAGCAATTCGTTTAGGATTTTTCCGTAGGTAGGCGTGCGGAACATGATTCTTTGTCCGTCATACCACCACAAATCCTCCGATTTCTCCGTCACGAAAAGCGTATCCATCTCTATCTCATGCGCCATGAGGTCTGTCATGTGCTTTTGGAAAGGCTTGATTTGCTTAATAGTGGCTTTGGCACCCACCGTCGGCTCACTTCCCACCTTCAAATCAGAGCGATGCAAGGCTTCAAGATATTGCTGCTTTTGTCGACTTCGCACCACAACCATCGGATAACCATGCCTTGAAAGGATGAAATTCATCAGAAGTCGGGCTATGCGTCCGTTGCCATCCTCAAACGGGTGAATACGTATGTAGCGATAGTGAAATAAAATGGCCAAATCGGCAGGCGACAAAGTACCGCTTTGTTCCGTTTGATTATACCAATCAACCAAGTCAGTCATCAAAGCGGGTGTCTCCTCAGGAGAAGCATAGTCGAAACGGTCACCATAGCGAGTAATTACACTGTTAGGACGGGTTTTGTACTGCCCCGCATGAATGACATAACTGGTCTGCACGCCCCCAGGGAGCGTTCTATATACAGTGTAATCCTCACGTAGCAACGTACGATGCAGAGTCCGAATAAAGTTTTGAGTGAGTGGCTTGTCTTGGTCGACAGCCTCAACGGTCATCATTTTCAGTCCCACATTGCTCGCTTTCATCTCCTCATATTCCCGAAAATCAGCCTCACCGATGACCTTCCCGAACAGCAAAAGCAATTCGGTTTGACCGTATGTCAGAGTATTGCCTTCAATATGATTGCTGTTATAGTTGAAATCAACGGAAAACTTCCGACTCAACCTTTCTCGGTCTTTCTCCGACAAGGGTTGAATGGCGTTCCATTTCTCCAATGCTGCTTGCAGTTTTTTTGCTTCCATCAGTACAAAGATTTACATTTACCACCAAATTTGGTGGTAACATTACCACCATTTTGGCGACAAAAATACAAATTTTTGCTGAATTGCATGGGATTAGCGCATTATTTTTCTAAAAAAGGTGGTAAGCTTACCACTATTTTGGGTGGTAAACCGACTTTTGGCAGTTTATTTCCCACTCTTCCGTCTATTACATTCCTTGCAGAGCATCTGACAGTTGTCGGCAATGGTACGGCCGCCATCGCACCACGGTGTGATGTGGTCGGCTTCCATTTGTGACAGTTCGAAGTGTTGACCGCAATCAGCGCAGAAGCCCATCTGCCTTTCGTAGGCCGACAGTTTTTGCGCATCGGTGAAGGCTCGAATCGACAAGTATTTCTCTTTGCGTGTGAGGATATAAGGATAGATGCCCGTCTTTTTGGTTACATCGTCGTCGAGGATGAGGCGTTTCACTTCTTCGTCGATGGCTTTGCAGTCAAACACCTGGTCCTTGTATTGCTTGTAAAGCATCCCCCACTCCACGCCTTTCATGATTTTCTTGCGTTCCTTGGTTGGGCGGAACGAGGTCTCGATCCAAGTGATGACCGACTGGAAAAACTGCCACAACGGTGCGGCACTGGCATCATGCTGGTGGTTTGACATGTAAACCTCGATGTTACCATCCGAAATCCAGTCGATGGCGGTTTCAAGATAGTCTTGACGGATGGCAGAGCCGTTGAGGTAGTCACAGCCGATTTTTGCGGCAGGTGCACCGTTTTTGCTGAAATAGCGTTTGGCGTCGCTCACCCAACTGCCCGCATACACTGCGTTGCGCAGCTCCTGCTCGGTAAGTGCCTCACCCGCGATGTTGATGGTGCGAAACCACTTCAGCTTCTCGCTGTCGGTGCCGCTACAGATGTAGATTTGCAGCTCGTAGTTGAGGATTTGCTCTTGCTCGTCGGGCTGGAGGTTGTGGAAATAGCGGAAGTTGAAAGCGAAGTCGCCGTTGACGTATTGGCAGATGCTTATGGTGCGTTGCTGTCCGTCGATGATCTCGAAGGTGTCGTCGTCGCGCACAGCCCAATACATCACATTGAGCGGGAAGCCTTGGGTGAGCGTATCGATGACGGCATCGCGCTGTTTCTCCTTGTAGACGAACTCGCGCTGGAAGGGCGGGCGCACGTCAAGGCGACCACCGTAGGCGCGCACGCCGTTTTCGTTGTTGTCCACGTAGCCTTTAGTCAGCTCGCGGACGGTGATTCTGTGTAGTTCTATGTTCATATTGTATCGTTGTTTTGTTATCCTGCCGGGGTGCTGCCGTAGGTCGCGTATCGTCCCTCCGGGACGGGCCTACTACTTCTATTCAGTTCCTTCCGCCGCCATCGAGACCGTCGGTTCTATCGAAGCGTAGTTTATTGGCTTTTGCTTGCGACGGATGAGGATACGGGCATATTTATGTTGTCCATTAACATCAGTAAGATATTTTCCTTGAGTTTCAGGAGTTGGACCATCTATCATACTATACCTGCCTATTGCATCTATGATTTCAAATTGATCAGGATTATACTTGTCCAAAAAGGTTATTGGGACTCCCATTACTCCAAAAAAGTCCAACGGAATATCTGAAGTTTTGTCTACATTAATTGCATCAACATTATCATACTTCGGGTACTCAACTGGACTATATCTTTTGAACATAATCAAATCTTCATGACGCTTCTGTATTTCCAAATTTGTAAACCAGTTCACACCTGAAACTCTAATCATACCTTCTCGATGATCTCCGGCCGTTGCCTTATCTTCATACCTACTGATAAAATGTCCTGCCCCACCCTTAAAACCATAACCTAACCAAATCCTATTATCTTTTATCAAAGGAAATATTTCTCTATAACTAATAGCATTTTGATGTCCAACAATCACAAACTTCTTCTCATACTTCATCAATTGCGCTACATATTCCCTAAACAATGAGAAAGGCGGATTGGTCACCACAATATCGGCTTCTTTCAGCAACTCGATACACTCTTGGGAACGGAAATCGCCGTCCCCTTTGAAATAGTGGATACCGATTTCTTCGGGGTCGGGCACACGATTACCGTTGCGGTCGCCGAAATATTCCAACCAAATGGCTTGCTCGGCATCGTTTTGACTGAAGAGGTCGCGATTTTGGTTTTTGTAGCAAGTGGTGATGAGTTTTTTAAGCCCTAACTGCTCAAAGTTGTAGCTGAAATAGTGGAAAAAGTTGCTCACACGCGGGTCATCACAGTTACACAGCACCGTTTTGCCCATAAAATGTGCCTTGTAATGCCTCAATTCGTTCTCGATGTCAACAAGTTGAGTATAGAACTCGTCCTTTTTAGCCACATTAGCTGCCCTTAAATTTTCATTTGCCATCGTGATTGACAGTTTTTGCATGGCTATCAATCACTACGCAAAAAGAAAGGTGCTTTCCTTATTGCGCTTACCAAGGTAACCCTGCAAGGAGACCTCTGCCCAAAATAAGTACTCACACCCTTAGGGTATGAGCATCTGCTTATTTCAGGACAAAAGCCTATCTGCTTGCAGTTAGACCTTCACTTATTATTTCCGTGTTTTATCTCCGTTAATCTTGCAGGGTTTTCGGTAAACGCGAAATAATAGCTAATGCTTTGGTTTATAATATGTTATTTCTTCTCTATTTTTATCTCTACGAAACGTTTGGTTTTTATTTGGCGCAAAGATAGCGTATTTTTCTGATAATTGCATTACAAATTCAGAAAACCAATCTCTCCACCAATACTCTTTCTTCCATAAAAAAAGAATCTCAACTTTTTCAAGAAAATTTCTTCTATAAAAGAAATATTCGAGACAAAACCCACCTCCATTTGCGGAAGTTCCTGACGGAAGGATTGAAATAAACACTATCTTTGCAGCAAATAATCCATCTATGAAAAACATCATCCTTACCTTTGCCATCCTTTCAGCAGTGTTCTTCTCGGCCTGCTCGTCGGAAAAGGAAACGACCTTCAACGAAAAACAAGCCTTACAGTTCCTCTACCAATATATGCCGCTCGGCGACAGCGTAGACTACACCGAAGACTATTACCGCGAGTGCATCCACTATGCCTTCCTGGCCAAAGAAGAGATGCCTTGGGGCGCCAGCGTCCCCGAGCGCGAGTTCAAGCATTTCGTGGTGCCCGTTCGCGTCAACAACGAGAACCTCGACCGTTTCCGTGCCACCTACTACGAGGAGCTGAAAGCGCGTGTGAAAGACCTCTCTTTATATGACGCCATCCTCGAAGTGAACCACTGGTGCCACGAGCACGTCAACTACAAGGGCAGCGACAGCCGCACCAGCGCTCCAATGGCCACCATCAAGACCTCGTGGGGACGTTGCGGCGAAGAGTCGACACTGTTAGTGACCGCCTTACGCACCGTGGGCATCCCAGCAAGACAAGTTTACACGCCTCGTTGGGCCCACTGCGACGACAACCACGCCTGGGTAGAGGCTTGGGTGGACGGACAATGGCACTTCCTCGGTGCCTGCGAGCCTGAGCCCGTCCTCGACTTGGGTTGGTTCAACGAGCCCGCCTCGCGCACCTTGTTATTACACACCCGCGTCTTCGGCGACTACGACGGCCCCGAAGAAGTCATCAGCCGCAGTGCCAACTACACGGAAATCAATGTGGTGGGCAACTATGGAAAGGCTGCCAAGACCACTTTCACCGTGGTGGACACTGACGGCAAACCGCAAGCCAACCTGCCCGTGGAGTTCAAGATCTACAACTATGCCGAGTTCTGCACCGTAGTCACGAAGACGACCGATGAGAACGGCCAAACCTGGCTTACCTCTGGCTTGGGCTGCATGATGGCCTACGCTGCCAAAGACGGCAAATTCGGTTTCCAAGTGTTCAAGTCGGGCGAGAAAGACAACATCACCATCACCCTTGACCATGAGCAGGGCCAAAACGACATCTTTGAGTTCGATATGGTTCCACCCGCCCCGACCAGCGTCTTGCCCGAGGTAACGGCTGAGATGCGTGCCGAAAACGACCGTCGCATAGCCTTTGAAGACTCGCTGCGCAACGCCTACATCGCCGAATGCAAGAAAGCCCAGATGGATGTGATTATGAACACGGGCAATAAAAAGCTGTGCAGCATCTACGAAAAGACGTGGGGCAACTACCAGATCATCGCCGATTTCGTGAAATACGCCCAAGACAAGGGCCAAGAGATCAAGGCCGTGGAGCTTCTAAGCAACATCTCCGACAAAGACTTGCGCGATGTCAGCCTTGAAGTACTCAAAGACCATCTCGACAACACGCCTGGTCTCGAGCAATCCATCATCTCCATGCCGCCTGAGCATTATGCTCAGTACATTCTCAATCCACGCGTGAGCAATGAAATGATTGTGCCTTACCGCAAGACCCTTTCCGAGTTCTTCCCTGAAGCGGAAAGACGGCAATACCATGACAATCCTGCCTTATTGGTCGATTGGGTGAAAAAGAACATACAAGCCGACGATAATCTGGCTTTACAGCGCATTCCCATTTCATCTTTGGGTGTGCTGAAAGCTCGCAAGGCCGACCGCCATTCCCGTGACATCTTCTTCGTCAGCATGGCACGCAGTTTGGGCATCGCGGCACAAATCAATCCCGTGAACGGCAATGTGCAATACTTCGGAAAGGAATGGACTAATGTGGACTTTGAAGCCGCTGAGCCAACTAGCACTACCATTGGCTATCTGGACATCCATTATTTCCCCATCGCCTCCGTGTCCGACCCGAAATACTACACGCACTTCAGCATCAAGAAGTTCGATGGCCAAAGCTTCCGCCTCTTGGCCTATGATGCCAAAGATCCTGGCATCGACGATGGCATGATGCTTTCCACCTTCGATCATCCCACGCCTTTGGATGAAGGCTATTACATCCTCACGGCAGGCACGCGCTTGGATGACGGCACCGCACTGACCCACAGCGAGTTTTTCACCATCAAGGCGGGCGAAACCACCCATGTGAACCTCATTTTGCGCCAACCTGACAATGAGTTACAGGTCATCGGCAGTTTCTATGCCGACAGCAAATTCACCGATCCTGAGACGGGCGAAGTGGGCAATGCCAAACAACTCATCCAAGACGAGTATTTCATCCTCGGCCTTTTGGACCAAGGCAGCGAGCCCACCACCCACGCCATGCAGGACATCGCCGCCTTCCGCAAGGACTTTGAAGACAGCAACCTACCGATGATTTTCGTCTTCAGCAGCAAAGAGGATTACGACAAGTTCAAGATGAAGAACTTCAGCGAATTGCCCGAAGGCATCGTCTACGGCATAGATGAAGGTGAGATATGCAACGAAATCGTTGACGGACTCCACCTCAACACCGACAGTCGCCCCATCTTCCTCATCGCCAACGCCAACAGCGAGGTGGTGTTTGTGAAGCAGGGCTATACGATCGGATTGGGCGAGCAGATGTTGAAGGTGATTGCGAAGCTATAATATCACCATTCAAATTACACATAAAGCCTCGACAAACTTGTTGCCGAGGCTTTATCACTCAGTAAACTATCGTTTACAACTTCCTAGCGACTTCCTTCTCGGTATAGCCTTCAATGATGTCGCCGACTTTGATGTCGTTGAAGTTCTCGATGTTCAAGCCGCAGTCCATGCCGGCACTGACTTCCTTGACATCGTCTTTGTAACGCTTCAAGGAGCCGAGCACACCCGTGTAGATTACGATGCCATCGCGGATGACACGGACCTTGGTGTTGCGGGTGACCTTGCCGTCCAAAACCATACAGCCAGCGATGGTGCCGACCTTGCTGATCTTGAAGGTCTCGCGGATCTCGAGGTTGCAGGTGACCACCTCTTCGATTTCGGGAGCCAACATGCCTTCGATAGCGGCCTTGATTTCCTCGATGGCGGTGTAGATGATGGAGTACAGACGGATATCAATCTTCTCGTTCTCAGCCATCTTACGCGCCTGTGCAGTAGGACGCACGTTGAAGCCCACGATGACGGCATTGGATGCCGAAGCCAGCATGACGTCAGACTCGCTAATGGCACCCACCGACTTGTGGATGACGTTGACCTGCACCTCCTCGGTAGAAAGCTTCAACAAGCTGTCGGCCAAAGCCTCCACAGAGCCGTCCACGTCGGCCTTGACGATGATGTTCAATTCCTTGAAGTCGCCGATGGCGATACGACGGCCAATCTCATCCAAGGTGATGTGCGGACTGGTGCGGCGTGTCTGTTCGCGTTGCAACTGTTCACGGCGGTTGGCGATGGCTTTCACCTCGCGCTCGTCGGTCATTACGTTGAAGGCATCGCCCGGCATAGGAGCACCGTTCAAACCCAGCAACAGCACCGGCGTGGAAGGACCAGCCTCCTTGACGGGGCGGTTGTGGTCGTCGAACATGGCCTTCACCTTACCATAGGTGGTGCCAGCAAGCACCATATCACCAATCTTCAAGGTGCCGTTCTGCACCAGGATCTTGGCCACATAACCACGGCCCTTGTCCAAAGCGGACTCGATGACCGTACCCTTAGCCAGACGGTTGGGGTTAGCCTTCAGGTCGAGGAGCTCGGCCTCAAGCAGCACCTTTTCGAGCAGTGCATCGACGTTCAAACCGATCTTAGCGGCGATTTCCTGGTCTTGGTACTTACCACCCCAGCTCTCGACGAGGATATTCATGTTAGCAAGTTGCTCGCGAATCTTGTCGGGGTTGGCGGTGGGCTTATCGATCTTATTCAGAGCGAAGACGATAGGCACGCCAGCAGCTTGGGCGTGGTTGATGGCCTCGACGGTCTGAGGCATCACGCTGTCATCGGTAGCGATGACGATGATGGCGACGTCGGTGATCTTGGCACCACGGGCACGCATAGCCGTGAAGGCTTCGTGACCAGGCGTATCCAAGAAGGTGATCTTCTTGCCACTCTCGGTGGTCACCTCGTAGGCACCGATGTGCTGGGTGATACCACCTGCCTCACCGGCCACCACGTTGGTGTTACGGATATAGTCCAAGAGCTTGGTCTTACCATGGTCGACGTGACCCATGACAGTGACGACGGGGGCGCGAGGCACGAGATCCTCTTCCTTATCGACCTCATCAGTCTCTGCTATGGCTTCTTGCACGTCGGCGCTGACGAAGTCGACTTGGAAGCCGAATTCCTCGGCCACCACGGTCAGGGCTTCAGCATCGAGACGCTGGTTGATGGACACAGGCATACCGAGGCTCATGCAGGTGCCGATGACCTTCACCACAGGCACGTTCATCATCGTCGCCAACTCGTTGGCCGTGACGAACTCGGTCACCTTCAACACCTTCTTGTCCTCTTCCTGACGCATCATCTCCTCCATCATGCTGCCCGCCACCTGCTGACGCTTCTCGCGGCGGTGCTTGGAGGTCTTCGACTTACCCATGGGGGCGAGACGTGCCAAGGTGTCCTTGATCTGCTTCGAGATCTCCTCTTCGCTCAGCTCAGGCTTCTCTTCGCGCTTGCCTTTCTTGTCTTTCTTGCCAAGCTTAGGGCTGTCCTTGGGGCCTTTCTTGGCACCTTGGTCGGCAGGACGCGGGCCCTTGCCAGGCTTCTGTCCTTCCTGTTTCTTGCCACCGTTATTCACGTTGGCACCAGTGGGATCCTCTGACGAACCCTCGGGCTTGCCCATGATGCGCTTACGCTTTTTCTTCTTCGTTTCGGCTTTGCCGTTTTTCTTCTCAACAGGCAATTCCAAGGTACCCAAAACGGTGGGACCTGTCAGCTTAGGCGCTTCCAATTTGATATGGCGAGGCTCAGCGAGCTTTTCTTCGGCTGGTTGTTCCTTTTGTGCAGGAGCAGCCTCAACGGGAGCCTTCTTAACCTCCTCAGGCTTTTTCACTTCAGCCTCGGGTTGCTTCTCCTGCGGCTTGGCCGGCTTTTCAGGTTCGCTCTTAGGCTTCTTTTCCTGTTTGGGCTTTTTCTCCAAGTCGATCTGACCGACAATCTTCAGCGAGATACCGGGTACGCCTTGTTCTCCCTTCTCCACTTCCTTTTTAGGCTGAGCGGCAGGCTCCTTCGCCACAGGTTTTTCCTCCTTGGACGTCTCTTTCTCCTTGGCAGGTTCAGAGGCAGCGTGGCTCTTGCCCGATTTCTTCACTGGCGTAGATATCGTGTTGGTGCGGATGATGACTTCATCATGATCCTCTTCCTCAACTGACTTTTGCGATTGCAATGCCGAATCAACGGAAACACTTCCACCCTTATAGGAGAGGTTACCCAATTTCTTGGCCTCATTCTTCACTTCCTTCTCGCCCTGATATTCCTTCACGAGCAGCTCATACATCTCCGATGTGAGCTTCGTGTTGGGAGACGGGTCCACCTGGAATCCCTTCTTACCAAGGAATTCTACGATGGTATCCTTTCCCACATTGAATTCTTTTGCCGCTTTCGACAATCGAATTGAAAAATTAGTTTCTTCGGACATAGTTTCTTCTTTTGTTTCTCGTTTGTTTTATATGCCTAAGCATCATTCGGCATCTTGTTCAAATTCAGCTTTCAGAATGCGGAACACTTCCTTGACGGTCTCAATCTCGAGGTCGGCACGCGAAGCCACTTCCTCGGGCGTATAGGAAAGCACGTTCTTAGCCGTGTCGCAGCCCATCTTGATGAGTGAGTCGATGACCCACTGGTCGATCTCGTCGGAGAACTCTTGCAAGTCGACATCCTCTTCGGCGCTGTTGGCCTCGCTGTTACGGTAGACGTCGATCTCATAGCCCGTCAGCTTACCGGCGAGCTTGATGTTGTAACCGCCCTTACCGATAGCCAAGCTAATCTGGTCGTTTTCCATATACACATTGGCCATGGTGTTGTCGCTGCTCAGCACGATATTGGTGATCTTAGCCGGGCTCAAGGCACGGGTGATGAGCAGTTGCGGGTTGGTAGTCCAGTTGATGACGTCGATGTTCTCGTTGCGCAACTCGCGGACGATGCCGTGGATACGCGAGCCCTTCATGCCGACGCAGGCACCAACGGGGTCGATACGGTCATCGTACGACTCCACAGCCACCTTGGCGCGTTGGCCAGGTTCACGGACGATCTTCTTGATGGTGATGAGGCCGTCGTAGATCTCGGGCACCTCAGCTTCGAGCAGACGCTGCAGGAAGATCTCGGAGGTACGCGAAAGCGTAACCACGGGCGAACCGTTGACGCTCTCCACGCTCTTCACGATGGCGCGGATGGTATCACCTTTCTTATATATATCGGCAGGAATCTGCTCCATCTTGGGCAGAATCAGCTCGATGTTCTCGTCGTCGATGACCACGATCTCGCGTTTCCACACATGGGCCACTTCGGCAGTGATGATCTCGCCGACTTTCTCCTTATACTTCTGGAAGATGTTTTCCTTCTCGTATTCGGCCACCTTGGTCTGAAGGTTCTGGCGCAAGGCGAGAATGTCGCGGCGACCGAAGTTTTCGATACGCAGCTCTTCGTTCACCTCTTCGCCCACTTCGAAGTCGGGCTCAATCTTGATGGCGTCCGACAGCTTGATCTCGCGCAGCGGGTCGGTCAACTCATCGTCTTCCACCACGGTGCGGTTGTGGTAAATCTCGAAGTCGCCCTTGTCGACGTTCACGATGATATCGATGAAGTCGTCGGTTTCGGTTTCGAACTTCTTATTCAACATACCTCTGAACACATCTTCGATGATGCGCATCATGGCCTCACGGTCAATGTTCTTGAATTCCTTGAATTCCGAGAAAGTTTCTACTAATTTGTAGTTATCCATTTTGTATATGATTATTTATTGATTATCAGAAAATTATAGCAGGTTTGATTTCCACCTTCTTACGTTCAAAAAACATGTTGGCAGGCTCCTCGACGGGTTTCTTCTTTGAGGCTTTCTTGGGGGCGGGTGCAAACTCCACCTTCTCGGCGTCGAAGCCCACAAGCTTGCCTTGCATCTTGCCCGTCTCCTTCGTCTTCACTTCCACGTCCTTGCCTACATACTTCTGCAGCTGTCGGTCAAGCTTCAAGGCACCAGAGAGGCCCCATGAGAACACGCTCAGCTCGTAGTCTTCCACATCGCGGTCGAGTTTCTCGTTGATGTAACGGCTCAACTCGGCACAATGGTCGATGTTGACAGCCGTGTCGGCGTCGACATAGACCTCAATCACATTGTTGGGCTTTACCTTCACTTCCACCAGGAAGCGGTCGGTGCCAGCAAGGGCTTCTTCACAGAGGGTTGCAACTTGTTCTTTGTTAATCATTTTAATTTCGATCGTTTATATCGGCCCTTCGACCCTTCGAGATGCCTCAGGGACCGCAGGCTCAGGGACCTTAGCTTTAACAATAAAAAAACCTGTTACTCAAAGTAGCAGGTCTTTTCTTCCACCTCAAGTTGTCGAGCAAGGATTCGAACCTTGACAGGCAGAACCAAAATCTGCAGTGCTGCCATTACACCACTCGACATCATTCGTTTCCGAATGCGGCTGCAAAAGTACAACTAATTTCGTTACGCGCAAGAGATTTTTGCGATTTTTTTGAAAAAAATTGCTTTTATGGCACTACAAAAAGCGTTTTTGCCGTTAATACGTTTAGAGATAAGCCAAAAAACCGTATTTTTGCAGTTTGGCACAGGCCGAATTGTTTTTCGATAAACAACAAACACTTTTATATCATTATGACTTTCAAAAGGTTAAACAACATTACAGGATGGATGGCAGGCTTGATTGCCACCGTCGTGTATTTCCTCACGCTTGAGCCTACCGTGAGTTGGTGGGACTGCGGGGAGTACATCTCAACGGCATATAAACTCCAAGTGGGTCACCCGCCCGGGGCTCCTTTGTTCCAGATGCTAGGCCGATTCTTCTCACTCTTTGCAGGTGGCGATGTCACCAAGGTGGCTTTGATGGTCAACGTCATGTCGGCCATTTGCAGCGGCCTCACCATCGTCTTCCTGTTCTGGACCATCACCATGCTCGCCCGTAAAGTGTGGATGAAGGAAGGAGAAGACGCACCATGGACCAACAAGATTGGTGTGCTGCTGGCTGGCTTCGTCGGCGCAGTGGCCTACACCTTCACCGAGTCGTTCTGGTTCAATGCCGTCGAAGGCGAAGTCTATGCCATGTCATCGCTGTTCACCGCTGTGACCTTCTGGGCCATCCTGAAATGGGAGCGTGTGGCCGACGACCCGAAGAGTACCCGATGGATCATTTTCATCGCTTTCCTCATCGGCCTCTCCATCGGTGTTCACCTGCTCAACCTGCTTTGTATCCCCGCCTTCGTATATGTGATCTATTTCAAGAAATGGAAGAAGACTACCTTCTGGGGATTTGTCTTGGCAGGCTTGATTTCGGTGGCACTGCTATGGCTCATCAATATGTTCCTCGTGCCTCAAATCGTCAATCTCGCGGGTAAGATGGAGCTGTTCTTCGTCAATACGCTCGGTGCTCCGTTCAACCTAGGCACCATCGTCTATTTTGCCGTGATCATCGGTCTCATCGTTTGGGGTCTCATCGCCACGACGAGACGCAAGAAAGTGATTTGGAATACCGCCATTCTTTCCTTTATGTTCATCCTGATCGGCTATTCGTCGTTCTTCATGCTGGTCATCCGTGCCAACACCAACACGCCTATCAATGAGAACGAGCCCAAGGATGCCCTTTCGATGCTTTCGTACCTCAACCGTGAGCAATACGGTAGTTGGCCCCTACTCTACGGAGCATATTACAACGCCCCTGTCAGTGGCCTCAAGGACGGCAACCCGATCTACGTGAAAGACAAGGAAGCCCATCGCTATGTGGTCACCGACGATAACAAGCAGAGCAAGCCCGACTATCCTTCTGAACTGAAGACCATCTTCCCCCGTATGTGGAGTACGCAAAGGGGCTCGCACTCGGACATGTACGACAGCTACCGTAAAGACGCCAATGGCGTGGTCAAAGGTACACCCGTCCGCGTGAGGAACTACCGAGGCGAGGTCGTCACCGTCAACAAACCCACCTTCGGGCAAAACCTCAAGTTCTTCGTCCAATACCAATGCAACTGGATGTATTGGCGTTACTTCATGTGGAACTTCGTGGGCCGTCAAAACGACATTGAAAGCCAAGGAGAACTCAACCACGGCAACTGGCTCAGCGGCATCAGTTTCATCGACAACGCCCGTCTCGGCGATCAGGACAACATTCCTGAATGCCTGCAGAACCCGGGACGTACCACCTATTATTTCCTGCCACTCATCCTGGGTCTTATCGGCTTGATTTGGCTGCTGAAGAAAGACTTGAAGCAGAGCTGGATCGTCTTCCTGCTCTTCTTCCTGACTGGTCTGGCCATCATCATCTACCTGAACCAGACGCCCAATCAGCCTCGTGAACGCGACTACTCCTATGCTGGCTCGTTCTATGCCTTTGCCATCTGGATCGGCTTCGGCGTGATTGCGCTCATCGACTGGATCAACAAACTCCTGAAAAAGGAGAGCATGGTCACCGTCGCGGCCGTCGGCCTGATCTGCTTCTTGGCGGTGCCGTGCGTGTTGGCCGCCAACGGCTGGGAAGAGCACAACCGTGCAGGCAAGACCTCGGCCCGCGACTGGGCACGCAACTATCTCGCGCAGCTACCGCCCAACGCCGTCATCTTTACCCGCGGCGACAACGACACCTTCCCCTTGTGGTACGTGCAAGAAGTGGAAGGCTTCCGCACCGACGTGCGCGTGTGCAACTACATGCTGTCGAGCGGCTATTGGTATGTCCACCAGATGGGACGCAAGGTGTATGAGTCCGAAAAACTTCCGCTCACGCTGACGCAAAAGGAATATGACAACGGTGTCAACGAGCAGATCCCTGTCGAAGAAGAAGATTACTTCAAGGGCAAGCAAGTCGAGCTGAAGCAAGTCATCGACTTCATCCATAATCCCAAGGCCGTGAAACGCTATATGGGTACCACCTACAACTACGTGCCTTGCCGCAGCGTGAAACTCACCGTCAACAAAGAAGCCTGCATCAAGAACGGCATCGTTCCCGAAAGCATGAAAGACCAGATTGTGGACGAAATTACTTGGGACATCAAGGAGAACTGGATCTACAAGAATGCCATCATGCTCCTTGACTTCATGGCCACCAACAACTGGGAACGTCCGGTGTACTTCACCTCGTTCAGCGACATGTCGAAGGTGCTTGGCATCGACAAATACCTCCACATGGAAGGCTTGGCCTATAGGTTCATCCCCGTCGAAGCCGAAGACTATTATAAAGGTGTCGGTGGCGTGTATCGTGAAGGCAGCTACGATCTTTTGGTCACCAAGGCCAATGAAGGCATCGTCAACTGGGGCAGCCTGAACCAAGAAGGCGTCGTCCCCGACCGCGAAAGCGTGCGCAACGCTGCCTACGCTCAGCAGGCCTATTCCCGCTTAGCCCAGGCTTTGGTCAACCACCAAGAGTTTGACTCGGCCATCATCGTGATGGACAAGTACCAAGAGTTCTTCCCCAGCAAGAAGTTCCCTGCCGACATCCGTACCTATCAGTTCCCCGAGATGTACTACGTCTGCGGCGACAGTGTGAAAGGCGACAATTACCTCATGCAGTTGGTCAACAACTATTGCGACAAGATCAGCTATTACGGCAGTATGAAGCCCAAACTTGTGGAATACTACGAAGACGAAATCGGCGAAGGCATGAGCCTGCTCAAGCATTTCGGAGGCGTAGCCAAGAAATACGGACGCACCGAGCTGGCGCAAGAGATTTCAGACCGCATGATGGAATACCTCAATTTGTATTACGCAGAGTAAATGTATTACGCAGAGTAAACCAAAAAAGAAAAGCAGCCTCAGAGCTGCTTTTCTTTTTTATGCATGAAGCTCCAAACTATCATCCCTATGCCTATGAGCACAAAGGGAACGCTGAGCCATTGACCCATATCAAAGGTCATGTTTTTCTCAAATTCCACTTGGACATTCTTAAGGAACTCGATAGCGATGCGCGAACCAAAGATGATGATGAGGAAGGTGCCGAACATCAAGCCTGGCTGTCTGTCGCCAAGGTCGCGTTTGTAGTACATCCACAGCAGGATGACCATAGCCACTAAGCAGAAGAAAGCCTCATAAAGACCCGTCGGATGGCATGGCAGCCACTCGCTAGGCGGACAGGGAGCGTCCCATGCCGTGCAAGCCGTGTAACTGTCGACCGTACCGCAGAACTGCTCAGCGCCACGAAGGAACACGAAACCCCAAGGCAAGGAGGTCGGCGTGCCGTAAATCTCGTGGTTGAACACATTGCCGCAACGAATCAAAGCGCCTACGAGGCACACGGGGATGACGATACGGTCCATGATCCAGATAAACGTGATATGCTGTTTTTCCTCTTTCTTTTTCGGGGACTTGTTGTATCTCCTCACATAAATCCAAAGGCCAAGCAGGATGCCGATGGCGCCACCGTGACTGGCGAGACCGCCTTCCCAAACGGCAAGCATCTTCAATGGATGGGCAAGATAATACTCAGGTTCGTAGAACAAACAATGTCCGAGTCGGGCACCCACAACCGTGAAGAGAAGCATATAAACCAGGAGTTTATCCAATGACTCGTCAGGCATCTTCTCACGACGGTAGATCTTTCGCATGATGAAATAGCCCAACAAAAAGCCCAAGGCCCACATAAGGCCATACCAACGGACATGTATGCTGCCTATGGAAAACAGCACGGGATCGACATTCCAAGTGATGTAGTTTAACAACATGATTAACTATTTTGAGCGCAAAAATAGATATTTTTGCCGTTTGATGTAACTTTTTCGCCAAATCTCCGTATTACCCACATAAAAGATGGACAGAAGTCAGTACAACCAGTGCGTGGAGCAATATGCCGACCGGCTTTTCCGCTTCGCGTTCTCGAGCCTCCGCAACCGCGAGCAGGCCGAGGACGTGGTGCAGGAAAGCTTTGCACGCGTTTGGGAGAAGGTCAAGACGATTGACTTCGCGAAGGCGAAATCCTACCTCTTCACCACTGCCCACCACGCCATGATTGACGAAGTCAGGCACCAGCAACGCTTCGCTAACGTTGAAGAGCCATTACCGGCCAACGCGAAGACTACGCAAAACGCCTACCCCGACGTCAACGAAGTCCTGCAAAAGGCCTTGACCCTACTGCCCGAAGCACAACGCACTGCGGTGTTGCTACGCGACTACGAAGGCTACAGCTACCAGGAGATCGGCGACATCACAGGGATGAGCGAGGCACAGGTAAAGGTCAACATCTTCCGCGCACGCACCGCACTGAAAAACAGACTGAAAAGCATCGACAACCTTATTGACATAGAGCCATGAAGACAAACATCACCACCGACAACTACGAGGCTTACCTCCTTGACTATATGGAAGGTAACCTCAGTCCCGACGAGGCTGAGCAGCTGAAAGCCTTCGTCGCGGCTCAAGGCTTGGACTGGAACGAACTCACCGAGGAACTTCCGCATTTGGAGGCTCCTGTCCTTGCTTATGAAAACAAGGAAGGCCTGAAGAAAAAAGCAGCTGTTGTGCCGCTTTATGTCAAGATTGCCTCGGCTGCCGCTGCCGCCGGATTGCTGCTCACCGTCGGATTGTGGCCCGAGAAGTCGTTGCCCAAAGTAGAACCCATCGCCAACCTTAAGCCGATTGAGGTCAGCCGGATCAACACCAACGAGTCCATAGCCTTGATTCCTAGACGGGCTACAGAAAACCCGACAACCACAACATGGGCCAAGGCCAACAAAACAAATTCGACCCCAAAAGCCTCGAACAAAAAACAAGTAGCCTCTGAGAGGGATGTCATGCCGATGCTGGCAGAGATGCAAGCTATCGAAGCGCCTGCCACCATCACGAGTCAGCTCCTGCTTGCCCAAACGACGGAACCCGACTATGCTCCATATATCATGCCTGACAGCCACGCTCTGGCGTCATATACGGATGACGACTATGAAGAGTCATCGCTTGGGGGCAAGGGCTTCCTGAGAATAACGGATGGCAAATACGAGAGTCTGGGCAGCATGATTCAAGAAGGACTGCAACTCGCCAAAGAGGAAATCAACCTGGCCGCTGCCGACCTCGCCGTGAAGACCTTCTACCGTGTCGACGACCGCATCGAAGAGGCGAAAGAGCGTTGGGAGAAACGCCACGAGCAAGAGTAACAATAGTACTACAACAAACAATTAAAGGCCGCCTCGTTGAGGCGGCCTTTAATTGTTATGAGTTGATGATTTGACTTTGCTTTAGAAATTCAGGCTGAAGCCGAAGCTAGTCGTGTGGCAGGTCGGGGCATGAGCCTCGTCGAAAGTGGGCAGCAGGTTAAAGTTGGCGAAGAAGCCCCAACCGTCATTCTTGCCGATACGCAGCGAAGCGTCAAGTTTGAAACGATTCAGGTAATAGTCGCTATGCACCTTGACCTTATCTCCATTCTGGAATTTGACCTTGGTCCAGCCATCGATACGCAAGCCGCCAGTGACGCCTGCGGCGATATAGAGACGGCGGGTAGGACGCACCTCAATCATCAGCGGAGCCTGGACATAAAGGACACCCAGCTTGCTCCTCCTCCATGTTGCAGCATCCAAGGGTTCATACTCAAGATCAGTATCACCTTTAACAACCTTGATAGGTTTATTGAAACTATAGTTGTTCCATCCCAATCCAACACCTGTGTAGAGGCCTGCGATGTGACGACGGTCGAAAGCGATACCCACGTCAGCAATATTGAAATTGAACACCCAGCTCCTCAAGGGACGCAGCTCCAAAAAGCTATAATCACCTTCAAAATTAGCCGTTGAGCCCGGACCCAGCAGCATATTCAAGCCGGCTTCGAAGCCGTTCCAGTTGCCATCAAAAAGGAGGTTCTTTTTTTCAGGACGTCTATTCTGATCAGGAGCCGGGCGGTCATTGCTTCTAGGACGATCATAGTTTCCGCCCTGCTTGTGCTCGAAACGCTCACCCCATTTCTCCATCTTACGTCCCCATTCTTCCATGTCTTTTCCCCATTGTTCCATTCCTTTTTCGACATTCTTCCAATCCACAGAGTCGGAAAGACGTTCGAGATTCGTGCCCAGTTCGGCCATAAGTTCGGAAAGCGACACGTCGTCACCACCTCTAGCCTCGCGTGATCCTCTTAAATCGATAAACGAATCGCCAGCCTTCATACCGTCGGTAACCAAGTCACCACTTCCAAGCAGTATGGCTTGCAACACATTGCATCTGCCCTCAAGGATGATGTCGCCCGATCCATTCAGGACAACATGTACGGTGTCGTAATCCAACTTCATCACCATGTCGCCTGATCCACTACTATAGACGTTAATATAGTCACCCGTTATCGTGCTCTTACAGACGACATCAGCTGACGAAAGTAACTGGACGTTTTTAAGTTGCGAAATGGTGACTTCATAATCGTCAGAGCCGGAGAGAATGAGCATGTCTGACGTCCTATTGTAGTCAGTGACAATTTTGCCCTCTTTCTTCAATGATAATTGGCCTGGAGTCTGGCTGACATACACATCGCCCGAGCCAAGGACTCTGATGATATTGATTTGATCGGCTTCGTTTTGTGCCTTCACCGTTCCGAAGGCCAGCAGCAGCAAGGCTGCAAAAAATAATCTTGTCTTCATTGTATTAGTGTTTTATTGTTTGTTGTTTTTCTTATCAACAAACGTAATACGGAGAAACAACAAAAAAGTTACAGCCCTTACTCAAAAAAAGCGGAAAAATAGCATTTGCGCTCAGCGGTAAGGGTGTCACCTTCGGTCAGTTCAAGCTTTACGTAAACCTTTTGCAAGTCCACTTTAAACAAGCATCCGCTTAGACCTTCCACAACATATTTCCTATTCTCGTTGGCCTTCATCTCCACCTTCACTTTTTGCTCAAAAAGCGGATGGTCTTCGAGTTCATCTAATTTGAGGTCTTCAAGGTTGCACACTTTGATCGTCAGCGTGCCATCAATGTTGCGCAGCAAGTCGGATGTGACGAAAACGCCGTAGTCTTTCCTGTCGAGACTTAAAAGCACGGGCGCGTAAAGGGTCTTCAGTCTTTCGTGGAACACTTTGGGGTTGCCGTAATAGTCGATGGACGACCAGGACGTCACGGGCCAAGCGTCGTTGAGTTGCCAATAGAGCGTGCCCATATTGTAAGGCTTCGCCGTGCGGTGCGCTTCGATGGCAACTTCCATGCCGTAGGCCTGCGAGAGCTGGCTCAGATGCACATATTCTTCAAAGTCTTTGGGCTGTGCATCAGGATAATACCGCTTAATGAAATCATCGATTTGTCGTGTGCCACGGGCGTGTTTTTGGTGCGCCGCAATCACCTCGGCATCCTTGCTCAGCTCTTCGCCTTCTGCGATTTTCAGCAAAGTTTGGTAATCGGGATAGCTTTGGTAGCCGTACTCGCTGTTGAAGCGGCCAACCTTCTCGCGATAGACCTCGTAAGGCTGCTCGCCCCACCAAACGCCCCAATAATGCACATCGCCTTCAGTCAGACTCTCGGAACGGCCCCAGCCTTTCGAAGGCGAGCTGGGCCAATAGGGTCGCGTGCCGTCGTACAAGGTCACCGCTTCTGGTAATATGGTTTCAAAGAGTTGGTCGTATCCTGCCTTAATGGCCTGGTCGTCTTCTTCCGACCAATTCAACGACTTCTGCCAGCCCCAGTTATAGTAGCCTTCCGAGATCTCGTTTCCACCACACCACAAGGCTAACGACGGATGCGAAGCCAAGCGTCTCACCTGTTCCTCCGCCTCAATTCGGGCATTTTCAAGAAAAGCCTCGTCGTAGGGATACATTGTGCCGGCATACATAAAGTCCTGCCAGACCAAGATGCCCAATGAATCGCAAATGTTGAAGAAGTCGTCCGAGGGATAGATGCCACCGCCCCACACACGCAGCATATTGAAGTGCGCATCTTTGGCCATTTGGAGCAATTTCAGCGTGTTGTCGGCGTTAATCCAAGTTTCAATCATCTCCTCGGGAACGTAGTTGGCGCCTTTGGCATACATCGGCACGCCGTTCACCTTGAAATAGAAGGCGCGACCAATGCTGTCGGGCTCATCGACCATCTCGAAGGTACGGATACCCGACTTGAACTTTTTGGAGTCCAGCACTCTGTTGTCTTTTTTCAACACCACCTCAAAGTCATAAAATAGTTGTTCGCCCATCTCGTTGGGCCACCAAAGTTGAGGATTATCGATGGTAAAAGGCAATACTGTATGTTGACGGCCTTTCGACAAGCTCAAGGTCCTGCGTTCCTGATTCGTAATAGCTGAGGTCCCTGAGCCTGTCGAAGGGCCGACCTCTATAATAACCTCAACATCCTCTTCCCTTTCACTTTCATAATCCAGATGCAGTATCAATTCCGCCTTTTTCTCATTAGCAGTCTGAGTAACAATATATGCATCCTCTAACCAAGCCTCGTTCCAGCCCATCAGTTTCACCGGCTTCCAGATGCCCACATTCTTATACCTTGGTGCCCAGTCCCAGCCGTGCTGATAGGGTGCCTTACGGGTGACGGCATACCTTTCGGGCAATCGTGGCTGATGCTGCTCATACAAGGCCATCTGCGTGCTGTCATAACGAATGAAATGCACCTCAAGTAGGTTGTCTTTATCTTTCAAAAGCGGCTTAACATCCGCTTTCCAAGTGCGGAATTGGTTGTCGGCAAAAAACAGTTTTTCACCGTTCAATGAAACATCAGCATAGGTGTCGATGCCTTCAAAGACCAGTTCAACATTCTCTTTTTCAAGCAAATACTTGTCTACATCGAAATGCAAGGTGTAGTCCCAAGGATGGTCGGAAATCCAGAGCAATTGGTTTTCCACCGTACCGAGATAGGGATGCGGGATAAGACCGTTTTCATAGAGGCTCTGCTGCACCACCGAGGGCACATCGACCTGCATATTAATATCTAAGGTGTCGCCCGTAAGCGTCCAGCCTTGGTCGAGGCTTTGCTCGATAACATTGGGCTTTTCGGGTTGTTGGCACGCTGAAAAAGCGAATGCTAGTAAAATCAGGGGAAGTAGTTTTTTCATTGTGAGTTATTGTTTGCACGCAGAATGCGCAGAAATCGTAGATTCGACGTAGTCAATTATATGAACCTACCGGACGACTACTTTTCGTCGCTTCGCGCTTCTGCGTATTCTGCGTATTCTGCGTATTCTGCGTGAGATAATTCTTTTAGCGTGAGACAATCAGAACGGATTCAGTATCTTTTCCATCTCGTAAATCAAGTCCTTGTTCGACTCGGTCCAGACCATCGTGGCTCCCGTGTTGTCCTTCTGGTTGGGATAGAGTTTCTCGTTGAAACGCGGCACCCAATGCGCCAACGAGGCATGACAATGCACCGCGCCAGTCATGTCAAGGATCTCCTTCACATTGCCGAGGTTGATGCCGCCACCTGGCATGATGCCGATCTTATCGCCATAGCGCAGCTGCATCTCGGCAATCATCGGAACGCCTTCCAAGGCCGTAGGCTTACCGCCCGAAGTCAGGATTTTGTCGAAACCGAGTTCTATGAGTTGTTCCACCGCCTCAAAGGGTTTCACGCAGGCATCGATGGCACGGTGAAAGGTGAATTTCAGTCCCTCGCCTGCTCCCATCAAAGCCTTAATCGTCTCAACGTCGAGTTCTCCCTTGTCGTTCAAGGCACCGATGACGACACCCTCAAAGCCGAGTTTTTTGCAAAGCATGATGTCGGTCTTCATCATCTCGACTTCTTCCTCGTCGTAGATGTAGTTGCCCGGTCGCGGACGGATGAGCACGCGCATCGGGATAAACGAAATATCAATGGCCTTGGCCAAAGTTCCGAAAGAAGGGGTCACGCCACCCACTTCGAGGCACTCGCACAACTCCACGCATTGGGCGCAGCCATCCATCGCATTCTGCAACGACTTGATGCCGTTGGCACAGATTTCCAATCTAATCATAGTCCTAGAAATGTCTAATTCAACGAAGTTAATTTTGTGGCAAATATAGCAGTTTTGTTGTTATCTTTGCAGAAATTTTCCAACTATGAGAACCCGGCTCCTGATTATCCTTTGCCTTTTCAGTCTATGCGCCATCGCGCAAAACACTCATATCCTCCCCACCCCGCAACAAGTTGAATTCACCGAGGGATATTTCACCTGGGACGATAACGTCGTCCTCACCTACGATGCCTCCGATGCCGAAATCAACCAAATCGTCACGATGTTTCGCAACGATTTGGACCAAATCAGCGGAAGGAAAGTGCTGTTTTCACGCGGTGTCATCAAAGGCATGAATTTCATCGAGCTCGTCAAGACCGACCACCTTGGCGTGAGCGAAAACGAGGACCAAGCCTACCGCCTGACGGTCAACAGCAATTTCATCCGTCTGGAGGCCACCACCAACACCGGACTCTTTTATGCTACTCAGAGCCTGAAACAACTCTATCGTTATGCTTATCTGAAAAGCCCAAACAACACCATCGTCATCGCCAGCATGACCATCACAGACTGGCCCAACTTCAAGGTACGCGCTTGGCAGGACGACATCAGCCGAGGTCCTATCGTCAGCATGCACTACCTGAAACGCCTCATCCCGCAGTTGGCAGAATGCAAACTTAACGCCTTCTCGCTCTACACCGAGCACACCTTCAAAACCAAGTGCCACCCCGACATAGCGCCCACCGATGCCTTCACCGCCGAGGAAATCAAGGAACTAGAAGATTTTTGCAGACCTTATCACATCCAAATCATTGGAAACCAGCAATGTTTTGGGCATTTTGAGGAGATTTTGAGCAACCCCTTCTATAGCCATTTGGCCGACACAAAATGGAATCTCAATCCTGCCAGAGATGAGACCTACAAATTTCTGGAAGACCATCTCCGCGAGGTGGCAAGAGCCTACAAGTCGCCGTATTTCAACATCAATTGCGATGAGACCGAGAGCCTTGGTCAAGGTGCGGCCAAAGCCTACGTTGATTCGTTGGGGGCAGAAACCGTGTATTATCAGCACGTCAACCGCGTCAACCGCATGCTTCGCCCCTACCGCAAGCGTGTGATGATGTGGGGTGACATTGCCGACCAGCACCCTGAAATACTTGACAACCTTGACAAAGACATCTTCCTCATCGCATGGAGCTATGTGGGCATCGACAGTTTCGACGACTTCTTACAACCCTATGTCAAGTCGGGGCGCAACTACTTTGTCGCCCCTGGTGTGAGCCTTTCCGAAAGGGTTTGGCCTAAACATTACGAGTTCAAGAAGAACATCGCCAACCTATGTCGCGACGGATACAAAAACGGCGCACTCGGCGTCATCAACACTTGTTGGGACGACTTCGGCGAATCGTTGATCAATAGTGCATTATATGGCCTTGCATTGGGTGCTGAAAGGAGTTGGAACGCCGCTTCCCTGCAAGAGCGCAGCACTGAAACCGACTTCACCATCCATTTCTTGGGCAGCCTCTCCAGCGACATCTACGAGCATCTCGAGGCGCTTTCTGAATGGACGAAAACCGACGGCATAGGCAAATTCACCGCCATGACGGAACCCATGGCGCCTTTTTACCCTGCCCTTGTCAGTGATTCCATCAAAGCCTTGAACCAAAGAGCCTCCGTGGCGCTGTCTGCATTAGAGAAGGATCTGAAAAATGACAAAAACAAAGTGAAACGCAACGCCGACCTCTTCGACAACGCGCTCTATGCTGTCCACCGCATGCAGTGGTGTGCCAAACGCAACGCAACCCGAATCCAACTCTTTCGCACTTACAACGACCCAACAAAAGCCAACATCGCAGAAAGCAAAAAGATGATTGGGGAATTGATGGCTACGCTCCACGACCTGAAAACCGAATACGTCAAGGTATGGAACATCGAAAGTCGTCCCTATTGGTTGGATGTCAACATGGACAAATACGATGACATTGCTGAAGAATTACAACAGCTTGACTATCTGCCGTTTATTGAAGCCACCACTGACAATAAAGGCCGTGCAGCAGTGGAGCTAAAGACAGTTTTCAACGACAAGAGTATCTACTATACCATTGATGGAAAAGTAGTTTCGCCAAACGATTCCATCTATAAAAAGCCCATTGTTTTGGAACGTCCTTGCCTCGTGAAAGCAGCTTGTTTCAATGCCTTGGGCGAACCAGTTTGCACTGAGCGCTATTTCTGCTACCACAAAGGTATGGGCAAACTGAAACAACTCAATAGTCCAGCAGGCAACTACCGCCCCGAATATTCCGGTGGCGGCGACAATGCATTATTGGATGGCAGTCTCGGTAGCGACGACTACACCGATGGCCACTGGCAAGGCTTCTACGGCATCGACGCCGACCTCGAACTGGACTTCGGCAAGTACCAAAAAGTCAATGCGCTGAATATAGGATTTCTGGTGAATGCCCACGACTGGATTTTGCGTCCCAATGAGATTCAAGTCTACACCTCAAATGACGGCAAGAACTACAAGCCTTACAAGTCCTTCACCCTTACGGCAGAAATACCTTTGACAGGCAATCACACTTTCCGTGAACGTTTCGAATTGCGTAATCTTTCGACGCGTTACCTGCGCATTGTGGTGAAAAACCCAGGAAAATTACCCGAGGGCTTGCCTGGCAGCGGCTACGATTCATGGATCTTTATGGATGAGGTGATGGTGGAATGATTAAAAACGCCTTGTTTGGCTATAATTCATTTCATATTCATAAGATTGCGCAGCGATGTTGTCACCAGAAAGCTCAACCCGAAGCACGCTGTTTTCCTTAATAAAACTCTTGAAGGCAATCTTTTCTGAACGTTCCTTACATTCGGGCAAATTGGCCAATACTTTATGCTCTTCGGCCAAAACCCGTTCAC
Organism: Candidatus Alcium sp. F082; assembly: GCA_001543395.1. Classification (GTDB taxonomy): domain Bacteria; phylum Bacteroidota; class Bacteroidia; order Bacteroidales; family F082; genus Limimorpha. Next base: position 21,576 of record LPNG01000004.1, on the reverse strand, counting down.
CGCGTCTATTTTTCGTTACCAAGGTCACATCAATCTTCAACCCTGTAATCTTACTTGGACCCAGATTCTGCAAAACCATTTCCAACACACAAGATGCCTTCTCAAAAACCATGGCAGGCTGGGATTCAAACTGAACATCTTTAACAATCAGTATAGGAGTTTCCTCACAAGATATGACTTCAATCTTAGCCTTTGGAATATTATCTGGAACTTGTCCAATTCTAAAATCAGGCTGAGTGGTTTCAACGTAATAGTATTTCTTCCCATTGAACATATAATATGTTGCATCATCATGTAGTTGACAATCCACTCCAACTGCCATGTGGTCTGGTGCCATTAACAACACAAAATCGACGTTCATCTCACGCAAAATTGCTGCCAATAATACAGATTTATCTTCACAATCCCCACAGCCATCCACAAGAGTCTCAATAGGATAACGGACATATTCATCCTTTCCTTTTGAGGTAGAATCATATGAATATGGTAATGACTGGACGTAAGAAAGTGCTGCCTCAACCTTATCAGTTTCTGATGTTGCAATTGTTTCCAACCTCCTTGCCAAATCTTTTATAACAGGTTTGCCATTCTCTGAAAAAACAAAACTTTTACGATTATCTCCTATTTGCTTCCCTTCCATTTCATAACGATAAAAGTAATGGACTCGTTCCTGTTGATAATAATCATACAATTCTTTTGCAACTTTGGTTTCACACACCCTTACCGTATCATTGTACATCCAAACGCGATGCACCAAATAATCATCTCCATCCAATGCAACCCACTGAGAATAAGCCCGAGTGGAAAGTAGCAAGAGCAATAACACAATCCATCTGTTACGCATAATAGAATCGAATTTGTCCAATTAACGCAAATTTCAGGCCAAAATTGCATTTTTGGTGTAATAGGTTGTAGGGCTGTCACACTGGGGCAGCCGCATCATGAAACCACAAGATGCGGCTGCCGTAATACGACAGCCCTACAGCCTTATTTTCCCCAATAACGGAACGCCTTCACCTCTTTCATCAATTCCTTGACGGCGGCCTCCAGCTGTTCGTCTTCGCCTTTGGCCATCTTCTCGGGCGTGTTGCGCACCTTGACATCAGGCTCCAATTGCGTATTCTCAAGCCAGTTGCCTTGTTCGGTACGGTAACCCACCACGGGCAAGCCAAAATACAACGACGGGTCTTGCAAAGTTTCCCAAGTCACACTCGACATGGTGCCAGGCACGGGCATACCGACAAGGCTGCCCATCTTCTTGTACTTGTAAACCCATGGTGTGCCGTGTGCGTTGCTGTAGTTGGCCTCGCCGATAATCATCACCGAGGGCTTGTTGTAGCGTCGAGAAGGCATCACGCAGGCCACGCTGTCGTTGACAACTTGCTCCAAGTATTTCTCACCGCTGAACAGGATTTCAATGTCCTCGTGCAGGCGACCGCCGCCATTGAAGCGCGTGTCAATAACGATGCCGTCGCAGAGGTTGTATTTGCCGAGGATTTGTGAATACACATCACGATAGCTGGCATCACCCATGCTCTTGATGTGTACATAGCCCAAGCGTCCGTTGGAGAGTTTCTCCACGGTCTCTTCGTTGTGCTTCACCCAACGGTTGTAAAGCAGTTCATTCATCGCGCCGTGACTGATGGGCTTCACGGTCTCATCCCAAGTCTTGCCGCCATCGGAGACGGTCACCAAAACGGTCTTGTCGCGTTTGTTGTTAAGCAAAGGATAGTAGTCCATGCCTTTCGTAATCTCCACGCCGTCAATCTTTTGGATAATAGAACCCGCTTTCACTTTGGAGTTCTTCTTGTCGAAAGGGCCGCCTTCCACCACCTCGGCAATCTTCAAGCCGTCGCCTTTGTAGTCGAGGTCGAGCAGCACGCCGAACTCTGCCGTGGCGTCACCTCCACGACTTGAAGGACGATAACCCGAGCCCGTATGCGACACATTCAGTTCACCCAAAATCTCGCTCAACATCTCGGAGAAGTCGTAGTTGTTGTTGATATGCGCCAAGAACGGCTGGTAGGCCTCCTTCATCATGTCGAGGTCCACACCGTGGTGGTCTTTCATGAAGAAACGCTTCTCGGTTTGCAGGAAGACATGGTTGAACATGTACTCACGTTCGGCGGCGAGGTCGAGTTCCATGGTGGCATCAAATTTAATCGGCGTCGACTTGCCACCCTTGTCTACCTTTTGCAGGTTGCCGCCCGAAAGCAGGAAGATGTTGTCGTCCTTCACGACCAAATGGGCACCGCCCTGCCCCATCTTCTTCGTGATCTTCATCGACTTCTCGCGGACATCCATTTCCCAGAGGTCGTAGCCTTTCTCAAACGAGGTCATGAAATAGAGCTTCTCGCCGTCCTTCGACAAAGCCATACCACTCAAATTGGACGACATGGGCGTCAGGCGGATGACACGGTCCTGCAAATGCTCCAAGTCAACCTCAATCTTCTTGGATTCTTTGGGCTTCTCGTCTTTCGAGGCCCCTGAGCCTGTCGAAGGGCCGTCTTTCTTGTCTTTCTTCTTGTCGCTCTTCTCCTCCTTTTTCGGCTCGTCTTTCTTGTCGTCCTTCTTGCCTTTCTCCTGCTCCTTCAACAAAGCGTATTCTTCCTTGTTGAGGCGGAACTTGTCGTAGGCCTCCTGGTTCAGGAAGGCGATGAAGGCATCCCTTTGGCTGCCCCACGAGGCATGGGAACGCATACCATAACGATCCGAATTGAAGAGAATGGCATTGCCATCCAGCACCCACTGCGGGTCATCGTCGAAGTAGGCGCTCTCGGTGATGTTGTATATCTTCTTATCACCGCTGGCCGACACGATGGCAACATCGGAATAGGGGTCGCGCATGTGGGTGATCAAGGTTATGGCAAACCATTTGCCGTCGGGCGACCATTCGTAGCCAATGCTACCGTAATGTTGTGTGCCATCGGTAATCTGACGCACTTTCTTTGATTCTATATTATAGACTTTCAAGATATTACGATTCTCAATAAAGGCAATTTCCTTGCCATCGGGCGAATAGTCGGGATTGCTCCGCTCAATGCCGTCGTTCGGGAACAAAGGCTTCTCATCAATCAAGGTGGCATAAGCGAAGTTGAAGTCTTCTTTGCGAGCAATGGTGGCTTGGTAAAGGTTCCAGTAGCCGTCGCGTTCCGAGGAATAGACCAATGTGCGGCCATCCTTCGAGAACGAGGGACTGCGCTCGGCCTGCGGCGTATGCGTGATCTGCTTTGTGGTAGCGTATTCGTCGACGCCCGTAACGAAGACCTCACCGCGCGAGACAAAAGCAATCAACTTGCCGTCGTTGCTCAACGCGAAATTGCCTGCACCCTTGAAGTCCTGCTTCACCAGCTGTTCCTCTGCTTGGTCGTTGACGATTTCAACGTTCACCTTTTGAGGCTCACCGCCAATGCGTTGTGTGTAGATCTCACCCATGTAGCCATAGCACAGCAGGCCGTTGTTGGCCACACTCAAGAAGCGGACAGGATGTGTCTTGAAGTGGGTCACCGCCTCCACCTGTTCAAGATTGTCAGCGGGAGCCTTATAGACATTGAAACTGCCATTGTTGCGCTCACTCAAGAACACAACATCCTTATAGCCAGGTAAATATCTTGGATCTCTATCTTCGCCCACGTTGGTCGTGAGGATGGTATGCGTCTTTTTTTTGGCATTATAGTACACCACATCGCGCGCCACGGAAGATACATGATGTTTGCGCCACACGTTCTCGCTACCTTTGCGGTCGTAGTAGAGGAACGACTTGCCGTCCTTGTCGAACGACATGCTGCTCACAGGTACTGCCACCACCTGTTCGGGGCGACCGCCTTCAGTGCTCACCTTATACAACTCAGTTATCCAACCCGCAGCAAACTGCACATTCTCGGCGGATTTTTGGATTTGTGCGGTGAAATAAATCTCCTTGCCATCAGGTGAGAAAGCCAACGGAATCTCAGTGGCCGAATTCGTTGTAATACGCTTGGCCACACCGCCTTCTGCCGAAACAAGATACACGTCAAAGTTACCGTTTCGGTCGGTGGAAAAGGCAATCTGTTTGCCGTCGGGCGACCAAATCGGGTCGCCATCGTAAGCGGCATTAGTAGTGATTTGCAAGGCTTTGCCACCTTGGGCGTTCACCACATACACATCGCCTTTATAACAAAAAGCAATCTTGTCGCCTTGAGGCGAAATCACATTGTGACGCATCCACAAGGGTTGGGCTGAGAGTTGGAATGTCACTGCAAGCAGGGCGATTAGGAACAGTTTTTTCATAGTGTTATTTTATTGATTATTATTATTTTATGTCAAATTCAAACATGGGTTCATCTTCCAGAAACAGCTGCAATTTGTCGCCAACATGCACCTCGCCTACCCCTTGGGGGGTCCCTGTGAAGATGTAATCGCCCGCATTCAGCGTGACAAAACGCGAGACATAGGAGACAATTGTATTGAAATCGAAAATCATGTCGCGGCTGTGGCCTTGCTGCACCCAATCGCCGTTAAGTTTCATTCCGAAAGCAATGTCATCAGGATGCTTCAACATACTGATTGCCTTAAACTCACCAGTGGGAGCAGAATAGTCAAACGACTTGGCGATCTCCCAGGGATGCCCTTTGGCCTTGCAATCGCTTTGCAAGTCGCGGGCGGTGAAATCGATGCCAACGGTGATGGTGTCGTAATACTCCGAGGCCGTTTCCTTATCAATCGACTTCCCAGTTTTGCAAATGCGCAACACCAATTCGGTCTCATAATGCACCTTATTGCTGAAATCGGGATATGGGAAAGGCTCGCCGGCAGGCAACAAGGCTGTGTCGGGCTTCATGAAAAACAAGGGCTTCGTTGGCAAGTCGTTATCCAACTCTTTGACATGCGCCAAATAGTTTCGTCCTATACAGATGATTTTCATTATTTTACATTTTTACCGCCCATGCGCAACTTGATGGCGGTCACCACCTTCTTCGTATAGCGCGGGAAGTCATTTTTCATGATCCAGTCGTAATAAGGCGGCTCCATGCGAAACACATCCTCCACCCTCTTGCCTTTGTGTTTGCCAAACATAAATACCTCCTTGCCTTCCTCATCGAAGATGATCTGGCCCGAAAGGTCGGCGTTCTTATGGTGCGCCGAGAACTCGGAGAGTTGCTTCATGTCGTTGGTTGGGCCTTGCGATTTGTTTCCCTTGCCATCCTCATAGTCAACACCTTGGTACTTATCAAGCATGGCACGGAGCACATCGTAAGTGGCCTTGGTATCGGCCATGGCACCATGGGCGCCCTCCAACTCAGCATGACAGAAATAACGGTAGGCGCTCTTCAGGGTGCGCGGCTCCATCTTCATGTAAATGTTCATCACATCGATGAAGTCACGGCTCTTGAGGTCGAAGTCGTAGTCCACACGGAGGAACTCCTCCACCAGCATCGGGAGGTCGAATTTCAGGATGTTATAGCCCGCGAGGTCGGCATTGCCAATGAATAGGGCAATCTCTTTGGCTTTATCACGGAAAGTGGGCTTGTCGGCTACCATAGCATCGGTATAGCCATGTACAGAAGTGGACTCTGGAGAGATCGGCATCTCCGGGTTGAGCAGCCACACGCGTTGTTCCTCGTCGCCGTTCACATTGATTTTCAAAACACTCATCTCCACGATGCGGTCGTGCGAGGTATTCAAGCCCGTCGTCTCCAGGTCAAAAAAGGCTATGGGGCGTTTCAAATTCAGTTCCATAGAAAACGTATTTGACTGCAAAAATAACACATAAAACGCTCCGATATTCATTTTTTTCCTACTTTTGCCCCACTTTTCAAACACAAAAGAACAAGTAAGAAAGAATCAAATTATTGAAAGACATGATGGAAGAAAATGAAATGAAAGGAAAAGAGGAATTGTTCTCCAAGGCAGTGAAAGCAGGAAAGAGAACTTACTTTTTTGATGTCAAATCCACAAAGAACGACGAAAAGTACATCACCATAACCGAAAGCAAACGCCGTTTTGATGAGGGTCTCAACCGTTTCTTCTACGAGAAACACAAGATCTTCCTCTACAAGGAAGACTTTGAGAAAGTCACGAAGGGCTTGAACGATGCCATCAACTACATCGAAACGGGCGAATACCCTGCCGACTATTACGACCAGCCGGAGCCCCGCCACTTTGATAATGCGGAAGGCGAAAGCCACGGCGAGATCGATAGCGCCATCGACAAATGGTTTGACAGTCTGGACAAGTAATTATCCAGCCCATAAAAAAGAACGAAGGCCGCACATTTGCGGCCTTTTTTGTTGCAAGCCATCACTGCGACAAAAACTTATCAACAAAACGCGCGGATGTTGATAACTTTCCAAAAACCGAAACAATAAAATGCACCGAAATGCGTACTTTTGTAGCCTAAAATAAGAGACCGAAACGACATGGGTAAGATCATTGCAATTGCCAATCAGAAAGGCGGCGTAGGCAAGACTACCACCGCCATCAACCTCGCGGCCAGTCTAGCCGTTCTTGAATACAAGACCCTCCTCATCGACGCCGACCCACAGGCCAATGCGACCTCGGGTGTGGGCATCGACCCAAGAACCGTGGAGACCAGCATCTACGAATGCATCATCGACCAAGTGGACCCCAAGACCGTCATCGCTGAGACCGAGACGCCCAATCTCTTCCTGATTCCCGCCCATATCGACCTTGTGGGTGCCGAAATCGAGATGATCAACCTGCCGGAACGCGAACTGATGATGAAGAAATTGCTCGCCCCCATACGCGATGAATATGACTTCGTCATCATCGACTGCTCGCCGTCGTTGGGTCTGGTCACGGTCAACTCACTCACCGCGTCCGATTCGGTCATTATCCCCGTGCAATGCGAATACTTTGCCCTTGAAGGTCTCGGCAAACTGTTGAACACCATTAAAATCGTCCAAACGCGTCTCAACCCCGACCTTGACATCGAGGGCATCCTGCTCACCATGTTCGACACCCGCCTGCGCTTATCGAAACAAGTGGTCGAAGAGGTCAAGATGCACTTCCAAGATATGGTGTTCAACACCATTATCAACCGCAACACGCGCTTGAGCGAGGCGCCCAGCTTCGGCAAGACCATCGTCATGTACGACGCCAACAGCACCGGTGCCATCAACTACCTCAACTTGGCACGCGAGATCCTCGAAAAGAACAACTTATCCACCAAAAACAACTGAATACCATGCCTGACAAGAACAGAAGAGCCTTGGGCCGCGGCCTCGATGCCATCATGCAAAGCCCCGAAACCGACATCACCAGCAAAGACATCAGCGGCGATTTCGTGGCAGGTGCCGTTGCTGAAATCGACATCGACCTCATCGAGACCAACCCCTTCCAACCCCGCACTGAATTTGACGAGACTGCACTGAGAGAACTAGCCCAATCTATCAAGGAACAAGGCGTGATTCAGCCCGTTACGGTCAGGAAGCTTGGCTACAACAAATATCAACTCATCTCAGGCGAGCGCCGTCTGCGCGCCTCCAAGATGGCAGGACTGAAGACCATCCCCGTCTTCATCCGCGTGGCCAACGACGAGCAGATGCTTGAGTTGGCACTGATCGAGAACATCCACCGCGAGAACCTCAACGCCATCGAGGTGGCCATCTCCTACCAACGTCTCATTGACGAGTGCAACATGACCCAAGAAGAAGTGAGCGAGAAGGTAGGCAAGAGCCGCAGCGCCGTTGCCAACTTCTTGAGACTGTTGAAATTGCCTGCAGAAGTGCAAATCGCCATCCGCGACGGCCACATCAGCATGGGGCACGCCCGTGCCCTCATCAACATCAATGACAAGGAAGAGCAACTTAGACTCCTCCAGCAGATCATCATGGACGAGATGAATGTGCGCCAGACCGAAGAGATGGCCGATAAAGCCAAAGGTAAGGCCGACAAGGAGCGTAAGCAAACCAACTACATCCCCGAACACTTCAAGAGCAGCATCAAGAAACTGTCGCAGACCCTCAACACCAAAGTCAAGGTGAAGCGCAACGTGAAAGGCCAAGGCAGCGTGGTCATCGACTTCAAGGACGAAGCTGAGTTTGACCGCATCATGGAACTGTTCAACAACAAGTGATTGCCATGCTGCGCCGTTTCCTGTTTCTATTAGGCATCATCCTTTTTTTCGCCTCTCAGCAAACGGAAGCGCAGAATGTGGTGTTCGACACCGTGGGCAACGCCGTTATCTCTGCCGACACCGTTGTCAAGCAACAAGAGCCGGCCAAGACCGTCAAAGCCAAAAAACCTCACAGCCCCAAGACAGCCACCATCATGTCGGCCTGCCTCCCTGGGTTGGGACAGGTCTACAACCGAAAATGGTGGAAAGTGCCCATCGTTTATGCCGGCCTGGGTGGTTTGGGCTATATGGCCTATAACAACTATTACGAGTACAAGTCATATTTGCATGCCTACGAATTCAAGACTGGCGACCTGCCTGAAGGCGTAACCCTCAACGAACACGAGTCTGATTTGGCCAACAAATACGCCGAAGGACAGCTGCAGACTTATAAGGAATCGTACCGACGCGACTTTGAGTTCTATTGCATCCTCACCGCTGCCTGGTACGGTCTCAACATCCTCGACGCCTGCGTCGACGGACACCTTTATTCCTACGACATCAGCGACGACCTCAGCCTCAGTGTCGACCCTTACCTGCGGCCCATGGAGTCGCCCGTTAAGATGCCACAATACGCTCAAGTCGGTTTGTCGTTCCAACTTAATTTCTAAACCATGAATATTGCACTGATAGGATACGGAAAGATGGGCCACGAGGTGGAGAAAGCCGCCATCGCCCGACAACATAAAATCGTCGTTACCATCGACAATCCCAAGGAATGGGAGGAACGAATCGAAATGCTCAAACAAGCCGATGTGGCCATCGACTTCAGCCAGCCCGACCAAGTGGTAAGCAACATCAACCGCTGCTTCGATCTGCATCTGCCCGTTGTTGTGGGCACTACGGCATGGCAAGATCATTTCGAGGAAATCAAGAAACGTTGCCTCGACGAGAAACAAAGCCTTTTCCATGCACCCAATTTCAGCATCGGAATGAACATTATGTTCTTGCTCAACAAGCAGTTGGCAAAATACGCTGAAAAGTACGGCTACCAACTCTCTATGGCTGAGACACACCACATCCACAAGTTGGACAAACCCAGCGGCACCGCCGTAAAACTGGCCAACGACATCCTCGCCGCCAACCACGACTACAGCCAATGGAGCATCGACAACCCATCCGACCGCACCTTGTATATTAAAGTAACCCGCGAAGGCGAAGTTAATGGCATCCACAGCGTGATGGCCGAATCGCCCGCCGACAAGATCACCCTCACCCACGAAGCCTTCAACCGTCAGGGCTTTGCCTTAGGCGCCATCGCCGCTGCAGAATTCCTTATTGGAAAAACAGGCGTATTCGACATGGAGGATCTGTTTCAAGCATAAACCTTCATAATATTTTGCAACAACTATCGTTATAAAAGCAATAAACATCATCAAATGTCACTGATACTTTTCATTCTTATCGTCCCGGCGCTGTTCACCATCCCGATTGCTTTCTGCTGGAAGCAGTTTGAAGCCGCCGGACAAAAAGGCTGGTACAGCCTCATCCCGTATTACAACATCTATGTCCTGCTGAAAATCATCGGCAAACACAAGAAATTTTGGTGGTGGTTCTTCATTGTCTTCCCCTACATCAACATCTTCATGCTGCTGCTCATGCTCGTCGAGCTGGGCAAGTGCTTCGGCCGATTCAAGATCTGGGAAGAAGGCATGGCCGCCATCTTGCCTTGCATTTTCTTCCCCATTATTGCCAAGGACGACAAATACCAAGACCCGCTCACGACCCAGCGACCCAAGAAATCGACTGCACGCGAGTGGTTCGACGCCATCATCTTTGCCGTAGTTGCCGCATTGATTATCAGGACTTACGTCTTCGAAGCCTTCACCATCCCCACTTCGAGTATGGAGAAGTCGCTTTGCGTCGGCGATTATCTGATTGTCAGCAAAATACACTATGGTCCCAAGAGGCCCAATACGCCTCTGTCCTTCCCCTTTGTGCACAACACCTTGCCGGGAAGCAAGACCAAGAAATCCTATCTGGAATGGATCAAATTGCCGTATCACCGCTATCCAGGTGTCTCCACCATGAAACGCTACGACCCCATCGTGTTCAACTATCCTGCCGGCGACACGGTCTGCGACATCTTCCAAAGCAGCATCAACTACTATGACCTCGTTCGCGAATATGGTCGCAACCGCGTTTGGAACGACCACCAAAACTTCGGCAAGGTCATCGCCCATCCCGTCGACAAACGCGAAAACTATGTGAAACGCCTCATCGGTATGCCTGGCGACACCTTGAAGATTGTTGACGGCGTCGTATACATCAACGGCGAGAAAGCCTTCGAGCCCGAGAACATGCAGCACAACTATACCGTGGTAACCACCAACGGCGGCATCAATAAGCAAACCTTGGACAAGTACCACATCTCCGAAGGCTATCGCACCGACGACCCCAACACTTTCGTCCTTAATATCAGCGCGAAAGTGGCAGACGAACTCATCAAGTTGCCTTACATCACCTCCGTGATGCGTGTCGTCCGTGCTCCAGGACAAGAAATCAGCACGAGCCTATTCCCCAACCGTCCCGACCTCTACCCTTGGAATGTGGACAACTTCGGGCCGCTTTACATCCCCAAGAAGGGCGTGACCGTGCCACTGAACATCTACACCTTGCCGCTTTATGAGCGCATCATCCATGCCTATGAGCTCCACGATTTGAAGGTCCAGGGCAACCAAATCCTCATTGATGGGAAACCCGCCGACAGCTACACCTTCGAGATGGACTACTATTGGATGATGGGCGACAACCGCCACAACTCCGCCGACTCGCGTTATTGGGGCTTCGTCCCTGAGAACCACATCGTGGGCAAGCCGGTGCTCGTTTGGCTCTCCCTCGACAAAGAGAACGGCGGCATCCGCTGGAACAGGATGTTTAGGATTCCAAAGTGAGTCAAAGGCAAACAGTTATAGGCTGCCCAGGCAGCCTATTTTTTTTGCCCAAAAACGCAAAAAAGCCAATGGCGAAAACAACTATTTTGTTTATTTTTGCAAACTAATAACGAAGACAGAAAAATGGCTACAGGAAACAACCGCAAAGAGAACACATTCAGACCTAAAGTCCAACCAGAAACCGACCCCGTTGAGAGTCCTCTGATCGTGACGGAAGAGCCGATAATAGAAGAGAAACCCAAAAAAGAACCCACAAAGAAGGCACCCAAAAGCAAGGAGGCCAAGCCCAAAAAGGCCGATAAGGAGCAAGAATCGGATGGCCGTGTGAAACGCATCATCGGCATACTGTTTCTTTGCCTTGCCGTCTTCTTAACCATCGCTTTGGTTTCTTATCTCTTCAGTTTCTACAGCGGCAGCCATCAGGAATATGGAAACAAGGTCTTCGAAAAGAGTGAAGAGATTGATTCACAGACGGGTAGCACGGGCTTTTTCCTTGCACAAACGCTGATCAAAGAATCCTTCGGCCTCGGAGCCTTCTTCTTCATCTACCTGCTCGTAATCATAGGACTAAAGCTGACCACCGATAGGAAAATCAACCTCTGGAACATATGGAAATACGCCCTCATGTGTTTGGTTTGGATTCCTCTGTTCTTTGCCTTCCTCTCTGTTTCTGCGCCGAAGTGTTCAGTCCTAGGCGGCGCTGTCGGTCGATGGCTTAACAACCTACTCATGGACTACACAGGATGGATAGGTGTATTGCTCATCCTCATTTTCCTGTTCCTCGTCTTTGCCATTTACCAGTTCAACCTCACGCTTAACTATTTCAAGCAACGGAGAGAGAAGAAGGAAGAAGAACGCCGCAGACAAGCCGCTCTCATCGCTGAGCAGCGTATCAAAGATGAACTGGAGCGGGAAAACAGCATCTTCAACAATCACAATGAAGAGCCCTACACCAATTACAATGATGATAAGGAAGATGACGGTTCGGATTTGCCCCCTGTCACCTCCTACACCAAAGACCCCGATTTTGAGGTCGTGTCTTCTGATGACAACAAGCCCAAAGAGAACGTCTTCACCCATCCCGTTGAAGAGACTCCTTTGGTAACAGACCTCAACGAGGCCAAGCCGCAAGAGGCCGTCATGGAAAAGCAGGATGAGCCTGAAAAAGATGTGACTTTGGAAATCGCCGAGACCACCAAGGAAGAGACCATCGAAGCCCCCAAAGGCAACGAGCACTTCACCATCGACACGCCTTTCGACCCGCGTTACGAGTTGAGCGACTATAAGTTCCCTACCTTGGACATGCTCAACGACTATGGTGGAGGGAAATCGGAGATTGACGAAGCGGAATTGAATGCCAATAAAGACAAGATCGTCGCAACCTTGGGCAACTACGGCATCGCCATTGACAAGATCAAGGCCACCATCGGTCCAACGGTCACTTTGTACGAAATTGTCCCGGCTGCAGGTGTCCGCATCTCCAAAATCAAGAACTTGGAAGACGACATCGCCTTGAGTTTGGCTGCCTTAGGCATCCGTATCATCGCACCCATCCCAGGTAAGGGCACCATCGGTATCGAAGTGCCGAATAGCAAACCCGAGACGGTCTCGATGCGCAGCGTGCTGAGCTCTGAGAAGTTCCAAAACTCGAAATACGCCCTACCTTGCGCCATCGGCAAAACCATCTCGAACGAGACCTACGTCTTCGACCTCGCCAAAATGCCACACATCCTTATGGCTGGTGCCACTGGTCAAGGTAAGTCGGTTGGCCTGAACGCCATCATCGCTTCCCTGCTCTACAGCAAGCATCCCTCAGAGTTGAAGTTCGTCATGGTCGACCCGAAGAAGGTGGAACTGACGCTTTACAACCGCATCGAGCGCCATTATCTGGCCAAGTTGCCGGATTCAGAAGACGCCATCATCACCGATGTGAAGAAAGTGGTACGCACACTCAACTCCTTGTGCATTGAGATGGACCAGCGCTACGACCTCTTGAAAGCCGCCGAGTGCCGCAACATCATCGAATACAATGAGAAATTCAAGTCGCGCAGGCTGCTGCCCACCGAGGGTCACCGTTACCTGCCTTATATCGTCCTTGTCGTCGACGAGTTCGCCGACCTCATCATGACCGCAGGCCGCGACGTGGAAGCTCCGATAGCGCGTATCGCACAGCTGGCCCGTGCAGTCGGCATCCACCTGATCATCGCCACGCAGCGTCCTTCGGTCAACATCATCACGGGCTCCATCAAAGCCAACTTCCCAGCCCGTATCGCCTTCCGCGTCATCTCGCAAGTCGACTCCAAGACCATCCTCGACCAAAGCGGTGCCAACCAACTCATCGGCCGCGGCGATATGCTGCTCTCCACGGGCAACGACCTCGTGCGTTTGCAGTGCGCCTTCATCGACACGCCCGAAGTGGAAGCCGTCACCGAGTTCATCGGCAACCAACGCGGCTTTGCCGAGCCTTTCCTGCTGCCTGAGGTACCCGAGGACGAAGGCGAAGGCGCCGACATCGAAGACGAAGGCGAACGCGACAGCCTCTTCGAAGAGGCCGCTCGCATCGTGGTGCAGACCCAACAAGGCTCTACCTCGATGATCCAGCGCAAACTGAAACTCGGCTACAACCGCGCAGGCCGCATCATCGACCAACTTGAGGCCGCAGGCATCGTCGGACCGTTCTCCGGTAGCAAGTCCCGAGAAGTGAAAGTCAGTTCCGAAATGGCTTTGGAACAGATTTTGCGGGATATCTACAACAAAGACAACGGAATTTGAAAATGAAGATCAAGAACATCATCGCCTGCATCGCATTAGTATTTGCAGCACAAGTAGTTAGCGCACAAAGCAACGCCGAGAAGATCATCCGCGTCATGGTCGACCAAATGAGAAGTCACAAGAACGTGGAGATGGTTTTCAACTACCACATCAGTCCCGACGGAAAAACTTTAGGGGAATCCGAAAAAGGTCATGCTTGGCTGCAAGGCGAGGCTTACAAAATCGAAATGACCGACCAACAGACCATCTCTGACGGCAAGACCATTTGGTCGTATCTCATCGACGACGAGGAAGTCATGGTCAGCAACGCCAGCGAAGGCACCGACAACACACCCCTCAAGCTCCTTACCTCTTTGGACGAGAGCTACGTAGCTACCCTCTCTGGAATTGACGCCAAAGGCATCGCCACCATCGAACTGGCGAATCCAAAAGGCCAATACAAGCGCGTGACCATGAAAGTCGACACGAAAAAGACCGAGCTTAAGAGCGCCGACATCTATCTGGAAGACGGCAACAAGTTTATCATCAAGGTAGAAGAGATGAAATACGACCAGAAGTTGGACGACAAATTCTTCACCTTTGACGAAGCAAAGCATCCCGAAGTGGACGTGATCGACATGCGTTAACAATAATATATCTGATTTTCAGTTTTTATACAGAATTACATAACCAAACCATATGAATCTTTTGCAAATCACTCAGGCAGTCAACGACACTATCGCTGCTGTTAGACCCGAGGCCGTAACCCAGCCTACTGAAGTCAAACTCTCCATCCTTGACCTGGCCACCAAAGGCGGCTGGATCATGATTTTATTGGCCGTGTTGTCCATCATCGCGGTCTACATTTTCATCGAAAGATACATCGCCGTTTCGCGTGCCACGAAATACGACAATGGCTTTATGGACCGCATCCGCGAATACATGAAAGACGGAAAGCTGGATTCGGCCAAGGCCTTGTGCCGCAGCAACTCCACCCCTATTTCGAGAATGATCGAAAAAGGTCTCTCCCGAATCGGCCGTCCGCTCGGCGACATCAACTCAGCCATCGAGAATGTGGGCAACCTGGAAGTCGCTAAACTTGAGAGAGGTGTCAGCATCCTCGCCATGATCGCCAGCGCTGCCCCCATGATTGGTTTCTTGGGCACCGTTACCGGCATGATCCGCGCTTTCTATAACATGTCGATGGCAGGAAACAACATTGACATCGAGTTGCTCTCATCCGGCATCTACGAAGCCATGGTGACCACCGTCGGCGGTCTGATTGTCGGCATCATCGCCTATTTCTTCCACGCCATCATCACCACCAAGATCCAAAAGGTCGTCAATCTGCTCGAAGGCAAAGCCACCGAGTTTATGGATGTGTTGAACGAACCTGCTTAAAACCTGAGCATTATGGCAATCAGATCCAGAAATAAGGTCGAACCCACTTTCAACTCCTCGTCCATGTCGGACCTGGTGTTCCTCCTGTTGATTTTCTTCATGCTGACTTCGACCTTGGTCGCCCCCAACGCCATCAAGCTCATGCTACCCTCAAGCAGCAGCAAGACCATGGCCAAACAGACGGTCACAGTGTATATCAATGACCAATTCCAGTATTTCGTTGACGAAGACCAAGCTGACGAAACCCAACTTATCGACCTCATCAACACCAAGATAGGCAACGACAGCCAAGCCACGGTGGTATTGCGTTCCGACAAGACCGTACCCGTACAATACATCGTCAATGTGATTGACGCCGTCAACGAAATCAACAACGCCACAAATAACAACCACAAGGTCATCCTCGCCACATCGCAAAAGAAATAGGAGGGCTGAATATGAACGACAAAGAGAAAAAAGACAAAGGCATAGCCATCGTGGGCACCATCGTGTTTCACGCCTTGGCCGTGCTTGTCCTGTTTCTGATGGCCTTCAAGACGCCACTGCCTTTGCCCGGTGAGGAAGGTGTAGAAGTCGACCTGGGTATGATTGATCAAGGCATGGGCAACCTACAGCCCGAGACGCCTGCTATCCCTATGGCTGCGCAACCGCAACAAGAAACCAGTAAGAGCGAGGAAGAAATCGTCACACAAAATGACGACGAAGCTCCCGCTTTGGAGAAGCCGAAAACCACTAAACCCAAGCAGGAACAGCCGACCGAAACGCCTAAGCCCACGGTCAACCAAAGAGCCTTGTTCAAAGGCAGCAACAACCCACAGGCAGGTGGTTCGGAAGGCATCACCGGTCAACCCGGCGACCAAGGCAATCCCAACGGGTTGGCGGGTATCAAACAGTATGATGGGCAAGGCGGCAAGGGCAACGGCACAGGCTATGACCTCGGTGGTCGTGGCGCCAAAAGCTTACACCGTCCCAGCGACGACTTCACCGAAGAAGGCGTTGTGGTAGTCGACATTTGGGTCGACCGAGCCGGCAAGGTAACGCGAGCGGAAGTCGCAAGAAAAGGCACCACTTTGATCAACAACGATATGCGCCAAAAAGCCATCCAAGCTGCCTTGCGCTCCACCTTTGCATCAGACCCCAATGCCCCTGAAGAACAGCACGGCACCATCACCTATACTTTTGTCATCAACAGATAACTATGACCTACCAAGAAACTCTCGAATGGATGTTCAACAAGCTCCCGATGTACCAACGCATCGGCGCTGCCGCCTACAAGGCCGACCTAAACAACACCATACAACTCCTTCAGATGCTGGACAACCCGCATCGCAACTTCAAGTCGATTCATGTGGCTGGCACCAACGGCAAAGGCTCCACCTCTCACATGCTTGCCTCCGTGTTTCAAGAGGCGGGCTATAAGACCGGACTCTACACCTCGCCTCACCTCATCGACTTCCGCGAGCGTATCCGTATCAACGGTGAGATGATTCCCGAAGAGAATGTTGTGCAGTTCATCGACATCTACAAAGAAAAGTTCGAGGCTATGGAACTCTCCTTCTTCGAGATGACCGTCGGCATGGCTTTCGACTATTTCTCGAAAGAGCAGGTCGACATCGCCATCATTGAGGTAGGCATGGGCGGACGTCTCGACTCCACCAACTTGATCACTCCCGAACTGAGCATCATCACCAACATCGACTTCGACCACATGAAGTTTTTGGGTGACACGAGAGCCAAAATCGCATACGAGAAGGCAGGCATCATCAAACCTGGCATCCCCGTCGTCATCGGCGAGACCCATCCCGAGACCCAACAGGTCTTCATTGACAAAGCCCAGGAATGCCACAGCCCCATTTATTTTGCCGACCAGATCTTTGACTGCGACAAGATTCATATCGAATCCAACACCGAACAGCAATTCGACGTGTGGAAGCAAAGCGAACTCTACATGGAAGCACTTGAGATTCCTTTGTTGGGCAACTACCAGCAAAAGAACCTGACCACGGTGATGTGTGCCCTCGACTTGCTTCGCGACAAATTCCGCCTCTCGGAAGACGACATCCGCAGTGGCATTGCCAAGGTCGTCAACAACACCCACCTTATGGGCCGTTGGCAGATTCTAGGCAAAGAGCCTCTCATCATCGCCGACACAGGACACAACGTGGCCGGTATTACGGAAGTGGTGCAACAATTGGCCGAGATGAACTATGAAAGGCTGCATTTCGTTTTGGGCATGGTCAACGACAAGGACATCGACAGCGTCCTGCAACTCTTGCCCCACGGTGCAGAATACTATTTCTGCAAGGCCGACATACCCAGAGGTCTTGACGCCCATATACTCGCCCAAAAAGCGTTCGACATGGGCTTGCGCGGACAGGTCTACGAGTCCGTCAGCCACGCCTATCGTTCAGCTGTCAACAATGCCCATTTCGACGACATAGTCTTCATCGGAGGCAGCAATTTCACCGTTGCCGAGGTGGTTTGAAAAAAATAGGGCAACCCTCTTCTGCCGCAAAGGCAATTTTCTTACCTTTGCGCCAAATATGCACATATGAAAGGCAGAAGGCTTCATATATTGATTGGACTCCTCCTATCGTTGACGATTTCTTCGTGCAACATCAATAAGTTTGTGCCTGAAGGGAAATACCTCGTCAAGAAAAACAATGTATCCATCGAGAAGAAAGGCACCAAGATTGAGAAGTCCAAACTGTCGTCCTACATCAGCCTGAAGCCTTACAAAGAGAGTTTTAGCTCCAACGTCCCCACCTGGATCTATTATAAAGCCGAGAGAAATCCTAACAGTAAGACATGGCGATGGCTCAACAAAACGTTTGGCAGAGAGCCTGTATATTACGACCGTGCTGGTGCCAACAACTCATCCAACCAAATGATGCGGCATCTCGACAACATCGGCTATTTCGGATCGAAGGTGACACATACGGTGAAAACACAACGAAAGAAGGCGAGTGTCACCTACCACGTCTCACCTACTGAGCCATACACGGTCAGAGAGATGACTTATGTCATCGAGGACAGCCTCATCAATAGTTACATCATGCGCGACAGTGCCAAGTTCCCACTCAAAGAAGGCGACATCTACAATGCCTATTCGTTGAACAATGAGCGGGAAATCATCACTGAAAGGATGAAGAACTCGGGCTACTTCTACTTCAATCGCGACAACATCTATTATGAAGTCGACAGTAATTTCATGAACCATACCATGGAGATTACGATGCGACTGAAAGAAAACGACCTGGCTTATAAGAAATACTATGTCCGCAACATCAACATCTATCCCGACTACTCGGTATTAAAGATGAACAGCAAGCCCATCGATTCAACGACACTCTATGTTGAAACCGGGACAAGAAAGCGGCCTAACTATTGGGATTTCTATTTTTTCGACAAGCCACAAATCAAGCCACAAACCTTTTCTCGCTCCATCTTCATCATCGAAGGACTTCCCTATAACTTGAGAAGTGTCACCAACACTTACAAGGCTTTGGGCAATTACCGTATGTTCAGAAACATCAACATCGAATTCGACACCGTACCTTTGGCAAACGATTCCGTCAACCGCCTCGATTGTCGCATCACGATGCAACCCACTGACAAGCACTCCTTCACGGTACAGACCGAAGGCACCAATTCGGACGGTGACCTCGGCGTCAAAGGAAGCCTCTCCTACTCCAACAAGAATATTTTCCATGGCGCCGAGACCTTCCAACTTGGAATAAAAGCAGGTTTTGAAGCCCAAAAACTGATGGGTACGGAACAACTGGAAAGCGGAAAGAAAGTGTTCAACACTACTGAATTCGGCATCACTACAGGATTGGTGTTTCCCAAGTTCCTGGGCCCCTTCTCTTTCCTTACCTTCTCGCGTGACTATCAGCCCACCACTGCCATCAATTTAGGTTTCAATTCACAGGTAAGGTATTATTATTCACGCTACATCTCGACAGCCACGTTCAGCTACGACTGGAAGAGTAACTACCGCACTAGCCATGTCTTGACACCCATCAACCTCAACAGCGTGAAAATCTCCAACATCAACCCGCTGTTCCAAACCTACCTTGATGCCGAGACCAGTCAGAGAAAGAAAGACCAATACACGAGCCACCTGATTTTAGGTTCACGTTATTCCTTTACCTACAACAGCCAAACCATCAACAAGTCGGGCAGTTTCATCTACCTTCGTACCGACCTTGAGTCGAGTGGCAACCTGCTCTCCCTATTCAACAAGACAAAGCTTGTCACTGAAAGCGAGGGGCATCATGAGCTGTTTGGCATACGCTATGCACAGTATGTAAGAGGCAGCGTCGACATCCGTCAACACATCGATATCGGCGACAATTCATGGTTAGTATTCAGGCAGTTCGTCGGTTTGGGCCTACCCTATGGCAACTCCCGCGACCTACCTTTTGAACGAAGCTTCTATGGTGGAGGCTCCAACGGCCTTCGTGGATGGATTTACCGCAGTGTCGGACCTGGAGGCTATGTACCTACCTCCGACGACATAGAAAAAACCGGTGACCTTCAATTGGAATTGAACGCCGAGTATCGTTTCCCCATCTACAACATTTTCAATGGAGCCCTCTTTATGGATGCCGGTAATGTGTGGACCTACTATCCTAACGAATCCATGCCAAACAGCGAATTCAGATTCAACACCTTCTATAACCAGCTGGCCATGGATGCCGGTTTTGGCTTGCGTATCGACGTCTCTTTCCTGATTCTCCGACTAGACTTGGCCTATGCCATGCGTAATCCCTATAAAAACGAAACAGGTAGTTACTGGCGCTTCAAAAAAGAAGACAACTTAAGATTACAAGTTGGCATCGGCTATCCTTTCTGATGAAAATAGCATCATCATGTTGAGCCGCAGCGAATTATACGGGAAAATGACACAATCTTTCGGCTTCGAGCCCACCGAGGGACAAGCCATCGTCATGTATCACTTATCCGCTTTCCTGCTTTCACAGAAAGAGAATCCCACCTACATTCTGAGAGGCTATGCAGGAACGGGCAAGACTTCTTTGGTGCGTGCTTTAGTGAAGACCTTACCTTCGATAGGGACGAAATATGTGCTGATGGCGCCAACAGGACGAGCTGCCAAAGTGCTCAGTAACTACACGGGGCAACCTGCCAGCACCATTCATCGCCGCATCTATCAGGCCATGACCTTTCCCGATGGCAGCATCCGCATCGCCCGAGCCGAAAACAAGTTCAAGAACGCCCTTTTCATTGTTGACGAAGCCTCCATGATTGGGGAACAGAAAGAGTTTGGCGGTTCAAGCCTGTTGGATGACCTATTGGGTTATGTCTTCAGTGGAGAAAACTGTCGTCTGTTGCTGATTGGCGACACAGCACAGTTACCTCCAGTAGGCAATTCTGAAAGTCCAGCCCTTGACTGCGAGTATTTGAAATCACAATTCCCCATCACTGCAGCCACCTATGAGTTGACTGAAGTGAAGCGACAAGCCTTGGAATCGGGCATCCTTTACAATGCCACGGACATAAGGCAGCTTCTCAGTCAAAACCTCTACGAATACCAACTGCCGATTTTCCATTTGGCTGGCTTCAATGACATACAAAAGATTGAACCTGAGACTTTTGAAGAACTCTTGCATCGAGCCTTCGCCAACACTTCAGACAATGAAGCTGTGATCATTTGCAAGTCAAACAAGCGAGCCAACATGTTCAATCAAGCCATACGAGGACGCATACTAAACATTGAAGGAGAGATTGCTACAAGCGACAAACTGATGGTGGTTAAAAACAACTATTATTGGACCGAGGGCCATACAAGCATCAACTTCATTGCCAATGGTGACATGGCAGAAATCAGGAAGATCAAGCATTATGAGGAGATGTACGGATTCCGATTCGCCGATGTGGAACTCAGTTTCACTGACTATCCCGAAGCGCCAAATGTTGAAGTAAAGATTCTGCTCGATACCTTAAACAGCAATAGTCCCTCGTTGACAGAAGAAGAAAGCCAGCGACTGTTTACGGCCATCGAAGAGGACTATATGGACATCCCAAACAGAAGAGAGCGTTACAAAGAGATGAAGAAGAATCCTTGGTTCAACGCTTTACAGGTAAAGTTCGCTTATGCCCTCACCTGTCACAAGACCCAAGGTGGGCAATGGAATAGTGTTTACATTGATTCTTCGTTCAACCAGAAAGAGACCTTGGAGCTAGAAGACTTGAGATGGCTATACACAGCCATAACAAGGGCGCAGGACAAGGTGTATTTCGTGAATTTCAAGGACGAGTTCTTTGACTTAGAAGAGTAATAGGAAATGTAGATGTATAAAAACAGATAAGCCCGCCAGCAGGTGCTGACGGGCTTTCCGTTATGGGTGGGCGGCGAACTACTTTTCCACGCTTTCGCGCAGTATCATCGTC
>LPNG01000030.1 GCA_001543395.1 Candidatus Alcium sp. F082 | reverse complement strand
GTCCATGACGGCGGCACCATCTGTGAATCCCAAGAAACCTTCTGCCACTTGTAGGGTTTGTTCTTTCACCACATTCAAGTCGCCATCGAGAATCATGATCTTAAGTTCGCCCGAATCATTCAGTCGATTGTTCATAATCCGTCCCGAAACGAAATAACCGCCATCGTCCAAAGGGGTTAGGGTTTGCAAAACCAATTTTTTTCCTTCAGGGGCGGGGAAAGTGGTCGTTTCGTAATGCCCGTCGCCAAACACCCTGAAATAGGCTCCATAATTACCTGAATAACCCACAAGCTCCATGGTGTTGTTCTCGTTGATAAAGCCACTACTTATAGACACTGTGTCCGATAAAATAGTTTCCCATTGTTGGGCATAACCCGTCGCCGCCATCACCATCAGGCAGCAAATCATCACAAATTGTTTTGTCGTTTTCATATTCGTATGATTTTGAAATTTTCAGCAAAACTACACCAACATCCCAACGCCTGTCATTCTACCTCCACCAATCGCACATCACTTTTGATCAAGCCTTGTTCCATCAATAGAAACAGTCGCTTCGTCTTGTCTGAATTATAGCTCTGGGCAGCGATGCCGACAACGCCCTTGCCGTCGATGACATTCACGGTCTCGTTTCCGTCATTATCCAAGATGATCTCGCGGAGCTTGGTCTGCAACAGCCGCGGGTCTTGTGAGGCCGCAGCGTCTGTTTCAGAGTATTCATACTTGCTGCAAACCATCGAATAATAGCAAAGATTGCCCTGCAAGTCGAACACGGCATCATTGACGGTCTCTTGGGGACCGACAATGTTATTCCTATAGGGCTTTTTCCATAGCAGTTTTCCATCTGTATCGAACATGCTCAAGTTGCATCCTTTTTTCCCGAACCAATAATAAACACCCGTATGCGTGCTAATGGTTTCCGTATAGTCATACTCGCCTTTCACACAAACACGACCATCATTCATGAGAAAAGGATAAAAGTCTATCCAATGGACCTCGTTGTTTTTGTTCTTGCCTTCCTTGGCATTGATCAATACACCTACGTCTTCTTTTGTGAAAGGATACTCGTCAGAAGTGACGACAGCTTGTTCGTTCAAATCAAACAAGGTGACATACATTCCTGAAAGGGCAGCATTCCTGTTGAACAAAAACATCCAGTCACCGTATTTCTCCCCTTTCAGGGAACCCGTAACCCAAAGACGGTCGCCGTTCAATGTAAGTTCCGCACTCCCGATGTTGACGGGCAGGGGAAACGACATCAGCTCTTCACCGTCATTCGTCATGACCACGAGAGCCGCTACCGCCTTGTCTTTGGAGTCGGCGAGATAATAGCCCACCAAAACGACTTTGCCATCATCGGTAATGACATAATCATGGAAATGAAAATCCGTATCCCTGCTCCATAGTGTCGCATTCGTTGTATTATCCAACACTGCAATTTTCCATGTACCAGGAACTCCATTTTGGCATTCGTCCAATCGCACCAACGCACGATGGGATTGATCGGGCGAGGTCTTGGAGGAAACCGTAAGCATTTCCTTCAGCTTGACAGGATCCATGTTGCCGAAATGCCTTTTCCCATCTTCGAAAGGCGATAATCCGAGGTCTTCTGTCGAGGTCAGCGTCATGTCCGACTTTTTGAATGTGAGTTTTTCAAGACGATAGCCCTTAGCTTCATGCTTTACAGTAAGCACTTCGATATTCTCTCCATATATCCCGCCATAAATGAGCAAACGCATTGACATCTTACCCTTAAAATCTTTCTCGGTTTTAAGTGACAAATCGGTTTTGTCGAAACTAACGAGGGTGATTTTACTGAAATAATCAAAGAAATAATAACAGGACTCGTCCTCTCCAATATACAAGGCCTGATTGGTGAGTTTTACGCCTTTGGCCAAAGGGCCTTGCTTGATTGTCGGCATTTGGGCGAATGAAAAGCATGTGTAAAACATGCCCAATAGAAATAATACCTTTGTTTTCATATTTTGATGTAAACATTCTGCGTTATGCACGCAAAATTATAAAAAAAACACCATAAAAGCCATCTGTCAAGCCCTAAAACGGTTTTGTCCCTATCTATTTCGATTTTGAAATTTTCAATATATTGACATTCAAATGTTTATGGAAAAACGGATTTTTGGGTTGTCCATGTTTTTTTTGATTTAAGAGACCATCAAATGCGATATTCTTATTGTTTGAAACGAAAAAAATGGCCGCACTTGCAAAGTACGGCCATTCAGAATAACAGATGTGAGTGATTACTCCACCACAACAAGATAATAGTTCTTCTTGCCCTTCTGCACAAGGATGTACTTGCCGTCAATCAAATCGTCGGTGGTCATCACCTTGTCCAGAGTGACCTTTTCCTTGTTGACGCTCACGCCGTTGGCTTGGGTCATCTTGCGGGCTTCGCCCTTCGAGGGGAAGATCTGCGTGTTGACGGCCATGAAGTCGACAATCGGGATGCCGGCTTCAAGCTCGGTGCGGGCGATGTGCTCTTGCGGCACGCCGTCGAAGATGTCCAAGAAGGTGGCTTCGTCAAGTTTTTCCAAGCCTTCCTTGGTCGACTTGCCGAAGAGGATGTTGGAGGCCTCGATGGCGGCATCCAAGGCTTCCTGCGAGTGCACCAACACAGTAACCTCTTGGGCCAATCGCTTTTGCAGCACGCGCATGCCCGGGTCTTTCTTGTGCTCCTCAACAAGGGCGTCAATGGTTTCTTTCTCCAGCGAGGTGAAGATTTTGATGTATTTCTCAGCGTCCTCGTCGCTGACATTGAGCCAGAACTGGTAGAACTTGTAAGGCGTGGTGCGCTTCGGGTCGAGCCATACGTTGCCGCTTTCGGTCTTGCCGAACTTCTTGCCGTCGGCCTTGGTGATGAGCGGACAAGTCAGGGCGAAGGCCTCGTTCTCGAAGCCCAAGGTGCGGCGAATCAGCTCGGTGCCCGTGGTGATGTTGCCCCATTGGTCGTTGCCGCCCAACTGCAGCTTGCAGTTCTTGTGCTGGTAGAGGTAGAGGAAGTCGTAGCCTTGCAGGAGTTGGTAGGTGAACTCGGTGAAGCTGAGGCCATCGCGGGCGGTGCCGTTGAGGCGCTGCTGCACGCTGTCCTTGGCCATCATGTAGTTCACGGTGATGTGCTTGCCCACTTCGCGGGCGAAGTCGAGGAAGGTGAAGTCCTTCATCCAGTCGTAGTTGTTCACCATCTCGGCGGCGTTGGGCTCTTTCGACTCGAAGTCGAGGAACTTGGCGACTTGCGCCTTGATGCACTCTTGGTTGTGACGCAAGGTCTCTTCGTTGAGCAGGTTACGCTCTTGGCTCTTGCCCGAAGGGTCGCCAATCATGCCGGTGGCACCACCCACCAGGATGATGGGTTTGTGGCCGCAGCGTTGCAGGTGGCGCAGCATCATGATGCCGCAAAGGTGGCCGATATGTAAGGAGTCGGCGGTCGGGTCGGTGCCGAGGTAAGCCGTTACCATTTCTTTCTGGAGGAGTTCTTCCGTGCCTGGCATGATTTGTGCCAGCATTCCGCGCCAGCGGAGTTCTTCAACAAAATTCTTCATCGATTGCTTTGGTTTTGAGGCGCAAAAATACGAGAAATCGGTAAATAATTACATGCAGCAAACAAAAAATGCGTATTTACGCAAAAAAAGTTTGTTGTGTTTGCACGGCATCGGATATATACGAGTTCCTTTTGAATCCGAATAGTTTAAGTATTTAGATGGAAGTCTTCTAAGGCCTATCCAAACACCTGTTCAACCGACACCGCATATTCTCCACCACATTGCCGCCATAGAGCCATGAGTCGGCGAAGTGAAGATTACCCTTCGGAAACATCTGTTCGTAGGCAGGGATGAAGACCATCTCGGGGTCGAGGTCGGGACAGACGGTGTTGTGTTTGTAGAGATAGGTCCTTGTCGGACAGGGAACGATGAGCACGCTGTCGCGGGCCTCGTTGTATTTGGCCATGCCCAAGTGGAACTCGGCCGGAACGGTGTCCGCAGCCATCGTCCAAGTGGTCGGGTTGATGCCCACCACGTCGCCACTCGACACCATGCCAAGGGCCGTCGTGTCGGTCACTGAGTTGAAGACAATCAAGCCGCGCATCGTGCTGTCGGTGGCAGGTTGCAAAGCCTCTGGATAAGCAGCCAATTCTTCTGCACTAACGTGATAACCAATGCAATAGGCTGCTACCATCAACTTTCTTTGTTCTTCGGTCATGCCGTGTTTCAGCAGCTCGATGAGCATCTGCGAGCCTTGGCTGTGACCCATCAGGAAGAAAGGCCTACCGTGGTTGTGATGCACCATATAATATTGGAAGGCATCGTTGACATCCTTTGCTGCTATTTGAGCAAGAGAATCTAACATAGGTGTGGGTTGAGAATAAGCCTCAAAAATCATTTGTCGATAATAGGGTGCGTAGAAATTGTACTCGCCATAAAGCATCTTGTTGAAGCGTTGGTTGCCATTGGCTTCCTCGCGCACCTCGGGAATGGTAATGTCAGCAAACCACGATGAGTCGTTGTCAGCATAAGAAATGGTCGATACGGTCGGATATACATAGAAGACATCAGCATCTTTTGTGGTGTCGCCACAACTGTACCAGTATGTATTATCGGAATAATCAATTGTTGATTCAACTGGTTGGGGTTGATGGTTACAAGAGAAGGTCGAAAACATCATTAATGCCATCAAAAGGCCAAAAAAAGAATTGTTTTTCATTGGATGGTTGGTTTTAGGCCGACAAAAATAGTAAAAGTTAGATTTTTTGTCGTAGACTCAATAAAATTTCGCAACTTTGCAGCTCCAACGATTAACATAAACAATCAACATAATTCAACATGAAAAGAGACGAAAAAATCTTTGATCTGATTCGCCAAGAGAAAGAGCGTCAGATGCACGGAATCGAGCTCATCGCTTCTGAAAACTTTGTCAGCGAGCAAGTGCTGGAAGCCATGGGTTCTGTCATGACCAACAAATACGCCGAGGGTTATCCTGGCAAACGTTATTACGGCGGCTGCCAAATCGTCGACCAGAGCGAGCAAATCGCCATCGACCGCGCCTGCCAACTGTTCAACGCCACCTTCGCCAACGTGCAGCCCCACTCGGGCGCACAGGCCAACATGGCCGTGATGCAAGCCCTGCTTGAACCCGGCGACACCTTCATGGGTCTTGACCTCTCGCACGGTGGTCACCTCTCACACGGCAGCCCGGTCAACGCTTCGGGTATGCTCTACAAGCCCGTCGCCTACCACGTTTCGAAGGAAACCGGTCGCGTCGACTACGACGAGATGGAGAAAATCGCCCTTGAGTGCAAGCCCAAACTCATGATCGCCGGTGCTTCGGCCTACAGCCGTGACTGGGACTACAAGCGCATGCGCGCCATCGCCGACCAAGTGGGCGCCGTCCTCATGGCCGACGTCAGCCACCCCGCTGGTCTCATCGCCAAGGGCCTGCTGAACGACCCGCTTGAGTACTGCCATCTCATCACCACCACGACCCACAAGACCCTCCGTGGTCCCCGCGGCGGCATGATCCTCATCCGTCATGACTTCGAAGACCCGCGTGGCCGCAAGACCCCGAAGGGCGAGACGAAGATGATGTCTGCTTTGATCAACAGCGCCGTGTTCCCGGGCATCCAAGGTGGTCCTCTGGAGCACGTCATCGCTTCCAAGGCCGTTGCTTTCGGCGAAGCCCTCAGCGACGAGTACATGGAGTACATCCAACAGGTGAGAAAGAACGCCGCCTTCATGGCCCGCGCCTTCATGGACAAAGGCTACGACGTCATCAGCGGTGGCACCGACAACCACTCGATGCTCATCGACCTGCGCGGCAAGTTCCCGGAAATCACCGGTAAGATGGTGGAGAACACCCTCGTCCTTGCCGACATCACCGTCAACAAGAACATGGTGCCCTTCGACACCCGTTCGCCTTTCCTGACCTCTGGTCTGCGCGTCGGTACGCCCGCCATCACCACCCGTGGTCTGAAGCAAGACAAGATGGCCGTCATCGTCGAATTGATTGACGACGTCATCAGCGACATCAATCCTGAGACCAAGACCGCTTCAGAGGCCAAGATCAACGCCGTCCGCGCCGAGGTCAACAAGATGATGAAGGACTATCCGCTCTTCGCTTGGTAATTGCGAAAGCCCATGTCATTTCGAGGCTTTCTGCCCATAGATACACTCCCTCCTTCGTCGGTCGGTATGACATGGGCTGAAAGGCGAAGAAATCTATGGGCTTTTAGTCAACAACGTCAAAAAGTCGCTCCAATGGGGCGACTTTTTTTGTACCAAATTGTCTCTGATGTTCCAAAAACTCCTATCTTTGCATCCCGTATTTTTAATTCCTAGGCACCATGAAAACCACTAAAAAATACGGGTTCGACAACGATAAATACCTCAAAATCCAGTCAGAACACATCAAGGAACGCATTGCAAAATTCGGCGATAAACTGTATCTCGAATTCGGCGGCAAACTCTTCGACGACTTCCATGCCAGCCGTGTGCTGCCTGGCTTTCAGCCCGACAGTAAATTGAAAATGCTCTCTCAATTGATTGACGAAGCTGAGATCATCATCGTCATCAGCGCTGTCGACATTGAAAAGAACAAGGTGCGCGGCGACTTGGGCATCACCTATGATGTGGATGTGCTCCGTCTGCGCGAGGAGTTTATGAGCCGTGGTTTCGTGGTGAATTCTGTGGTGGTGACCCACTACAACGGTCAGGCCAGCACCGATGCCTACCGTCAACGCCTTGAGCGCATGGGCATCAAGGTATATTACCACCGTATCATTGAAGGCTATCCCAACAATGTGGCCCTCATCGACTCAGAGGAAGGCTTCGGCCGCAACGACTATGTGGAGACCACGCGCCCGCTGGTGGTGGTCACCGCTCCAGGCCCCGGCAGTGGCAAGATGGCCGTCTGCCTCAGCCAACTCTATCACGAGAACAAGCGCGGCATCAAAGCAGGCTATGCCAAGTTTGAGACCTTCCCCGTGTGGAACCTGCCGCTGAAGCACCCCGTCAACGTGGCCTACGAAGCCGCCACCGCCGACCTTAGCGACGTCAACATGATCGACCCGTTCCATCTGGAAGCCTATGGAAATACCGCAGTCAACTACAACCGCGACATCGAGATCTTCCCTGTGCTAAATGCCATCTTTGAGAGCATCTACGGCGAGAATCCCTATAAGTCGCCTACCGACATGGGCGTCAACATGGTAGGTTATTGTCTGAGCGACGATGCTGTGTGTTGTGAGGCCTCGAAACAGGAAATCATTCGTCGTTATTATACTGCTTTGTGTAATCTGGCCAAGGGTAAAGGCTCTGAAAACGAGGTTAATAAGATTGCCCTGCTGATGAAACAGGCCAAAATCACCACTGCCTTGCGCAAGACCACCATCGCCGCCAAGGAGAGAAAGGAGAAGGAAGGTGTGGCCTCGGCCGCCATCGAGTTGGAAGACGGCACCCTCATCACCGCCCATACCAGCGACCTGCTCGGTCCCAGCGCCGCCTTGATCTTGAACGCCACCAAACACATTGCGGGCATACCCCATGAGGTGAAACTCATCCCTCAAGCCATGATTGAGCCCATCCAGACTACCAAAGTGAATTACCTGCATGGCCGTAACCCGCGCCTGCACACCGACGAGGTGCTCGTAGCCCTCTCCATGCTCAGCCTATGGGACGAAAACTGCAAGAAAGCTTTGGAGTGCCTGCCTCAACTGAAAGGTTGCCAAGTGCATAGCACGGTGATGCTCAGCGAAGTGGATCAGAAGATATTCAAGAAATTGGGTATCGGTTTGACTTGCGACCCCGTGGCAAAGAAGAATCAGTAAGCCCGTATCGCCCTCACATAAAACGCGAGCGTCTTCAATGAATCGCTGATGACGATTTGTCCGTCCTGCAGACGAACCGCCGCAGCCCCACGTGTGCCTGTCTCGGTACTCGACCAATAGGTCTTGTCCTCCAAGGTGGGATATCCCAACGAGTCGAGCGTGGCATTCACGGCCTCTTGGTTCAACAAGAGATAGCGCAATTCCGTACTCGACGGCACATACCATTGTTTGTGGTTGATCATACGATGCGGATAATGCACCAAATGCCATGTGTTTCGCTGATAACTCCAGTCGATAGTGGGGTAATAGTAAAGGTCATAAATGGACATGAGGATGTTGGTGTTGTTCCATCCTTCGTATGGATTGGTGGCCCCTGTTTCACACACGATATAGGCAGGCTCACACCAAGGGAGCTTTGTCTCTTCAAGGCTGACCATCAGTCCGTTATGGTTGGTAATGGTATAGAATACGACGCCTTCCAACGTGTCGTTGCGGAAATAATCGCCAACTTTATATGTGGGGTAGTTGGGCTCAGGGGTCTCACCTCCTCCTTGAGGCGTCTCGGGTTTGTTGCATGAAACGCAAGCGACAATAAGGATGACGATAATGGAAAGCGCTTTTTTCATCATGTTGATTTTTATGCAAAAGTAAGAAAATGGAGAAAATATTGTATTTTTGCCCTAAATAAAAACCCTTATCCAATGAAAAAATGCTACCTCATTACCTTGCTGAGCCTTGTGCTTTGCTTTTCTTGCTCAAAGAAGGCTGAAAACGACCCTGAAGTCATCGCCATGCGTGGATTGGTGAACCGTGTCGTGCCAGAGTACTCCAAAAACATCGTCCTCGAACGGCTTGAGAATGACACCGTCGACCGTTTTGAGATTGAGACAAAAGGTAAGGACCTCGTCATTCGTGGCAACAACGCCAACAGCATGGCTGTCGGCCTCAACCACTATCTGAAATACTACTGCAAGGCACAATACTCTTGGTTCAAGGAAGAGGCGCTGCAGATTCCTGCCGCCATGCCCGCTGTACCCGAGAAGGTCAGCCTGAGCGCCCGCGTGCCCGACCGTTTCTTCCTCAACTACTGCACCTTCGGTTACACCTTGCCATGGTGGAACTGGTCGCAGTGGGAGCATTTCATCGACTGGATGGCACTCAATGGCATTAATCTGCCTTTGGCCATCACAGGACAGGAGAGCGTTTGGTATGAGGTGTGGAGTGACTTCGGCCTCACCGATGAGGAAATCCGCAGCTACTTCACGGGTCCGGCGCATCTGCCTTGGCATCGTATGCAGAACATCGACCGCTGGGGTGGACCGCTGCCCATGTCGTGGCTCGAGAACCAAAAGGAACTCCAAAAACAAATCGTCGCCCGTGAACGTGAACTGAACATGAAACCCGTGTTACCAGGCTTTGCAGGTCACGTGCCGCCTTGCATCACAAGGCTTTATCCCGAAGCACCTTTGGCCTCTTTGGGTGATTGGGCAGGCTTCGACAGCATCTGCTGGTGCAAGTTCCTCGACCCGCTCGACCCGTTGTATACGGAGATTCAGAAGAAATTCATCGACAAACAGACTGAGTTCTACGGTACTGACCATATCTACGGCATCGACATCTTCAACGAACTCATCCCGCCGAGCTGGGAGCCTGATTATCTCGCGCGCGTGAGCCGTCAGGTCTATGAATCCCTCGAAGCTGCCGACCCCGAGGCCAAGTGGCTTGAGATGGCGTGGCTGTTCTGGAACGAGCGTCAATACTGGGAAGTCGACAACCGTATCGAGGCCTACATCACCTCCATGCCGAAAGACAGACACATCATGCTCGATTACTACTGCGAACGACAACCCGTGTGGGAAAGAACGAATTCCTATTATGGGGTACCTTACATCTGGTGCTACCTCGGTAACTTCGGTGGCAACTCCATGCTGGCTGGCAACCTTGACACGGTGAATGTCAGGATTGAGCGTGCCTTCGACAAAGGTGGCGACAATTTCGTCGGCATCGGCTCTACACTGGAAGGCTTCGACTGCAACCCCTTCATGTATGAATATGTCTTTGAGAAGGCTTGGGACAACCCGCTCACCAAGGATGTGGATGCGTGGGTGAAGTGCCTCGCCGACCAACGTGCTGGCAAGGAAGACCCCAACATGAGGGCTGCCTGGACCTTGCTGGCCGATAGTGTATATAATAAGGTGTCGTCGCCAGGCCAGACCGTCCGCATCAACCAAAGGCCGACCATGGGCAACATCGATGAATACCGTCAATATTACATCGCTCCGACCTATAAGTACAACAATATCACCTTGTTGGATGCCTTGGATGAGCTGCTGGCTGCCGACTGCAATACCCGCACGCGCCATTTCGATGCGGTGAACATCACGCGACAGCTGCTGGGTAACTACTTCAGCGACCTCTACGCCGATTATGTGAAGGCCTACCGCGAAGGTGACTATGAGGCCTTGCGTCAGATTGAGCAGACCATGACCTCAATCTTAGACGACACCGATGCTATCTTGGCCACGGAGAGCGCCTTCCTTGTGGGTCGCTGGATCCGCGATGCGAGGGCCATCGGCACTACCGAAGAAGACAAGGACTACTTCGAGAGCAATGCCCGCAACATCATTACCACTTGGGGTGAGGAAGATGCTCTGCTCAATGAGTACGCCAGTCGTGCCTGGGCAGGTCTCACCGCGACTTATTATGCCTATCGATGGAAGGAGTTCTTCAAAGACGTGGATGCTGCCATTGATGCTAATCAACCCTTCGACGAGAAGGCCTACCACGATAGCATCTGCAAATACGAAGGCCTGTGGTGGCGCGAACGCCTCGGCACCTTCAGCGCTGAGCCGCAAGGCGATGGTGTGGCCTTGGCCAAGGAGATTGCCGACAAATACCGCGATGAGTTGGAGGCAAGATATAGAAAGTAAGCGGAGTCCCGTAGGGACGACGGACATTAACCAGGGGGTTTCAACCCCTGTCATAACAAACAACCATGAGAATCACAGAACAAGATAAGGAATACATGCGCGAGGCCATCCGCCTCGCCGATGAGAGCGTGAAAAACGGTGGCGGTCCCTTCGGGGCCGTCATCGTGAAGGATGGAGAAATCGTCGCTGGCAGCTCAAACAGCGTCACCCGCGACAACGATCCCACCGCCCATGCCGAGGTGAACACCATCCGTCAGGCCTGCCGCAAACTCGGCACCTTCGACCTCTCGGACTGTGTCATCTACACCTCCTGCGAGCCTTGCCCCATGTGCCTCGGCGCCATCTATTGGGCACATATCAAGCGCATCTATTACGGCAACACGAAAAAGGATGCCGCAGCCATCGACTTCGCCGATGACTTCATTTACAAGGAATTGGAACAGCATGTCGAAGAACGCGCTGTGCCGCTCATCCCTCTGCTCCGCGACGAGGCTCTCGAAACCTTCCGCGCCTGGGAGGAAAAGCAGGACAAGGTAGAATATTGAGATTTGAAAAAAGATTTGCGGCAGATTTGTTTCCAAAACAAAAATAATCATTAGTTTTGCAGCCGCTAATCGCAAGATTCAGCGAAGCTAAATCAAGCCGCACCACGCTGAGATGAAGACAATGCGTTGACATCGAGGCCGCTGCGGGAATCATAATCATCTGATCCGGAGGATATTCAAATGGAAAGGAGAATAGGCTCAGTCCTTATTTATGTGGGAAACCGTGAAGCCGCGCCACAAGTCAATGCGGTTCTATCCCGTCACGCAGGCATCATCATCTGCCGCCAAGGCTTTCCCAGAGGCACTTACAGTATCATTTCCGTCATTTTCGAAGGCACTACCGATGAGATTGGTTCCCTCACGGGCCAGTTGGGTCGCATCGAAGGCATCGAGGTGAAATCGGCCTTGCTTAAAACAGCTCATTAAATTCTAAAAATCATAAAGATATGCAATTCCATCCCGAAAAATGTCGCATCCCCGACGAGCCCAACCGCCCGTTTATCTCCTCGGAAGAGATTTGGGACTACATCAACAACACCAAGAGCACGCCCGAGCGTGTGCACGAAATCATCCAGAAGTCGTTGGATAAGAACCGCCTGACGATGGAAGAGACCGCCGTCCTCGTCAACACCACTGACCCAGAATTGGTCGAGGAGATCAAGGAAGGCGCCCGCGAACTGAAACGCCGCATCTACGGCAACCGCATCGTGCTGTTCGCCCCGCTGTATGTGGGCAACTACTGCATCAACAACTGCAAATACTGCGGTTTCCGCTCTTCAAACAAGGAACAGGTGCGCACCACTTTGACCGATGAAGAACTCATTCGCAATGTGGAGGCCTTGGAGGACGACGGCCAGAAGCGCCTCATCCTCGTCTATGGCGAGTCGCCGAAATACTCGCCGGAGTATATCGCTCACACCGTGAAGGTGACCTACGCCACCAAGAAAGGCAAGGGCAGCATCCGCCGCGTCAACATCAACGCCGCTCCTTTGGATGTGGAAGGCTTCCGCATCGTGAAAGAGGCGGGCATCGGCACCTACCAGATCTTCCAGGAGACCTATTGTCCCGAGATCTATAACGAGTATCATCCAATTAATACTAAGAAGGGTGACTACAACTACCGCTTGACTTCGATGGATCGCGCCCAGCAGGCCGGTATCGACGACAACGGCCTCGGTATCCTTTTCGGTTTGTACGACTGGCGTTACGAGGTCTTGGCCATGATTCGCCACACCAACCACTTGGAGGCTTGCTTCAACGTGGGTCCGCACACCATTTCGTTCCCGCGTATCAAGGACGCTTCAGGCCTGAACATCGACAAGAAGTATTTCGTGGATGACGACACCTTTGAGAAAATCATCGCCATCTTCCGCTTGGCCGTGCCTTACACGGGCATGATCCTGACCGCCCGTGAGGACGCCGCCTTCCGCGCCAAGGCCATCGAATACGGCATCTCGCAAATCGACGGCGGCACCAACCTGCAGATTGGCGACTACAAATACCACCATGAGGAAGAGGAGAAGAACAGCGACAAGCAGGAGGACCAGAACCTGCACCGTGAGCAGTTCAAGATTGGTGACGACCGCTCTTTGGGCGACATCATCGACAAGCTCCTCGACCACGACTTCATCCCGAGTTTCTGCACCGCCTGCTACCGTTTGGGGCGTACGGGCGAGCACTTCATGGAGTTTAGCGTGCCGGGCTTCATTAAGCGCTACTGCACACCGAATGCCATCCTCACTTTGAGCGAATATTTGGTGGACTATGCCACGCCCGAAGTCGCAGCCAAGGGCTGGAAGTGCATCGAGAACAACTTCAAGAACGTCGATCCGAAGTTCTTGGACGAGTTAAAGAGCCGCATCGAGCGCATCAAGAACGGTGAGAGAGACCTGTATTTCTAAGGTTCACGATTGCGCAAGATCGACTGCCCTCGAACCCTGGTGTCATTGCGGGCAAAGACCCGCAATCTCCTGAGCAGTAAGGGATAACCCTAAACTTAGGAGATTGCGGATCAAGTCAGCAATGACGGGAAAAAGGTCAATGATGTCGTTCACAGGGAAAGACTCCAGTTAAGATTATCAGATAGTTTGAAAGGTGCCGTAGGGATTCCTGCGGCACCTTTCGTTTTTTTTACGCTTTGATTCTCTCAAAGCGTTCGTGGAGCAGGTCAAGATAAAGTTGTCGCAATTCCTTGGAAAGGAAGCTGTTTCCGATAGTGGCCTCCCATGCGGGCAGGCATTTCTTGAAATGTGCAACCATCCCATCGATGACTTTTTCGGGAATGTTGGACGCTGCGGCTGCCGTCTTGAAGTCTTTCAGCGTGATGCGTTTTTTCTTCCCGTTCAAGGTCAGGGCAAGCTCTTCCGTGTCTTTCGGGTTTGCGATGGCCACGTTCAGAAGGTCGTATGCGGGAGAAAGACGATGGCCTCCACGTCCGTTGTTGAGCAGGGAGAAATTCTTGAGATGCATGTCGTTGTTGCCTGTTAGCCAGCAGAATAGCAGCAACTCGTAATAGTTGGCCAAATCCAGTTGTGGCGTTGTGGAATACTGCGCGATGGCTTTGGCAATTTGTTCGTGTGAGCTGCGGTATTTGTATTCGGTTTGGCGTTCGGTGAGTTGGCAAAAATCTTCCATGGCAAGTTTGTTGCCTGTTTTGTCGCGGTCCATGCGCTTGGTGAGGTAGCCAAGGGATTGGTCGGCCAAACGAATCAGGCAATGCTGCGCCGTCTTGATTTTGGCGATTTCAGCCAAATGCATGGTCAGGTCTTCGTTTTCGGGCATTTCGGGATAATTGTCGGTCTGAGGCTTGAAGATGTAATAGCCCCATAATCCTACGATGGTAAGGCGTTGTGAGCCTTCGTGTTGGAGGAGATTGAGGGACAGTTTGGGCTGCACGCCGGTGAGTGTGGTTTGCGAACGGATGATTTTCTCAGCTAAAGAGTCCATTTCCGCTCGCGTGTATTCCATAATGGGTGCTTCAGCCGTTCCAAAGAATTTCCTTGCGCATGCGGCATGGAAATCATGTTCTTCTGCCCCCAATTCTTTATAACAATACAAACATCTACTCATGGTTTTCCTCGTTTAAGGGTACGACGCTCACTGCACCGATGCAGTCTTTGCAGCATAACAACAATAGCGACATTCGGTCGAGGATGCTGATGTCGGTGTTGCGGATGGCGACATCCAACAACCAGCCTTCGGGGATGAGTCCGTCGAAAAACGGGAACAACACTTTGCTTTTGTAGGGCAGAGGTGATAATGGCATGGTCAAACTGATGGGCTCGGTGTTTGGCATGGCTAAATAATGGCTGTCGTATTGGAACAAGTAGCCGTCGTCGGTCTCGGTCAAAACGCCAGCCAAGTCTTTCTTGTTATAAATCAAAGCTTTCCTCATTGTTTCTTGGTATTGGTGACGGCGTCATTTCGTAGTTGAAAAGGTTGAGCACTTGGTTCACTTTGTCGAGCCTGACGGTGGGCTTGCCTTGCTCCAACTCGCGGACGAAGTTAAGCCCGACACCCGACTTGAGTGCCAAGTCTTCTTGCGTCAGCCCGAACTCTTTCCTTAACCGCTTTACGGTCTCTGTCAATGGCGTTTTCTTCATTTTTTATATCCTTTCGGATGCAAAAATAGTAAAAAATACTGAAACTATATCCGATATAGTGTAAAATTGATAAATAAATATTGTTTTATATCCGATAGGATGTAAAAATTAATAAAAAAACCTTCTGGATGGCTTTTCAATCAGAAGGTTTTTCCTGTCGCTTATGTTTCTTTCCAGTAACACCTACAACCTTTGGATGTATTCGTTAAGCTCTTGTTTCGAGCTGTCGTAGTCAAACACTTCGTAAAGCAGATAGTATTTGTTTTTCTCGATGCAATAGGGATAGGCGAACTTGGCAAATTCCAGCCGATTGTTCTCAAAAGAGAATAGTCTTGCTATTTGTGCTATCTGGTTGACCATCATCTTGTTGGTTACAACCACTTGTTTGGCAATTGTAAGGCGAGTGTCATCGAAACTCTCGCGCTGAATCATCGCATAGGCTTCGCCAAAGTCTTTGGGTGACATACCCATTGGTTCTGGCTGTATTGGCGGAACAGGTACAGGAATCACCATTTCTTCATGTGGCGTAGGGGGCATGGGTGGTTCTGGCATGATGTTGCCTATGTTCAGGTTCATAACTAACTCGGGACGGATGTCGCCTTGTGTAGGTTCCAAGCCATAAAAGCCGCGATGTTCGATGATCCTGAAACCTTGGGGATAGTGCAAGTCGATGAACTGACCGAGGCAATTTTGCTCGCGATTGTCAAGTTCTACACGGATGTAAAACTCGTCAGGCCAAAGGTTGTTGATACGAATGGAGTGTACCGATTGCTCGTTTTGCAGCACATCATCGACGAAAAGCCAAAACGTTTGGTGATGGGATGCGACAATGGTAAGTGACGAGGCTTGACCTTGATGATTATGACCATCATGTCCGTGACCTCCATGACCTCGGTATTGGGCCATTGCAGGAAGCGTAACAAAAACTAAGAGATAAAGCAAAAATCTTTTCATAGCGTTAAATGTTTGGGATTGACTTGCTAAACCAAATCACAAATACTATGCCATAAAAGGCCGCCAAGGCCTGGAAGTTCATCAAGAACAACTTCAAAAACGTCGACCCGAAGTTCTTGGACGAGCTGAAGAGCCGCATCGAACGCATCAAGAACGGTGAGAGAGACCTGTATTTCTAAGGTTAAGGTCCCTGAGCTTGTCGAAGGGCCGATTCATAATAAGTGAGCTTTCGACATAAGTTACCTCCAATTAAGATTATTAGATAGTGAAAAAGCCTCTGCTTATGGCAGGGGTTTTTTCTTTGTTTGACCTCATTTTCACTCCATGATTGCCAAAAAAAGTAAGGACATTGGCTTTTGAGGAAGATAATTATATTATTGATTTTCAGCATAATCCGATAAGGACAATCCAAAAAAGTAGGGACATAGCCCCCTGAGGAGCCTCATACCTCTTGACAAGCGTTTTTTCTGTATATTTTTGCGATGACAAAAACGAAAAAGTCATGAAGACGTTTTTACACTCTTTGATCTTAACAGCCATCACTTGCCTCGCGCTGGCTTCCTGCGACAGCCCAACCAA
>LPNG01000029.1:17176-18831 GCA_001543395.1 Candidatus Alcium sp. F082 | reverse complement strand
TTTCAAGCATGGGATCGCGAGTGCCTTCAGCAACGGTGACCTGGAGTTGCAGGCGCTGACCACGGTGGCTGCCACATACGTCACGCTGCATTATTTGGTGTCGTTCGTCAACATTGTGGCTTGCAGCTTCCACACCGCCATCGAGCGGCCTTTGGAGTCGGTGGTCATCGCCCTCTGTCGTAGCATCGTCTTCGTGCTGATTCCCATGTTTTTGCTCACTCCCATCATCGGCCAGAAGGGCATCTGGCTCAGCATGCCTATTGCCGAGGTAATGACGTTGATGGTCAGTATTCCGCTGGTGCTTGTTTCGATGAAACGGCTTACGTCCAAGTCGTAAATCGTCTGTTCAAGGTAATTGACTCAAACCCTCACTTGACCATCTTCGTAGTTCATGAGGGGAATGAACGAAAAACTCCACCGAAGGCCCTTGTAGGTCTTTGGCGCTATGATTTCCACAAGGTTATCGCCTTTATTCAAGTGAATACGAGCAGGTTGACGCATCCAGTAAAGCTGCTCGTCGGTGAAGGGATGCTCTTCCTCGGGCTTGCCCCAAGTGTTGAAATGATAGTCGTAGGCCCCAGGCTCATCCCACGGCTTTGGCGGCAGAATCTCCTCTCCGTTCACGAAACACTGACCATTGCCTTCCCATCGGCCTTGCTGTCCAATGCCATAGCCGTTGCGGTTGGAACGCGCTGGCACACAGAAGCCTATCCAAGCCTCAACATCCATGTCGCGCTCGGCGGTGATGACGGTTTGTGCCGTGGCCAAGGCCGTGTCGCCTACACTTATATGTTTCGTCTGGCAGAAGGCATCCAAGTCAACAACGCCACCGTAGGCCGCAAGTGATTCATGTTCATCTATCTTCACCTTCCAGCGGATTTGCGCATTGGGAGCCCAACGCATTTTGTCCTTGTGGAAACGGTCGCGGTGAAGGACCATTTTCTCCTCGAAGGCAGCCAGCTTCTGCCCTGCCTCGGTCGAAGGGTCGGGCAAA
Organism: Candidatus Alcium sp. F082; assembly: GCA_001543395.1. Taxonomy (GTDB): domain Bacteria; phylum Bacteroidota; class Bacteroidia; order Bacteroidales; family F082; genus Limimorpha. The sequence goes on along the minus strand of LPNG01000029.1, from coordinate 17,837 downwards.
AGGTTTTCGTTCTCCACCTCGCCCGCATTACCCCCGTTCCAAAAACGCTCGGCAAAAGCCATCATGCCATTAATCATGCCGTTGTGCAGGGCGATGTTTTCCTTTTTGTCCACACGCACGTCGTTCCAAAGGCAGAGGATGCCACCCAATGCCTTCGTAGTGTCGGGGACGGATTGCGCGGCGGCGGTGTGCAGGAAACAGCGGCTCGTGAACAGCATCGGGTCGTAGTAGTTCAAGTAGCCGACGAATGAATCGAGGGACTTCCCACCCTTCGTCGTAGCGGCGGCATTGGAGCCAGCCGCCTCGTTCCAGATCTGCCTGATCACATGGTCGGAAGCAGGCAATCCAGGGTCCCATGCAATCGCCTGACGGTCATGGCTTTCGATCACATTCTCAATCCATTGCATGAATCCCTCACGGTCTTCGATCCACACCTCGTCGGAACCTATGTGGATATAAGGGCAATCGGACTTCGGAATCTCACGGAAGAACTCTTCAAGGCACTTCTCGAGCACTTCACGGCCTTCTTTCGAGTCCATCGTGAAGCCAAAAGCGTCCTTGAAATATGTGGAATGGCCGGGCATGTCAATCTCGGGCACCACGGTGATGCCTCGCTCACGGGCGTAAGCGATCAACTCGCGGATTTCGTCGTATGTGTAGA
>LPNG01000029.1:0-17171 GCA_001543395.1 Candidatus Alcium sp. F082 | reverse complement strand
ATGCAGGATAGTCGGTAAGATGCCAGTGGAAATAATTCAGTTTGTAGAAGGCCATCAAATCAAGTGTCGCCTTAAGCATATTGATGGTCTGATAGTTGCGGCCCGTATCGTGCATAAAGCCCCGGAAAGGATATGCTGCCCAGTCGTGGATTTCCACATTGGGCACACAGCCTTGATCATCCGTTAATTGGGAAAGGGTGCTTTGGGCCCAAACAGCGTTGCCCGAAACGAGGGCCTTTCCCTTTCGTATGACCAACCGGTACTCATCGGGGTTGGCAAAACTGGTGATGGAATCGATGACGACTTCTTTTAGTTTGTAGCATCGCGTTCCAATTTGTTGGAACTCTTTAGGCTCGGGGATGAGGGCAGTCGAAGTGTTGGTTAACTGTTCATGGCAGGAAATCAACCCTATCAACTGTAATAACAAGGTGAATATCAATATAAAACGTTTCATAATAGACAAGTTTTAGGCTGTAAAAATACGCATAATTTGGTTTGCTCGGTTTTTGGGAAAGCTCCACTATCTTCTGGGAGTCATCAAAAAGGCGTATCTTTGCAAGCGCTAAACGAAACTGACGCTGAAATCATTGAGAGATAGACATGAAGACCATCGACACCGCCAATATGTGTTCCCATTTGCAGAAGAAGCTATTCGATGAGGATGGCGAGTACCATCGTCTATGGATGGCCCTGCAAGACGACGAGGACCTGACAGCCGTGGTTCGATCGCGGCAGCTCCACATCTATCGCAATGGCAAGAAAGTGTTGGTTCTGGCTGGGAAGTCCGCTCCTAAGATAATAAGGGAAGATGCTGTTTGTGAGATGATAGCAGATTGCATTTAGGAAAATATCTATCCTAATATGAAAACCCGACATTGCATATCGGGGTGTGGTAGGGGCGTCCCTTCGGGACTTTGGCTTGACGCATTGTCATCGTATGAGAGACGTAGACGGCGTAATGGAGGTGCTCCCGTGTGGCAAGAGTTACGACGAAGAGAGCTGAGCTGTTTGGGGGCATGGCACTGACGGGGAGGCTATTCTTTTCCAATTTTTAGCGCTTTTTCTAATCCAATAATTTCTCCTTCAGCAGTTACTACTCCAGATGACAAAAGGCCAACAAATTTTTTACTATTGATGATGGGGTATAAAGACTCTAAAGAATAATCATTGATTGAAATGTACAACTTTTGCAAGCCAAGCGCGAGCAGAGCATTTGCAGAAAAGAAGAATAGTTCGTGTTCGCGTAGAACGCTGTAAAACAAATCGGCTCGAGGTCCTGACGTAGAGCCTTGTACCGATGATGGGAGCAGGTCACATTCGCGGCCCCCAATCACTAGAAACTTGGCTCGTTTAATACGGTCATCTACCTGTTCCAACTCTGTTTCATAAGCAATCATTTGAGACTCATATCGGCCTTCCGCCATCATGTGATTAAAGTCTACTTTTGTTTCTGCTATAAAAAGATAGTTATCTCTAGTATTCAGTAGGCTCACATCTAGCCTCGCTCCTCGATCTCTTTGATTAATTTTCAGTCCCACTTCTAAAGAAAGCCGTGGCTCTAACGATACGCTTAGGAATTTCATTGCATTTGCTGTCCATACAGCAATATTTTTGGTTTCGTCAATAGCTGTAAAGGACTCAAAGCTTTTATATTTTACAGACAATTGACTGATGGGGACTTTGGGCAATTGAATAAATGTTCCTTTAAAAAGCTTCGATGCGGTCTTCTCTAATTCTGATAGTTCTTCGACTGTGATATCATAACAGAACTTTTCTGGATGGAATCTATTAGATAAAAGAATCCTATTGCCCACACAACCAAACACACAAAACATGCAGTTAATACAGCATTCATCTTTAACAGAGAACCTACTAACCGGGTCTTCGCTCTTCTTTAGGCAATGGATAATTAATAATGGAATACTATGTGATGACATACCCTTCGGGTGCTTCACATCATCTATAAAATTAGTAAGATACGAATACTTGTACATTTGTAGATATGCACAAGGAGCATCTGACTGATTGTCTGCGTATAAACAAAACTTGCCCATTAATAGCTATATTGGTTTAGAAAGTTAATAACATCTTGCGGGGCTCCCACCTCCAATTCATCCAGATTTAGCCCTTTTGTAGGTTGTAGATACAGTTTACCATTCATATATCTTCTTATATATGGTATTCCTGCCATGAAAGCAATCTCTATCTCCGATGATATAGTTTCTTCCAAATCCTCTTCTGAAACCACAAATTTGCCTTTATCTTCTTTCAAAACATCTATGATATCACTTAGAGCAACTGCGGTTTTATTTTGAAATGCGAGGTTAAGTAGGAACAGGATGGCGAATCGTCGATTTTTGATTTTTGTTTCAAAAAACATCGTTGCTTCACGGACAACGGACTGGCCATTTTCTCTGAGACAAAAATTCATTTTTGTTAGATTGTCGTAATTGAGAGGTCTATCCGTTATCTCTGCATTAGGAAACTCTACAATTTCATACACTTGCTCCATCCGATGCTCGCTATTGATATAATCCCGATATGCGATATGGGGGTATGGGGAATTTGAAGGGGTAAAACGAACTGGCTTGATATATCCACCCTGTGTTAACCATGCTAATATGCACGACTTTGTTCTAGTGTTTGAGTCTTGCGTGGAACCAGCCGATAGTTCTACCATTGAACCATTATATTCAACATATTCTGTTGGAGACGGATAGCCTACGTTTATTTCACTGACATTAAAGGTGTCACCAGGGTTATAATTTGAAAGGCTATACATTACGCCAACAACTGGACCATAATTCAATACCGCCTTCTTAATGATAGCTTGCATGTCAGCCGTTCCGTATTTGGCTTTAGCGAACCTGATGCCAAAAGAAGTTATTCTAACCTTTCTTCCCACTCGTTCAACAAAGCCAAGCGCATGCATTGCATTTATAGTGTTGCTTACTTCTTTTGACTTTGTCGTGTCACTAAGAACACCATTTGTGATAGAGCATCCAGCGTCATCAAGCGGATTTTCTTTGAATCGACAGTACTTGCCAACAAGATCGTCTTCGTTTAGCAATGTACAATACTGATGGATATTGATGGCATTGCGGTCAAACTTTACGTCCTTAAGATTGAATGGCATTCTGTAAGTGCCAAACTTCTCTAAAATTAACTGAGCGAGCGCATGTAAACACTCGATTCTTGCTGCTGCAGTACGATTGATAAGAAATGCCATAATTACAATATTGTCATGAATCCCACATCAAGATTTAACGAATCTAACGTCTGGCGGATGCTCTGTTCTTCAATGGTGTCTGAATACAAAAGCATACATTTGACATTCAAATTAGGAAAAGAATCTTCAACACTTTCCTTAAGTCGAAACAGGTCAATAGCATTACTGTCTGTCGCAAACTTTGTTGACTTCTTGTATAAGGTAATTGTATTGGATTCCTTTGAAACCAAATCTATTCTTCGCGCCCTTAAACCGTACTCCCATTCATAGTTTACCCTTATAAATACAGAACGATTCTTTGATTCTAAATTGCTGGCGAAATACACTAAAGTATCCAACTCTTTCTTACACGGCATGTGATAAAAGAATTGTTTTTCCTCACCGTCTGACGAATCAGCTATAATTGAAGCCAGAGTACTATTTATATTTCCTTTGTAAATAGGCATTGTTGGGAAACAATAGGAGTTAATTTTTTCTTTATGAGTTTTATGTACTCTGAGTTTAGCTCAAAACCAATGGATTTGCGTCCAAGCTCCTGAGCTGCTAAAAGAGTTGTTCCCGTCCCAGCAAATGGGTCTAATACAGTATCGCCCCAAAAACTATATAGTTTGATAAGACGTATGGGAAGTTCCTTGGGGAACGGAGCTGGATGACCTTCAGCTTTTGCCTTTGCTGGTTGCATCTCCCAAATAGAATTGATAGCCCATTTTTGCCACTCTTCAGTCGTGAGTTTTGATTTCTCTTTTATCTCTTTAGAAATAGGAGGGCGTTTCCCTTCTTTTGAGAAAACCGTAATCCATTCGTAAGGATATGTTGAGAAGATATTGGGCGGATAAGGGTAGCTGCCAAACGAACTAAATCTTGCAATCTTTCTCTTGTCCCAGATGTATAATCCAAATTGATACATACATCCAGTTGAATTCATGAAAGATTCGATATCGCCCAACACCAATCTGGTTTCACGCCGGCCAAATCTTGCTGCCTTTCCTGTGAGAAGGAATGGCATGATGTTGATGCAAATTTTCCCATCAGGAGCAAGCACTCGAACGCATTCTTTCCAAACCTTATTCAGTTCACTAAGATAGTAGTCGTATGAACTGCTGCCTTTACCTATTTGACCGTCAACATCGTAATCTTTTAATGTCCAATAAGGAGGACTGGTTATTATCAGATGAACACTCTCGTCTGGGACAGCGCTCATGTCACTAGAATCATGATTGAATACCGTGGCTTCACCTAATACTAATTTGCTTATTTTGTCCATATTACAATCTGCTCCTTTCTTTCGGTTTTATTGATGGCATCAAAAACTTTTGAACTTGTACCAGAATAGGACCGTTCCATAATGGAATAGCGTTTGAATGGACTTATGGCTTGAAAATATTCGGCGCCATTAATCACCTTTCCATGTATTTTCTTATCGCCTACTACGAATATGACCTGTCCTCCAGGTTTGAGAACTTTGTGAAGCTTGTCCAGGACTTTCTTCATGTCCTCTTTGTAGTTCTCAAAGTTCTGTATAAGACGTGATCTAATCTGAATCCTTTCGTAGCCTAAGATATCGTAAATAATTCTTGCGTAATAGGCTGTATAGTCAAGACAATCGAAATATGGTGGACTTGAAAATATGAAGTCTACAGAATTAGGTTTGATAATCTTGTCGAGATTTCTACTGTCTTCATAATAAACCGTACTGTCATTTGCTATCGGAAGGAAATGCTTTTTTACCTTCAGCTGAAGCTTTTCATAAAAAGGGATGTATCTCTTAGGCTCAATGTTTTTTCCAACCGTACTCGAGGTCCATTTGTAGTCATTGCATCCTCTTGCCGTTAAAGCAATTGTGCCAAGAAAGCACGCTTTCACATAATCAGACATCTCATCGTAGAAAACAGACATCCTCATGATTTCATCGAGAGACTTCTCATGGAAAAGACTTGTTGGATAGTCTGCAGCGGTTGGCACCTCAGAAAGAGCATTTGCTTTATTGATTAAGTTATCGACTTCGTCTTTCACTTCTTGGAAAGACAAGGGAATGTGAATCTTCCCATTTGACAAAGTAACAGCGATAGGGTTAGCGTCAACACCAATTGTATGCAAGCCATATTTCAAGCCTTCATACACGATTGTCCCCGAACCGCAGAAGGGGTCAAGAACAATACTGCCTTTAGGCATTTGAGATAAAATCTGCTCTGCATCTAGTGCAGCAATTTTCCCACGATATGGATATATCCCATGTATAGAACGTGGATTATTGACTGATTTTAGTTCTTTGATAATAAAATCCATCTACGCATATAGCTTTATAAGCGAATGGACTTCTATTCGAATGACAATGGGTTCGCAAAAAAGGACCTCAGGACACAATAAAAGCGTGAACCGCCCTTATCGATGTCCTAAGGTCCTCGGATGACCCATTTCTAATCATAAGTCCAGCCCACGCTATTGCGTAGGCGCTGGTACCTATTCGAATTAGAAATGTCGTTTGAATTTCCGAGGTTCTAGGACATCATCGAATATAGCACAAACGCTATGTTGTTATTTAGTTATTTATTTATCGTTATTCTATCTCTACTTCGTTATCTATTTGGTTAGTATTTGGGTTGTATTTGGCTGCAAAGATAGTAAAAATCTTCACTTCATCCAGTCGTTATTTCCAAGTTTTAAATCGCAGCGTCTGCGCAGTTGGTTGAGGGAGTCGTTAATAGTTCCTTCGGTAACGGTTTTCATGGTGATCTTGCGACGAAGTGATTTTAACGGTCTTTAAACCCAAAAATCGAAATCGAAATGAAGATAATCGGCGACAAATAGTGGATTTTATCGCCGATAACGGGATTTCGGACGCAAAAACCGTTTCGAAAGCCATCGGACTCAAGCCCTCAAGAACCCGCGACTACCTCAAACGATTCGTGGATATGGCTGGATTTTGCGGGCCAACTGCCATATCAAAAAACAGCCAACTGTCACATCAAAAATCGGCCAACTGTCACATCAAAATTTGTTGAATTAGTTGATTTCCAGAAAAAAATTGTATCTTTGCCGCGATAAAATAAACGCGAAATAATGAAAGAATACAAAAAACGTATTGCAGACCAAATGCTTACCGATAAGTTGGAGTCGTCGGGGGCAGTTTTGGTAGAGGGACCAAAGTATTGCGGCAAAACCACTTTGGCTAAGCAACAGGCTGGTAGCATCCTGTCGATGGCGGACCCCGACACGCTGAGCCAGAATCTCGCCCTTGCACGCACGAACATTTCGCGGCTTCTTTCTGGTGCTACACCTAGACTGATTGATGAATGGCAGATTGCACCCCAGTTTTGGGATGCGGTAAGAAACGAGGTGGACAAACGGGAAGACGATGGGCAGTTTATCCTTACTGGCTCTGCCGTTCCGCCTAAACCGAAAAAGGACGCGGATGGGAATCTGATTGAGGAAGAGCAGATTCATCATTCTGGCACAGGAAGAATTTCACGACTGAAACTACGCACAATGACTTTGTGGGAGTCGGAAGATTCGACGGGTATGGTAAGCCTCGGAAAACTGTTTGAGCATGCGGATTCAATCGACGGGGAAAGTCATATTGACCTTGAACGGCTCGCGTATCTTACCTGTCGTGGCGGTTGGCCGAAAGCCGTGCTGAAAAAGAGCGAGAAAGCCGCGCTAGCACAGGCGTTCAATTATTTCGATGCTGTTGTCGGTAACGATATCAAGAGGGTTGATGATGTGGATAGGGATGAGGAGTTGGCCAAGCGTATTATGCGATCGTATGCCCGAAACCAAGCCAGTCAGGCAACGGCAGGAACCATTTTGGCCGACATCAAGGCCAATGGCGACGAGCAGATGTCGGAGAATACCATCTATAGCTATGTGAAGGCATTGAAGGAGATATTCGTCATAGAAGACTCGGTGGCATGGAATCCCAACCTGCGGAGTAAGACGGCTATCAGGACTTCTGACACCCGTTATTTTATTGATCCGTCTATTGCCACCGCTGCTTTGGGCATGGGTCCTAAGGATTTGATTAACGATATGGAGACTTTTGGCCTTATCTTCGAGACCCTTGCCGTAAGGGATTTGCGGGTCTATGCGGAATCGCTTGACGGAAAAGTTTACCATTACCGCGACAAGAACAATCTGGAGTGCGATGCTGTGGTGCATCTGCGCAATGGCTCTTATGGGCTGATTGAAATCAAGATAGGAGGAACCGACCTTATCAATGGTGGTGCTGCAAGCCTGAAATTGCTTTCGGACAAGATAGATACCACCAAGATGAAAAAGCCGTCGTTTCTGATGGTATTGACAGGCATTGGCGACTACGCCTACAAACGTCCTGATGATAGAGTGCTTGTGGTTCCGATTGGTTGCTTGAAGAATTGAGACAAAAAGCAAGCCAAAACCGAAACAAAGAAAATCGGCGACAAACCATCAATTGTATCGCAGATAGATATAGATAATGTGCGATCTTACGCGAAACTCCTGATACTCTTGCCCACGTTGATGAAATGGTCGGCCACACGCTCGGCGTTTTGCGCCAGTGAGATGTATTCGGCTCCTACCTGCGGGGTGCATTGTCCGGCCACAAGGCGCTTGATGTGTTGCGATTCCATGGTCTCCGTAAAGCTATCTATCTGTTCCTCAATCTGGTAGGCATATTCAAGAGCCGTAAAGTCAAGGTCGTGGTAGGCTTTCTTGACCTCGTTGTAAAGGGCCGTGATCTTACGCTCCATTTCCTTGATTTCCTGAATGGCAGGCTTTGAGAATGTCGCATTCTGGGTTTGCAGGCTCTCCGCATACTCCACGATGTTTTCGGCATAGTCGCCGATGCGTTCCAGGTCACTCACGCTTTTCACGCTGCAACTGAGGTACTTACTATCAGTTTCGCTAAGCGCTTTTGATGAAAGCGCCGCCACATAACGGGTCAACTCGCTGTTCAGGAAGTTAAGCTCGTTTTCGGTCTTCTTGAACTTCTCCAAGTCGCTGAAATCCAATGTGGTGACGATATGGATGGCACGGCAGAAGTTGTCGTGTGCCAACTCGCCCATGTTTTCGACTTCGGCCTTCAGCTGCCTGACAGCCAAGGCGGGCGTGACCAGCATTGAGTCGTCAAGGAAATGCAGATGGAACTTGTCGTCGCGAAGCTCATAGACATCGTCGGGAATGATGCGGCACACCAAGCGAACCAAGGTGTTGGTCAAAGGCAGTGCGACCAAGGTGGTGCAGACATTGAAAACGGTATGGAACATGGCCAGCTGCACCTGCGGGGCGTGTGGGAACATAGCCTCAAACATCCTCCCGTATCCCCAATCCCCTTGGGTGAAAAGATGAAGAACCAAGGCGATAAGCAAAAACAGAGTAACACCCATTACATTGAAAAACAAATGGATAAGCGCAGTGCGTTTGGCGTTTCGGCCACTGGTCATGCCGGCTAGAATCGCCACTACGCACGAGCCGATGTTGGAACCCATTGTAAGGTAGATGCCTTGGTCGAGCGAGAGCAGTCCCGCCACGACCATGGTAATGGCGATGGATGTCAGCACCGACGACGACTGGATGATGGCCGTCAGCAAAGCGCCGATGAAAACAATCAGCAAGGGGTTACGGATGGTGGCCAAAAACTGTTTCACCGAGTCCAAGGCGGCAAACTCCGACATGGCGCCCGACATGATGCCGAGGCCGACAAACAGCAAGCCGAAGCCAGCCAGGATGCTTCCGGTTTGTTTCCACTTGTCACGTTTCGAGAACATCATCACAAAGGCCCCGATGCCAGCCAAAGCCGAGAAGAGCACCGTTGTGGAGATGCCGTTGCCGCCAAACATGCCCAAGGCCACCAGTTGCGCGGTGACCGTGGTACCGATGTTGGCGCCATAGATGACCGTGGCGGCCTGTGCCAGCGACATGATGCCGACATTCACGAAGCCGATGACCATCACCGTCACCGCGCCCGAGCTTTGTATGGCCGCCGTGCCCACCGTGCCGATGCCCACGCCGAGCCACTTGTTATTCCCCATCTTGGCGAACAGTCGTTTCAAGCCCGCACTGCTGGCACTTTCAAGACTGGTACTCAACATCTTGCAGGCTACCAAAAACACCCCGATGCCTGCGATTAGGGTTAAAATTGCGATAACAATGAGCATGGAGGTAGATTTGTGAAAGCGGCCAATGATGTATTATTGACCGCTTTCGTTATAAAGAAAAAAGTTGACTTATCGGACAAAAAAAGATGGTCCGAACCGAAGTCCGCACCATCTTTCATGTTTTTCGTAACGATATAGTTATGGCTGTCAGCCAAGTTTTTCCTTGGGGCATAACGCCTTACCTGTCCAAGACGTAAAGCCGCCGAACACATATTTTCATTTTGCTCCTCTCCTATTGTTGTAACTGGGAAGAGGTCACATCGGCATTGCAAACCATCCGATGGACTATTAAGCAAAAACTCCGAATCCTCGTCTTCGTCAAACTCATCACCGTCAAACGACATATTAGACAGAATTTCAGTTTGTTCCATGATGTACAAATCCTCTTGGGCCGTGTTGGTAAGGTCAAGGAGGAACAAGCCCATCAGGATGAGGGCGACGACAGAAACATATTTTCGGAAAAAGTCAATCATGGCGAGTCCGATGTTCCTAAGTATAACGGACAAGAGGTAAAAATATTGTTTTTTTCTCGAACAAATTTTCGGGCCAGTTCTTGCGCGATCACAATATAATGTATCATGCCCTCGCCACCGTCAAACACATTAACGAAGACAATACCATGGAAGTGGTGTGAAAAATCCGAAAATCCCCTATTCTTCTGACAACCCAACCATAGTCTTCCTGTATTCCATAGGGCTTTCCCCAAGGTGTTTCTTGACGTATTTGCAAAAGAAACTGACATCGGGGAAATCCAGTTTGAAGGCAATTTCCTTCACGGAGAGGTCGGTCTGTAATAGGTAGTATTTGATATGGCTTACAGTGTTTTCCGTAATCCAGTCCATTGCCGTGCGACCACTCTTTTCCTTACACACGGCACTTAAATATTTTGAGGTGACAAGCAATTGTTCGGCGTATGCCCTAACCTCACGCTCAGTGTTAGTTGGACGGCTAAGTATGGACATGAAACGCTGGAATAGGCGGTCTTTTTGCGAGGTGTCACTTGTAGTTTGGTCAATGACGTCATTTTCAAGTGCATGAAGCAGTTCAACAGCTACCGCTTGCGAGGTAAGTCTGATTGGTCAATTTTTCTGCAAAGAAACAATCTATTTCGGTATGCTTTATGGTAAATAACTCCTTTTTTATATTCCATATTTCTTTTATCGAATAAATTAACCACAAAAAAAGTGATTTAGACAATGCGCTTCTGCCTTTATGTGTCTAATTTTGCGTCACATAATCAGTAAAAATGAGTCATGAAAGTAGGACTTTTCATCGATACATGGTACCCTATGGTGGACGGGGTGATTAAAGTGGTGGACAATTACGCCCGCCGATTGGTGCAATATTGCGAGGTGATGGTATTCTGTCCAGAGACCAAAGGTTTTGATCGTGAGGAGGATGCGAAACTGCCGTATCAAGTCGTGCGATGCTCATCGCTGCCGCTCATCACAAGCGATTACGACCTTCCTACATCTGTCTTAGACCCACGATTCGAAGCACAGCTTATCAAGAGCGGTATCGATATCATCCATATCCACTCTCCCTTTTCGGTAGGTATGGCGGGAGTCCTGTATGCCAAAATACACAAGCTTCCCGTGGTCGCCACCTTACATTCGCAGTACAAGCAGGATTTTGAGAAGTCGTTCAAGTTCAAATTAGCCTCGAACATGGCGCTGAACACCATCATGCGTGTGTTCAACGCCTGCGACGAATGCTGGGCTGTGAATGGGGATATCAAAGACCTCTATGTCAATGAATACGGCCTGACCGCCCCCTGCAAGGTACGCCTCAACGCCACCGACCACCATCCTGTGTCCGATGCCGTTGCAGCCGCCAAGATTGTCAACGAGACCTATGGCATCTCAGCCGACACCACGGTCTTCCTTTTTGTAGGAAGGATCAATTTCATCAAGAACATCGACTTCATCGTTCGCGCTTTAGCGAGAGCCAAGGTGATGGGCTTGAAGAACTTCAAGATGTTGTTTGCCGGCAAGGGACAGGATGAGGAGAAACTCGCTGCTCTTGTGCGAGAACAGGGTCTGACCGAAGAAGTGGTCATGTGCGGCCTGACCGGCAAAGAGATGCTGGAGAACCTCTATTCTCGTGCCAAGCTTTTCCTGTTCCCGTCGCTCTACGATGCCAACTCATTAGTACAGATTGAAGCTGCTTGCCAGGGTACGCCCACCGTATTCTTGGAAGGTGCACGTACGGCTTCCACCGTCACTCCTGACGTCAATGGTTATGTTTGCCCTCCTGATGAGGACAGTTATGCAAGGATGATCATGGACATCCTGGCCGACCCTGAAGCTTACGAACAGGTCTCCGCCGCCGCCCGCCGCGACCTTTACCTCAGCTGGGACGATGTTGTGCGGGACGTTTACGATGACTACAACACTTTCGTTGAGGCGATGCGCCGAGGGTCCGTTTCGCATTACTAATGCTAGTATTCAATGCGCTTACAAATAGAGTCGATGGACCGCGACACACGGACACCCTCAAATAAAATGCCTTTGAAGTTTGCGAAGGTATGAAATTATTATCGTCATCTTATGCGTCAGCACATGGTTCATGGCAAACAAAAAAAGATTAATTTTGCACGTTGAAAAACCCATAAAAAGAAATATGAAAACCAACCTATTGAAGAGAAACTGTTCAAGGTATACGGCTCCCCAAGAGGCACAATCAAAAGGTATCTACCCTTATTATAAACCCATCGAGTCGGAACAAAGCACGGTGGTGAAAATCAATGGCAAAGACGTGCTGATGTTCGGATCCAACAGCTATCTCGGCTTGGCCAACGACCCTCGGTTGAAGGAAGCCGCTATCGAAGCCATCAAGAAATACGGCACCAGCTGCTCGGGCTCCCGTTTCCTCAATGGCACACTTGATATCCACGTCGCTTTGGAAGAAAAGTTGGCCAAACTGGTTGGCAAAGAGGCAGCTGTCTGTTTCAGCACGGGCTTTCAAGTGAATCTGGGCGTGGTTTCGGCACTTTGCGGTCGCAATGATTACCTGCTCTTGGATAGCCTCGACCATGCCTCTATCATCGAAGGCAGCCGGCTTTCGTTTGGCAAGGTCTGGAAGTACAACCATAATGACATGGACAGTTTGGAGGCCAAGCTGAAGCTGTGCAATCCCGACTCCGTCAAGTTAATCGTCGCCGATGGTATCTTCTCGATGGAAGGCGACATCGTTCCATTGCCTGAAATGGTGGCCTTGGCAGAACAATATGATGCCGACATCATGATTGACGATGCGCATGCCTTGGGTGTCCTCGGCCATCAAGGGAGAGGCACGGCCGACCATTTCGGCTTAACCGACAAGGTGGATCTAATCATGGGGACATTCTCCAAATCGTTTGGGTCGTTGGGTGGTTTCATCGCTTCCGATTTCGAAACCATTAATTACCTGAAACACAATGCCCGCTCTCTGATTTTCAGTGCCAGCATGCCGCCCGCCAACGTGGCATCGGTCAGCAAAGCCATCGACATCATGTTGGAAGAGCCAGAGCGCATACAACACCTCTGGGATTTGAGCAACTATGCCCGAAAGCAGTTTAAGGAGCGAGGCTTCGACACCGGTAAAAGCGAGACGCCCATCATTCCATTGTTTGTAAGAAGTTCAGAGAAGGCTTTCTGGCTCTGCAACAGGTTGTTGGATGATGGTGTTTTTGTCACTCCCGTCATAGCTCCCGCTGTACCCGAAAACGACACATTGATTCGTTTTGCCCTGATGGCCACGCATACTTTCGAGCAAGTAGATGAGGCATTGGATAAAATCACCAAAGCGTTTAAGGAAGTTCAAATCATTGAATAATGGTCATATTCATCACAGGGATATCCTCAGGTTTTGGTTTGGAGACCGCCCGCCTGCTGTCGCAAGAAGGTCATGTCGTTTACGGGACAGTACGTCGTGAGGTTACACCGTTACCAAAAGTGAAATACCTTCGTTTGGATGTTCGCGACGCCAAGGCTGTGCAACAAGCCGTGGAACAAATCATCGAGGCGGAAGGCCGTATAGATGTGTTGGTCAACAATGCCGGCATGGGCATCGGCGGACCGTTAGAGTTTGCCTCAGAGGAAGAAATCAGGGAACAGATGGATGCCAACTTCATGGGTTTGGTGCATTGCGTTGATGCCGTGCTGCCTCACATGAGGAAACAAGGCTCGGGCAAAATCATCGCTCTCAGCTCTATCGGGGGCTTGATGGGACTGCCGTTTCAAGGCTTCTATTCGGCCAGTAAGTTCGCCATCGAAGGCTATTGCGAGGCCCTGCGTTTGGAAACCAAGCCGTTTGGCATCACCGTAACAGTGATCCGCCCTGGCGACTTCTCGACGGGTTTCACAGGCAGTCGAAAGAAAGCAACAAATGACGAAGCGTTTCATGCCTATCCTGCCTATCAAAAAGCCATTGACAAGGTGGAACATGACGAGACGGGCGGGCTGAAACCTCAGGTGGTCGCCCATAAAATCAGCAAAGTCATCCGAATGAAGCACCCACGGTATGGCTATGTGGTGTCCTCTTTTGAGCAACGACTCTCTGTATTCCTGAAACAAATCCTGCCAGCAAAATGGTTTGCTGCGATTTTGGGAAAATACTACTATTTGTAGGTTTGTTTAGTAATATGTTTCGATATGTACAGCCTAAACTATAAAGTAACCACCAGCACCTGCGACAGTGAGGGCAAACTCAAGCTGTTCTCCGCCCTTCAGATGATGCAGGACTGCTCGGAGATGTGGATCGACAGCGAGCCACAGGTAAAGGAATACTTCGCCCGCGAGAACATGGCGCAGCTGCTGGCCTCAAGGCAGGTGGAGATTATCAGAGTTCCTGATTTCAAGGAAGAACTGACCGTGACCACCTCGGTCTACGGCATGAAGCCCATGTTCGGCTTCCGCAACACCTTCATCTATGATGCAGAAGGCAAGCCCTGCTACCGCACTTGGAGCATGGGTGCCTTTGTCGACAAGGCCAACGGCAAGCTGAAGCGCGTGGACGATGCCGTGGCCAACTCATTGCTCATCGAGCCGCAGCTGAAGATGAACTACAAAGACCGCCGCATCATCCTGCCGAAAGAAGGAGGCAAGACCTTTGCACCCATCCAGGTGATGCGCGCCGACATTGACTACAACCGCCATGTCAACAACGCCAACTATATCCGTATGGCGATGGAACTGCTGCCCGAGGACTTTGTCGTGAAAGGGCTTCGTGTGGAATACCGAGTGGCCGCCAAACTGGGTGACAGCCTCACTCCTACCCTTTTTGAGATAGAAAACGGCTTCATCATCGAGTTAGCCATCGGGAACGAGGCGAGCGCTATTGTGGAGTTTATGAAATGAATGAGTTTTTTTGTATTTTTGTCGCCAAGGCGCAGGTGTGTACTTCATCAAGGTTGAAACCACGAAGGGCACTGAGACCATGAAGGTAACGGTGAAGTGATCAACAATATATAGTTTTATCAACATGGCAGATAGCCAACAATACGAATTCGATGCCGTCATCATCCAAAACGAGGACATGGATGCCGCTTATGTCGAAGTGCCTTTCGACATCAAGGCGCTCTTTGGCAAAGGTAGGCTGGCGGTCCATGCCACCTTTGATGGGGTGCCATACGACGGGCAGATTGTCAAGATGGGAACGCCTTGCTTCATCATCGGCTTGCGGAAGGACATCCGCAAACAGATTGGCAAGACTTTTGGCGACATGGTGCATGTGACATTTTGCGAACGAAAATAGCACGACTATATGACCAACTTGGAAAAATGTAACGCAGGAATAGAGTATTCGTATGCCGATGAGGAACTGATTGCCCTCAAGACCGAGGCCATTCGGCAGTGCGAGATCTTCAACGCCATCGACGGGCGCGACTACATGGCGCAGTACCGTCACCTGCAGCAGATGCTGGGCGCTGTGGGCGAGCGCGTGTGGATTGCCAAGACCTTCAACTGCGACCGAGGCAAGAACATCTTCATCGGCGACGACTTCACCGGCAACCACAACCTCACCATCCTCGACATCCGCGAGGTCTATATCGGCAACCATGTGATGATTGGCCCGAACACGCTGATTACCACCGTCGGGCATCCCCTATCGCCCAAAGGTCGCAGGGAGTATCACGCTTTGGCCAAGCCCGTGCGCATAGGCAACGATGTGTGGATTGGCGGCAACGTCACCATCCTGCCCGGCGTGACCATCGGCAACAACGTGGTGGTGGCGGCCGGCGCCGTGATTAATAAAGATGTGCCTGATAACACTTTGGTGGGTGGTGTGCCTGCGAGGGTTATTAAGGTGATTGAGAATGATATTTGAACTTGAATAACAAACAAAAACCACTTCATAAATGAAAAAAATCATCATCATCGACGGAGGCCCACGTGCCACTTTCAACACTGCCTCCATGCTACAGAAGTTTGCCGAAGGAGCAAGTTCGGTAAGCAATGAAATCGAGGTGAAGAGCGTTCGCCTTTATGCCCTCGACTACAAAGGCTGCATGTCGTGCATGGCCTGCAAAATCAAAGGCAAGGCCTCACAGGTGTGCAAATACAAGGATGCCTTGACTCCTGTCTTGGAAGAGATCGCGCAAGCTGACGGTTTGGCATTAGGTTCGCCCAACTATTTCGGTGAAATCACTGGCCGGATGAGGGCTTTCTTGGAGCGTTTGGCCTTCCCCTGGCTCTCCTACAACGACTACAGCATCACCGCCCCGAAGCGGATGCCCGTGGTGCTGGTGGAGACGCAAAACGGTGGCGTGGGCGGCAGCAACTGCAACGGCTACGGCACGATGGAACCTTGCATCGCCAAAGCCCTCGGACAACCGGAGAAACTGTTTGCCAACAACACCTACCAAGTGAAGAACTACGACAATTTCGAGTTGGGAGGATTCTCGGAGGAAGCCAAACGCAGGTATCGCGAGGAGCACTGGGAAGAAGACCTGCAAAAGGCCTTCGATGCTGGAAAACGGATGGTGGAAACCATCTTAAAGGCGTGATGAGAAAACTATTATTTATAGCCCAAACCATCCTTAAAGTAGCATCAAATCCAATTATCAATTTTCAATTATCAATTTATTATGAAACAACCCATTAAAGTAACCGAAGCCATTTTCCCGATGCCCGTTTTGCTCGTGGCTACCTACAACGAAGACGGCACCATCGACGTGATGAACGCCGCTTGGGGCACCATGCTCGACCGCAACCGCGTAGCCCTCAACCTGACCGAAACCCACAAGACCGTGGAGAACATCAAACAACGCAAAGGTTTTGTGGTCCACATCGCCGATGCGCCCCACATGGTTGAAGCCGACTGGTTTGGCGTGGTCTCAGGCAAAAACGAGAAAGACAAATTTGCCAAAAGCGGTCTCACTGCGACAAAGTCCAATCTGGTTGATGCCCCCATCATCAACGAGCTGCCCATCGCCATGGAGTGTGAGTTCATCGAATACCAAAGCGACGACACAGGTCTTGGCGTCATCGGCAAGGTGTTGCAAACCTCCGTTGAAGCTGACAAGATGAAAGACGGTAAAGTGGACGTGGAAGCCCTGCAAGCCATCACTTTCGACCCCTACACGCACGGCTATTATCAAGTCAGCAAACGCGTCGGCGAAGCCTTCAAAGACGGTTTGAAACTGAAATAAACAATTATAAACCTTAAAACAGAATACCCTTATGACAAAAGAAGAAGCATTAAAGCAGTTTGCCATGTTTGGCGCTGCATGGTTTGGAAACAGCAAACAACATTTTGCCTTCTCGGCCTATTGCCGTCTGAATGGTTGGAACAAGCTGGCCGACAAATGGAAGGAGGAAGCCGAAGAG
>LPNG01000028.1 GCA_001543395.1 Candidatus Alcium sp. F082 | reverse complement strand
ATTCTTTTATAGACTTTCTATCTGTATTTCACGCAAATTTACTATTTTTGCTCTCGCATTCCTGGTTCGCAGACAACCACGCTGCAAATCTAAGGTTTGTCCGCTAATTAGGAAAACATGTCGTTGAATAAAAAATACGCGTTTCTGTTTTTGCTGCTCATGGCCATGGCTCCCTTGGCCCATGCCCAGTTTTACAACGGCATGAACATGCCCTTCGGGAAGAACCGCGTGCAGTGGGCCGACTTCCATTGGTCGTACTATATGAACGACAACTTCGACGTGTATTTCTACCAAGGCGGCAACGACCTTGCCCGCTATGCACAAGCCTATGCTAAGGACCAGATCCCGCAACTTGAAGCCCGCCTTAACAGCCGTTTCAGCAAGAAGATCCAGTTCATCGTGTTCAACAGCAAGGGTGACTTCAAGCAGAGCAACATCAACCTGGAGAAAGAGGAAAACGGCAACACGGGCGGCATCACCAAAATCATAGGCTCAAAGGTCATCCTGTATTTCGACGGTGACTACACCCACTTTGAAGCCCAGATCCGCGAAGGCATCACACAGCTGCTGTTCAGTCAGGTGATGAACGGCATCAGCGTCGGGTCACAGATACGCAGTGCCTACCGCTACGACATCCCACAATGGTTCCAAGACGGTTTGGTGGCCTACATCGCCGGCAATTGGGACAGCCACAAGGAAGCCCAGCTGCAACGTGGCATCGTTTCAGGCAATTATAAAAAGATCAACCATCTGCGTAACGACGACGCTTTGGTGGCAGGCTATTCGTTTTGGAATTTCATCGACGAGAAATACGGCAGCAAATCGTTCAACGACATCCTGACCTTGGCCGAGAATACCCAAAGCGTGAAGAAATCGCTGCTTTATGTCACCGGCAAGGAATACAAGGCTTTGATAGAAGAATGGTACGCTTTCTACAAGGCACGTTACGAGACCATTATGAACCGTCAGCCTAACGAGCCGATGCGACTGAGGTATAAGAAATACCGTACTTTCACACAACCTAGCATCAGCCCGAACGGGAAATATATCGCCTACGTCAGCAACGACGAAGGCAAGATCCGGCTCTGGCTCGAAGACTTGCAAAGCGGCAAACGAAAACAGCTCTTCAGCGCAGGCTACCGCTCCGACGAGAACATCGACACCAGTTTCCCCTTGCTGGCATGGCATCCCAACAGCGAGATCCTGTCGTTCATCCTTGAAGAAGAAGGCAAGATACAGCTCTACAACTTGAATGTCAATAGTGGCAAGAAAGCCAACACTTTCCTCTTTGATTTTCAGAAGGTCAGTTCCTTCTCTTATGCCCACAAGAGCCGAAAGATCGTGCTCGCCGCCACTCGTATGGGTAAGCCTGACATCTATGTCTACAACCTATTCTCCAATACCTTGGAGCAAATCACCAACGACTGGCACACCGACCTCGACCCTGTCTTCACCTTCGACGACCGACAGATCGTGTTCAGCTCGAACCGCGACAACGACACACTGAAGGTCGATGAGCAGATGGGCTTCCAAAACAAGCAGTTCGACCTGTATGCATACAACTACAACAACAAGTCAACTGTACTGCAAAACCTGACCCGACAGCGTATCTCCAACAGCATCATCCCTGAGCCGCTGAAAGACGGCAGCCTGCTCTACCTGAACGACACCAGCGGCTACTATAACCTCTATCAAATCCGCTTCGACAGTGCCATCAGCCACATCGACACCATCGTGCATTACCGCTATTTCGGAAAGAAAGAACAACTTACCGACTATTCCGCCAACATCATCGACTATGCCTATCTGCCACGCGACCACAAAGCCGCCATGCTGATGGCCGACAATAATGGAGAGAAGTTCTTTATGTCGCCTATCCTGCGCGGTCACGACGAGAACATCAGCCAAATGAGCCCGTATGCGCAGAAACGTCTCTTTAACGATTTGACACAGAAAGAAAGTGACTCCATCGCCGAGCCCATCTCCAAACACCGTTTCTCGGCCAGTTACCGTTATGCTAGGCGCAAAAAGCCCATCAACGGGCCGATTGGTGGTGACACCCTCCAACCCATGGTGCAAAGCCATGCACCTGCTCCTACGCAACCCCGCCCGAAGGATACCATACAAAGACCGAACAACTACTACGTAGAGCTCTTCGCCGACCAGCTGATGAGCCAGATCGATTTCAGCAGCATGAACTACAGCTACCAGCCTTTCACAGGCGGTAACGCTCCCATTTACCTCTACTCGGGCTTCAACATTTTCCTTGGCACGGTCATGAAAGACCTCATGGAAGACTACAAGATCGAACTTGGCGTCAAACTCAACACCACCCTTACCAACAATGAATACATGTTGCGTTTCAGCGACTTCAGCAAACGCACAGACCGTAGCATCACCCTGCACCGCTATGTCACCGACGACTATTCCAAGTTCTACTATCGTACCTTTACCAACGAAGCCTTCTATACACTGAGCTATCCTTTCAGCGAGATTCTGAGCCTAAGAGGAACAGCCATCTACAGACTCGACCACAGGGTCAACCTCTCCATCGACGACTACAGCCTGGCCGACAAGGACGCCTACGAAAATTGGGGTGGCTTGCGTGCCGAACTCGTCTACGACAATGCGAAGAAAATCGGGACCAACCTGCTCGTCGGGGCAAGAGGCAAGGTGTTTGCCGAATACTACCAACGCATTGCACGCAACACCAATAATATGGTCGTCGTCGGCTTCGACTACCGCAACTACACGCGCATCAGCCGCAACTTCATCTGGGCCAATCGCATCGCAGGCAGCAGCTCCTTCGGCCAGCAGAAGCTCATCTATTACATGGGCGGTGTCGACAACTGGATCCTGGCCACTTTCGACCAAGGCGCGCCCATCGACTACACGCAAAACTATGCCTATCAGACCTTGGCCACCAATATGCGTGGCTTCCAGCAGAATATTAGAAACGGAAACAACTTCGTGGTCTTGAATAGCGAACTACGTTTCCCGGTGTTCAGCTATTTCATGAACCAACCCATCAACATGAAATTCATCAAGGACTTCCAACTGGTGGCCTTCGGTGACCTCGGCACTGCCTGGACGGGATGGAATCCCTATGACCCGAGCAATTCGCTTTACAACACCCACATCAGCGACGGCAACTTAGACATCACCGTCACGGAGATGAAAGATCCTTTGGTAGGTGGCGTGGGGTTTGGCCTGCGCACGACGCTGTTCGGTTACTTCGTCAGAGGCGACATGGCCTGGGGCATACAAGACGGACAAATCGCCAAGAAACCGCGATTCTACCTGTCCTTCAACCTGGATTTCTAAGGATTATTCGTACAAATGATGCTGTTTCATGTAAAGAAACGCAGGCTCTGGCATGAAATGCCGCATGTCGCGGCCTTCTTTGACGCATTGACGGATAAACGTTGACGAGATCTCCAAGATGGGGGTCTTCAGCACCGTCACCGAGGGATAATCAGCAAGGTCGCCGCCATCGTAGCCTTCACGAGGGAACACCAGCAACTCATAGTTATCAAGGATTCGCTGATACTCGCACCAATGCTTCATGTTCTGCAGGCTGTCCATGCCGCAGATAAAAACAAACTGGCAATCGGGATATTGCCCTGACAGCACCGACAATGTATTAATGGTATAGGAAGGCGTCGGGAGATGCATCTCTATGTCGCTCACAAAAAAACGCGGGTCGTCGCCAATGGCCAGTTTCACCATCTTGAGACGCTCATCGTCATCCAACAGTTCTTCCTTCTGTTTCAGTGGATTTTGGGGCGTGACCACAAACCACAATTCGTCCAAGTCGGAGAACTCGACCAAATAATTGGCCAACATCACATGACCGTGATGGATGGGGTTGAACGAGCCGGAATATATGCCTATTTTCTTCATTCCTCTTCGTTGATGAAGCTGCTGACGACGTCCAAGATCTCGCGCTTGGCTGTCTCCAAGTCGTCGTTGATGATGGTGCAATCGAACTTGCCTTTGGCGAATTCCGTTTCCCATTCCGCTTTGGCAACGCGGTTTTCGATTTCTTCCATCGAGTCGGTGCCACGTTTGATAAGACGCTCACGCAACACCTCAACCGATGGGGCTTGGATGAACACCGACAGGGCCTTGTCGCCATAGTGTTCCTTGATATTCACGCCGCCGCACACATCGACGTCGAAAGCCACGTGTTTGCCTTCCTCCTGCATCTGTTCGACAACAGCGAGAAGGGTTCCGTAGCAACGACCAGGATAGACCTCTTCCCATTCGAGGAACTCACCGTTCTCGACACGTTGCTGAAACTCCTCCATGCTCAGGAAGAAGTATTCGCGCCCATGCACTTCCTCGCCGCGAGGTGGACGTGTAGTGGCAGAGACAGAGAAGGCCATCTCAGGAATGTTGGCCATGACGTGATTGAGCAAGGTGGTCTTGCCCGAGCCCGATGGGGCGCTGAATATCAATATTTTACCTTTCATGTTATAGGATATTACATACCTGTTCCTTGATCTTTTCCAATTCATCCTTCATCTTGACGACGATTTTCTGGATGTTCACCTCGTTGGCTTTCGAGCCTAAGGTGTTAATCTCGCGACCCATCTCCTGGCTGATGAAACCAAGTTTCTTTCCCGCTTGGTCTTCGTCACAACTCTCGTTGAAGTAGTTGCAATGCTGGCGCAGACGCACCTTCTCCTCCGTGATATCAAGTTTCTCGAGATAATAGATGAGCTCTTGCTCGAAACGGTTTTCGTCATATTGTCCCGAAGTGGTCAGCTCACTGAGGTTCTTCGTGATGCGCTGCTTGATGACCTCGTGACGGCTCTTCTCATAAGGCTCCACCTGACCCAACAGGTCGAGGATGAGCTCCACACGATGCAGCAGGTCTTTCTTCAAGGTGTTGCCTTCTTGGACACGGAAACCGTCGACAATGTCGAGAGCCTGGTCAAGGGTCTCACCTACTTTGGCTACAAAGGCGTCGTCATAATTCTCCACAGGCACATTGAAAATGCCGGGCATGCGAAACAGCACCGAAGCCAAGTCGTTGGCGGGGGCAATGCCCAATGATGAGGAGATGGCTTCGATTTGGTCCTTGTAGGCCTTCACGATATCTTGGTCGATATGATAGGATTGCGAGAGGTCGGTGTCGGTGATGCTAATGACCACGTCCACTTTGCCGCGCTGCAATTTGGCACCAATCCTATTGCGAAAGTCCAGTTCGGCGAAACGTAATTCGTTGGGAAGCTTAACTTGAAGGTCGAGTTGCTTGCTATTCAGAGTCTTAATCTCGACCGAAATCTTTTTGGTGTTATAGGTCTGCTCGGCAATGCCGTAGCCTGTCATTGAACGAATCATACGACTTTATTTGAAAACAGGACAATTAATGCTCCACAAAGCCCCAAGCTCTCTTGCCGTAGAGGTCGCGCTTGGCACCCGATGAAAGCCCAGCATCTCTTTGGAGATTGATTCTGGATGAGAACACACCAAAGCCTCCGGTGACATTGGTGTAATCGGGCACCGTTTGTGAGAAGCCCGACTGTGTGTTCACTTGGATGTAGTTGTACAGCTCATCGCCGCCAGCGGAGACGATGATCTCCATAGGATGATCTTTATCAAATTGACGGACCACATTAGGATGGTTGTTGTCGATGATTGTGTCGCCACCAATGGCTTCCTGCAACAGATTGAATAACACGTTCTCGCCATAGGAAACATAATAAATCATGTCTTCCTTGCCCAATTCATCAACACTCTTGGGGCCAGAGGAATAGGACACTGATTTGTCGACCAACGGACCGCCATTCAAGGATTCCTGATAGTGGAACACCATTTTCACATCATAAAACACCGCATTGTCAGCAGCAACAAATTTGATTTTCTTGGTGTTATCGCTGGGGGCAGCCACAAACGACAGGCTGGAGGTGATGATCTTAAACTCACTGCCACCGACCAACGAAGTCTCAGCAGTAATGGTGTCGTTTCCCCTATGTACGAAGAGTTTATACTTATACTTGGCGTTAGCACTGTTGTTACCGAATGCTGACTGACCATTATCCAAGATACCGTTGGTGAAATAAACCTTCTGGTGGGGGGAATAGAACACACCTGGCTCCTTGTCGTGAATGGTCATCGTATCAAGCGGAAGCACATCGCCGGTAGGAGAATAATTGCCTCCGTAAACTTCCTTATACTCCACAATATAGGCATTCAACTTGCCGGGATAGTTACACGAATCCTCGATGAGCGCCACTTCATTAGCGTTGATGTATTGGTCGTTGCTACCCGAAAAAGCACGGTTGATGCGAATGAAATTGGTGTCTTGCGAGGCATCAACCAAGCCATAGATTATGGGGATGTCCTTATAATCTGCATAGAGTTCGACATCGGTGCTGCATGCATGGAAACACATCATCGTGGCAAGCAGCGAGAGGGATAAAAACAATTTTTTCATTGTCCAATCGATTGTTAAGAAAGGGCAAAAATAGTGATTTTTCGCAAAATAGCGCTTGACTTCGACAGAATTGTTATTTTTGTACCCATAATACAACAAAAATCCATGAAAAAAAGCTCTTTACTCTCTTTATTCCTTATCCTGGCCACGCTGGGCATGGCGCAGGTGGAATACGTTTACGATTTCAACAGCCTCACCGAAGGCTCACAAAACCTCAACGGCCAAGATGGCTGGATGACGCATTACCAAACCGCCGCCTCGTCGCAAGACTTCGATGTCAGCTACGTCTGCGGTTCTGACATGGCTCCCGACGAGAGTCTCGCCATTTGGTATCCCTACGGCGGCTCAGGCGTAGGCCGTACGGCTACTCGTAAGGCCTCGTCGAATTTCAACTTCAACTTCCAGAATGGGGGCATCATGGACCTCGAGATTGACATGAACCGCACCTGGTGGGGCAGTTTCTTCGGCGTGGGCTTCGATAGCGACGGCGACGGCCACATCCTGCCAGGCATGACTGACCCCGACGGCGGCGTCTACCTCTTCATCAAGAGCCAAGGCGACAGTGGCCACGCCAAGGTATGCCTGCCCGATGGCAGCAATATCCCCTTCGATTACGAGGAAGGTGGTTGGACCCGCTACAAGATGTCGTTCGACTTCACGGCTTACGACGGCGCAGGTGCCGTCACGGTGTTTGTGAAGCCTGGCTGCGAAGGCGAATGGATTCAGATGGCAGGCTGCACCAACGTCTGCATGAACCTCACCCCAGGCAGTGGCGACAAAAACGACTACCAAGTGTGGGACGGCGTCTTCTTCCACTCACAAGGTGGCACGGGCGGCTTCGACAACCTCCTAGTTCGCCAACAGCCCGACGGCAATGCCCAGCTCATCGAGATGGCCGACATTCCCAATCAACTGATTTTCAACGACCCGATTACACTGGTGGCCACCGCTTCTTCAGGACTGCCCGTCTCCTTCGAGATGAAGGAGGGCCCTGCCACCATCAACGGAAACATCTTGACGCTGACGGGTGAAACCGGCGTTGTCAGGTTCAAGGCCACGCAGGCCGGCAATGCCAACTGGCTGCCCGCCCCAGACGTGGTGAAGAGTTTCGAGGTGGTTGACCCTTATGCCTACGAGCCTGAAGTAAAGATTCGTCGTCCCTACGACGGAACCAAGGTCTATTTGGACGAGATACACCCTGTCATGATTGTCGTTTCGGCCTATATTGAGCATCCCGAAGTCATCAAATTCACCGATGTACATGCTTCCGTTAATGGAGAACACATCGCTTTGCAGACCGACTATCCCGACGACCCCGACAATGGCTATTACTACGGTTTTTGGACCCCAAGCGGCTTTGGTGACTTCGACATGAGCGTCAGCGTGACCCAAAGTGGCGACAAGACGACGACATTCACGAACCGCTTTGAGGTGACCAACGACATCGAAAGCCATCTGGATGTGGTGACTATGAACGGTGACCTCGTCTGTACACCGACCGTACACAGTGCCAAAGGTGAATATGTGTTCCCCTCGCATGTTGGTGCTTTCAATGAGATTCTAGCGCATTTCGAATACAATTGTGTGGACGGCAACTGCGACACTTACGACCGCGTGGGCGGCGTGAAGGTGCGTAATTACAGAGGCGAATGGATGGAACTTTTCCGTTATATCACCCCCTTCCGCAAGGAGTGCCAGGACGACGTGGACGTGAGCGACTACACGAGCTTGCTACAAGGTTTGGTGGAGTTGGAGTTTTATATGGAACTATGGAACGGCAGTGGCTCCAATCCAAACTTGTTTTTCAGCTTCACCAAGGGCACGCCCGACTACCTCTACGCCGATGTGGATGAAATTTGGTTCGGCACCTTCGCTTTTGGCGACTATGCCAACCAGCAGCCTGTGCCTGTCGTGGATTATTCCTTCAGCGAACAGGCTCAGACTGCCAAACTGAAAATTACCACCACTGGCCACAATTGGAGTAGCGGCACCAACAACAGCTACAACACGGGCAACGCCGCCGAGTTTTATCATGCCCACCATAACATCAATATCAATGGTGCCACAACCTACACTCAGGATTTGTGGGAAACCTGTCAACCAAATCCGGCAGGCTGTAACGACCAATTGGGCACTTGGATCTGGCCCCGTGCAGGCTGGTGCCCAGGCAGCATCGGCATGGTGTGGGACTTCGACTTGACGGAGTATCTCACTGCTGGACGAGCCGAGCTGTTCTACCAGTTTGACCCAACCTATCTCGACTACTGCCACCCCAACCACCCCGACTGCGTCGACGGCGTCACCTGCACCGAATGTGCTGCCCCCGACAACCCGGTGTTGCGTGTTGCAGGTAAAGTCGTCTCTTTCAGTAACGACGAAGACCTGCTGGTAAGCGTGCATGAGGCCCATGCAGTGCCTGCTTTCACAGCTGAGGTTTACCCCAACCCCGCCAAAGGACAGTTCACCATCAGCACCGACTACGACAAGGGCGCAGTCAGTGTGATGATGCTCAACATGTACGGTCAAATGGTAATGTTCTTCACCGTGGAAGGCCAACGCACCATCGACGTGAGCCGTCTGCCTGCTGGCATTTATACCCTGCAAATGCTGGGCGGCAGCGTGGTGACCCAAAAAGTCGTTGTGGAATGATTATTGCATATTATTGTAGAGACGGTGCCACCGTCTCTACCAAACAAAGATAGACATGAAAAAACACTTCTTATTTGCCCTTCTCCTTTTCCTTGCCCTTCCTAGCATGGCGCAAGTGGCAGCGGTTAAGCCCCAACAACATGGAGGCCATAACGGCAGCAGCACATTGACCGTAGTCGCCCCGCGCGGTCTCAGCTTTTGGCTTTTTGTCGACGATGTGTTGCAAAACGAAGACCCTGTACATTCCCTCTGCGTACGCAACTTGTGGAACGACAACTTCTACATCCGGGTCGAACTCGACAACCAAGATCACAATTGTGTGGGTCAATTCATCAACTTAAGGCAATCAAAGACCATAAGTATCGTTCAGTCCAATAAACTTATAGGACTTGAACAAGCCCAAATCAACATCCGCCCTGAGCTCACCTTGGATTTGATCACCCAACAACCAATAACAGCCGGCAATGGACAACATCCCATCATGCCTGTCCCTCCCATGCCGATGGGCATGAATCCACACGACTATGAGAGTGCCTGCCAAATCATCGCCAAGGAGTCGTTCGACAGTTCAAAGCTCACCGTAGCCAAGCAGGTCGTTTCGGGCAACCCGATGACAGCGAGCCAAATCCTCGGCATATGCAAAATGTTCTCCTTCGAGAGCAATAAGCTGGAATTTGCAAAATATGCATATCCATACTGCACCGAGCCTAATAAATACTTCCTACTAAACGACGCCTTCAGCTATGAGTCGTCGAAACGCGAACTTGACGAATACGTCAGGAAGTACTGACAGACACAAAAAAAAGACCGCATCGCTGCGGTCTTTTTTTATCAAATTAAGCTTGTCTTAGAATCTGTAACGGATACCAAGAGCGCCAGCATAGCCAAATCCGCTTGCCGCACCAAGGACATCCCATTGCGGACGAGCATCAATAGTGATTTGGAAAGGCACGGCTTGGAAGTTGTACTCTAAACCAACCTGAGCCAAGAAACCAAGGCCGAGGTTGCCATCGTGGTAACCATCCCAGAAACCAGCATTGGCGCCGACACCGGCGAACCAACCGAGGTTTTCGACCAGGCCACCCATCCACTGATAGACAGCGGAGACGTTGTAGTAGCCATAGTGCTCGTGGGTGTTCCAACCCAGATCAAGTTCCAAACGGTTGTTGGCGTTGAAGCCATGCTGCCATGAGAGTTCAGCACCGTAGCTGCTACCAAAAGCGCCACGAACACCGATCCAGTTCTGTGCATTCACGGCAAAGCTCAGGCCGAGAACAGCAACCAAAAGAAGCATTACTTTCTTCATTGTGTGTAATTTTAGGTTAGTAATTAATTATTAAAGGTTGTTATTTATTCGTTTTCACACGGCAAAGATATAAAAAAAATGAAAACCGATAGTCAATTGTGTATTTTCATTCCTCATACACGACATGCAGCAACACATCGCCTACCATGCCAAGAGTCGTCTTGTCGATGTTGTCAATATTGTCGTTCAAGGTGTGCCACACCTCAGGGAAGCATTCATTGCTACTCTCGGGCTGCAAGTCGATGATGTCGATAGTAGGAATGCCCGCGTTTTGGTTCATCGGCACATGGTCGTCGCTAATCAATGCGCCCAATTCGTTGGTGAAATAGGGGCGATAACCCAGATCGGCAGCCCTACGCCACACCTTGTTGCTCACCCAAGCGGCATAGCCTTGCGAATAGTATTCCTTGGGGAAAGTGGGATTGCTGCCACCCACCATATCCAGCAGGATGCCATAATAGGCCTTGTAGCCATACACATGCGGGTGCTTCGACCAATACTGTGAGCCCAGCGCCCAATAGTTGACATCTTCGTCATAGTATTTCTCGGCTTCCTCAATATGCGGGCCATAGTCTTCGAGGTCGAAGAGCACGATGTCGACGCCAAGATGCTCAGGCAGTTCCTGCAGCTTGAACTGACGGGCGCATTCCATGAGCACGCCCACGCCACTGGCACCGTCGTTGGCGCCATCGATGGGTGTATGGGTATTAGCCGCATCGGGATCATGGTCGGCATAAGGACGCGAGTCCCAGTGGGCGCATAGCACGATACGCTTCTTGGCTTCGGGGTGGAAGACACCGACGATGTTTTGACCCTCAACGCCCTTACCATTGTATAGCTTGGCACGGAAGTCCTGTACAATGACCGTGTCGGCATATTCACCAAGCTTGGCAGCTAACCATTGGGCGCAGTCGGAATGGGCCTGCGTCTCAGGCACACGAGGGCCAAAGCTCGTCTGACAGGCCACATACTGATAGGCTGAATCAGCATTGAAGTTGGGAACTGACACTGTCTTATTGGGTTTCTCTGAAGTGGAAGGCGTTCCCTTGGGCTGCTTGTCGCCACATGATGACAGCAAGAGAACGGATGCGATAAAAAGGATGAATTTTTTCATTTCTGTTTTCTTTTCGGCTGCAAAGGTAAACATTATTCTTCTTCTTTGATAAGATGAACATCGCATTGCGGGAATGGAATGGCTATGCCATTCTCATTCAAAGTATTGTAAATCACTTCTTTAGCACAATCAATATAACCAATGCGTTCGGCCACGAGCACTTGTTGCTTCACGGCGATGGTAACGGCGCTGTCATCCATATCCTCCAAGGTGATGCTGATGCCACGCTTGGCATCGACGATGTCACGCCCAAAGGCATCTTTATCCTGCAGCTTCTGTAAGGCTTCTCCCAAAAGCTCACGCACACGCTGGATGTCGGTGCCATAGGCCACGCCAACGGTAATCTTTACGAACTCATAGCCATGGTTACGCGTGAGGTTACTGAAATTCTTGGCGAACAATGTAGCATTGAGGAACGACATCTCGGCACCGTCGATGGTCTCAATCTCCGTGCTTTGGTAGCCTATATGTGTTACCTTGCCTCGAATACCATCGCACACTATCCAATCGCCGATACGCAGGCGACCCGACATCAGCTGGATGCCATAGATGAAGTTGTTCAGGGTATCCTTAAGGGCGAAGCCAATACCTGCGGAGAGACCACCAGCCACAAGACTCAACGAACTGGTGGGGATGTGCAAGGTCAAGACAATGACGACGATGTAGGTGAACCAAACCAAGACACTGATGATGCTGTTGCCTAGCGACAGATTGATTTCGTTGTTACGTATGATCGTGCGGTGGTTTTTCTTCATAAAGATGGCATAACGGATCTGCTGCCATACGGCATGCAAGGCGCGGTTGATATAGCGGAACACGAAGAATAGGCAGATGAGGATGAGGATCCCGTGGAACGAAAGTCTGAAGGTATCCGCACCACTGTCATTGACCAACTGGACGAAGTTGTGGTGATAGATGTTGTTGTACAAATCCTCGAAGTCGAACACATCCAAGGCCAGATGGAGGCAGAACGGGATCGACAACAGCCCCATCACGGGGAGCACCACATCCTTGACCAAGTCGTAGAACCAGGTGGCACCGAACATCAAAGTCTCCTTGCCCGGACCTGTGATGAAGTTGATCCGCGATCGGTAGTCATTGATGCGCGGTTTCATCCGTTTCTCACGATATTGCACGATAAGTTTGAGGATGGTATAAATGGCATGGATGGTGGCCAACTGGAAGTACCACCACACCAAGATGAGCAGCGAGGCAAAGATGTAGCCAGCAATGGCCACACCCAAAGCCGCACCGGTCACCGCCAACGAGAACCAACCCAGGAAACGGTCGATGCGATTGACTTTCTTGGCGTTGCGCAGACAAGCGAAGAGCTGCCACACAAAGAAGGCTACCAACACGGGCGGGAAGATGAAATTCATCAACGCATTGGGCATGAAGACCACGCGGAAACCGATGACCGCCAAGGCCATACAGAAGGTAGGCAGATATAGCCTAACGCCGTATTTCAGTTGTTTGGGCTTCAACCTGAAGAACAGCGCAACCAGGATGGCAGCCAGTAGCCACAGGAAAGTGTTGGTCAGCTTTGCCGCGATATGGAGCAGACCGTCGCCTCCGATTTGGGAATTGATGATAATCGTGATGAGGATGGCCACCAGCAAGGAGATGAACCTCCTTTGGTCCTTCTCGACATACTCCTTCAAAGGTTTGAAGTATCGGAAAGCCGGGATGAGCAACAGCGAGACAATGAGCCAAATCACCATCAGCTCGATGACGAACAAAACAATGATGAAAACTTGGAGCGAATACTCCCAGCCCGTGTTGGTCAACTGCTCAGAATGGCCTCTCTTGAACAGCGATGACAAAGATGCAGAGTCATATTTTTCGTGCGCGTCTTCCATGGCTTGCCTCCAGTAGCGTCCTGGGCGCTGCAGGATGGTATACCAAGGCGTCTGGCCTTCAACGAAGATACGGTTTTGTAGCACTTGGTAGTATTCATGGGCATAGTCGTAGGTCTCCTTCAGACGCAGGAAGGTCTCATAGTAATGGATGCTGTCGGCCACCACGACGGCTTTGGTCTCGGCATACATCTTAAGCAGTTCGCCGGCATAAAAGATGCATTGTTCGCGGTCGGCCTCACCTTGTTGGTCAAGCACGAACGGTATTATGGAGAGTGAATCGGCCATAGCCTTGACTTCCTCATCCAGCTCGAGATGCGCAACACTGAAATATAATGGGTTGAGGCTGTCGTAATGGATCAGCAGGCTGTCAGGCACGCCAACGATGGTGTCGAGTTCGGGAGGGAGACGTCGCAGCGACTCAAGCAGGCGGGCATGGCGCTCCATCTCCACATTAAGGTTGGTGACGATGCGATCGAAAGGTCCACGGTCCTGGTTGAATTCATTGTATTTCTCTGTGACCTTCTGCAAGGCGTAGCTCACGTCGAAAGTGAAGCCCTGTTTCTGTGAATACAACATCAGCGAGAGTTCGTCGCACTGCTTCATCACGTCGATCATCTTCTGGCGTTGTTTCTCGTAGTCTTCGGTGAGCCGGTCGCGGTTCTTGTCGATTTGTTGATAGTCGGCACTCAGTTCATTGCGCAGCACACGCAGGGTTTGGGCAAGGTTGTGGCCGTATGAGATGGCGAAAATCGGCACCACGATAGCCAAAAAGGCGGCCAAGAAGAGGATTTTTTTCTGTTTAAAAGGGGTTCTCATTGGGAAATTTCTTTGATGAAACTCATGAATAAGGGATGAGGATGCAACACGGTGCTGGAGTATTCGGGATGGAACTGGGTGCCGATGAACCAACGGTGGCTGGGGATCTCGACAATCTCCACCAAGTCACTCTCGGGGTTCACGCCTACGCACTTCATGCCGTTTTTCTCGTATTCGTCTTTATATTTATTGTTGAACTCGTATCTGTGGCGATGGCGTTCGCTGATTTGTGGTGTGCCGTAGATCTCAGCCACGCGACTGCCTTCACGCAGATTGCAACCGTAGGCGCCCAGACGCATGGTGCCGCCCAGGTTGGTAATGGTCTTCTGCTCCTCCATCATGTCGATGACATTGTGAGGAGTATCGGCCATCTCGCTTGAGTTGGCGTCTTTGTAGCCCAACACATTGCGGGCAAATTCGATGACCATCATCTGCATGCCGAGGCAAACGCCAAAGGCAGGTAGGTTGTTGAGGCGAGCATACTCTACCGCGACAATCTTGCCTTCGATGCCACGTTGTCCGAAGCCAGGGCATACTAGGATACCTGCCACGCCTGAGAGTTGCTCCGCGACGTTCTCCTTAGTGATGTTCTCGCTGTTGATGAAGTCGATCTTCACCTTCACATGGTTATAGATGCCTGCCAAAATCAGGCTCTCGCGGATGCTCTTGTAAGCGTCTTGCAAGTCGTATTTGCCCACTAGACCCACATGCACCTCTTTGGAGGCCGTGCGTTGCAGCTCCAAGAAACGGTGCCAGCCTTCCATCTTCGGGGTCTCTCCTACCGGCAAGCAGAATTTACGCAGCAGGGCGGCATCAAGGCCTTGGCGTTGCATGTTGACAGGCACTTCGTAGATGCTCGGCAGGTCCTCGCTTTGCACCACGCATTCGAGGTCGACATTGCAGAAGGAGGCAACCTTTTGGCGGACACCGTCGGAGAGGTGTTTCTCGGTGCGCAGCACAAGCACGTCGGGTTGGATACCAGCGGCTTGCAACTCTTTCACCGAATGTTGGGTGGGCTTGGTCTTCAGTTCATCAGCGGCCTTAAGGTAAGGGATATAGGTAAGGTGTACGCTGACAGCGCGGTTGCCGAGTTCCCATTTCAGCTGACGGATGGCTTCGAGGAAGGGGGCCGCTTCGATGTCGCCTATGGTTCCGCCAATCTCTTGGATAACGAAGTCGACATCAGTGTTTTGCATGATGCGGTGTTTGATCTCGTCGGTGATATGAGGCACGACTTGTATGGTCTTGCCGAGGTAGTCGCCGTGGCGTTCCTTGTCGATGACAGTCTTGTAGATCTTACCCGTGGTCACCGAGTTGGCTTGGGTGGTGCGGATGCCTGTGAAGCGCTCGTAGTGGCCGAGGTCGAGGTCGGTCTCGGTGCCGTCGACGGTCACATAGCATTCGCCGTGCTCGTATGGGTTCAACGTCCCTGGATCGATATTGATATAAGGATCGATTTTCTGTATGGTGATGGTGTAGCCACGGGCTTGTAGTAGTTTGCCAATGCTGGCCGAGATAATGCCTTTACCAAGAGAGGAGACCACGCCTCCCGTCACAAAAATATAGCGTGTCATAGCGAGAGTTGTTTTTGTTACTGTATGAAAGGGCAAAAATAGAAAAAATGGTATTAACAACAAAAAAAGCGAAAGTATAAGTATCTTTGCAGCTTTGATGGAGTAAAACATGAGCAAGTCACCGATTATAGGCGTCACGCCGCTATGGGATGCGGAGCGCAAGAGTGTTTGGATGTTGCCGGATTATCTGGACGGCATCAAGGCGGCTGGAGGCGTTCCTGTCATCCTGCCTATTGAAATGTCACAAGCAGATGCCGACCGCATTGTGGAAACTTGTGATGGTTTTCTGTTTACGGGCGGCCAGGATGTCGCGCCGGAGCTTTATGGGACGAAAGATACTACTGGAACCATTGTTTCCAGCGCAGAACGCGACAAGTTGGAAACACTGTTGCTGAAGAAAGCGCTGCAAGCCGACAAACCCATTCTTGGCATCTGCCGTGGACTACAATTCATCAATGCGTTTCTTGGTGGTACACTTTGGCAGGACCTCCCCTCGCAGCATCCTTCGGATATCGTCCACAGGCAGGGCAAGCCTTACGGCGTTCCAACACACAAAGTCTCGCTGAGTGGCGACCTGCAATCGCTATTAGGCAAAGACACCCTTGAAGTGAACACGCTGCATCACCAAGCCATCAAAGACCTCGGCAAGGATTTGATTCCCATGGCCGAATCCCCTGACGGTCTCATCGAAGCGGTAAAAATGGTGGGCAAGCGTTTTGTCTGTGCCGTGCAATGGCATCCCGAGTATATGTTCAAGACGGATGGTGATAGTTTGCGGGTGTTTTCTTGGTTTGTGGGGCAGTGTAAATGAAATAAGCCGCAACAATGGCGGTTTTTTTAACGCATTTCATCGGATAGAAAGAAAATATTACCTTGGATTTTTTCGATTTTTGCCGAATTATTACCTTGGATTTTTTCGATTTTTGGCAAATTATTACCTTGGATAATTTCATTTTTTTGTTATAAAACACTGTAAAGCAATTTTATATGCTTTATCGCAGTTTGTGACGAGAGAATAGAAAAAAGACGTCACCTTTTGAATGATTCAAGCATACGTGCAAGGCGGCCAGGACAACAGGACATTATGAAGGCAAAGGCTTGGACTGCGTTTTTTGTATGCATTTGTAAACAAAACCAATTTTCAAAACAATAAAAACAGCACAAAAGCCGTTGCCATTGCAAATAACATAAAGTCATATCACATAAAAAAAGAATATGCAAAAGAGTTTTCAAAAAGCAATCGGTATTGCCTGTTTTGTAGCATTGATGCAATGCTTGGTATTGATTATGACATGCTGTCATAGCGGTTTTAATGCTAATAAGAATACTATTCATTACAGCGATGTTGAAAAAATTCATATCGGAATGCCTCTTGACAGTGTGGTCTTGGTGCTTGGTATGCCATATACCTTTAGCAGTAATCTTGGAGATCATGATCTATCATGTAAATGGCCACGTGATGTCTCTGACATAAAGATGACTACGAAAACAGACTTTGTTCATTTTATAGATAGTGTTTTTCAGGACATGAATTATTGTTGCGAACAAAATAGGAAAAACATGAAGGTCATTGAAAAACACGCCACTCTCAATTATACGGAGGAACCATCATTTCTAAAGAGCATTTTTAATTCTCCGACGTTTACTTACCCTATGTTGTGGATTCATTTGGACAGCAATTACCGAGTGCGTCAAGTTTATGCGAAATACTACGGAAAGGGAAGGGATGAGAAGTGCATATATTCGCTATCTTATAATCCTGATATGGATAGTCAGGATGACAACATAGAATTAATAGTAGATACGACTCTGTTCAGAAAGTGTTTCCCAAACTGACATAAAAGACCCAAAAGTTCACATATTGCTGGTAGGGGGGTATTTGTCTGGGATGTCAAGAGTGGTTCAGGGGTAACTACGGCATTGCGTGTGCGTTGGGAAAAATCGAAAAAAGGTGTAACCCATTGGATTACACCTTTTTTGATAGTGATTTGTGAAACGCTTACTTCACCTCCTCAAAGTCCGCATCAGTGACAGTGTCGTCGCCACCGTTGTTGTTCTGAGGGCCTTGGTTCGGGTTGCCGCCTTGGAAGCCGCCGCCCATGTTGTTCGGGTCGAAGCCGCCTTGCGGGCCGCCTTGGGCACCGGCGTTCTTGTACATCTCCTCGCTGGCCTTCTGCCACATGGCGTTCATCTCGGCCATGGCTGCGTCGATGCCGGCGATGTCTTGAGCCTGGTGAGCTGTCTTCAGCTTGCCGAGGGCAGCCTCGATTTCAGCCTTCTTGTCGGCAGGCAGCTTATCGCCGTATTCCTTCAGCTGTTTCTCGGTCTGGAAGATGACGCTGTCGGCGGCTTCGGCGTTGGCCTGGGCTTCGTTCTTCATACGCTCGATTTCAGCGTCGGTCAAACCCGACGAGGCCTCGATACGGATGCTCTGGGTCTTGCCCGTGGCCTTGTCCTTAGCGCTCACGTTCAGGATACCGTTGGAGTCGATGTCGAAGGTGACTTCGATTTGCGGGATGCCACGCGGCGCTGGCGGGATGCTGTCGAGGATGAAACGGCCGATGGTCTTGTTCTGTGCAGCCATAGGACGCTCGCCTTGCAGCACGTGGATTTCAACGCTGGGCTGATTATCGGCAGCGGTCGAGAAGACCTCCGACTTACGAGTCGGGATGGTGGTGTTGCTCTCGATCAGCTTGGTCATCACGCCACCGAGGGTCTCGATACCGAGGCTCAACGGGGTCACGTCAAGCAGCAGCACGTCCTTCACTTCGCCGGTCAAAACGCCGCCCTGGATGGAGGCGCCGATGGCCACCACTTCATCGGGGTTGACGCCCTTCGAAGGCTCCTTCTTGAAGAAGTCGCGGACGATGTTCTGGATGGCAGGGATACGGGTCGAACCACCGACCAGGATGACATCGTCGATGTCGTTGACGGTCAAGCCAGCGTCTTGCAGGGCTTGACGGCAAGGCTCGATGGTATCGTGGATCAGCTTGTCGGCCAGCTGCTCGAACTTCGAACGGCTCAAAGTGCGGACCAAGTGCTGCGGGATGCCGTTGACAGGCATGATGTAAGGCAGGTTGATTTCCGTCTCGCTCGACGAGCTTAACTCGATCTTTGCCTTTTCGGCAGCTTCCTTCAGGCGTTGCAGGGCCATCGGGTCTTTACGCAGGTCGATGCCGTTGTCTTTCTGGAACTCTTCGGCCAGCCAGTTGATGATGACTTCATCGAAGTCGTCGCCACCGAGGTGGGTGTTACCGTTAGTCGACTTCACCTCAAACACACCATCACCCAATTCCAGGATGGAGATATCGAAGGTGCCGCCGCCGAGGTCGTACACAGCGACTTTCACATCGTTCTTTTTCTTATCCAAGCCATAGGCCAAAGCGGCTGCGGTAGGCTCGTTGATGATACGGCGCACGGTCAAGCCGGCGATTTCGCCAGCTTCCTTGGTGGCCTGACGCTGGGCGTCGTTGAAGTAAGCCGGCACAGTGATGACGGCTTCGGTGACCGTCTGTCCGAGGAAGTCCTCAGCGGTCTTCTTCATCTTTTGCAGCACCATGGCAGAGATTTCCTGCGGGGTGTATTGCTTGTTGTCGATGTCGATACGAGGCGTATTGTTGGGGCCTTGCACGACCTTGTAAGGCACACGGCGCATCTCGGCGCCTACCTTGTCGTAGGTCTCGCCCATGAAACGCTTGATGGAATAGACAGTACGCAGCGGGTTGGTGATGGCCTGACGTTTGGCAGGCTCGCCGACCTTACGCTCGCCGTTATCGGTGAATGCGACCACAGAAGGGGTGGTGCG
Organism: Candidatus Alcium sp. F082; assembly: GCA_001543395.1. Classification (GTDB taxonomy): domain Bacteria; phylum Bacteroidota; class Bacteroidia; order Bacteroidales; family F082; genus Limimorpha. The sequence continues at coordinate 1,554 of LPNG01000028.1, read as the reverse complement.
GTGGCCTTCGCTATTGGCGATGACGACCGGCTCGTTGCCTTCCATAACGGCCACACATGAGTTGGTTGTACCTAAATCGATACCAATGATCTTTGACATTTCTTTGTTCTCCTATTTTTATTTGTTATTTGTTTGTTGTCTTTACTTCGATTGCACATTGCAACGACCCGCTACTTGTCAATCTTTATGCCAAATGAAAAAAACTGACAAAATGGCAATAATTTGTTTTTTGTTCCGTTTTCAACCCAAATCGCATTGCCAAATCAGAGAATTTTTGTACCTTTGTACCCTTATTTTTTCAAAAAACCACCCTTTTACTATGAAAAAACTATTAGCAATCATTATCTGCCTTTTGTTTTCATCCGTTGCTTTTTCCCAAGACAACAACGGCTTTTTCAAGCGCCTTAGAAACCATTTTGTCGTCCACGACACCGTATATATATATGCTCAACCCCAAAACGGCAACGACACCTTAAACAATGCCAATGCCGACGAAGAAGAGGAAGAAGAGGAAGAAGAGGAAGAAGAGTTTTCTGAAGAGATCCCCGTCCCGGTCGACACCATCGACACTGACGACCGATACCGCAAGGTGGTGCTATTCGACAACAGCACTTGGGTGTTCTATAACATCGACAAGCCTGAGATCCCGGATGAGTTGAATGACGACCACTGGGAAACGGATATCATCCACACCTATCGTGACATCGCTTTGAAGGACCTCCCTGAAGAGGTGGAGATCCGACTGGTCGACTCCCTCCACGGCTATTGCATCCCCCACCCCGGCCCTATCACCTCACAGTTCAAATTCAGATGGCGTCGTGCCCATAAGGGTATTGACATCGGACTGGACACCGGCGATGCCATTTATGCCGCTTTTGACGGCGTTGTGCGTGTCGCACTGCCATCCCGCATGACAGGTGGTTATGGCAACGTGTTGGTCATCCGTCACGTCAACGGCTTGGAGACCTATTACGGCCACCTCTCGAAGTACATCGTGAAAAGCGGTGACGTGGTGAAAGCGGGTGAACTCATCGGCTACGGTGGCTCCACCGGACGCTCCACGGGGCCCCACCTCCACTTTGAGACCCGTTACATGGGCCAGTCGTTTGACCCTGAGCGCATTTTCGACTTTTACAACGGCAAGCTCCGCGATGAGGTGTTTGTGCTGAAGAAACACTATTTCAACATCAACTCGCACTACGGGCAGACCGACCAACAGTCGCTGAACGCCTCAAGAAAAGCACCCATCGACAAATCGAAGGCCAAGAGCAAAGCCGTTTATTACAAGGTTCGCAAAGGCGATACCTTAAGTAAGATCGCCAAAAAGCACGGCACTACCATCGCCAAAATCTGCAAATTGAATGGTATCCGACAGAACAAGACCTTACAAATCGGTCAACGACTGAGAGTGAAATAACACAAAACAAAAACAAAAAAAAACGCGAGGTGTTGAACTGATGTGCCCCCCAGAAGTTGGACGGTTAAACATTAATTATCAAGGTAAAGAGTTCGGTATTGTACCGGACTCTTTCCTTTTAGTCTTAACTTGATTCT
>LPNG01000027.1 GCA_001543395.1 Candidatus Alcium sp. F082 | reverse complement strand
GACGTTGTCCATCCATTCCTGGTTGTCGAGATACCAACGGACCGTCTTCTCAATGCCCTCTTCAAACTGCAGGCTGGGCTCCCAGCCGAGTTCTTTCTGGAGTTTGGTCGAATCGATGGCATAACGCATGTCGTGTCCGGCACGGTCGGTGACGTAGGTGATGAGGTCCATGTCGGCACCTTCGGGGCGACCCAGCAGGCGGTCCACCGTATTGATGAGCACCTTGATAAGGTCGATGTTCTTCCATTCGTTGAAGCCACCGATGTTGTATGTCTCGGCCACCTTACCTTCGTGGAAGATGAGGTCGATGGCGCGGGCGTGGTCTTCCACATAGAGCCAGTCGCGCACGTTCTCGCCTTTGCCGTAGACGGGCAGCGGCTTGCGGTGACGGATGTTGTTGATGAACAGCGGGATCAGCTTCTCGGGGAACTGGTACGGGCCGTAATTGTTGGAGCAGTTGGTTACCACCGTGGGCATGCCGTAGGTGTCGTGGAAGGCACGCACGAAGTGGTCGCTGCTGGCCTTGGCGGCGCTGTAGGGGCTATGGGGTTGGTATTTCAGGTCCTCGGTGAAGAACTTGCTGCCGTAGGCCAGATGGTGCTGTCCGCTGCTGGCCTTGGTGCTGAAGGGGGGCATGATGCCTTCGGGGTCAGTCAGCTCAAGGGCGCCATAGACCTCATCGGTGCTGATGTGGTAGAAGCGGCAAGGAACGCAGGTTGCTGAGCCTGTCGAAGCACCGTCTTTTATGGTCGGCCCTTCGACGGGCTCAGGGACCTTAACTTTCCAAGGCTCTGGTTGAGCTTCCCAATAAAGTTTGGCGGCCTGTAGCAGGCTCAGCGTACCCATCACATTGGTCTGGGCGAAGGTGAACGGGTCTTTGATGGAGCGGTCCACATGGCTCTCGGCGGCGAGGTGTATGATGCCGTCGACGTGTTCGTCCTGCATCAGCTTGTAGACACCCTCGAAGTCGCAGATGTCCATCTTGACGAAGCGGTAGTTCGGCTTGTCCTCGATGTCTTTCAGGTTAGCGAGGTTGCCGGCGTAGGTCAGCTTGTCGAGGTTGATGATCTTGTATTCGGGATATTTGTTGACGAAGAGGCGGACGACGTGGTTGCCGATGAAGCCTGCACCGCCAGTGATGATGATGGATCTTTTAGAACACATAGTATTTGTTTTTTCGAACACGGATTTATCGGATTTGCACGGAAATTTTTCGCAAAAAATCCGTTCTATCTGTGTCATTTCGTGTTCAATATTATTCTATTCCGTGTTTACTGTTTATAATACTCTTCTTTCTATTTGCAGCTCATCGTATTTTCCAAAGTTAATCAAGAAACCAAGTTTGAATCCTGTAGCTTTTAAGTAGTTATATAGTTGACTTCTGTGAGAGTCGTCCAATTCTTTTACGGCTTTCAATTCCAAAATGATTTTGTCATAACAAACAAAATCTGCTACATATTTCTTACCCAGTTTTATACCATCATAGCATATCTCAAGTTCTTTTTCCCTTTCATAAGGAATATGACGTTTATCTAATTCTATTTCCAACGCTTCTTGATACACCGCTTCCAGAAAACCACTACCTAGGATATTATAAACCCTCATGGCAGCACCTCTGATGGCGTAACTTTCGTTTGGGTAAATAAGCGACATAAAAAAGTGGAATAGTGGGCGCAAATATTTTTTTTCGAATACGGATTTATCAGATTTGCACGGAAATTTTGCGACTCGTCGCAAAACAATCCGTTAAATCCGTGTCAATCCGTGTTCAAAATAACTTCGTGTTTTTGTTTACTTCCTATTCGGGTGTGTCAGCGTATCGGAAGTGATCTCCGACTTGTATTCGTCGATGACCTTTAAGAGGTACTGTCCGTATTGGTTCTTCAGCATGGGCTTGGCCAGTTCGCGCATCTTCTCTTCGCTGATCCAGCCATTGCGATAGGCGATGCCTTCGAGGCAAGCAATCTTCAAGCCTTGGCGTTTCTCGATGACTTCCACGAAGGTGGAGGCCTCCGAGAGGCTGTCGTGTGTTCCTGTGTCGAGCCAAGCGAAGCCACGACCGAACACCTGCACCTTCAGCTCGCCGTCTTCAAGGAAGCGTTGGTTCACTGTGGTGATCTCCAGCTCTCCACGTGCCGAGGGCTTGATGTTCTTTGCTACTTCTACAACTTTGTTAGGATAGAAGTAAAGTCCCACCACGGCATAGTTGCTCTTAGGCTCCTTGGGCTTCTCCTCGATGCTGAGGCAGTTGCCTTGACGGTCGAACTCGGCAACGCCGTAACGTTCGGGGTCGCTGACCCAATAGCCAAACACGGTGGCTTTCTTGTTTTGTTCGGCATCTCTGACGGCATTACGAAGCAGGCTGGTGAAGCCGCTACCGTAGAAGATGTTGTCGCCCAACACGAGGCAGGCGCAGTCGTCGCCGATGAACTTCTCGCCGATGATGAAGGCCTGGGCCAGACCATCGGGTGAGGGCTGTTCGGCATACTCGAAGTGGACGCCGTAGTCGGAGCCGTCGCCCAGCAGACGCTGGAATCCGGGCAGGTCATACGGGGTGCTGATGATGAGGATGTCGCGGATGCCGGCGAGCATCAGAGCCGAGATGGGGTAATAGACCATCGGCTTGTCATAGATAGGAAGCAGCTGCTTGCTGACGCCCTTGGTGATGGGATAAAGGCGGGTTCCAGAACCGCCTGCTAATACGATACCTTTCATTTATCTGTTGTTTTTAATATCCATTGGGGTTGTTATGTTGCCAGTTCCATGAGTCGCGGCACATCTCCTCGAGGCCATATTGTGCCTTCCACCCGAGTTCACGTTCCGCCTTGGCAGGATCGGAGTAACAGGTGGCGATATCGCCTGCTCTACGCGGTTTGATACTATACGGAATCTTGATGCCGTTGACTTTTTCAAAGGTCTTTACCACGTCAAGCACTGAGTATCCATGTCCAGTGCCAAGGTTGTAGATAGCGCAGCCACATTTGCGTTCGATGGCTTGCAAGGCCGCCACATGGCCTTTGGCCAAGTCAACGACATGGATGTAGTCGCGGACACCTGTGCCATCGGGAGTCGGGTAATCATTGCCGAACACGCCTAACTCAGCACGTTTGCCCACGGCCACCTGGGTGACATACGGCATCAAGTTGTTCGGGATGCCGTTGGGGTTCTCTCCTATCCTACCGCTCGGGTGGGCGCCGATGGGGTTGAAATAGCGCAGCAACACGATGTTCCATTCCTTGTCGGCCTTCTGCATATCCATCATGATCTCCTCGAGCATGCTCTTGGTCTGGCCGTAAGGGTTGGTGCAATGTCCTTTGGGACATTCCTCCGTTATCGGGATGATGGCTGGGTCACCGTAGACCGTGGCCGACGACGAGAAGATGATGTTCTTGCAGCCGTGTTGGCGCATCACGTCGAGGAGCGTCAGCGTGCCGCCAATGTTGTTTTCATAGTATTCCCAAGGCTTCTCTACGCTCTCGCCCACGGCTTTCAGTCCGGCGAAGTGGATGCAGGCATCGAAGTGATGGGCTTCCATCACGCGGCTGAGGCCTTCGCGGTCGCGGATGTCGACTTCATAGAATGGGATTTCTTTCCCTGTCAGCTCCGCCACGCGTTCGAGCGACTTGCGGTTGCTGTTGCTGAGGTTATCGACCACTACCGTGTCGTGGCCTGCAGCGTTGAGTTCAACCAAAGTATGAGAGCCGATGAAACCAGCACCACCTGTGACTAATATCTTCATATCGAGTTTACTATAGCTATTTCTTCTGCATCAAACTGATACAAATCATAAATCAAACTATCTATCTCATCTTGTGCTTTGGCATCGCCTTTCAAAGCATAGTCGACAAAGGCTGAGAGTTGTTGGTCCTGCTCAGCGCTGATTTTCGGGAAAGGCAAAGCAGAGAGGTTGCCCTTGAGAATCTTGATATCATTAAAGCGCTTGGCATACAGGAAGTTAAACAACGTTGAGTTCAGGAATGCCAGCACGGTCTTGGTACTCATGCCGTCTATCTCAGGGATGAGGATGTTGGCGCTGTTGAGGAAGAGACGCTGCTTGTCGTCGTAGGTGAAACAGAGGCGACTCGACACGAACTTATACACCAGTTTCTCCTTGGCGCGATAGAACTCGTCTTTGGCGCACTGCTGGAAATCGACACGATTATACTTGATATAACGGCTGGCTTTCTTCAAGCCATATTTATTGATGTCCTTGCCCGTGAAGATGGGCTCCAAGCCTTTGCGCGGGCGAGTCTTCAGCGCCTTGGCGTTGTTGCCCGTGATGATGCCGAGCGCCCATTGGCTGTGCGAGAGGTCGTCGTGGCGCAGGCGCTCCGCCTTGTTGAGGATGGTCTCGATGCGGTCGTCGAGCATGGGGATAGCGCAGAAGTCATCGTCCTGCACCTGCCATGTCTTTCGGTAGACTTCGTTGTGGGCCGTCTTCACCAGATAGGTCTGTTTCCCTTCCACCGCCTTATTTCTGACCTTCATGCTGATGAAATCGGTGAAAACACCCTTGAAACGCTCGTGGTAACACTTGATGGTGTCGAGGCTCGTCGACTGGCCGACAAAGCGGCGGAAGTCGGCATGAACCTTGATCTTCAGCACCGATGTGGGCATCAGAAAATGCAATATCCCGTTGGCATTCAAGAATTTGAAGGACTCGGTGAAGAACAAGGTCGACTGTTCGTTCGAGGAGATGATCTCCGAGGAATGACGTCTTTGTTTCTCGCTACCCCACGGCGGGTTGGTGACGATGTAATCGAACTTCAGTCCTGCCAAAGCCGAAGCGGCGTGCAGCAGGAAGTCCAGCTGATAGATCTGGGGATAGACCTCCGAATCATTGAACTTCACCAGGAGGTTGGCTTTGGCGATCATCACGGCGAGAGGATCGTTGTCGATGCCATAGAGCTGTTCGGGGCGAGCACCGTTGGCTTTCATCAAGAAGATGCCGCTACCGCAGCAAGGGTCGAGGAAGCGTTGGTTCTCCACCACTTCCACATCCGACAGCATCTCATCGACGATGGTCGGGCTCGTGTAATACAAGCCCGTCATGATACGGCGACCTTCGGCGGTCAGCGACTGATACACGAAGCCGATCCAGTCGTCGAAACGGTTCTTCAGGATCTGTCGCGGCACCTCAAGGTCGAGACGCTGATATTGGGTATACTCCTCAAAGAAACGCTTGGCGTTGGCCTCGTTCACCTTGTTGTGCTCGATCTTCATCGCACAAAGGCTAAAAATCAAGTCATTGATGGGAAGACACTGTTGCCTCAACTCCTCGACGAAACGGGGCAGACTGCCCGCTATGACATAGCTGTCGGGGACGATGACCTTCTGCGAACGGCTTTTGTTGGCCCTACGCGTCAGACGGTCGTCACCATTGTTTTTCAGCTTGTCCCAGTTCCTTTTTGTCGCCTTTGATATGTAAATGTTTGTTTCCGTCATGATACAGCTCCGCCTCCTAAGTCCCATCAAGATTACTTAACGAACTCTAATTCAACCATATACAAAATTGCCTAATAAGGCATATTAATCTTGCAAATATAAGAATTTCTTAGGTTTCACAACTATTTTATTAATAAAATAAACAAGGGGTATTTTTAACGTGATTTTTGTCTATTTTTGCCTCATAAAAACGTAAGGAAATGATACTTTGTTTGGAAACAGCGACCCCGGTTTGTTCGGTCGCACTCAACTCGGCTTGTTGCACGTTGGCAATGCGTGAGACTGAAGGACAAAATGCGCATTCTGAAAAGATTACCAACTTCATCAAAGCGGTGATGGACGAGGTTGGCATCGACTATTCCAAACTGGATGCCGTGGCCGTGAGTCAGGGACCTGGTTCTTATACAGGCCTGCGCATCGGGGTGAGTACCGCCAAAGGTGTCTGCTATGCCGCCGACCTCCCACTGATGGCCATCGACACCTTGGAAGCCATGGCATACGGCATGAAGGAGAAGCTGGGCGGACAAATCGAACCCACCGACCTGCTCATCCCCATGATCGATGCCCGAAGGATGGAGGTTTATGCCACCGTGTTTGATGCCAATTTGAACAAAGTCAACGACACGTCAGCCATGGTCATCGACGAAAACTCGTTTGAAGAATTGAGAAAAGACCACCGTCTTTGGCTCTTTGGCGATGGTGCGCCTAAGTTGAGCGAATTATTTGAGAATCAGAAAAATATAAACATAATCAAAGGTTTTAAACCTTCGGCGGCTTATATGCGTGTCTTGGCAGAGCAGGCCTTGCAGAAACAACAGTTTGTGGATGTGGCGTATTTTGAGCCGTTTTATCTGAAAGATTTCATTGCTGGGAAACCGCATGTCAAAGGTTTAGTTTAGAGTTTAGAGTTTAGAGTTTAGAGTTATGAAGAGGATGGTGATTATAGTGTTGATGGTTGTGGGGTGTCTGGGAGTAAGGGCTCAGGCGCCGCATATCTATGAGCATACCTATCCTGTGGTGGCCTCGGAGAACCCTCAGATCCGGGCACTGATGGACTCGGTCGCAATCGACAGCATCGAAGCTTATATCGAACACCTCTGTTCCTACCATAACCGACGTTACGACAGCCGTTATATCTGGGAGGTACAAGACTGGCTTGTAAGCCGTTACCAAGCTTTCGGCGTCGACACGGTGATGCTCCACGACTTCCCCGTACCCGATTCCACTATCGAGACGGCCGACAACATCATCGCCGTGCAATGGGGTGCAAAGACGCCTCAAGAATTCGTCGTCTGCGGTGCCCATTATGACTCATGGAACGACGACGGCGAAGACCCCGACACCATACGGTCACCGGGGGCCGACGACAATGCCTCGGGCGTGGCAGGCATCCTTGAAACTGCCAGACTATTAAGCCATTACACTTTCGATAGGAGTATCATCTATGCCAACTGGTGCGCTGAGGAGATCGGCCTCGTGGGGAGCGCAGCTTATGCGCGCGACATGGCCGAACAAGGCATGGACATCGTCGGATATTTCAACCTCGACATGACGGGGTACCTACAGGAGGGCTCCGACATCCATGTCCACCTTATGTACACCACACAGGACTCGACCATCGCCGATTATGTTTACGGCTTCAGCCATACCTACTTTCCCGACATGCCCATCCATCAGGACTGGCTCGCTTGGGGCGACAGCGACTATTCCTCGTTCAACCGCAACGGCTACCCCGCCGTCCATCCCTTCGAGGACGTCCGCGCCAGCTCGCCGTATATCCATTCAAGACAGGATGTATTGGGGTTAAGTGTCAACAGCTTGGAGCAGTCCAAACGCTTCACCGAACTCAACTTGGGTTTGGTGGCGACGTTGGCTGGCTTGCAAAACCATGACGTGATTGAGAATGAATGCATTACGATAGCGCTCTATCCTAATCCGGCAAAAGAATCTGTTACCATCTTGGCTGACGACGAACTCCAGCATGTAACAGTAATTAACCTTATCGGACAGAGCTTAGCTCATAATGTAGTGCGGGAAAACAACAAGTATGTTCTTGATATAAACCAGTTCCCTTCTGGGATTTATTTATTAAAAATCAGCACAAAAAGGGGGACAGCTACACAACGATTGGTCGTTTTGTAAAGCCTTGTTTTGCAGGCTTTTGAAGACATGTCATACCGAGCCCCAAAGGGCGAGTGTATCTATGCTTGCTAAAACTGTATAGTGTGGTTTTGATTTCTCGAGCCGTTTTCCATTGATGCTTTTACTACACAGCCCATAGATACTCTCCCTCGTCCCTCGGTCGGTATGACATGGGCTGTTTTTGGACCCTTCACAATTTGGAAGACTTGTCGGAGCAGGCTTTTGAAGACATGTCATACCGAGGCTTTAGCCGAGTGTATCTATGTCTTCAAAAGCCGTATTATTATTGTTTATTTCTTTGTGATGTCTTCCATTGATGCTTTAAATACACAGCCCATAGATACTCTCCCTCGTCCCTCGGTCGGTATGACATAGAAGGCTAGTTAATTACTAGTTTTTACTGATCAAATAAATCCTTCCTTTCTGGATTCAACTTGTCAATAAGCTTTTCTTTATTCGCTCTTGACAACTTTTTTATCTTTTTTTCCCTCTCAAACGCCTGTTCAACCAAGCCAAATTCTTCGTAATACACCAATTTATGACACTTATATTTTGCCGTAAAAACCGAACCGATACCTTCCTTATGTTCTCTAACCCGCCTGTCAAGATTGTTAGTGACGCCTGTATATAATGCCCTCCCGTTGTCACTTAGCATCATATAAACCCAATAAGTTTTCATATTGGTTCCATTAGGCTTTTGAAGGCATGTCATACCGAGGCTTTAGCCGAGCGTATCTATGTCTTCAAAAGCCGTATTATTAATGTTTATTTCTTTGTGATGTCTTCCATAAGAGCTCTTACTACACAGCCCATAGATACACTCCCTCGTCCCTCGGTCGGTATGACATGGGCTGTTTTGGAAAGCGACACAATATGATAGGCTGGTCGGTATGACATAGGCTGTTTTTGGACCCTTCACAATTTGGAAGGCTAGTCGGTATGACATAGGCTGTTTTTATGCAGCAAATAGAAGACTAATTAATTACCCTAAGACCTTGACGCCTGCGTCGATGCGTTTCAGCGTTTCTTCTTTTCCAAGAAGCTCCAGAATCTCGCCGATGTGCGGGCCCTTGCCAGCACCCACCACCATCAGACGAAGGCCGTTCATCACGAGGCCCATGTTCAGCTCGTTGGAGGTGATCCAATTGTTCAAAGTTTCGTCGATGTTGGCCAAGCTGAAAGGCTCGATGCCTTTGATGACTTCCTTCACCTTGAGCATGGTCTCAGCCGAGTTCTCCTTCCAGCGTTTCTTCACCGTGACAGGGTCGTATTCGGTGGGAGCCTCGAAGAAGAAGAAGCTCTGATCCCAAATCTCCTTCACGAAGTTGACGCGGTCTTTCACCAGGCCAGCCACCTTCACGGCGAAGTCGAGCGGCACGTCAAGGTTCTTCTCGGCCTTCAGCCAAGCTTGGTAGTCCTTACCGACCTCTTCGTTCGACTTACGCATAAGCCATTCGTGGTTGAACCACTTGGTCTTCTCCACGTTGAACTTGGCGCCGCTCTTGCTGCAACGCTCGAGCGAGAAAGCCTGGATGAGTTCGTCCATGGTGAAGATCTCCTGCTCGGTGCCGGGGTTCCAGCCCAACAAAGCCAGCATATTAATGAAAGCCTCGGGGTAGTAGCCCGACTGCTTGTAACCCATGGCGGTGTCGCCCGTCTTGGGGTCGACCCAATACATCGGGAAGACGGGGAAGCCAAGGCGGTCGCCGTCGCGTTTGCTGAGCTTTCCGTTACCGTCGGGTTTGAGCAGCAGGGGCAGGTGGGCAAACTGGGGTGCCTCCCAGCCGAAGGCCTCGTAGAGCATGACGTGGAGCGGCATCGAAGGCAGCCATTCCTCGCCACGGATGACGTGGCTGATCTGCATCAGGTGGTCGTCGACGATATTAGCCAGATGGTAGGTGGGCATGCCGTCGCTCTTAAACAAGACCTTGTCGTCGAGCGTATTGGTTTGCACACGCACCTCGCCACGGATGAGGTCGTGCATGACGATCTCGCGGTTCTCGGGAATCATGAAACGCACCGTGTAGGGTGTGCCGTCGGCCATCAGTCTTTCGACCTCTTCTTTGCTCATCGTCAAGCTGTTACGCAGATGCTTGCGGCTTTGGCAGTTGTAGATGAAAGTCTGCTTGTTGGCTTCGGCCTCCTTGCGGTATTTGTCAAGCTCCTCGGCGGTGTCGAAGGCGATGTAGGCGCAGCCTTTGGCCAACAGCTCGTCACTGTATTGCTTGTAGAGGTGTTTGCGGTTGCTCTGTTTGTAAGGACCAAACGCACCGCCGACATAGTCGCTTTCGTCGAACTTGATGCCACACCAGTCGAGCGACTCGACGATGTATTGCTCGGCACCAGGCACGAAACGGGTTTGGTCGGTATCCTCGATGCGGAGAATCATCTTTCCGCCGTTCTTCTTGGCAAACAGGTAGTTATATAATGCGGTACGCACGCCCCCGATGTGTAAAGGACCCGTCGGGCTGGGGGCAAATCTTACTCTGACTTCTTTCATTGTTGATGGTTTTAGGCGGCAAAAATACGGAATCTTAGCGATTCAAAACAAAGAAAACAAAAAAAGCCTGCATAAGCAGGCTTTTGAGGTACCTGGCGGACTCGAACCGCCGTCCCCGGTTTTGCAGACCGATCCCTAACCACTCGGGCAAGGTACCCTATTGCGGCTGCAAAGATACAACATTTTAACGAAACACCAAGTTTTTCTGTGAAAAAAATTACACCAAGCCTCGTGCCGACAGTTTCATCCAGTTCCAGGCAATCAAGGCAAGGAAGAGCACGCCGCAGTATACATAGAAGAGTTTCAAGTCTTTATGCCTTAGATGCGTCATGGCATAGGCGCCCATTAATACGATCATGGGGATGGCTGGCTCGTGATACCGCTCCGAGTTGGCTGCAAAAGAAAACATGATGAGGAGCAGATACGACAGCTCGAAAGCCCCAATCAATGAGAAATCGCGCCATTTCCGTTGTCGTATAGCGATGACGATGGCCAACATCGCAAAGAAAGCTAGGAAATTCTTCACATAGGTGCTGCCATGTATCATCTTGTTGTGGTCGGGGCTCTCCTCCACCATAGGCGCAAGAGGTAACACAAAAGCGGCGGGCGCCATATATTTGCCATGGGCCAACTCATTGTGTTTCATGCCCAACTTGTCGTATTTCTCAACTTGATAATTCAAGTGTCTGAATTTCACCGTGTTGATAATCTTCATCTCCCATCCTATGGGCGAAAGGAGGAAGGCAAGAAACACCACCACCGTTGCCGCACTGGTGATGATTTTGGCTTTCTTCCCCACCAAGTCTTTGGGCGAGAGCAGCACAAACACCAAGAAGGCAAAGAGCAGGCACATGCCGATGATGGTGCGGAAACCGAAGGTCAAGGCGGTGAAGAGAATGGGAGAGAAAATGTTCCAGAAGGTGTATTTCTTGCTTCGAATGAGGTTGTCCATGCGCTCGAGGGCAAGGACGGTAAGGAAGATCATCTCAGCCTCCTTGGTGTGGAGACCGCACATCTGGATGAAGATGGGCATAAACACACACATCACGCCTGCCAAACGGCCTGTGCGTTCGCCAAAGGTGCGCGAGCCTAGCTTGTAGACCGCGATACACATATAGGCGCTCATCAAGGCTTTGAACAACCTGGGCGTCAGCAGACTACGGCCAAAGATGGTATAGATCAGCGTCAGCCAAAGCGGATAGCCTTGGTCGGAGAAGCCCATGGTATAGGCATTCAGGTATTTGAAGATATAGGCCACATAGCCATGCCTGACACATTGCGAGAGATAGGCGGCCGTGGAATGATAGCCGTGGCTGTCGCCCGCATTGTATTCGAAGGCGACGCCCGTCTGATAGTAGTAATAGTAGGAGATGGCGACCACATACACCACCCGGATGGCCAAAGCCGTCCAAAACACCTTATGCCAAAAGGCCTTGGGTGTGTCGTCCTTCCATCGGGGATAGAAGACGGTCGTCAACAGGAAGAAAAACAGCACCTCGCCTATGCCCCACATCATCCACTTGGCTTGCAGGGCATAGTCACGAAACGCCACGCTGATGACGATGAGCGCCAACAGATAGACGCCCACGCCAAACAGGGCAAGGTGACGGAGCAATTTCTTGCTCATCCTTATTTGCTAAGGTCAAAGATAGGACCGCGGCCTGAGCGTTTCGACAGGTAACGCGTGAATTCAAGCTTCGCGTCAGGATCAATGATACCGATCTTTCTCATATCGCAACGCTCCCATTGTTTGGGTTTGAACTCGTGGACAAAACGGAACAGGGAGTCGGTGGCTGTCATCACCTCAACGGTGTAGTTCTCAACGTAATCGTCAACCGTTTCAAATTTCAAATACAGGCTACGATCGAAGGGGTTGTAATAGTATTTGAAGGGGTAATAAACAGCGTGGCCGTCTTTGTGATGGTCTCTCTGGATACCAACGCTATCGTCGAGGAAATACATCTGATAACCGCCCGATGTGTCATTAGGGTTGCCTTCAAAAACTTTATAGGAGTCTTCGATGATTTGGCCTTCAAAGTCCACTGCCCATTGTTCGTCTTTGATCACACCAAAAATCTTATTGGTGATGCTACCCATGTGAAGGGTGTTTTGGGAGACATATATCGACCTGCGAATGTGACCGTGCTTAGAGATGATGGTGAACCAAGCATCCCTGAACTGGTCGCCCTCATATTCCTGGACCGAAACGGTGATCTTGCCGTCTACTTCCTTTGCGCCTTCCATAGGCGAAATGGTATACCAGTCGGCATTGTCGTTCTTTTCGATGTACCAATTGCAGTTGGCATTAATAACAAGGGTATCGGTACAAGCCTCGATCGGGAACCAGATCTCTTGTTGTGAGACTTGGATGCTCTCTTTGGGGCTACAACTGGAAAGACAAATGGCAAACGTGGCCACCACGGCCATCATCATTGATCTAATGCTTCTTTTCATTGTGTTTATGTTTTATTTCAGGTGCAAAAGTACACATTTTTATTAATACAGATGTCTTTTCTGTTTCGACTTCTTCATTTTCATGGGTGTGTCGGCCAACATCTCGAAGTCCATCTTATGCTTGAAGAGGTCGACGGCTTTCACGCGGATACGCACTTCGTCGCCCAGTTGGATGATGCGCCCAGTGTCCTGTCCGATGACGCGGAAGTTATCGTCGTCGAGGTAATAATAGTCGCCCGGGAGGTCCTCATAGCGCACCAAGCCCTCGCATTTGTTGCCTTTCAGCTCCACGAAAAGACCCCATTTGCTGACACCAGAGACCAAACCTTCAAACACCTGCCCAATCTTATCTTGCAGATATTCAGCCTGCTTGTATTTGATGCTTTGGCGTTCCATCTCTTCGGCCTGTTTCTCCATCTCACTGGCGTGGACGCACATCTCTTCGTATCCCTTCTTGTTGACCGATCCCTGCCCTTCGATGAGATACCTTTCTATTAATCGGTGCACCATCAGGTCGGGATAGCGGCGGATGGGCGAGGTGAAGTGGGTGTAGTAGTCGAAGGCCAAGCCATAGTGTCCGATGTTGTCGGTGCTATAAACGGCCTTGGCCATGGTGCGCAGGGCGACGGTCTGGATGAGGTTCTTCTCGCCCTTGCCTTCGACGTCCTCGAAGAGTTTGTTATACGAGTTGACCAAGGTGCTGCGGTTGCTGATGTTCATCGAATAGCCCAAGCGCGAGATGAGGAGCATGAACTTGTTGAGTTTCTCGGGGTTAGGCTCGTCATGGACACGATACACGAAGGTGTCGTTGTGCCATCGGCTCTCCGGCTTGCCGAAGGTCTCGGCCACGGTGCGGTTGGCCAGCAACATGAAGTCTTCGATCAGTTCGTGCGACTCGTTCTGCACACGCACATAGGTGTCGATGGGTTTCTTGTTCTCGTCGAGGATGAAACGCACCTCTTCCGAGTGGAAGTTGATGCTGCCTGCTTCCATGCGTTTTTCGCGCAATTTAGTGGCTAAGCTGTTAAATTTCAGGATTTCTTCTTTGTAGTCGCCAGGGCCACCTTCGATCATGGTCTGCACCTCCTCGTAGGTATAGCGACGGCACGACTTGATGATGGTCTTGCCAATCCACTTGTCGTAGATCTTGGCGTCGTCGTCCATCTCGAAGACGACGGAGAACGTCAGTTTCTCTTCGTCGGGACGGAGTGAGCAGACGTTGTTGCAGAGCTTCTCGGGCAGCATAGGGATGGTGCGGTCGACGAGGTAGACCGAGGTGCCGCGGTCGAGGGCTTCCTTGTCAATGGCGGAGCCTTTACGCACATAGTGCGACACATCGGCGATGTGGACGCCCACCTCCCAGTGGCCGTTGCTCATCTTCTGCAGGCTGATGGCATCGTCGAAGTCCTTGGCGTCGGCCGGGTCGATGGTGATGGTGAAGGTCTTGCGGAAGTCGCGGCGTTTCTTGATCTCGGCTGCACTGATCTTGACTGGAATCTGGGCGGCTTCACGCTCCACGTCTTCAGGAAACTCGATAGGATACTCATGAGCGGCGAGGATTGACTCCATCTCCACGTCGTTCTCGCCAGGCTTGCCGAGCACGCGGACAATCTCGCCGAAGGGGTTGCCAGAGCCATCGGGCCAGTCCACCAGGTGGACGATGACCTTCATGCCGTCTTTGGCGCCACGCAGGTCGCCACGGGGAATGAAGATGTCGACCGGCATCCATTCCACGTCGGGGCGGACGAAGACATATCCATGCGAGATGGTGAGGACACCGACGAACTCGGTGTGGCGGCGTTCGAGCACCTCCACAATCTCGCCTTCGGGTTTGCTGTTGTTACGCTTGGGGAACATGGCCACACGTACGCGGTCGCCGTGCAGCGCCTTGTAAGTGTCCTGAGCGGCGATGAAGATATCTTCGCCTTCACCATCGTCGCGCACCACGTAGGCTTTGCCTGTCGACTTCATCTCTACGGTACCCTCAACATATTTCGTCTTGGGACCGAACTGTGCCATGCCCGCGTTACTCATCACGTAACTATAGGGGCGTTCCTCTTTGAGCAATCCTTTGTCTTTCAGGTCGATAAGAAGATTGTACACAACATCCTTTCCGGCTTGGTCCTTGATACCCATAATCTTGCAGACCTGCTTGTAGTTCTTAGGGCGGAAAGGCTGGTCGGCAAAAATGCCCAAGATGACACTCGTAAAAGTGCTCAGTTTATTCTCGATTTTTTTCTTTTTAGCCATGGTTAAAAGTATAAGTAACAATTCAAAAATATACAGAAATATTTGTTAAGGGTGCTGCCTCCCTTCAATCTTTCAAACATCCTATAGGAACGACAAACACACCGTCTTCACGGCGATAGGCATACGTTCCCACGCCCACCAACACCATCATAAACGACGGCTCCTTCATTTTATCCATGTCAATCTTACCTGCAAGATCCGTCAATGATGCTGCACCTTCATTGATGAGGTCGTCGCCGCCAAGCTTTATCTCAACCAGACCATAACGCCCATCCCTCAAATGCACCACAGCGTCACATTCCAGCCCGTTCTTGTCCCTGAAGTGGTACACTTTGCCATTAAGAGCCTCTGCGTAGGCACGAAGGTCACGCACAGCCAGCGTCTCAAACATCAATCCGAAAGTGTTCAAGTCGTTCACCAAGTCGTGCGGACCTAAGCCTAATGCAGCGGTGGCAATCGATGGGTCGGTATAATACCGCGTGTCGCTCGTCCGTATCGCCGTTTTGCTCCGCAGGTTCGGATTCCATGCCTCGCTGTCCTCTACCACAAAAATCTCTTTCAGAGCCTTAATATACGATGCGATGGTGTCTTCCGACAAAGCATCCGACTCATTCGCTATCAAGTCTGCCCTGATGGTGCCGCACGATGCCTGGCTGCCTTGGTTACGCGCCAGCGAGCGTAGCAGGCGGTGAACCCTTACGGGGTCGCGCTCCACGCCGTCCACCTTCGAGATATCGCGTTTCTCAACAGCCTCCACATAGTCAAACGCCTGGTCTAAGGCTATCTCGTTTTCCATATCTACCGCCAACGGCCATCCACCACGGCAGGTCAGGAAAGCCAGTTGTTCAATGTCAATATTATTGATTGCACCAATCTGTTCGGGTGT
The DNA here is from genome assembly GCA_001543395.1 of Candidatus Alcium sp. F082. GTDB lineage: Bacteria > Bacteroidota > Bacteroidia > Bacteroidales > F082 > Limimorpha. The sequence goes on along the minus strand of LPNG01000027.1, from coordinate 3,004 downwards.
TTCAAACAATTCGGCCAGCGACACCTCTCCAGTCGATTCCTGCGACTCCCATAGGCTCATGGGGCGCATCCTCAGCCACCCAATGCGTCCCGTTCCCGAATGAACCACTTTGCTCATATCGGCTGGAACGGCCGAGCCTGTCAAAATAAACTGACCTAATGGGCCGTGGTCTGATTCAAAACGAATGCTGTCCCATAGTTGAGGGGCGATCTGCCATTCGTCGATCAGCCGCGGAAACTCACCTCTCAGCAGCAACTTCGGATTTAGCATCGCCATTTTGATGTTCTGGTCAGCCATACCTGTTTCCGTCATGTACTTCACACTCTTGGCAATCTGCTCAGCCGTTGTAGTCTTTCCGCACCACTTCGCACCCTCAATAAGCACAGCCCCTTTACCTGCCAACTTACGCTCCAACAGCCTGTCAGCTATTCTTTTCTTATAGGTCTTATCCATACTTTTTGCTTGAATTGCACCGCAAAAATACGAAAATTCTATCTTCGTTCACCCATTTGGCCAAAATTTATTCACCCGTTCGGCCAAAATCCGTTCACCCACTTGGCCAAAAACTACCGTCTCCATGATGTTTTCATTCACTCCGCCGTCGCAACGGCCTCGCCGGATGCGCCTCGTCCACTCTGCGGAACGTCGAGCTTCGATGGAGGTTCTTCCAGCCCATGTCTACCGTATCCGTAATGACAAGGCATTTCATCTTATACTCGTTATTGACGATGTTGAAGCTGGCATAGCCGTTCAGTATGGCCTCGGGCAGGTCGCCCACCTTCTCGAAGACCGCCTTGCGGGCCTCTTCGGGAATGGCTATCAGGTATTCGCCGTAAGGATTCTCTTCCGCTTGCTTCAGCGTGTACCTCGCTCTGTCAACTATGGTCTTTCCATTGAAATCCACACTGAGTTTATTTCCACGCTCAAAACGGAGCACCATGCACCATGTCACCTTGCAAGACAGGTTAAGGTTACCGAGGTAGCCATAGGAATGAAGCCACTGCCAGGAACCTATCAAACTGTCCGGATGGAAAGCTTCATATTTTGGGGTTTGTTCACAAAAACCCGCATCGAGTGTTGATGTGTCGTGGGAAGCAGCTATTGGGGTTTCATTGGAATGTCCTTTGCGGTTGCCCTCATGGCATCCCGCCAGCAGCAGGGCGGCTAAGGCCGACACTGCCGCTGCAAGGATGATAGTTTTCGTGATTTTTTTCAATTCTGGATTCTCCTATTTAGGAATTGTTGTTGTCATGCCACGGACGCTCCACGGCTTTGCCGCTTATGGTGGCCGTCAGGTTGCCTTGGTGGTCTTTCAGGGTGTAATGCAGATAGTGTTTGCCGTTGGCATTAGTCTCAATCACGGCAAATACACTAGTGGGCCTTCATTCCAACTGGTTTGCAAATCCCTTAGATGTTCTTTCTGGTTGCATAGCACTATCCCCCATAAAAAACATACAACTATCACCAAAACTTTCACCATCTTCAAGATTACGGTGTGGTAGGTGTCCAAAAATCATTCAATTCGTATTTCCTTTTCCATAAATGCTCTTTGATAGCCTTATCGGTTTCACAAATATCCAGAAGAAATAAATAGTACTGATACTTACTGTTTGGAAGATACTCTTTTATTGTTTTATATGTTGTTCTATAATATTCTTCTTCCTCTTCCTCAATTTGAATATCATCCGTACCATCACGTACGATGTTATATAAGCTTCTATAAACCTCTATGTCGTCCAAATATGCGTACCGTATCTTTTTTATCGCATAATACTTGCTTCCTATTTTATACACTTCGGTATTATCCATGGTCATAAGATTATCCAAATGTTGCGAAAAACAAATTCGGTGTACATACTTATCTTGCACAGAATCAAATATTTCCCAATTACTATAATGTGGAATTAAATAAGTTAGGGAATCTAAATTGATCGAATCAGCAGCAATCGCATTTATTAGAAAATCCTCATCTGCAATGTAATACAAATCATAATCTGTTTTCAACCTATAGAAACAGGCAAATGGAGGATAAAAGTCTGGATAACCATATACCACCTCTTGAATGATATAGTTTGTTCCTAACTTGTAATCAGTTGGAAAATCAGGATTTTGATGGAAGAACAATGCGAGCAATATAATTTTTAGTGTAATCATTTGGGTTCTCTATTATTTTTATTAATACTAATAGTTTTACTTGTTTCTGGCGTCAAATTATTATAATCTATAATGCGCATAAAAGGCTTTACTGCATTTTCTCGTGGAGGATTCTTAGTCATCAAATCTCCTTCAATGTATGAGGCATGTTCGGGATTAGTGGGGTCATATCTGTCTCTTAAGCCAAAAAAATGACCTAATTCATGCATTGCTGTATTACCATCTGTTTCAAAATACAGATAAGAATCGGCGGCCGCTTGCCACATATTTGCTTTAAGATGTTTAGACCCTTTTACTTCAGATCGAGGATTGGTTTCTTCAACATGCACTATTGAATTACCGATTGGGTCTGCTTCAGCTGCCGCTTTTATTATATTAATGGCCTCTACACCTGTCGCATCTTTAATATCAACTTCTTTCCATTCAAACTGTACATTCACAGAAAATCCTTCAAATTGCATATTATCAAACGCTGTTTTGATATTTTCGCTCCATGTATTCATTGCATTTTGAAACCCCATTTTGATGGTATTAAAATCATAACCTTGCTCTAATTGTGATGAATTATAATAAAAGTTTGCCCTTACTAAAATGGTTTTATTCTCTTTATCAATTGAGATTTCAAGATCTTTTCCTGAAGGGTCTATATATTTCATCGGATTATTCCCACAATATCCATAAGGCGTAATTCCATAATACTTTTCAGCCAATGGATCTGTCGTCAAGAACCTCCCAATCAACGGGTCGTACATTCGTGCCTCGAAGTCGTACCAGTCGAGGGTGTTGCCGGCGAGCGTCTCGTCCTGGAGCTCCTTCCCGCCGTAGAGACGGCGGTTGGGGAGCTGGCTGC
>LPNG01000026.1:23403-34663 GCA_001543395.1 Candidatus Alcium sp. F082 | reverse complement strand
CGCCACATCGCCGACAGCATCATGCGCGAGGACCAAAACGCCAAGATCATCATGATGGGCGACTTCAACGACTACCCGACCAACAAGACCGTTACGGAATACCTGCGTGCCTCAGGCGACATGAAAGATCTGCGCGACGGCGAGTTTTTCAACCCCATGTACGACCTGCATAAGAAAGGCTACGGCACCAATTACTACCGCGATGCGCCCGGCGTGCTCGACCAGATGATCCTCACCCCTGCCCTGCTGCCCAACGGCTACGACAGCTATCAGTTCAAGAACGCCAAGGTCCACAACAAGGAGTTCCTGAAGCAACACGGCGGCAAATACAACGGCTATCCCTTCCGCACCTTCGGCAGCGGCGTCTGGATGGGTGGCTACAGCGACCACTTCCCGGTGTATGTGATTTTGCTGAAGAAAGCGTAAAGGTTAAGGCCCCTGAGCCTGTCGAAGGGCCGAACACCAAAATGAGATTCCCTTCGGGAATGGAGTGCTGTATTATGTAAATAGGCGGCGGCTAATAGGGTCTACCCAAAGTAAACGCTACAAGCCGCCGCTTAAAATTTGATCTTTCACTCCATTTCCTTTGGGAATATCTATTCCTTCACTGCCACACGCGCTGTATGGTTTCTCCCTTCCGCATCCGCAATCCGCAGCAGGTAAACGCCTTGTGGCAAGTCTGAAACGGGGATTTCATTCGTGTCGTGCACGGTCTTCACCAACTGTCCAAGGGCGTTGTAGACCTGCACTTCGGCGGATTCTATGCCTTCGATTCTCACTAAATCGGTTGTAGGATTGGGATAGACGGCCACCGCTGCTGTGCCTTCATGCTCGGCGACGCCGACACCCGCCAGCTCGATGAAATTCGTGAACTCCGACCAATTAGGGGCGTTTTGGTAGGCTTCGAGAGTCCCTACAGGAATGTAAACGGGAATGCCGTGGTTCACATATTGGAAAGTCTCGTCACAGATAAAAGGCGGTGTGCTCGCGTTGACCGTCATCTGTTTTAGATTACGCAGATTACGGAATGCCAAGTCCTCTATGGAAATCATGGTCGACGGCAATTCCAGTTCTGTCGGCTTGGTCAAGAAATCGAACGCCATCCAATCAATATAGCTGACCCCCTCGGGAATCTCGATGGCAGTGATGTTGAACAGTTCGAAAAACGGGTCGCCATACACATAAACCATGTTGGGCGATAGACGGAGTGTGCCATCGAAAGCACAATGGCTGAACCCACAGCTGGCGATGTCGAGCACCGACTCGGGGATAATGAGGTCGCCGCGCATGTTGTCGCATTCGTCGAAGGTGTGCTCCTCAATGTAGGTGAGCGATTCCGACAAGGTCAGGCTCGTGAACTTCCTGCAACCATAGAAAGCCCATTCGCCGATGTAATCGACGGAATTCGGGATGACCAACGGTCCTGTGAACCAACAGTCCCAAAAGGCGCGAGCACCAATGTATCGGACGGTGTTGGGAATGACCAAAGGCCCAGAGTAGCTCATACTCGAACAGCCTTCCCAAAAAGCCCTTTCGCCGATACCGACGACGGTGTAATCCGTGAAATCGATGCTCACTGTTTCGGGGATGGTGACACCGCCCGAATAAGGGCCGAGACATGTTTCGATTATCACCTCGGGTGGGTTGGTGGATGCGATGGCATAGGCCAGGGTCTGACCCGTCGGGCAGACCGAGCAGAAATCGTAGGCCGAAGCCGAAATGCCCGTCATCAGCAGGGCAAGCAAAGTGTAAAGTCTTAAGTTTTTCATTGTTTTGTGATTTTGTCTGTGTAAACCATTCCGTTCATATCTGTGATGCGAAGCAGGTAAATGCCGTGCGACAAGTCTGCAACGGAGATTTCATTGATATCACGCACAATCTTCACTAACTGCCCAAGAGCGTTGTAAACCTGCACTTCAGAAACCTCAATCCCTTCAATGTGAACAAGATTGCTGGTTGGATTGGGATAGATGCAAACATAGGCATCCGAAACGGATTCATTGATTCCGTTTGGCCATTGGCTGCCAAAGAGTGGGAACCCGCCGTTTGACATCTCTGCATCTTCGCGCCAGCGGCTGATTGAACCCAACACGGGAAATTCCGTTTCTATTTGCTCCGCGCCCAAATTCAAGGCGGTGAGCAGGTCGTCTGTATTGTGCATCGGAGTTTCAAGTTGCCATGCCGAAGGCGAGGTCGTTGGGTAGAAAGCACTTGAATTTTCGAGTTCGGGGCCTTGGCCATTGCTGCCGTATTCGTCAGAGGCCAACCAATAGCAACTGCTGAATTGGTCGTTTGTGGAAGAATATCCGACAATGGCTCCTCTCGGACAGACATAATTGTCAATTTCATGGATGAGTTCGCCGGTGCTGTAGGCATTGATGACCCTGTCTGGCGAAAGTGACAATTCGCCCACGATGCCGCCGACACCAATGCGCGCCCCTACGGTTGCTGTATTGTACACGTTCAGTATCCTCATCACATAACCATTGCTAACGCCTAAAATGCCACCTGCGAGATAAGCATTTTCGACGACCACACCGCTATTGCTGCAATCCACGATGAACAATTTCTCAATGCCACTACCTGCTGCAAATCCTATAATGCCTCCCGCCTCGTCACTGGAACCTGTAATGTCCCCGTAGTTATGGCAATTGCGAATGAAGTTTTCGCACGGCGACTCCGCAAGGAGCGGGTCAGGCTCATATCTTCCAACCATGCCCCCAATTTTAGAAATGCCACCTGCTCCACCTCCATAAATCCAGCCGTAATTCTCGCAGTTTAAGATATTCCCTCCATACAACTTGCCCACCATTCCGCCACTTTGATAATTGCCGGTTACATTGGCACCATTCTGGCAATCGGTGAAGTTGGCACTGATTCCCAGGCCCATCATGCCCCCTGCATATTGGGAACATTGCACCTCGTTCCAGCAACGGCATGACTCAATCATGCCGTTACGCATAAAACCGACGAGACCGCCAACGCACTCCGCACCCATAATAAGGGCATTGCCTGTGCAATTCGACACGACTACAGGCACCGACGGCCCCCAAAGCAGGTATTCGGTGATTTCACCCACCAGTCCACCAGAAAGCCTTCCGTATACGGTTACATCTTGCCCTACGTGACAATCAACAATGTGGCAGGTGTCGTTGGAGTTTTGGCTCATGCCATAGGGCAAGCCGAAGAAACCCGCCAAGCCGCCCGCCGACCTTACTTCGCAAGTGACGGAAACATCGTCAATATAGCAGCCAGTAATGTCGGTCAATCCTGCATATCCTACCAACGCACCCGTATACTGCGTCCCGTTCAATCGGCAATTTTGAAGCGTAACATTTTGTATTACAGCACCGTTTGTACAGCCGAACAAGCCAGCAATTCCATGTCCGGAATTTGACTGGCAAACCAAGCTGGAGATACTCATTTTGTTGCCGTCGAAATGACCCGTGAAATAGGGTGGCTCGTTCCCAACGACATGCCCGATGGGTGTCCAAAGCACGGGATCGACATCGGGGTTCTCGTTCAGGCAGATGTTGTCCGTCAGCATGTAGTAGGCGTTGCCGCCTATTCCATCGTTGGTTTGTTGCGCGAGCAAGGCTAATTGTTCAGCGGTGGCGATTTGATAAGGGTTTTCAGGTGTGCCGTCGCCGCCAGCGTATGCTTCGGCAACAGTACCGTCCCAGCAAGTGTTTTGGGCCTTCACCCCTCCCGCCATCAGCAGGAGCGCAAGCAGGGTGAAAAGTCTTGTTGCTTTCATCGTGTTACTGTTTTGAAATTTTCGCAAAGTTAATGATAAAGAGTACTTGTCAAGAGCTTTTCACGGGCAACTCCTGCCTTGTCCATACTTTTTCTTGTTGCCAACTCTTCACCTATTTTTTTGACAACACGCAATCTGTTTTCATCCCTCCAAAGGTATTTTCATTCCTTAATCCACTTCCCAACTTCCGCTTCCTTCCCATCTACAATTACCTTCCAAACATAAACACCCTCGGCCCAATCCCCTGCATCAATCGCCGTCGCATTCTCTGTGAGGGCTTGGCTGTGGATAAGTTTTCCGTTCATATCATACACTTCCACGCGGGCGTTCTGCAAAACCGTCCTGATATTCAGCACATCCTTTCCCGGATTGGGATAAGCCATTGCCACAGAAAAGCCAGCATCATGGGCTTCCTCAATGCCATCAAAAGCTTCTTTGGGAATCTTGTATATGGCTCCGTAATCCTCTGGCTCCTGAATTTTTGTGCAAATCAGGAAAAGGTCGCCTGCCGGACTCAAACAAATGCCATTGCCAGGGTATAATTGGAATGTCGTATCTGAATAATAGATTTCGTTGAGTTTGTTAAGGTTTTCATCCAAATAGGCCACATAAACGCTTGAAGGCGTGAAAAAAAGCTTGTCCATACCTCCTGCCATGTAAATGCCTCCATCAGAATCAAAATCAATGGAGTTCTTGTATCCGGCAGCACTCGGAACTGCAGAAGTAATGCCCCATGTGTAGGCAAGTTGCTCAAAATGATCGGCATCAAACACGCTCATCAATATGTCTTCGTCATGCTCGTGTATGTCGCCAGGTGCCCAATAGGTTTCGCAGTTGATGGAATAGGTCTTGCCATTATAGGGATTCATCTTGAAGAAAGCTTCCTTGCCGCTCAACCGAGGATAGGAAAGACGGTCGATATTTTCAACATGCTCCACAATGTTAAGGTCGGCATCCATTGTATAGCAGTCATATTTCGCAGGGTTCTGACTCAAGTTTCGCATCACCATCCGGCAACCGAGCGAATCGGGGGTGGGAAACAGCTCAAACGCACGAAACATCCTTCCTGTAAAAGGAACATTCTCAAAAGTTATCTCGTTAAGCAAATGGCCCTCAGCATCAAATTTCATGAGCCTGAACCCAGTCGTCCAAGGAATTGTTTCATATTGCGTAAGGCTTTCCGATGGGTAGGCGTAGAATATGCTGCCGTCTTTGTTGGCCACAAACCGTTCTTCAAAGAGGTTGTCATCGGTGTAATAGTCAGTGCATTGCCAGTCATAATCAAGATATGACAGCTGCAAATCATCGGAAATGCCTATTTTCTGAAGCCGTAATGTGTCGTCAGAAAATTTCATTACGAGCATTCCAAAAGAACCGTCAGCAAAGCATTGTATGCTGCACGGTTTCCTCCTTTGCCCTATGCTTGGCTTGTTCGTAAATAAGTAAACGGAATCCACCATTTCGCCCTTGTCATCCAAAAGCAGAAGATGTTGGGTTGCACACCAATTGCCGTTTTCTTGGTATCGGGTCAACATCCGAACAAGCAAATGGTCATGATTAACGAAAACCGCATCACCGAAGAAAACGCTTTGCCCAATGGAAAAGAATTCCAGCGGTTCTTGCCCTTGCATTTTCACCCCTCCAGCCATCAGCAGAAGCGCAAGCAGGGTGTAAATTCTTGTTGCTTTCATATTCTTATTAGTCTTATTTGTCCTATAAGTCTCACTTCGTTAGCACGTTAGTACGCATAACGTTAGCACGAAAAAAATCACTCCTTTATCCATTTTCCACTCTCCACTTCCTTTCCATCAGCCATCACCTTCCAAACATAAGTCCCCTCACTCCAATCCGTCGTATTGATGGCAGTGACATTTTCCGTAATCTCTTGCCTATAAACCATCCTTCCATTCATATCATACACCTCCACCCGCGCATCATGCAATCCCGTCCTAATGTTCAGCACATCCTTCCCCGGATTAGGATAGGCAACAGCCACAACAAAACCAGCATCATGCGCTTCCTCGATGCCGACAAGAGTCTCTTTCGTGATTTTAATCAGGCAGTTCCCTGCTTCATTAGTGGCTTCATGGATTTTATGGCAACTCACAAGACATCCACCTTCGGGACAAGCCGCCATCGACTTCACCATATAAGCATAATCATCCACATGGTAGATTTCACCCAATTTGTTAAGGTATTCGTCCAAATAGGCGATATACAGGTTACGATTTAAAAACTCGTTAGCCATAACATTATCCATTTGGCCAACCATATACACATTGTTGTCATCGTCAAAACCAACCGATTGAAGTATTCCAGCTCCGTCGTGACTTTGTGTTGTTAGACCCCAAGTGTAGTTTGTCTGACGAAAGTTTTCAGCATCAAACACGCTCATCATAATGTCTTCTACAATAGCAGGATTGCCGCCGTATTCTGGATAGTTGATGATGTTATTGGAGTATGTCTTTCCATTAACTGGGTTGGTGCACAGATAGGCAAAACGGCAGCACTGGTAAGGCCACGACATTTCTTCCACGTTTTCCTTCACCGTCAAGGTGTTCAAATCGGAATCCAATGTGTAGCAATCCAACTTGGGTGAACCGTTACTGCGCAAAATGATACGACAACCTAACGAATCGGGGGCCGGAAGCGTGTGATGACGGTCTTGTCCACGAAAACCTTCCATCAATCGTTGACCGACAAGATGTCCTTTGTCGTCAAATTTGAGGAACTGCATGGCTTCAGTTCCATTGATATGGTATTGGCTGTGAGGTGGATAAGTGATAATAACGTTGCTGTCCTTGTTTACGACCACGCCTGTATTATAAGGATAGAAAGTCCTGTCGTCATCATAGTAATCATCGGTTTCCCAATCCAATTGATGGGTGCTGAATGTAAGGTCATCATTCAAATTTACACGATAAAAAGTAGCAATGCCGTCAACCCTTTTCGCATAGAAAATAGCTAATCCACCATTGGGAAGACGCTGCATAGGACTCTGCCAAACAACTTCGGCATACTCTTCCCTTGAAAACAATTGTTGCGAAGCCAGTTCCTCACCTTCGTCGGTCATTTTGACAAATTGAATTTCCGCAACATTGGAGTATTGGTCAACGATAGTCCTATTCGCAATAAACGTATGTTCGTCCTCAAACATCATGCTGTAAACCCACGAATCGGGCGACCAAAAAATTTCATTCAGTTCTTGCGCTTGCATCGTCACCCCTCCCGCCATCAGCAGGAGCGCAAGCAGGGTGTAAAGTCTTAGCTTCTTCATAATGTTATAACTTTGATGCCTCAAAATTATAACAAAAAAACACGAAAAGTTCTACCCCAAAGGCCAAGTACAGATTTTTGTTTTTAATTCATTTTGATAATCAATGCGTTACATGAAAAAAGTACAGATTTTTCTCACTCGACAAGCGCAGAAATCAGGTCAAAATCGGCCTTGTTTTTGAGCTTGGAGCGGTATTTTGCCACCGTATTTTCGCTCAAGTCAAGGATGTCGGCCTCTTCCTTGATGCGGAAGCCGAGGAACGACAAAACCACAAGATTGCGCTCCGTTTTGTTGAGGTCGGGATAGGCCGATTCCATCTTCTCAACACCTTGGGGATAGGCCGCCTCAAAGGCCTCCATGATGCGCTGTAAGCGGTCTTTCTGCCCCGTCTGGTAAATCGCCACCACCTGCTGTTGCAGCATGTCACGCTGCTGAGCAGTGAGTTGCTCCAACTCCGCTTGCAGTTGGCGCTGCGCCTCGCAGAGACGACGGGTTTCGTTTTCTTTGTTGCGCCTATAAAAATAGACAAAGACGACCAACAGTAGCATACCGAACAACAGCAAGGCCAATAGCCAATAAAGCCTTCTGCTTTTCTGTTGATGCAATGTTTCCTGTTGTTGAAGCTCCTCTTGCTTTTCGAATTCCTCCTGCACTTTCACCATGTCTTTCATGTGCTTTTCGGGATGATCCATGGCCTGCATCATATCGGCATAGGCAACAGCCTTTTTCTCGTCGCCCAACGCCTTGCATGCCTCATAAAGATGAACATACAATGTGTAGTTTTCAAAAAACCTGTCATTGGCTTTGGCCACTTCAATGGCTTGTTCACCATAGAAAATGCAGGAATCGTACTGCTGCTGAATGTAATAGGTATCAGAGAGTTCCTCGAGCAACAACTGCTTGACATAACCATAGCCATAATCCGATGTGTCGGTCAAACACGCAAAGCCCTCGTTGATTTCTTCAATGGCCTTGTCAAGAAAACCTTGGCGTTCCTCTTCCGATGCATAGCAATTCCCGCTTACCCGATAATTGTAATAACTGGCAATGCTATGATGCGTTTGAGCAATATCATCGGCATAGCCTAAGGCCTCGGCTTCGAGCAGCGCTTTTTGGAAATAGACCAAACAGCTATCAAATTCCTGATTGAGAAGATAAGAGAAAGCCAAAGAAGTCGCAGAACTCTCGCGGTTATAATGGTCACCCATTTTGGCGAAATAGGCATCCGCGAGTCTCAATGGGGGGATGGCCTCAGCAAAGTAAACCGATGAGGCATAAGTCATGCCGAGTTCAAGATAGATGAAATACTTGAGATTGTCGATCACCGTCTGCTCATCGGTAGGTTTCGGTGATAATTCAACCAAACGCTTGTCCACATGACGGCATGCTTCGATGCTCTTCTGAGCTTGCAACATGGATTCGAGTGCGATCTGTTTCGGCTGCTGCATATTGACCGACTTGTTTGCCATGAGCCAATAGGTCCAAGCCTCGTGGTACTTGTCGTCGCTTCCAATAAACTGGTTACAAGCCACTTGAGACAACGAATCGAGCTCTGCACCAAACCTTTTTTTGTTATTGATAAGCAAAGCACGCAACAAGGAATAATGTGCTTGTTCCTGATTTGAAAGGACACTGACATTCAACGTGTCGAGAATTTGCATGGCATCATCGGGCTTTTGCTGCAAGAAGCACTCCACGCGATAGAGCATGTCTTCCTCCGGTGGTGGAGGCGTTTCGCGCTTGGAGCAGGCGGCCACCAACACGACAAAAAGCAAAAGTCCTATGAAAAACAAGCGTTTCATTGGTGCAAAAATAGGAAAAATCACCGCACCTCTATCTCATCCACAAAAATCCAAGCAGGATTGCCAAATCCACTATGGTCTTCGGGCAGGTCGTAGCCTGAAATCACAACCTCGACAAACTTTGCCGTGACGGGCTCAAAGTCCACTTCGTAGGCGAAGATGCCGTCTCTGTCTTCCCAAGTGGAAATCGGGATGTCTTTCTGTGCCACCTCACGGAAGGTCTCGCCATCATCGGAAACCAACACCTTGACTTGGCTCGGGTTGTAAATCCACGCGCCTTTGTTCACCAAGGCATGGAAGCGGACATGCTGCATCTCAGCAGGTTGTTCCAAATCGATAATGGCATCCAGAGGATAGCCGCAGAACCCCAGCCAACGTCCTGAGTTATAGGCTCCCCTACCCAAGTTGCCGTCGTTGAGCAACGATGCCCCTTCGTAAGTGTATTTCTCGGCAGGCTGCTGGCGCAAGGTGATGGGTTTGCGGGTGGCCAGATTGGCTTCCACCGTGTCCGCCCAGACCTGCGGGTTGAAGATGTGGTCAGCGTAGGTGTAATGATAGAGTTCATAGAGTTGCGTCATGTGGCGGCAACGCTCTACAAAAGCTCCAAAGTCACGCTCCTGTGGATTGTTCCACTGTATTTCCGTCAAGGCCTCCATGCGCGGCAAGGCCATGTACTGCACATGCCAGAAATGGGCAATGTATTCCGTCCAGATGTTGGCTTGCACGCCAATGATGTGTTTCTGTTGCTCGGGTGTCAGCTCCTCAGGCAGGGGTTGGAACTCATACACACGCTCCACGGGCAGGTAGCCGCCTATGCACATGGGCTCGCTGGCAATGTCCTCGCTCTGGTAGTAATCAAAATAAAGATGTGATGACGGTGCCATAATCACATCGTGGCCTTTACGTGCCGCCTCGATGCCGCCTTCCGTGCCACGCCAGCTCATGATGATAGCGGTCTCGGAGACGTTTCCTTCCAGAATCTCATCCCAGCCGATGACACGTCTTCCACGGGCCTCCACCACCTTGGCCATGCGGTTCATCACATAGCTTTGCAGGTAGTCCTCAGCGGTGAATTTGTCGTCTTTCTTGATGCCCAATTCCTTGATTTTGGCTTGGCACTTTGGGCACTTTTCCCAACGCACCTTGGGACATTCATCGCCACCAATGTGGATATAGGGCGAAGGAAACACGTCCATCACCTCGTTCAGCACATCCTCCACAAACAGCATGGTCTCCTCGTTGCCTGCGCAAAGCACGTCTTCCGACACGCCCCAGCGCTTCCACACCTCGTAGGGACCGCCCGTGCAGCCCAACTGCGGATAGCAAGCCAAAGCCGCCTGCATGTGGCCCGGCAGGTCGATTTCAGGAATGATGTTGATGTGACGCTCAGAGGCATATTGGATGAGGTCACAGAGCTCGTCTTGGGTATAGAAACCACCATGGCGGATGGTGTCGTAGAGGTTCCCGTTATGCCCGATGACCGTGCCGTTACGGTAGGCACCAATCTCAGTCAGTTCAGGGTATTTCTTGATTTCGATGCGCCAGCCTTGGTCGTCGCTGAGGTGAAAATGGAACTGGTTCATGTTGTGCATGGCCAGCATGTCGATATAGACTTTCACCGAGTCCAAGGGGATAAAATGACGACAGGGGTCGAGGTGCATGCCACGATAGGCGAATTTGGGGTAGTCTTTTATTGTTCCGCAGGGGAGTTGAGAGTTTAGAGTTGAGAGTTTAGAGTTGAGAGTCAGTTGAGAGTTTGAAGTTGAGAGTTGAGAGATGGGTAGACTCTTGCGGAGGGTCTGGATGCCGTAGAACACGCCTGCAGCATCGGCGCCTTTGATGGTGACTTGCTTGGGGGTGATGTTGATCTCGTAGGCCTCGGCTTGGTCGAAATCCTCGGGAACCACTTTCAGCACAATGCCGTCGGGCTGGCTTTGGTATTCTTGCATTTGCAAGACATAGCCCATAATATCGTTCACATATTCGCTCAGGAATTGTGCCTCGCGCTGTAGTCCCGATTCGTAATACACTAGGGTCTTAAAGTCCAGTTCAAATGGTTTCTCTTCATTCAGTTGCACCTCTTTGGGTTGCGGGATGATGTCGTAATTGGCGACAGGGAGTTGCTCTTTTGTGCAAGCCGACAGTAAGAGTGCGGAGACGCAAAGGAATAGGATAGACTTTTTCATATAGGTTCTAGTGTTGATTTGAAAAAGCAAAAATAAAAAAAGGACGGCTTACACCGTCCTTTTTTGTTGATTTTGTGAAAATCAGGCTTATTCGCCCAACTTGATACGCACGAAGTTCACCACAGTGGCTTCCTTGTCGGCAGCCTGGATGTATTCGGCGACGGTCTTCGGGTCGGCGACCAGAGAGACCTGGTTGAGCAGGCAGCTCTCCTTGAAGAACTTGTTCAGACGGCCTTTG
>LPNG01000026.1:21618-23312 GCA_001543395.1 Candidatus Alcium sp. F082 | reverse complement strand
CGGAGCGCCTTCTCGACTTCCTTCTGGATCTGTTCTTCCTTGGTCTTGTCGACGGCAACGGCAAACTCGCGGTCCTTCACCTCTTGCGGGATGGAGGCTTCGCTCACCGAAAGCGGGTTCATGGCGGCGACGTGCATGCACACCTCGTGGCTCACTTCCTCAACGCCGTTGAACGACTTGTTCATTTCGACGATGGTAGCGAGGCGGTTGCCAGGGTGGTTGTAGTTAGCAACGTAAGCACCTTCGAGGACTTTGAAAGCACCGAGTTCGGTCTTCTCACCGGTGACGGCGCTCTGGTTGGCGACGAGGGCTTCAACAGTCTGGCCGTTGAGCTGCATGGCCTTCAGGGCTTCGATGTCTTTCACGCGGTTGGCGACGGCCATGTCGAGCACGTCCTTCGTGAACTTCACGAAGTCGGCGTTGTTGGCCACGAAGTCGGTCTCGCAGTTCACCATGATGATGGCGGCGTACTTGTGGTCTTCAGTGGCCTTTGAGAGCACGCAGCCTTCGCTGGCGGTGCGGTCGGCGCGCTTGGCAGCCTTGGCCATACCCTTCTTGCGAAGGATGTCGATAGCTGCCTGGATGTCGCCATCGGTCTCGACGAGGGCCTTCTTGCAGTCCATCATGCCTGCGCCCGTCATCTGTCTCAGTTCATTAACTTGAGAAGCGGTAATATTCATAGTGTTTTCCTTTCTTATTTAATTAGTTCTTAGCCACGGGACGACGGGGACGGCGGTTGGTGCGGGGACGGCGTTCGTCCTTGTTTTCCTCTTCCTCGTTGTTTTCCTTCATCTCGTCAACTTCTTCCTCTTCCTCATCTTGGACGAGGTCCTTGTTGTTCTTGCGCTCGGTCATGCCTTCCTCGATGGCGTCGACCATCTTACCGACGATGAGGGCGATGCTCTTCGAAGCGTCGTCATTGGCGGGGATGGGGAAGTCGATGAGGTTGGGGTTGGTGTTGGTATCGACGATGGCGAAGGTCGGGATGTTGAGCTTGCGGGCTTCAGCAACGGCGATGTGTTCCTTCATGATGTCGACCACGAACAGGGCTGAAGGCAGACGGCTCAGGTCGGCGATGGAACCGAGGTTCTTCTCGAGTTTCTCGCGTTCACGTTCGATCTGCAGCTTCTCGCGCTTGGAGAGGCTCTTGTAGGCCTCGCTGCTCATCATCTTGTCGATGCTCGTCATCTTCTTGACGGCCTTGCGGATGGTGGCGAAGTTGGTGAGCATGCCGCCGGGCCAACGCTCGGTCACGTAAGGCATGTTGACTTTCTGGGCGAGTTCGGCGACGACGTCCTTAGCCTGCTTCTTGGTGGCGACGAAGAGGACGCGCTTGCCCGATTTGGCCAGTTGGCAGAGGGCGTTAGCGGCCTCGTCCATCTTGGCCTGTGTCTTATAAAGGTCAATGATATGAATGCCATTGCGCTCCATGAAAATATAAGGAGCCATGTTCGGATTCCATTTTCTCTTCAGATGGCCGAAATGACAACCGGCATCCAGTAATTCTTCAAATGTTACTTGTGTCATGAGTTTTCTTTTTAATGTTTACATTCGCTAAATACAATCGCAGAGTAGTCTTAACAAGAATCTCAGCGATTTGGATACTAAACAAAATCGCTCGGCTTCTGAGGGCTTAACGTTTGCTGAATTGGAACTTCTTACGGGCACCGGGCTGACCGGGTTTCTTACGCTCG
>LPNG01000026.1:0-21531 GCA_001543395.1 Candidatus Alcium sp. F082 | reverse complement strand
TTGATGTCGTATTGGCCGAGGGTCTCGGTCAGCATCATAGGCTGTTCAACCACATAGTGGAGGATGCTCGTCGGGAAGTACTCCTTGTAGTCGCGCTTGTTCACCGTAATGTTACCACTGCCGGCCTTCATATAGATACGGGCAACGGCGGTCTTTCTTCTACCTAAAGCGTTGATAACTTCCATGATTACTTATTGTGCTTAATTGTGTTGATTTTGAGTTCTTCGGGCTGTTGTGCCTGATGGTTGTGCTCCGTACCCTCATAGACATAGAGGTTCTTGATGATGGCGTCGCCGAGCTTCGTCTTGGGAAGCATGCCGCGCACGGCGTGCTCGATGACGAAGGTAGGCTTACGCTTCAGCTGCTCACCCACGGTGCGGATACGCTGGCCACCCGGATAGCCGGTGTAGCGGACGTAGTACTTGTCAGTCATCTTGTTACCAGTGAGGATGACTTTCTCTGCATTGATAATGATGACATTATCACCACAATCGCTGTGGGGAGTATAGCATGCCTTCCTTTTGCCACGCAGAATCATGGCAACCTGTGAAGCCAAACGGCCCAGGATTTGACCTTCAGCGTCGATGATATACCACTTCTTGTTGGCATGTTCCTTGTTGACGCTTACTGTTTTGTAACTTAAGTAGTTCATTTTGTGTTTAATAATGTTTATCCAATTCTATAAGACACTACCCTTTTTTAGGGCGTGCAAAAGTACATCTTTCTTCTTTACGCTCCAACTTTTTTTGTGCATTAATTCATTTTCGCCCATAAATCAATGCGTTAGCGCGTTCAGAAGTCAGACAATGGACCTTAACTAACGAGGCCGCAAAAGTACTACTTTTTTGGTTACCAGCAATAGATTAATCGATTTTTTTTCAAAACCTGAACCTCACCGAAGTCAAAACCTCCATCGGGCGGAGGATATAGACGGTTTCCTGCACCGAGAAGGCCCCCGAATAATAGGAAACATACCGCTTGCTGTTGAAGATGTTGTTCCAGCGCACCTCAAAATCGAGCTTGGGCTGCTTGATGGAAAACTCGTAGCTGGCATCCACAAACAGGTAGTTTTGCCCTTGGTGGCGATAGTATTCCGCCGTAAGGCCCACGGTCTGGTTGCGTTTCAGGAAGGCAAAGACCTTGCCGAAATGCCGCCAATAGGTGATTCTGCTGCGTTTCTGCGCATCAATATAAGAATACAGTTTATTGTAGTTCAACGAATAATCTACATTGAGCCAATCCGTCACCTTGAACATCACCGAGGGAGATAGGCTGTAAGACATGGCATCCGTGTTCATTAATGCACCATTGACCAATGAAACGCCACGTGAGTCTAAAAGATTGCCCTTCAGTCCAATACTGGTGCGGATGGGAGAAAAGTATTTCTTCACGCTGCCGCTCAGGGTTTGGTAGAAACGGTTGTTGGGCATCGAAACGACTTGCAGGGTGCTGACGCCGCCCTCCCCTACTTCGTAGCGGTACATGTTTTCGCTATGCGTGTGTCCAAGGCCATAGCGCATGTCGGCATTCAGTGAGATGAACGGTTCCTTGAACTGCACTCCTAGGCTGCCCGAAACGGTTCTCGACAACGACAGCGGTGCCTTGCGCAACACCAAGTCCTGGTAGTCGGTGAGGAGGTAGCCGTCCATCCAAGTGTCGTAGTTCTCGATGCTGTGGCTCAAGCGGGCCGAGGCGTTGAGGGTCCAGAAGTTGCCGAGCTTGAGGCGGCTCCAAAGGCTTGGATTGAACAGCAGTTTCGTCATCTGGTCGCCGTCGAATTCGCTCTGCACCGTGACGGATTGCAGGGACAAAGGCAAGTCCATGCCGGCACTGAAGCGGTTGCGCTTGTATTCGACCTCTGCGGTGAGGTAGGGCTTCACGTTGCGCCGCCACACTTGTGCATCGGCGGCCATTGCGCTTTGCCAGTCGGCTTCGCCGTCGCTTAGGGTCAGTTGCGAGGTGATGTGCCGCTGCACGAAAAGGAAACCTGCCTTGGGACGGATGGTGAACCTGCCCGCCTTGAAGATGGCACTCACAGCATGATCAGCAAAGTATTGACGTGTGTTCAGTTCTTGGATAGTTTTGGCATAACCAAGACTGTCATTCAGCAGGTTGGCGAACTGTCCAGGCTCCACTTCGAGGCTATGAGGTGTTTGCCCATAGCCGATATAGGAAGTGAAGTCCAACAAACGTTTCCCGATGGGGATGATGAGCCTCAAGTCGTTATCCACCGACAAAGCTGGCGTTTTCAGCGTTTGGCTGACGGGCAGGCCGTTGTTCACGTCGAGGCCGAAGGCGTTGTCCCAAGCCTTGGAAAAGTTGAGTTTGTTGTCCAAATAATAGGCCTTGTCGTTGCGGTTGAGCGTGATGGTGCCAAAGAGTTGGTTGTCGCGCAGGCGGTTGTCAATTTGCTCGGTGTAGGCTAAGGTGTCGGCGGCGAGGTAAATGGTGTTGCTCTGGCTTACCGACTGTTTGCGCAAGTCGTTGAGATAATAGAGATTGACGCGCAAGGTGGTGTTTTCGCTGACGGGGAACAGCGTGTTCAAATTAATAAGGTGCGTCTGGTTGTCCAAATAGCGATTCGTGTTGAAGAGCGGCGTACTGGCCTGCTTGATGCTGAGTTCCTCGCCCAACTTGGCGGGCCGCTCGCCTTGCAATTGCTGCATGGTGAGCATCCGTGTGTACATCGTGAGGTCGTCGCCAGTGTTGTTGGTGCGATAGGCGGCCAACATTTGCACCTTGCCGGAGAAGAGCATCGGCGTGAGGTTCACGTTCCAAAGGAAGGGCCACGCGCCCAAGCCCACCTTGGCCGTGCCAGTGAGGGCCACGTCCTTGGCGAGTTTGATGTTGATGGAAGCCTGCTCGGAACTGATGCGGTCCTCCAGCATCTTGATGGGCTGGTGGTTTTCATAAACCTCTACCGACGACACCGACTGGTGGGGCAAGTTCTTGCTGACGGCGGCGTAGCTCCCGCCCATCAGGTCCATGCCTTCGACGTAGAACTTCTGGATGGGCAGGCCTTGGTAGGTGATTTTGCCGTCGTCGGCCACCTCGATGCCAGGCATCCGTTTCAGCACATCCTCGATACTCTTGTCCTGCTTTTGCACAAACGAGCCTACGATATATTCTAAGGTGTCGCCTTTTTGCTCAATGCTGCGGGCACGCACAGTGACACCTTTCAGTTCCTGAACCTCTTCGCGAAGCGTGAAATCCACTGTCTGGCTGCGGTTGGCGATGCGTTTGGTCTGCTTCTCGAAAAAGAGTGAAGAAGTGGCCACATCGAGGCTGTCGGCCTCGGCATTGACGGTGAGGCTGTAGCGACCATCGTTGTCCGAACCCGCGTATGCCACAATAATTCGGTTTCCTGCCTTATAAGCCAGAACCTGAATGTTTGGCAAAGGCTCGCCTTCCGTGTCTTTCACGCTGCCGCTGATGACGGTTTGGGCGGAAAGCGTTCCACACAACAGCAGAAACAAAGTGATATGGAGCCAAAGCGGTTTCATTTCCTGTCGAGTTCGATGGGGTTGTTCTTCGTAACTGCGTAATAATATAGCTTTTTCTGAATGTCGCTCTTGTCGGCATCGAGGATGTTGGGCAGGGCATTTTCAACGATGTTGGCCAAGTTGTCGTCGTAGGCTTTGAAAAACGCCTTCTTGGTGGTTCTCACATAATCCTGATTTTCCCATTCGATGAACATGTCTTCAGGGATTTCCGCCGAGACCATCTCGAAACGGTAATGGTCTTGCGTGTCGGCAATCTTCACGATAAGCCCGGGCAAGCCACAGAACATGTATGGGCCATCGTTGTAGGGCAATTCTGGTGCAAACCATGCTTCCCAAGTGCGACCGCCATAGTCGCAAACGGCCTTCTGGGTGAAATAGCCGTTGATGGTGGCGGTGTCTTCGGTGTATTCCCATGTCATGCAAGGATAATCCTCTTCATATAGGAACACCCCTGTCATAAAAACATTATCAATCATGGTAATCTTGCCAAGTGGATGGTTCTTGTAAACCTTGTAAATGTAGCGGGAAATGTCCTCTTGTTTCACATAAATCACTTTTTCCACGATGCCTTGCCGCCTTTTCTCCTTCATTTTCTTTTCGGCCCTATAATTATTGTAACTCTGGAAGCGGCTGATTTCGTCGCCGATAAGCAACATCATCCGCTCTTTTTTTGCGCGGTCCATGTGGTTGGTGTCCTCACGGTATGTGAGTTCGTACATCACCATCAGACGAGCTTGGCAAAGCGTGTCCTCATCCTGTGCCCGCATCGGCAAAGCAAAGGCGAGTGTGACCATTAATAACAGGAGTCTTGTTTTCATTGCGTGGTTTGTTTTTGAATTAACACCGCAAAGATATAACTATTTTTCTAATTACAATACGATTTTATTAGTTTTTCATTTCCTGTCGAGTTCGATGGGGTTGTTGCGTGATTGCATAACCTTATAAACCTGTTTTTGTTCGGCTGCGCTTATTCGTTCATCGAAATGACTCATGATGTTTCCACGCAGTTCATCCTCCACCCTTAAAAAGTCTTTTCTCGTTGTTGGAATATAATTAAAACCAGACCCGTAAAATGACACATCATGCCATTCGATGTTTGTACTTATTGCAGGCTTCTCAATAGAGACGAAACTGAAACAATAATGATTTCTTGTGTCAGCTACCTGCATGATTAGTCCTGGCAAGCCATTGAATTTATACGGCCCATCACTAAAAGGCAGTTCATCGGTAAACCACGCTTCCCACGAGCGGCCTCCATATTGGCAAACGGCTTTTTGACAGAGATAACCCGCGATGGAAAGGGTGTCGTCGAGGATAATCCAGTCGAACTCATCCATATCCTCATAATACTTGAATCTGCCTTCAATTAAGAGCATGTCAGTATATGTCATTTTGCCAAATGGAAAATTCTTATAAATTTGATACATAAATCGTCCAACAAAGCCTGACGCATTGGTACTGAACCAATCAAAATAACCTCCTTCGCTCATCTTTTGATACCGAATTCGGTCCAGTTGATAGTTACCATAACCTTCAAAACTTGAAATCGTATTGCCAATAAACAATACCATTCTTTGCTTGCCCACGTGATTCAGATGCGTTGAGTCCTCACGAAAAGTCAGGTCATACATGACTTGCAAGCGGGCAACATCAAGCGAATCGAAAGGGCTCTCGATGGATTGAGACATCGTGGACGACAAGACAGATGTAAAAATTGATAATAAAAAAAAGGCTTTTTTCATAGTTGTTGTTATAATATTGAAACGATTCACGGCACTAAATTACAGTATCAAATCTATTGGTCAATCAAGATACAATGATGATTTGTCCAAGTACAACTTTTTCTTGCATTGAAAAATGCAAATTATTGATACACAATAAAAACAGAAACGGAGGATACAATGATTTTTTAGCCCAAATACAAATGAGCAACGCTAAAAAAGGCCTAAAGTATCGTTTTTGAGGCTAAAAATGAGAAATAAACTCAATGGGAGAGTACTTGATGCAACTGCTCCTTCATTTTTTCAGGCTTCAAGTTCAGTTTGTCGCGTAGCTTGCTCCGATTTTTGTCGATGGTAAACTTGCTCATTTCCAAAATTTCAGCCATTTCCGTATTGGAAAGATCGGAGCACGACAACAGGCATACCTTGGTCTCTGTTTCGTTCAGTTCAGGATATTTCTTACGCAAAACGGTATAGATGCTAGGGTACACTTTTTCCATTTCCACCAAAACTGCATCAAAGAGACTTTCCCTTCTATTCATCAGCTTATACACAATAGTGCTCCATTCGTTTTTTGGGTCATAGCCATTTTTTTGCTTGCGGTATGCAGAAATAATCAAACGAAGGCGCGAAGAAAGCTCTTGTTCCAAATAGGAAGTCTTGACCGATTGCCGAAGGTCGTTTTTCAAATCGTCAATCTGCTTTTTCATTTCTGCTTCCTCTTCTCGCAATCGCTTGTGCCGCATTTGCAAAGCCAAAATAGCGACTGTTGCTGCAAACAACAACAAACTGATAATCAATATGATCCTATGTCTAAAAATGATTTTTCTATTTAATGTATTTTGAAGGTTCTCATAGTCGTATTGTTGTTGGATACGATAGATGTTTTGTTCCTGTTGTTGACGTATCACTTCATATAGAAACTCTTCGTGCTTTTGACGATATTGCAAAGCTAATTGAGTATTGTTTTGAACTTCTTCAAACCTTGAAAGTGCGCCATATGCAGATACTTTGGTTTCGTTTTTCATATGTACGACTGATAATAGGTCCTCAATTCGTTGGTAATATACCGTTGCAGAATCCATTCTTCTGGCAGCCATAAAAGTTTTACCCATATTAAGCAAAAAAGTAAACAACTCAGCATCATTAGGATTATAACACTCATTAGTTTGTCTAAGATTGTTGAGAGACAAGTCAAATTTTCCTTGCAAACGGTAAAGCACTGCGTAATTGTTCAAAACCCTACATTTTACCTTATTGACATGAGCTTTCTCTGATAGAGCCAGGCTCTGATACAAGCACATCTCTGCATTTTCAAAATCGCCAAGCACCATATGGCAAACCGCCAACATATTCTTAACCAAGGCTTTCGCGGAATAGTTGTTGTTAAATCCCTTTTCCGTATTTCCCAATATAATCACAGATTCTTGCACTGATCCGTCTTCGAAAAGCATTTTCCCCATCCAATATTTCGCAAATACCACAGTTAGGCTATCCCCTGCCATTCCTCCATACTGCTCGGCATCCTTAAACGACTGCATAGCAATGGTCTTCTCGCTATAGTGCTGCTGGATAAAGCCGCTGTAAAGTGCCGCATGTGCAGCCTTGTCATATTGTTTCTTTCGGGCGTAGTAGTCGGCAGCGCGCTCCAGCTCGGGGCTGGTAGTGAAGAAGGGCTTGTCGTCAAAGAATTCATCGTCCATCAAAGGTGGAATCTCTTGTCCATGGTCGCCAAACAAGGCCTCGCCTTGCAGTAAAGCCATTTCCATACGGTGCTTCTCGTTGAAATAAACAGGCATACGCAACACACTGTCAATCAAAGTGACTGTGCTGTCGGGCAGAGTGTCACATAATCGCTCGGCACGCCGCACCATGTACCGCGCCTCACGCTGAGGATTGTGGCATGAAGCCAAAACCAGCAGCAGAACCATTCCTAAGAATAAAAGCCGTTTCACGGGTGCAAAAGTAACAAAAAAAAACATCGTTAAGATGCTTCCTCAATTTTCAAAAAACCTTACCTTTGCGCCAAAATTCAAGAAAATGTCCATCGAAATCCAGCATATCACCAAACGTTACGGCGAACAGCTTGCCCTCAATGACGTGACGCTCTCCATTAATAAAGGTATCGTCGGACTGCTCGGTCCCAACGGTGCGGGCAAGTCGACACTGATGAAGATCATTACCTGCTTCATCCCTCCCACCTCGGGCTCAGTGAGCGTGGAAGGCCACGACGTCATGGACGACCCCATGGCCGTCAAGCGCATCGTGGGCTACCTGCCGGAACACAATCCGCTGTATCTCGATATGTACGTCCGCGAATACCTTGAGTTCGTGGCCGGCGTCCACCAACTGAAAGGCGAAGCGGCCAAGAAACGCATTGAGGCAATGATTGACGAGACAGGCCTCGGCCTGGAGGCACACAAGAAAATCGGGGCCCTCTCGAAAGGCTACCGCCAGCGCGTGGGTCTCGCCCAAGCCATGATGCACGACCCGCAGGTGCTCATCCTCGACGAGCCCACCTCGGGCCTCGACCCCAACCAACTCATCGACATCCGCAACCTCATCTCCAACCTCGGCAAGGAGAAGACCGTGCTGCTCTCCACCCACATCATGCAGGAGGTGGAAGCCATCTGCGAACGCGCCATTATTATTAATAAAGGTGTAGTGGTGGCCGACGACAAGATCGAGAACCTGAAACAAGAGAATTCTGCCAGCAACGTCGTCATCGTGGAGTTCGAAAACGAGGTGAGCGAAGCCCTGCTCCGCAGCATCCCGCAAGTGGGACGCGTGCAGCAGGTCAAGGAAAACCACTGGATCCTGGAGCCACAAGGCGACACGGACATCCGCGCCAACCTGATGAAGTGGTCGGTGGACCGCGGCCTCATCATCAAGACCTTACAGAAAGAGGACTTGAGCATTGAGGAGGCTTTCCAGAAGCTGACAAAATAAATTTGAGCGCGATGCTGTCGCGCTCAAATTTATTTTGTACTTTTGCACCCGCTTACGTGGAAAGATTTGATTTGATTGCAACCACAAGAAAAAATGCTAAACCAATGCTTTTTCCTTGGGTTCCTGAGCCTGTCGAAGGACCCTTTCAACTTCAAGACTTCCCACACAAATTAATTATTAACTAACTAATAAACAATTTGTTATGGGTTATTATTTCACTTCAGAATCCGTCTCTGAGGGTCATCCCGACAAGGTAGCCGACCAGATTTCGGATGCCGTATTGGACGAGATTCTGCGCTATGATCCCACCTCAAAGGTGGCCTGCGAAACCTTAGTCACGACCGGACTTGTCGTCGTGGCAGGCGAAATCCGCACCAACGCATACGTTGAGATTCAGGATATTGCCCGCCGCGTGATCGAAAAAATCGGCTACAACAAGTCGGAGTACCAATTTGACGCACAGTCGTGCGGCGTGCTCTCTGCCCTTCACGGACAGTCGAACGACATCTACCAGGGTGTCAAGCGCGAAGACGACGAAAACCAAGGCGCTGGCGACCAAGGCATGATGTTCGGCTTTGCCTGTAAGGAGACCGATAACTACATGCCCCTCACCATCGACCTCGCACACATGCTCTTGCAAGAACTCGCTGCCATCCGCCGCGAAGGCAAGGAGATGACTTACCTCCGTCCCGACGCCAAGTCGCAAGTGACGGTGGAATACGGCGAAGGCTGGAATCCTTTGCGTATCGACACCATCGTCATCAGCACACAGCACGATGACTTCATCAAACCCACCGACAACAGCGAGGAAGCCCAGCATGAGGCTGACCTGCGCATGGTCGAAAGAATCGAAGCCGATGTGCGCAACATCCTGATCCCAAGGGTGAAGAACCAACTGCCTGACAAAGTGAAGAAGCTCTTCGGCGACGACATGAAGCTCTACGTGAACCCGACAGGCAAGTTCGTCATCGGAGGTCCTCACGGCGATACCGGTCTCACCGGCCGCAAAATCATCGTCGACACCTATGGCGGTCGTGGCGCCCACGGCGGCGGTGCCTTCTCGGGCAAGGACAGCTCGAAGGTGGACCGCTCTGCCGCTTACGCTGCACGCCACATCGCCAAGAACCTCGTGGCTGCCGGCGTTTGTGACCAAGCCTTAGTGCAAATCGCCTATGCCATCGGCAAGGCTGAGCCCGTGGGCTTCTACGTCAACACCGACGGCACCTCACATGTGAAGATGAGCGACGCCGAGATCGCCTTGAAAGTCAAGGAGATGGTCGACTTGAGACCTTACTTCATCGTGAAACGCTTTGGCCTTACCAACCCCATCTTCGAGGAGACGGCTTCCTATGGCCACTTCGGTCGTAAGCCTAAACCCCGTAAGGTAGAGGTGTACTACGAAGATGAGGACACCTTCCGCGACGGCAAGCACATCTACAAAAACGTGGAACTCTTCGGTTGGGAAAGACTCGACCTGGTGGACAAGATGAAGGAAGCCTTTGGCTGCTGATTCATCATCTTCTGACAACGAAAAAAGCCTGCAGGAAATCCTACAGGCTTTTTTGTTTGAACTTGACTGATACTCATTCTTCGGTTGCCACCGACACGGTATCTTCGACCTCCGTTTGCGACATGATCCTCTCCATGATCTCCTCAGGAGTCAGGCCGAGGTATTTGATGGACATCTGGGCGTCGTCAACCAGCTCGCTCTCAGGATAGCTGTCGATAAGTCTCTGGAATGCCACATGGGCTTTGGCCGTATCGTTGAGTTGGCTGTCGTAGACATAAGAACCCAGCAGGAACAGACTCATAGGTGCCCATTCCGACTGCGGATACTGTTTCATCAACTGGTCACCGAGCTTGATGCTCTTGTCGGCATCTTTCAGAAACACATTGATTTCCATGGCACGATAGAGCCATTGGGCAGCCGCCGAATCGTCGGGATGCTGTTTCACGAAACGGCAGTAGGTATCTGCCACCTTAGGTGCCTCGGCCTCATTGACGGTCTGGTCCGCATTGAACAAGGAAGCCTCGGCCGTCTTCAGATCTTCTTGGGTCACTTCTTTTCCGCCACAAGCCATCATACCGATAGCCATCATAGCGAAAAGCATTACTTTCAGCGTGTTTTTCATAGTATTATGTTATCTGTGTTTTTTCTTATGCGGGAAAATCATACGGTAGTCCACATCGCATTTGCCTTCGGAGATGGCGCGCAGCTTGCTCTGCAACAAGGTCTTACGCAACGGTGCGATACGGTCGACATGGACATGGCCTTCCAGGTGGTCGTACTCATGCTGGATGATACGTGCGCGGATGCCTTCGAAGACGTCCTCATGCTCTTGGAAGTTCTCGTCGAGATACTTGATACGGATCTTGTCGGGACGCATCACCTCCTCGTAGATATTGGGTAGGCTAAGGCAGCCTTCCTTGAAAGGCACCATGTCGCCAAAGGTCTCAATCATTTCAGCATTGATGAACACCTGCTTGAAATCCTTGGCATCCGGATAATCGGGATAGAAGGGGTTGCTGTCGACAAGGAACAGACGGATAGACTTGTTGACTTGAGGGGCGGCCAAACCGACGCCTTCAGAATGTGCCAAAGTCTCCCACATATCCTGCAACAGGGTTTCCAAGTCGGGATAATCGGGAGTGATGGGCTTGGCGATAGCTTTCAGCGTGGGGTGTCCGTATGCTACTATGGGTAAAATCATATTTGTTTAGAGTTTAGAGTTGAGGGTTTAGAGTTGAGGGACTCCATGTAGGACTGGAGGATGATGGTGGCGGCAATGGTGTCGACAAGTTCCTTGTCCTGACGACGCGACTTGCTGAGGCCTGCATCAATCATGGTTTGGTGTGCCATCACCGAGGTGAATCGCTCGTCGTAACGGACAATGCTCATGTCGGGCAGCAATTTCTTCAGGCGGTTGACGATGGGCTCGATGTATTTCGAACAGTCGGAAGGGTTGTTCTTCATGTCCTTAGGCTCACCGATGACAATACGCTCCACCTCTTCGTGCTTCACATAATCGAGCACGAAGTCGACAAGCTTATGCGACTCCACCGTCGTCAGCCCGTTTGCGATGATCTGCAAAGGGTCGGTGACAGCGATGCCGCTGCGCTTGCGTCCCAAGTCGATAGCCATTATCCTAGACATCCTTTATTCTTTTTTTTATAATTCAATTCCTGCTTGTTTCAAAATAGCTAGAAAGGTTCCTTTTTTCAAATCCTTTCCATTATGAAAAGGTACTATGATAGTTTTATTGCTCACTGGATTATAATAAACCCTATGAGAACCTTTCGCTCTTTTAAATTGAAAGCCTGCGCTTTCAAGAAGCTGTATCAAATAAGACGGGCTTAAATTCATGCCATTGACAGATTCAATGAATACTCCAGCATATTGCTGTCATCGGGGATAGGCTCGCCTCTATCTTCAAGTTCTTCAATGAACAGTTCTATGGCCTCCCTTGCCATATCAATTGCTTCATCCACGGTTTCACCGTATGTAATGCAACCTGGCAAAGAAGGGACGAAAACGGTATAACCACCTTCAGGTTCACGTCGTAGGTTGATTCTATAACTTCTATTCATTGCATCGCTAAATTTGCCGCAAAAATAATCATTTTCGTCGAAACAGAAGAGGAAAACAAAAAAAGAGGCTCTCATGAGCCTCTTCCTTCTGGGTGGGAGATGGGATTCGAACCCACGACCCTCGGAACCACAATCCGGTACTCTAACCAGCTGAGCTACACCCACCATCTGTTCCGCATCTGCGAAATCGGCTGCAAAAATACTACTTTTTTCCAAAACGGCGACTAATTTCAAGCAAATTTTTCATTTTTTTCATTTTCACCTCGAAATCAGGGGCGAATTCCGTATTTT
Source organism: Candidatus Alcium sp. F082 (assembly GCA_001543395.1). Lineage (GTDB taxonomy): Bacteria > Bacteroidota > Bacteroidia > Bacteroidales > F082 > Limimorpha. The sequence goes on along the minus strand of LPNG01000026.1, from coordinate 9,479 downwards.
TGACGGCTCAAACGCAGACGCATCATGGATGGGAAGCCGACACAACAGCAATCCCCAAGGGCATTGGCTTGGAAACGATTCCGCAGCAACAAACTCGGAATGATTTCCTGTGGCTTCGTGCTCCTTTGGGCTTTCTTGGCCTTGTTTGCCTACCTCATCATCCCCGACAAGACGCCCAACGCCAACAGGCAGATCCTTGAAATCAGCACCAAGAAACCCGGTTTTGAGGTCGACATGCTGATGATTCCAAAAGAAAACCCCAGCCCTAAAACGCCGTTTTTCCAGTTCTTGTTCAACGGCCGTCCCGACGATGTCATCTACCTGCCTTTCGACAGCATACACGTCGACGCCCAGGCCACTACAGTATATCTCTATCAATCAGAAGAGAGCGTAAACCAAAGAACAGAAATCATTGACAATCAAGAATTAATACAAGTCGGCCCTTCAACCCTTCGAGATGCCTCAGGGACCGCAGGCTCAGGGACCTTTGCTTTTGATTCTGCGGAAGAAGCCGACGCCTATATCAGGAGCCATTGTGTAAAACATCGCAAGTTCCTTTTGGGCACTGACCAGTTTGGCCGCGACTTCCTCAGCCGTTTGATCTTGGGCAGTCGCATCAGTCTCTGCGTAGGCTTCATTGCCGTGTTGCTCAGTCTGATGATCGGTATTGTGATGGGCAGTCTGGGCGGCTTCTTCCGTGGCAAAGTCGACGACGCGGTGGTGTGGTTCATCAACGTGGTGTGGTCCATCCCTACCCTATTGCTCGTCATCGCCATCACTTTTGCCTTGGGCAAGGGCATCGCGCAGGTGTTCATCGCCGTGGGGCTGACCATGTGGGTTGAGGTGGCGCGCATCGTCCGTGGACAGATTCTCTCCATCCGTGAGACCACCTTCGTAGAGGCAGGTCGTGCCTTGGGCTTCAAGAACCTGCGTATCATCTTCCGTCATATCCTGCCCAACATCCTCAACCCCATCATCGTGGTGTCGGCAGCCAACTTCGCCTCGGCCATCCTGCTTGAGGCAGGCTTGAGTTTCTTGGGCATCGGCGTGCAGCCTCCCATGCCTTCATGGGGCAGCATGATCAAGGAAAACTACGCCTTCATCATCCTCGACGCGGCCTATCTAGCCATCCTGCCTGGCATCGCCATCATGCTCTTGGTACTAGCCTTTATGCTCATCGGCAACGCATTGCGTGAGGCTTTGGACGTGAAGAACTAAGTTTTTTACACCTTATTAAATAAATTGTTGTATCTTTGCGCCCTCAAAAACGCAACCACATGCGCGGGTGTGGCGGAATTGGTAGACGCGCTAGACTTAGGATCTAGTTTCTCACGAAGTAAGGGTTCGAGTCCCTTCATCCGCACAAGTTACAGAAAATCAATATATTAAAATGAACATCACACAAAGCAAAAAAGGAGACAACCTGATCTCCATCAAAATCAACGTTGAGAAAGCAGACTACGAAGAAATGGTTGAAAAGACCTTGAGACAGATGCGCCACAAGGCCAATGTCCCTGGTTTCCGTCCCGGCATGGTGCCCATGGGCATGATCAAGAAGATGTATGGTGCCAGCGCAAAGATGGAAGCTCTGAACAACATCGTTTCTGATAACCTCAACAAGCATATCTTTGACAACAAGCTCGACCTGTTGGGTTATCCGCTCAACGACACCGAGCTGCAGCAGCCCACCGACCTTGAGAAGGAAGACAACATCGATTTCTACTTCGAGGCTGCCCTGCGTCCCGAAATCAACGTCGACTTCACCAACACGATGGTCGACTTCTACCATATCGTTCCCACCGACGAGGAAGTGGACAAGGTTATCGAAGACCTCCAACAGCGCAACCCCAACACGAGCCATCCTGAGACTGTTGGCGAAGACGATCGCCTCGAGATCAAGATCCGCGAAGCCAAGAACGGCAAGGAAGTGGAAGGCGGCTACGAGAAAGACGGCGTCTACTTCAATATGAGCCAAATCAAGAACAAGACCCAACGCAAGAAATTCATCGACAAGGAAGTGGGTTCTGAGTTCGTCGTCAACTTCGCCAAGGTGTTCGGTTCGGAAGAGGAAGCTGCCAAGGTTTTGGGTAACGACGCCCCCGCCGCCAGCGACTTCAACATCATCATCGACGATGCCATCCGCAACGAGAAGCCCGAACTGAACGAGGAGTTCTTCGAGAAGATCTTCCCCAAGAAGGACATCAAGGACCTCGACGCCTTCAAAGCCGCTGTCAAGGCCGAGATGGAGAAGCAGCATGAAGCCGAGACCGACCCCATCCTCTTCAACAAGATGATTGACGAGCTGGTGGCCGCCGTCAAGTTCGACCTGCCCGACACCTTCATGAAGCGTTGGATCGTCGAGAACAGTCAAGGCAACATCACCCCCGAGGACGTGGAGAAGAACTACGAGAAAGAATACGTGAAGGGTCTGCGTTGGCAACTCATCGAAGACAGCATCGTGAAAGCCAACCCCGAACTCATCATCAAGGACGAGGAAGTGAAGGACTTCGTGCTGAAGCAGATCTTCCCTGGCATCGACTATGCCTCCCTCGAAGACGATATGAAGGCCAACCTCGACAAGATTGCCGCCAACTACCTCAAGGACGGCAAGCAAGTGGAGCAACTCAAGAACCAACTGGCCGACATCAAGATGACTGCCTTCCTGAAAGGTAAGATGAACATCAACTACACTGAGACCAGCCCTGCCGACTTCATGAAGAAGCTGGAAGGTGATGGCAAAAAGAAAAAGAAATAAACCAACACACCATGAATAACGAATTTTTCAAGTATGCAACCAAGCACGTCGGCCTGAACACCCTCGGCCTTGAGCAGTACATCTCCAAGATCAACAACAGTGGCTACATCAGCCCTACCGTCATCGAGGAGCGTCAGCTCAACGTCGCCCAGATGGACGTATTTAGCCGCTTGATGATGGACCGCATCATCTTCCTTGGCACTGCCATCGACGACTATGTGGCCAACATCATCCAAGCCCAGTTGCTCTTCCTTGAGTCGACCGACTCGAAGCGCGACATCCAGATCTATCTCAACTCCCCTGGCGGCAGCGTGTATGCCGGTTTGGGCATCTACGACACCATGCAGTTCATCAGCCCCGACGTGGCCACCATCTGCACTGGCATGGCAGCTTCGATGGCCGCCGTGTTGATGTGCGCCGGCACCAAGGGCAAGCGTTCTGCCCTGCCCCACTCGCGCATCATGATCCACCAGCCCATGGGCGGCGTGGAAGGTCAGGCTACCGAGATTGAGATCACGGCACGTGAGATCCAGAAGCTGAAGAAGGAACTGTACGAAATCATCGCCAAGCACTCGGGCCAGACCTACGACAAGGTATGGGCCGACAGCGACCGCGACTATTGGATGACCGCCGCCGAAGCCAAGGAATACGGCATGATCGACGAAGTGCTCATCAAAAACAAACAAGCTTAATCTATGGCCAAGAAGTCAGGCGTTTGCGCGTTTTGTGGCAGAAAAGCCAGTGAGGTAAGGCTGCTCATCCAAGGCATCGATGCCGAGATTTGCGACAGCTGCGCCGAACAGGCCCACCTTATCGTCAAGGAGCAGTTTGGCGGGGAAAAGAAGGCGTATACCCCTTCGGGGATGACGCTCAAGAAACCCGCTGAGATCAAGGCTTTCCTAGACCAGTATGTCATTGGGCAAGACGAAGCCAAACGCACACTGGCAGTAGCCGTCTACAACCACTACAAGCGCATCAGCCAGAAGGTGGAGGCCGACGAGGTGGAGATCGAGAAGTCGAACATCATCCTCGTGGGTGAGACTGGCACGGGCAAGACCCTGCTGGCCCGCACCATCGCCAAGATGCTCAACGTGCCTTTCGCCATCGCCGACGCCACCGTGCTCACCGAAGCCGGTTATGTAGGCGAAGACGTGGAGAACATCCTCGTCAAGCTGCTGCAGGCCGCCGACTACGACGTTGCCGCCACCGAACGTGGCATCGTCTTCATCGACGAGATTGACAAAATCGCCCGCAAGAGCGACAACCCCAGCATTACCCGCGACGTGTCGGGCGAAGGTGTGCAACAAGCCATGCTGAAGCTATTGGAAGGCTCGATCGTCAATGTGCCGCCACAAGGCGGACGCAAGCACCCCGAGCAAAAGATGATTGCCGTCAACACGAAGGACATCCTCTTCATCGCCGGCGGCGCTTTCGACGGCATCGAGCGTCTCATCGCGGCCCGTAAGCGCACTAACGTGATTGGCTACGGCACCGGAGGTAACGAGGCTATCGACAAGGACAACATGTTGCAATACCTCTCACCTGCCGACCTGAAGAAATTCGGCTTGATTCCTGAGATTGTAGGCCGTATGCCTGTCATCACCCACCTCAACCCCTTGGACAAAGACGCACTGAAACGCATCCTCACCGAGCCTAAGAACGCCCTGGTGAAGCAGTTCCAAAAGCTCTTTGCCATGGACAAGATCAACTTAGTCATCAAGGACGAGGTGCTCGATTTCGTGGTCGACAAAGCCATCGAATTCAAGGTAGGCGCACGCGGACTACGTTCCATCATGGAGGCCATCCTCAACGACGCCATGTTTGAGATGCCTTCCGACATCAAGGCGACAGAGCTGGTGGTCGACCGCGCTTATGCCGAGGCCAAAATAGAGAAATCGGGGTTGCAAAAACTCCATGTAGGCGACTGATTCTTCGATTAGTTTCTTCAAAAAAAGCATCGGGTTTCGGCTCGATGCTTTTTTTTGGCACAATACTTGCATATCCATGAACGTTGAACAATAGAAAAAAGTGAACGTCATGAAAAGAATAGTCTTAGTTGCCCTGATTGCCTTGATGAGCCTGACCGGTTTTGCCCAGATGATTTCCAAGGTCGACCCCACAAGAAAGAAAGTGGTGCTCGTCAAAAAGCAAGACGCCCAACCCAAGTCGTCGGTGGTCGACTTTTCGAATCCCACCGAACCCGTCAAAGGCTCCGTGGTTTATGGTCGCATCGAAGAGAATGGCGATACCACCCTCATCGTATACTTGCCCGAAGTCGACATCGACCTGATGCAACGTTACCTGCAAATCATCGAGACGAACAAGGGACGCCGTCTGGCCAACAACGTGAAGAAAGTGTATCCTTACGCAAAGCTGGCCGGGACAAAGATGCAAGAGTATGACTCCCTCTTGGCCAACATCCCCAGCAAAACGGAACGCAACCGCCTGATGAAACAGGCCGAGACGGAGATCACCGAACAATACACCGAGGAACTGAAGAACCTGACCATCACGCAAGGCCTTATCCTCGTCCGCCTCATCGACCGCGAGACCGGCAACACCAGCTACAAAGTGGTACAGGAGCTGCGAGGCAAGGTGCGCGCCTTCTTCTACCAAGGCTTTGCCCGCCTGTGGGGCTATAACTTGAAGACAGAATATGACCCCCAACATAATCCCGAAGACGATGAAATCGAGACCATCATGACCTTACTGGATCGCGGGGTGATTTAAGAGGAGGATATTATAAAACTAAACGGTTTGGAGAGGGGCCTGCGAGGGCTCCTCTTCTTCGTTTTGCAAGTCGTTGACATAGCCTTTCACCAGGTCAAAGCCTCTATAGACATAGGGCACCGTCTCTTCGATGTAAGGATAGAGTTTGGATTGTTCCCTTACCTCAGGTTTCACAACGCCAAGCAGCTGGAAGTTGTTGAGCACCATGACCATAATGCTGCAGAGCAGCACACCTTTGGCCATGCCAAACACTGCGCCACCCAATTTGTTGAAAAAGCCCAAATTCATAGCCTGAATCAGCTTGGTCACCATCCTTCCAATGATATTCACCAAGATGACCAACAGTATAAAGGTGAGCACAAATGCCGTAGTGTTGAGGTATTTCGGATTGATCTCCATGAATTCCTTCAAATGCTCAGCAGTGAAGTCGGAGAAATGCATCGCGCCATAGATGCCCACGGCAAAAGCCAATAGGGTGACCACTTCAATAATGAGGCCTTTGCGGAAACCCTTGACCCCAAAAAGAAGCAGGATGATGGCGATGATGATATCCAGATAGTTCAAAGTTGAGAGTTTAGTGTTTAGAGTTTAGAGTAGGGGCAGACCTATGTGTCTGCCCTGCTTAATTCCATTCGTTTTATTTTGAATAATATAATATCATCCGTTCGATGGCACGTTGACAGACGGGACAAAACTCATGGCCGTTGAAGGTCTTCATCAGGCAATCCATGTGGGGGCTGTAGACGCCCTCGGCCTCATAGCCTCCGCCTTCGAAGACACCTATCGTGCTTTCATATCTCTTCTCACGCGGCGTCGGGACGGGAGTCTTCTTGTCCACCATATCCTTCCACTTCGCATCGAAGTCGACCAGTGTGGTGATATTGGGTTCCCAAGGCTCCAAGTCGTTGTTGTACATGTCGCCGTAAGTGTCGTCATTGTAGTATTCGTCGGCCAAGCCCGCAAAGCCGTGCCCAAACTCATGGATGATGACATCGCTCGAGAAGCCATTGCTGCTGGCGCTGGAGCAGTAGAAATTATAAATACCGCCACCACCATATTTCTCCGTGTTGATGAGGATGTATATCTGATCGTATGGCACCTGACCCGCCAGGTCACGGATGTCGCGGTTGTCGGTGCTCATGCAATAACGTTCCGAGTCGAAGGTCCAGAAGCTGAAGCGCATGGCCGTGTTCTTGTAGATATGGTCGCCAGGCATGGTGCAGCCACTCTCAGCCGATGGTGCCATCACCCCACGGATATTGAAACTCTCGCGATACCGGTCGTAAGGCGCATAGCTGAACATACTCTTCACGAAAAAGTCGCAGTCTTTAATGAACTTGCCCATCTCGGCTTGGGTGTAACCCTCGGGAAGGATGACGATGTCGACAGCCTTGGTGATGTCTTTGTTGCCAATCCATGCCTCATAGACAGGCAAGTCAAGCTTGTCATAGTCGCGGATGAAATAGTCCATGGGGCTGACGCTAAAGCGCATGCCTTCCTTGAGTTCGCCCTCCCAGGTCTTGTAACATAAGGCGATATCAATCTTCACCTTTGGGAAAGGCACAACGACCGACTCGTCGAAAGTCTTGGTGACCTGTTTGGCTTCGTCAGTGGTCTGCCATTCGCCATAAAGGTTCTGATAGCCTTTGGAGAACAAGAGATGGTCCGTTCCCGTCTCAAACACCTTGACGATATAGCTTCCGAACTCCAGGTTATCGATAAGGTTGGTCTTCGAGCCACTCCAATAGGGCTCGTGAATGAGTTCCTTGAGCGAAAACGAAGTCTCCTTGCTGTTGCCCGTCAAGCAATAGTCGACGCGCAAGGAGGATTCGCTGAAATAGGCATCAAACTGGGCCCAGGCCATCATGGGAAGCAGGGCAAGGAACAGTAACATTGTCTTTTTCATGACTAGATATTTTTTACAAAAGTAGATATTTTTTCAATACCTTTGCCACAAATTTGCGATAGATGCCGACGCCCTTGTTATCCATTAAAAACCTCCGAATCTCTTTCAAACATGAAAAAGAATGGGTCGAAGCCGTGCATGGCATCGACTTGGAGGTGTTTGCCGGCCGTACACTTGGTTTGGTCGGTGAGTCGGGTTCGGGCAAGTCGGTGAGTTCGTTGGCCGTCATGCGCCTGCTGAACGAAAGAAACAGCCAAATCAAAGCCGATTCCATACGGCTTGGCGACGACGAGATCAAGGACTTCAACGAGAGTCAGATGGCAACGGTGCGTGGCAAACGCATCGCCATGATTTTCCAGGAACCGATGACCTCGCTGAACCCTGTCTACAAATGTGGCTATCAGGTGTCGGAGATGATACTGCAGCATGAAGGAAGACAAGCGGTGCATAGATACGCTCGCCCTGCCGCCCATGTCATACCGACCGAGGAACGAGGGAGTGTATCTATGGGCAGCAGGACTCGGTATGACATGCACCGCGAAGCCAAAGAGCGTGTCATCAAACTCTTCAAGCAGGTGATGTTGCCTCGGCCGGAAGCCATCTACGACAGCTATCCCCATGAGCTCTCGGGCGGACAGAAACAGCGTGTGATGATCGCCATGGCCATCGCCTGCCAACCTCAGCTGCTTATTGCCGACGAGCCCACCACGGCCCTGGATGTGACCGTGCAGCTCGAAATCCTAAAGCTCTTACGCCAGCTGCAGGCCGAAACGGGGATGGGTATGATCTTCATCACCCACGACCTCGGCGTCGTGGCCGAGATTGCCGACGACGTGGCCGTTATGCACAACGGCGAGATAATGGAACGCGGCACCGTACAGCAGATTCTCAGCCATCCAAAGCATCCTTACACGCAAGGTCTTTTGGCTTGCCGCCCGCCTATGGACGTGCGTCTCAAGCGTCTTCCCGTCGTCAAAGAGTTTCTTGACGGACAATGGCAAGGTGGTAAAGAACAGATACTGAAAGACCTGCAAATCACCGACGAAGAGCGTCAAGCGCATCTCAAGCAGCTATACAGCCAATCGCCCATACTAAAAGTGGAGCATCTTCAAACATGGTACCCATTGCGCAAAGGCGTGTTCAGTCGTGTCTACGGTCATGTGAAGGCCGTCGACGACGTAAGTCTCGAGGTCTACGAAGGTGAGACCCTCGGCCTCGTTGGCGAGTCGGGCTGCGGCAAGACCACCTTAGGCCGCAGCATCCTGCGTTTGGTTGAGCCTACAGGCGGCAAAGTGTGGTTTGACGGCATAGAAGTAACCGCATTGAAAGGCCAAGCCTTGCGCGACTTCCGAAAACAGGCACAGATTGTATTTCAAGACCCCTACTCTTCTCTCAACCCACGCATCACTATCGGAGAAGCCATTGCCGAGCCCATGCAGGTGCATGGCATCGAAAACGATGCTAGTAAACGTAGGAAAGCGGTTTGTGATCTGTTGGAACAAGTGGGACTTCAAGCCGAGCATTATGATCGGTATCCTCATGAGTTCTCGGGCGGACAGCGGCAACGCATCTGCATCGCGCGCGCTTTGGCGGTGAATCCACGTCTGGTCATCTGTGATGAGTCGGTATCGGCCTTGGATGTGTCAGTGCAGGCGCAGGTCCTCAATCTGCTCAACCGTTTGAAAAAAGAACGAAATCTTACCTATATCTTCATCTCGCATGACCTCAGTGTAGTTCGCTTCATGAGCGACCGTGTGGTGGTGATGTACAATGGGACGCCCGTTGAGATGGAGGATGCCGACCAACTCTTCGAGCATCCACAGAATGCCTACACCAAGAAGCTGATTGCTGCATTGCCCGGGCGAGGCATCCACGAGACCTATTGAATTCCAAAAGACAAAACAAAGAAAGGCAACCTGTTTGGGTTGCCTTTCTTGTTTTTATCGGTGCTGTAGAGACGGTGTGCACACCGTCTCTACATTAACCGATTGTCATTTATTGCATGACAGTGACGCGCTTGACGGTCACACCGCTTTCAGTGTAGACGCGGACCATGTACATGCCGGCAGTGAACTGTGACATGTTCAT